>DASXYZ010000031.1:0-67350 GCA_036502185.1 Rhizomicrobium sp.
TCTGCAAAATTGCCTTCAGCCGCTTGCGGTCCGAAGCTTTCACCGTGATGGATATTCCCGTTCGCATGCGCCAGACTCGCACGTCCGCCGCAGCTGGGGAATCCTAATCGGGATTCAAATGTCAGATAGGAATCACTAGGACATTGCCGGCCGTTGCCGCTCCGAAATGCGACACGGCAACAACATGGCCGGACTGAAAGCCGGGCTTCGCGCACGTCACGTTCAAATCGGTTTTGGTCTTGTGAACCGTCGTGCTTCCGGGCGTGGTGAGATACCAAGTCCCTTGCGAATTGCTGAGCGTGCACTGGGCGCCGTCAACCGGAGTCGTGTTTACGGAAACCGGCTGAGTGGTGCCCTCGATGATGGTGGCGCAGCCGGACAAAGCTACGCCCAGCGCAGCGACGGCCGCGATCCGATAGATTTTCATATTTTCCCCCTGCGACGAAGATCCGGCATATAACGTGATTCGCCGCAGCGCGCCAGAGTCTCTCTGATTCAAAACAGCGTATTAAAGCTTTTCACCGCAGCGGCGGGTCCGTCTGCGTGGCTCCAGATTCCGCCGCAGACGGCGAGAAAATCCGCACCCGCTTCGATCAGCGGTGGAGCGTTTTCGACGGTGATGCCACCGATGGCGACGCACGGCACTGTCATTAGTTCCGACCACCAGCGGAGCAATGTGATGTCAGCGCGGGCCTTCGGCTCCTTCGTTGCAGTGGGATGAAACGCGCCGAAGGCGACGTAATCGGCGCCTGCGTCCGCGGCTTCGACCGCGAGATGCCGCGAGGCATGGCAGGTGACGCCGACGATCACATTCCCGCCCACCAGTGCGCGCGCCTGTTTGTAGGACATGTCGTCCTGCCCGATATGCACGCCGTCGCAGCGCAGCTCGGCGGCAAGATCGGGCCTGTCGTTCAGGATGAACGCGACGTCGGCCGATTGCGTCAGCGGCATCAGCATTTCTGCCGCCCGGCGGACGTCATCGTCTGCGGCATCTTTCATTCTGAGTTGAAACGATGCGACGTCACCCGCGCCGAGCGCCGCCTTCAGGTCTTCGGAGAAAAGGCGCGGTTCGAGCCGCGATGGCGTTACCAGGTAGAGCCGGCAGCGACCGCTCACGCCGCTTGTTTTTCCAGCGCCGGAGTCCATTCCCCGCGCGTGGCGAGGCTGTTCATGTGCGCGCGACGGGCAAACGCGCGCTGCGCCGCCGGCACATTGGCGGACTTGCCGCCCCAGGCATTTTGCGGCGCCGCCTGCAATGCGCGACCGTAGGAAAAGGTAAGTGGCCAGGGCAGGCCGGCGATCTGGTTCATTGCGTTCAGATGCGCCGTCGCATCTTCATCGGACTGGCCGCCGGACAGGAACGCGATTCCCGGGACCGCGGCAGGCACGCAGGCCCTGAGGCATCTCACCGTGCGCTCGGCAACTTCGACCGGGTTTACCTGCTTCGACGCTTTCATTCCCGGCACGATCATGTTGGGCTTCAGCACCATGCCTTCGAGCACCACGCGCTGCTGGAAGAGCGCGTAGAAGACTTCCTTCAGCACCCACTCGGTCACGCGGGCACAGGTATCGATGTCGTGATCGCCATCCATCAGCACCTCGGGCTCGACGATCGGAACAATCGTTTCCTCCTGGCAAAGCGCCGCGTAGCGCGCCAGCGCGTGGGCATTTGTGCGGATTGCGGTGAAAGTCGGAACCCCTGGTGCGATGTCGATCACCGCGCGCCATTTGGCAAAGCGAGCACCAAGCCCGCGATATTCCATGAGCCGCTCCCGCAGGCCGTCGAGACCTTCGGTGATTGTCTCGCCCGGGCAGAGCGCAAGTGGCTTGGCCCCGAGATCAACCTTAATTCCGGGAATGGCGCCCGTTTCCTCGATGAGCTTGACGAGAGGCGTTCCGTTCGCCGCCTTCTGGCGGATTGTTTCATCGTACAGGATGACGCCCGAGATGCAGCTCCTCATCGCATCGGAAGTGCGGAACAGGAATTCGCGGTAGTCGCGCCGGTTCGATTCCGTCGATTCCACGCCGATCTTGTCAAAGCGTTTCTTGATCGTGCCCGAACTTTCGTCGGCGGCGAGAAGGCCCTTGCCTTTGGCGACCATGGCATGTGCCACGCGGGAAAGTTCGGCCGTGTTCATGTCTGTTTGTCCCTCGCTTGCATGAGTGCGGAAACGCCCGGCAGTTCGCGGCCCTCCAGCCATTCGAGAAAGGCGCCGCCGGCCGTCGATACGTACGAGAACTCGTCCGTTACGCCGGCCATGTTGAGCGCCGCGACCGTGTCGCCACCACCCGCGACCGAGAGGAGCTGCCCGGATTTTGTGCGCGCGGCGGCGTATTTCGCCGCCTCGATGGTACCGCGCGCGAACGGTTTTGTTTCAAACGCGCCGAGCGGCCCGTTCCAGACGAGCGTGCGCACCTGCTCGAGGCGTGCCGAAAACGCTTCGAGCGACTCCGGCCCCAGATCGAGAATGATGTCGTCCGGGGCGACTTTCGTCACCGGGACCATGCGGCTCGCCGCATTGGGTTTGAATTCTTTGGCAACGACCACGTCGCCAGGAAGAACGAGCGCAGCATCCCGCGATTTGGCCATTTGCAGAATCCTGCGCGCCGCGTCGATCTGGTCCGGCTCGGACAGCGACTTGCCGATTTCGAGCCCCTGCGCGGCCAGAAACGTGTTCGCCATGGCGCCGCCGATGACAAGCACATCCACGCGCCCGAGCAGATTTCCGAGCAGGTCGAGTTTCGTCGAAATCTTTGCGCCGCCTACCACCGCCATCAGCGGCCGTTCAGGTTTGTCGAGCGCGCGATGCAGGTGCGTGAGTTCGGTTTCCATGGCGCGGCCAGCGGCCGAAGGAAGTACGTGCGTCAGCCCTTCCGTCGTCGCATGGGCGCGGTGCGCGGCAGAAAACGCGTCGTTCACGAAGAGATCGCCGAGCGCCGCCACGGCTTTGGCGAAGTCGGGATCGTTTGCTTCCTCGCCGACATGGAAGCGCGTGTTCTCGAGCAGCAGCACCTCTCCATCCGCGAGTTTCGCGACCGCGCGTTCGGCGTCGCTGCCGACGCAGTCGCCTGCGAAGGCGACCGGACGGCCGACAGCCTTCGACAAAGCGGGCACAACCGGCTTCAGCGACATCGACTCTTCGGGCTTTCCCTTCGGCCGCCCGAAATGCGACAGCACGATCACGCGCGCGCCCTTGTCGGCGAGTTCGCGAATCGTGGGCGCCTGGCGGTCAATGCGTGAGGAATCCGCAACCTCGCCGTCCTGCATGGGGACGTTGAGGTCCGCGCGCACCAGCACGCGCTTGCCCGCGACGGCAACATCGTCGAGCGTGCGAAGCCCCAGGCGAATCATCCGATCAGCGCGCCCATGGTCGCGGCCACATCCGCCATGCGATTCGAGAATCCCCATTCGTTGTCGTACCACGACATCACGCGCACAAAGGTGCCGTCGATGACCTTGGTCTGATCGACTGCGAAGCTGGACGACGCGGCATTGTGGTTGAAATCCGAAGAGACAAGCGGCGCTTCGATGATATCGAAGATGCCCTTGAGCGGGCCCGCGGCGGCCGTCTTCGCGGCGCTGTTCACTTCATCCACTGTCGTCGGCCGCTTTGCCACGAATTTGAAGTCGATCAGGGAGACGTTGGGCGTGGGAACGCGCACGGCCACACCGTCGAGCCTTCCCTTCAATTCCGGTAGCACGAGCCCCACTGCCTTGGCCGCGCCCGTTGAGGTCGGAATCATCGAAAGCGCGGCGGCCCGGGCGCGGTAAAGGTCCTTGTGCAACTGATCGTGTACGGGCTGATCGTTTGTATAGCTGTGAATCGTTGTCATGAAACCCTGCGCGATCCCGAACGCCTCGTGCATCACTTTGGCGACGGGCGCGAGGCAGTTGGTCGTGCACGACGCGTTGGAAACGACGACGTGCTCGCGCGTCAGCTTCTTGTGGTTCACGCCGTAAACCACGGTGAGGTCCACGCCCTCGGCCGGCGCGGAAATCAGCACCCGTTTCGCACCGGCGCGCAGATGGGCCGAGGCTTTATCCTTCGATGTGAATATTCCCGTGCATTCGAGCGCGACATCGACGCCCAGCTCTTCGTGCGGCAGCTGTGCCGGATCCTTGATCGCGCTTACACGGATCTTGTGGCCATCGACCACCATGTACTCGCCGTCCACCGTCACCGTTCCGGGAAACCGGCCATGCACCGAATCGTAGCGGAGCAGGTGGGCGTTGGTTTCCACCGGCCCGAGATCGTTCACCCCGACGACCACGATGTCGTTTCGCCGGGACTCGACGATGGCGCGCAGGACCAGCCGTCCGATACGGCCGAAACCATTGACGGCGACCCGGATCGGCATGGAACTCCTCCTTCGGAAAGGGCCGCGGCTTACGGCGGTATGCGGCCGGACCGTGCGCCTTAACGAGGCGTCCGCGCGCCCGTCAAGGGGAGAGCCTTTTCGTTGACCCTGTTTCCCCGCGCGGCCTATGGTCCAATGATCGCAAACGGGGTCCGAATGTCACAAATGGAGGAGGCGAAGGGCAGACTCGCGGCGGCGCTCGACCGGCTGGAGACGGCACTCATGCCGCTTGGCGAAGCCCACCGGCGGCACGCGCGCGACGGGGCCGAAATCGCCTCGCTCGTGCAGGAACGCGAGGAACTGCTTGCGCGCATCGCTGCACTCGAGGAGGAAAACCGGGTGCTGGCGAGTTTGACCGAGGAAGTGGAAGGCCGCGTCGATCGGGCAATCGCTGACATCCACGCGGCGCTCGGCCGGGCGGAAACGGTGTAATCGGCGCATGGCCCAGGTCGATGTCACGATCAACGGACGCGCCTATGCGATCGCCTGCAATGCCGGCGAGGAGGAGCGTCTGCGGCGGCTGGCAGAACACGTGGACGCGAAGGTCCGCGAAATCCTGAAGACGGCGGGGCAGCCGGGAGAGCCGCGGCTGCTGTTGATGGCTGCGCTGCTCGTCGCCGACGAGTATTTCGACTCCAAGACTCTGCTGGAACGGCGGGTGCAAGAGATCGGCGATCTGACCAAAGCGCGCGACGACGCGCTTGCCCGCGCGGCGGACAGCGCGCGCGCGGCGGCCACCGCCGTCGAGACCGCGGCCAACCGGGTGGGGGAGGTTGCGGCGCGGGTGGCAGGAGCCTAGGTTTGGCCCCGGATGGGTACTGCCCCGCGCGTCAGGAATGCGATACCCAGGGGCCTTAATGGTACTCACCGGGAGCTGTCCCTGACCGGGGCCGTGGCCTCGGATATATGGCGCCCACCTGCACTTGCAGGCCCGTGAGGATCCAAATCCAACGGCGGTGGCGGTCCCGTCCAACCTCCCGCGATGGCATGCGCCCGCGTGCGCCGAAGGCAGTTCAACGCCAGCGCGAAAATTGAAAGTCGGCATGCGAGTCCTCTTCATCGGCGATATTATCGGACGGCCGGGCCGCGAGGTCGTGGGAAGTGAGCTGCCGGGCCTTCGCGACCGGCTCCGGATCGACTTTGTCATCGCCAATGGTGAGAACGCCGCCGGCGGATTCGGACTCACCCGCAAGACCGCCACCGAGCTGTTCGCGTGCGGAATCGATGTCCTGACGACCGGCAATCACTGGGCCGACCAGAAGGAGATCCTCTCCTTCATTGGCGATGAGGACCGAATCCTGCGGCCCCGCAACTATCCCGCCGACACGCCGGGACGCGGTGCGGGACTCTACGAAACGCGGAGCGGCCAACACGTGCTCGTGGTGAACGTCATGGGGCGCTATTACATGGACCCGCTTGATGATCCCTTCTCGGCGGTCGAGAAAGAGCTTGTCGCCTGTCCTTTGGGCGAAGGCTGCGACGCGCTGGTGGTGGACATGCACGCCGAGGCGACCTCCGAGAAAATGGCGATGGGGCATTTCTGCGATGCGCGCGCTTCGCTCGTCGTGGGCACCCACACCCACGTGCCCACGGCGGACGCCCAGATCCTGCCAGGCGGCACAGCTTATCAAACCGATGCCGGCGGTTGTTGCGATTACGATTCCGTGATCGGCATGGAGAAGTTCGAGCCGCTGCAGCGCTTCACGCGCAAACTGTCGACCGGCCGCTACACGCCATCGGCGGGCCCGGCGACGCTCTGCGCGGTGTTTGTCGCAACCGATGGGAAAGGCCTGGCAACCCGCATCGAGCCCGTCCGCATCGGTGGACGGCTCATGCCCCATATTCCGGCAGACTGACCGCCGCTTGAAGCCGGACACGCGCCCGGCTATCTGACCCCGCCATGGCCGGTCATTCGCAGTTCAAGAACATCATGTTCCGCAAGGGGCGCCAGGATAAGGAGCGCTCCAAGCTGTTCTCCAAGCTCGCCCGCGAAATCACCGTGTCGGCGAAGCACGGCCTGCCGGACCCCGCGCACAATCCCCGCCTCAGGGCGGCCATCGCGGCTGCAAAGGCTCAATCCATGCCCAAGGAAAACATCCAGCGCGCCATCGACAAGGCGAGCGGAGCGGGTGCGGAAAACATCGAGGAGGTGCGCTATGAGGGCTACGGGCCCGGCGGAGTAGCGTTGATTGTCGAAGCCCTGACCGACAATCGCAACCGCACCGCCGCCGACATGCGTGCTGCCTTCTCGAAATATGGCGGAGCACTTGGCGAAACGAACTCGGTCGCCTTTCAGTTCAGCCGCACTGGCGCGATTTCATATCCGAAGAGGGCGGGATCGGACGAGGCAATGTTCGAAGCAGCGATCGAAGCCGGCGCGGACGAATGCATCTCGGGCGAAGAAATGCACGAGTTTTTGGCGAGTCCCGAAAGTTTTGCCGCCGTCCGCGACGCACTGGAGGCGAAGCTCGGACCCGCACAATCGGCGAAACTCGAATGGCGCCCGCAAAACACTGTCGTGGTAGGTGACGAGACCGGTGAATCGCTCGTCAAGCTCCTGGACGTCCTCGAAGATCATGACGATGTGCAGGACGTCTATGGCAATTACGAACTTTCCGATTCGCTGATGCGCAAGCTGGAAGCGGCCTGATTCCTGTTGCCACGGCATGCGGAGCTCCAGAAACTGTACGTATGCGATTCGAGGGGCGGAGCGGCAGGCGCATTCTCGGGCTTGACCCCGGCCTCGCGCGTATGGGCTGGGGTGCCATCGAGGTCTCGGGTTCGCGACTAACGCATGTCGCGCACGGCGTTCTGACCAGCGAGGCCAAAGCGGGGCCAGGCCCGCGTCTCTTGATTCTGTATGACTTACTATCCGAGGTGATCGCGCGTGTCGCGCCTCAGGCAATCGCCATCGAACAGGTTTTTGTTCACAAGGATCCGTCGGCCGCGCTGAAGCTCGGGCAGGCGCGCGCCGTGGCGCTGCTTGCGGCCGCGCAAGCAGGACTTGAGATTGCGGAATACACGCCCAACCACGTCAAGAAGTGTGTGGTGGGTGTCGGACATGCCGGAAAGGAGCAGGTGCAGGCGATGATCCGGCATCTGCTACCGACCGCTTGCGTCGAATCGGCCGATGCCGCGGACGCACTCGCGCTCGCCATTGCGCATGCGCATCTCGCGGGCACCCGCGAACGCATTGAAGCCGCCCTCGCATGATCGGCAAGCTGACCGGCATTGTGGATTTAATTGCGGAAGATCACGCGATCCTCGACGTGCACGGCGTGGGCTATCTCGTCCATTGTCCCGCATCGACGCTGTCGCGCCTGGCTACGGGTGCAGCGGCGACGCTCGTTACCGAGCTGCGCGTCACCGACGAAGCACTCCGGCTGTACGGCTTCGCCTCGCCCGAAGAACGCGAGTGGTTCCGGTTGTTGCAGGGCGTCCAGAACGTCGGCGCGCGCGTCGCGCTCAATGTGCTCTCCGCGCTTTCACCGCGCGAACTCGAACGGGCGATCGCGCTGGGCGACAAGGCGGCGATGGGACGTGCGCAAGGCGTAGGGCCCAAGCTCGCCACGCGCATCGTCACCGAACTGAAGGATAAGGCACCCTCGATGATGCTGCGCGGGCATGCACCGGAAACGGCTCTGGCCGCGGCACCCGCGCCGCGCGGCCCCGAAGCCGATGCCGTCGCAGCCCTGATCAAGCTCGGCTATTCGCAGAGCCAGGCCGCCGAATCCGTCGCGCGCGCGGCGTACGATCTGGGCGAAGCGCCGGTCGATGCGCTGATCCGGGAGAGCTTGCGAGCGATGGCGCGATAGCATACGAACTGACTAGTCAGACTAGTCAGGAGGGACCTTCATGGAAAATGCGTGGCCAGTGCAGGATGCGAAGGCCCGCTTCTCGGAATTTTTGCGGCAGGCTGAAAGCCGGCCCCAAATCATTACCTATCGGGGCAAGCCGAAATTCGAGGTTCGGCTGATTGTGGACAAGACCACCGGGAAGGAAAAGCCGCGGACGTTGGTTGATTGGTGGCTCTCGGCGCCCAAGGTTCCGGAATTCAAGCTTCCGCCGCGAAAACGCGAAAAGTCCAGAAACGTATTCTGATGTTTCTGCTCGACACATGCGTAGTTTCCGAGACTGTCAATATCAGACCGGACGAGCGCGTCGTGGGTTGGATGCAGAGTCAAAACCCCGTGGAATTGTTCATCAGTGCCGTTACATTGGGTGAACTGCACTTTGGAGTCGCAAGGCTCCCAAACAGCGCGCGGCGGCGTAACCTCGCCAGCTGGCTCGAAGACGTCGAGCGGCACTTTGCGGACAGGATTGTGGTGCTTGACGATGCCGTCGCGCGCGAGTGGGGCCGCCTGCGGGCCGCGCACCCGAATATACCCGTCGCTGATGCCCAAATAGCCTCCACGGCGCTTGCTTACGATTTCATTTTTGTCACGCGCAACGTGAGGCATTTTCGCTTTGACAGTCTCGAACTCATAAATCCGTGGGAACCGTAATGTCCGCTGCCGGTCCCAAACCAAAAGCTGAGCGGCTGGTCGCGCCCGAACTCCGCGAAGACGACGCGCTCGAGTCGGGCCTGCGGCCGAGGCGGCTCGAGGAGTTTGTAGGACAGCGGCAGGCGCGGGAAAATCTTTCGGTTTTTATCGCCGCGGCGCGCGCACGCGGCGAAGCACTCGACCATGTGCTGTTCTCGGGACCGCCAGGGCTCGGCAAGACGACGCTGGCGCAGATCGTGGCGCGCGAAATCGGTGTGAACTTCCGCTCGACCTCGGGCCCGGTGCTTGCGCGCGCCGGCGACCTCGCCGCAATCCTCACGAATCTCGAAGCACGCGATGTGCTGTTCATCGACGAAATTCACCGGCTCAATCCCGCAGTCGAGGAAATTCTCTATCCTGCGATGGAGGATTTTGAGCTCGACCTCGTGATCGGCGAAGGTCCGAGCGCCCGCTCCGTCAAGATCACGCTCGCCCCATTTACGCTGATCGGCGCCACGACACGTTCGGGACTGATTACTACCCCCTTGCGTGACCGCTTCGGCATCCCACTGCGCCTCAATTTTTACGATACGGAAGAATTGCAGGCGATCGTCGAGCGTGGGGCGCGAATCCTTTCGCTCGATCTGACCGCAGATGGCGCACGCGAGATCGCGGCGCGCGCCCGCGGCACACCGCGAATCGCAGGACGACTCCTGAAGCGGGTGCGCGATTTTGCGGCGGTTGGCGGTCACGCCCGGATTGACCAACGCGCCGCCGATGCGGCGCTCACCCGGCTCGAAGTGGACGGGCGCGGCCTTGACGCCTTCGACCGCCGATATCTGTCGCTGATCGCGCAATCCTTCGCCGGCGGACCGGTCGGCATCGAAACCATCGCGGCGGCGCTCGGCGAGGCGCGCGATGCGATCGAGGAGATCGTCGAACCTTTTCTCCTGCAGCAGGGATTCGTACAGCGCACGCCACGCGGGCGGATGATCACAGGCGCCGCGTTCGCGCATCTCGGCCTCGAATCTCCGCCGCGCGATCCGGGGCAGCCTGGACTTTTTCCGCAGAACGACGCGCAAGATGCCTGATCTTTCCGGCCTCGGAGGCTTCGAAGGCAAGATCCACGTCCTGCCGATCCGGATCTATTACGAGGATACCGACCTTTCCGGGGTGGTCTATCACGCGAATTACCTCCGCTTCATGGAGCGCGGACGCTCCGAGTTTTTCCGGAGTGCGGGGATCACCAGGCTCGCCATGCTGGAGGAGGATGAACCATGCGCCTGGACGTTGCGGCGGATTTCCATCGAGTTTGCGCAACCTGCGCGACTCGACGATCTCGTTGAGGTGCACACGGGGGCCATTGCCCTTTCCGGTGCCCGCATGAATGCCAATCAAAAGATATATTGCGGCGGCAAGCTACTGGTCCGGGGCATGGTCGAGGCTTGCATCATGACGCTCGGTGGAAAGCCGCGCCGTATTCCGCAAGACATGCGTGAAAAGCTGTTGCCCTTTGTGGGCGCGCCGGAATCCGCGTAGGCGCGCGCCAAAATTCGGCCATGTTCCGAAGGCGTGTTGATCTTGCCCATCCTGCATGACAGTAACCCGGGTCGGTAGCGCCCCCCACGGGCGAAAGAGGATTGCGAATGAGGTTTACGCAAGCGCCCCTCGGGATGGCTGCGGTGGCGGTGTTTCTGTTGATCGCCTGTGTATTTCCCGGTTGGGCCTTCGTGCAGTCCGCGCCGCAAGCCGCGCCGACCGGCCCCAATGCCCAGACCCAGCAACTCGGAGCGCCGCAGGCTGCCCCCACGCAATCGGTGGATGTGAGCACGCCCCCTGGAGCTTCGGGCCCTGGCTTCACCGGAATTTCGATCTATTCGCTCTGGCTGCGCGCCGATCCGGTCGTCAAGGCGGTAATGGCGCTCCTGGCGCTCGCCTCGCTTTGGTCGTGGGCGATCATCTTCAACAAATGGGTCGCGCTTGGCACGCTGCGCCGGCGCGCCGAAAAATTCGAGCGATCGTTCTGGTCCGGAACCTCCCTCGACGATCTCTATCAGCAATACGCGCCGCGCATAAATCACCCGATGGTGGCCGTGTTTGCGTCCGCCATCCGCGAATGGCGGCGGGCCTTCGAAGGCGGGCCGCCGCGCGAATCGCTGCTGGCCAGCATCAAGGACCGCATCGACAAGGCGATGTCGGTCACCATCCAGCGCGAATCGCAGGGAATCGAAAACCAGCTCGGCTTTCTTGCGACCGTCGGCGCTACCGCACCATTCGTGGGACTCTTCGGCACTGTCTGGGGAATCATGAATTCCTTTTCCGCGATTGCTGCGCGGCATGACACGACGCTGGCCGTGGTGGCGCCCGGCATTGCGGAGGCGCTGTTTGCGACGGCCATGGGTCTTCTTGCCGCCATTCCGGCGGTGATTTTCTACAACAAGTTCGTCAACGACATCGGTCGCTACACGGGGCGTCTGGAAAGCTTCGCCGACGAATTTGCCGCGATTCTGTCGCGTCAACTCGACGAGAAAGCAGCCTGATGGCGGCAGCGGTCCGGCGAATGGAAGTCGGCCGGCGCGGACGCCGGCGCACCCGTCCGATGTCGGAAATCAACGTCACCCCGTTCGTCGACGTGATGCTCGTGCTTTTGATCGTTTTCATGGTGACCGCGCCGCTGCTCACGGTCGGCGTCCCCGTCGATCTTCCGAAGACGCAGGCGCAGGCGCTCAGCCAGGACCGCGAGCCGCTGAGCGTTTCGGTGCGCCGCGATGGCACCATATATCTTCAGAACACGCGCGTAACGGAAGACGATCTGGTCCCGCGGCTGACGGCGATCGCCGCCAATGGCTACGACCAGCGCATCTTCGTGCGCGGCGACAAATCGGTTGATTACGGACGCATCATGCAGGTGATGGCGCTCATCAGCGCCGCCGGATTCACCCATATCGGACTGGTCACGGATATCGCCAAACCTCGCAGTGAGAACGACAGGAACAAGGAATAGGATTTCGACGGCGACGCACGCCGGCGATTCGCGCTCACCGGCCGGATGGGTGGGCTCGCTCGTCCTGCATGGCGGTATCGTCGCCGCGACTCTCTTCTTTGCGGCTTCCCGCACGCTCGACATCGTCGATCAGTCGCCGCCCGTGATTCCGATCGATATCGTCACCATCGCCCAGAAGACGAATATCAGGGCGACGTCTCACAGAACGCCGAAGGTCGCGCCCACGCCGGTGCCGCCCGCTCCCAAAGCGATGCTCACCCCGCCCGTTCCGCAGCCGAAAGCCGAACCGGCTCCCGCTCCCGAAAAACCGCCGATCCCGAAAGCAGAGCCGATCGAGAAGCCCGAACCCGCTCCCATTGTTCCGAAGCTCCGGCCCAAACCGGTTCCAAAGGAGGAGGACAAGAAGAACTTCGACGTCGACAAGGTGCTCGCGCTGCTCAACAAGGTCGCGCCTTCACAGGCCGCCGCACCCAACGCGCCGGAGGCCGCGCGGACCGTGCACGGCTTTGGCGCGCAGAACGCGATGACGGCCGATCTCCAGGACGCGCTGCGCAGCCAGATCCAGCCCTGCTGGAGCCCGCCGGTCGGCGCTCCGCATCCCGAACGGCTCGTTGTCACTTTCGATTTGTTTCTCAATCCGGACGGCTCCGTCGCAAGGCCGCCACAATTGCTTGCGAGTTCGAGCGATCCATACTTCAACGCGGCCAAGGAAGCCGCACTGCGGGCGATCTACACCTGCGCGCCGTACAAACTTCCGGCCGACCGGTACGAGCAATGGCGGGAGATCAACCCGTTTATATTCGATCCCCGGCAGATGATGGGGCAGTAACAGTGGAGAAGGCATGATGAGATTCGCCGGCCTGGTTTGCGCCGCAATTCTCGCACTGATCGTGCAGAGCGCCGTCCCGGCATCGGCGGCGCTCAAGGTGGATGTCACCCAGGGCAATGTCCAGCCGCTGCCGATCGCGATTCCGGATTTCGGTCCGGCTCAGCCCGGTGATGCCACAACCGGGCAGAACATTGCCGGCGTGGTCCGCGCCGATCTCGAGCGTTCCGGCGTCTTCCGGCCGCTCGATCCGCGGTCATTTCTCGAGCAGATCAAGAGTATCAACACGCCGCCGACCTTCGCCAGCTGGCGCGTGATCAATGCGCAGGCGCTGGTGACCGGAACCATCGGCACCCAGCCCGACGGTCGGCTGAAAGTCGACTTCCGCTTGTGGGACGTCTTCGGCGAAACGGAAATGATGCCGGGCAAGGAGTATTTCACCGCGCCCGCGAACTGGCGGCGCATCGCCCACATGATCTCCGACGCAATCTACGAACAGATCACGGGCGAAAAGGGCTATTTCAACACCCGCATCGTGTTCATTTCCGAAAGCGGCTCGGCCCTTCACCGCCGCAAGCGGCTCGCGATCATGGACGAAGACGGCGCCAACCCGAGCTTCTTGACGCGCGGCGACTATCTGGTGCTGACCCCGCGCTTCAATCCGACTGCGCAGATGATCGCCTACATGTCGTATTTTTCCGGCAGGCCGCGCGTCTATCTGTTCGATCTCGAAACCGGACGGCAGCAGATGCTGGGCGATTTTCCGAGCATGACATTTTCGCCCCGCTTTTCGCCCGATGGCAACAAGGTCGTGATGACGCTCGAAAGCCGCGGCAATTCCGACATTTACGTGATGGACCTGCGTTCCCGATCGGTGAGGCGGCTGACCACCGATCCGGCCATCGACACCTCGCCCTGCTATTCGCCGGACGGCAGCCGGATCGTCTTCGAATCCGATCGCGGCGGCTCGCAGCAGGTATATGTGATGAATGCCGACGGATCGAACGTCCATCGCATCAGCTTTGGCGGCGGTAAGAACGGAACGCCGGTGTGGAGTCCGCGCGGCGATCTCATTGCCTTCACCAAGCAGTCGGGTGGCTCATTCCGGATCGGCGTCATGCGCTCCGACGGTTCGGGCGAGCGCATGATAACCGACGGATGGCAGGACGAGGGACCGACCTGGGCGCCGAACGGACGCGTTCTCATGTTCACGCGCACGCTGCGTAACGGCCGTGGCTCGCAAGTCTGGTCGGTGGACGTGACGGGACGCAACGAACAGCGCGTGCAGACACCGGGTGATGCCTCGGATCCGGCATGGTCGCCCTTGATCCAGTAGGTGGTAAGTTTCTAGTGTGCGGCGATCAGAATTTCACGGTCCGGCGACGGTCCGATCTTCGATTTGCGACGGTGCGCGCATCCATTTTTCCCGCGCGATCCCTACGCACCAGGGGGCGCTTTTGCGGAGTCGTGGTCTCATGCGGAAAATCTCGAATCCTTTGAGGATTGCAGCCGTTGCGGCGATGCTTGCGCTCGCCGCCTGCGCGACCAAGCCCAGGCCCACTGCGGCGCCGCCGGAAGCGCCGCCTACCACTGCGCCTTACGCACAGAACCAGGTGCAAACCACGGCCGTGCCGGGAAGCGTTCAGGACTTCCGCGTCAACGTCGGCGACACGGTGCACTTCGCCTACGACAAATATAATGTCCAGGATCAGGATCGCGATATTCTGCAGCGCCAGGCGGCGTGGCTTCAGAAATATCCGCAGGTGCGAGTGACGATCGAAGGTCACTGCGACCCGCGTGGCACGCGGGAGTACAATCTGGCGCTGGGCGCCCGCCGGGCCAATGCGGTGAAGGATTACCTTGTGAGCTTGGGCGTTCCGTCCTCGCGCGTCGATACGATCTCCTACGGCAAGGAACGCCCAGTCTGCACGGAATCCGACGAAGCGTGCTGGGCGCAAGATCGGCGCGGCGTGACCACGATCACGAGCGGTGCTGCGACGTCGTAAGCCACTGGCCGGCGGGCGGGAATGGTTTCCGGCCGCCGACAATACCACTCCCCGGCCGCCGCGATTCGTCGTATTCCTTGCATTGGGTTCAATCTGGGCCGCACATGATACGGGGCGAACGGAAACGGTAGATGAACGAGTCGGTACGCGGGCGAGGCAGCAGCAGAGGAGCGTTGGCGGCATTGGCCGGCGCAATCCTCTGCGCATCCTTCTTTGGGGTGGCGGCCGGGCAAACGGATCCGTCGTTGCAGAGCCTCGAAACCCGGTTGGCGGGTGCCGAAGCGCGGGCGGATCGGCTGTCGCAGGATGTGAGCAACCTCTCTGCGCGAACCGGCGGTACCCAGGTCGCGCAGCTCTTCGGCGAAAGCGACGAGGAGAAAGCAGCGCGTCTCCAGCGTGAGCAGGCGCAGGATTCCAGTCTCGCGACGCTCAACCAGCGCGTCGGCGATCTCGATGAAACGCTGCGACGCCTGACGGGACAGATCGAGGAGCTGGATCACCGGATCGGCGAACAGAACGAACGCATGAGCCGCATGCGCAAGGAATTCGACTACAAAATCTGCGCGCTGGCCGCCCAGCAGCTCGGCGCGTCCACCGAGGCCGGAGCGGACACCGCGCTTCCCTGTGGCGGCAATGGAGGCACGCCGCAGGGCGGAGCCGCTGCACCACCGGCCAACCAGACCGGCACGAACGGCGAGGTCCATCTTGCGCCGCCTCCCGGAGTTCTGGGGACGCTGCCGCGCGGGGAGCTTGGAAACCTGCCGCAGGCTTCGACCAGTCCGCCCAACCAGATGGCCTCGATCGACACGAGGCCGCAATTCGAATCGGCGCTCAACATGCTGGCCCGGGCGCAATACCAGGAAGCGCAGGCCGCGTTCCGGGGCTTTGCCGATTCTTACCCCCACGACGAGCTTGCTCCGCAGGCCGTGTATTGGGTGGGAGACATCGCCTATGTTCAGAAGGACTATGCGGGCGCGGCCCGCGCCTTCGCGGAAGAGCTGAAGAAGTATCCGACTGGCCCGCGCGCGCCCGAGAGCATGCTCAAGCTGGGGCAATCGCTGATAGCGATGAACCAGAAGAAAGAAGGTTGCAGGGCCCTTGGCACGCTCCCCAACCAATATCCGGACGCTTCGAAATCCGTCACCGACCAGGCGCTCGCGGCACGAAAAACGGCCGGTTGCCGCTGACCAGGCACTTTCCGGTGAGGAATTCGCCGGGCTGATGCAGACGGCGTTGGACGCGGGAGCGTCCTGGCGCGGGGCGGTCGCAGTCTCGGGTGGTGGCGATTCCACGGCTCTGATGGTCCTGATTGCGGAATGGGCTAGGTCCGAGAGCCGGGAACCGCCCCTGGTGCTCACCGTCGATCACGGATTAAGACCGGGTTCGCCCCGTCACGCCGCTGCAGTTCTGGCGCAAGCCGGCGCCGCCCGTCTGGATGCGCATGTGCTGAGGTGGCGCGGGCGCAAACCGGTTTCGGATGTCGAGAGCGCCGCAAGAACGGCCCGCTACGACCTGATGGGCGAGTGGTGCTCGATGCACGGGATCACCTGCCTGTATGTGGCCCACACACTGGAGGACCAGGCCGAGACGTTCCTTTTGCGTCTGGCACGCGGCAGCGGGGTCGACGGGCTATCCGCCATGTCGGTGGTATCGGAGTATCCCCTGCCCGGCTTCGCGGGCCTGCGCCTCGCCCGGCCGCTGCTGGGTGTGCTGCGTGCGCGGCTGCGCGCGGTGCTGACGGGCCGCCGCATGTCCTGGCAGGAAGACGCGATGAATGCGGACCCGCGCTTCGCCCGGGCGCGCTTGCGAGCAGCTTGGCCCGATCTGGAACGTCTCGGCCTCTCGGCGAAGCGCATCGCTGATGCGGCCCGGCATCTCTCCCGGGCCCGGGCCGCCTTGGAAAAGGAGGTCGAGGCGCTACTGCGGCTGGCAACTCAAAGGAAGGGCCAATGCGTCGTGCTTGATGGCGCGCGCCTTGCAGCAGCTCCCGACGAGATTGGCTTAAGAGCCCTCGCATGCGTGTTGATGCAGGTTTCCGGACAGAGCTTCCGCCCCCGGATGGAGCGGCTCGAACGGCTGATGGCCGCAATCCAGAGTGGTGTGATTGGCAAAGGCCGGACTTTGCACGGGTGTTGCATCAGGACAGCGGCAGGGCGGAAGGGTTGCTTCGGGCCGCAGACGCTGCGGATCGCTCCGGAACCCCGGACGCGGCGGGTTGGTTGGGAAAAAAGGGGCAGTGGCGGCGACGAGAGGAACTCGGATGTTAAGGGCAATAGCAAACGAGAGTTGCCCGGACCGGGGAAAAATTCTTAACGTCTTGCTGGCTGGCAACAGGCTATGAAGTTCCTATGTAGCTGGGTAGTTTCTTCCGCCTGCTGCCGGATGGGCCACCGGAAAGGACTTACGTGAACAACCTCCGAAATCTCGCGCTCTGGATCATTATCGCGCTGCTGCTCGTTGCCTTGTTCAACATGTTCCAGGGCACCGCGAGCAGACCCGCGGCCACGACGACGAACTTTACGGAATTCAATCAGGAGGTCGTGCAGGGCGCGGTGAAGAAGGTCACCATCCAGGGTGACCAGATCCACTACGAACTCGCCAACGGACAGGCCTTTACGACCTACGCGCCCAACGACCCGGGCCTCGTTTCGCGGATGCTCCAGCACAATGTGGGCATCACCGTGCAGCCGGCGGACGATGGGATGCCTACGCTGATGGGCGTGTTCATCAACTGGTTCCCGATGCTGCTTCTGATCGGCGTCTGGATTTTCTTTCTCCGCCAGATGCAGGCGGGCGGCGGCAAGGCAATGGGCTTCGGAAAGAGCCGCGCCAAGCTTCTGACCGAGCGCACCGGTCGCGTGACATTCGAAGACGTGGCGGGCGTCGACGAAGCCAAGGAAGAACTCAAGGAAATCGTCGAATTCCTGCGCGATCCGCAGAAATTCCAGCGGCTCGGCGGACGCATCCCGAAGGGCGTGCTGCTCGTCGGTCCGCCCGGCACCGGCAAGACGCTCCTCGCGCGCGCCATCGCGGGCGAAGCGAATGTGCCGTTTTTCACGATTTCGGGCTCCGATTTCGTTGAGATGTTTGTCGGCGTCGGCGCGAGCCGCGTCCGCGACATGTTCGAGCAGGCCAAGAAGAATGCGCCCTGCATCGTGTTTATCGACGAAATCGACGCGGTGGGCCGCCACCGTGGCGCCGGCTTGGGCGGCGGCAACGACGAGCGCGAGCAGACGCTCAACCAGCTGCTCGTCGAAATGGACGGCTTCGAGTCAACGGAAGGCGTGATCCTTATCGCGGCTACCAACCGTCCGGACGTGCTCGATCCGGCGCTGCTCCGCCCAGGCCGCTTCGACCGGCACGTCGTGGTGCCCAATCCCGATCTTTCGGGCCGCGAGAAGATTCTGCGTGTGCATATGCGAAAGGTACCTCTCGCGCCTGACGTGGACCCGCGGGTGATTGCGCGCGGCACGCCGGGTTTCTCCGGTGCCGACCTTGCCAACCTGGTGAACGAAGCCGCTCTGCTTGCGGCCCGCCGCGGCAAGCGCGTGGTCACCATGTTCGAGCTGGAAGACGCCAAGGACAAGGTCCTCATGGGCGCCGAGCGGCGGTCGATGGCGATGACCGACGAGGAGAAGAAGCTCACGGCCTATCACGAGGGCGGACATGCCATCGTGGCATTGAGCGTTAAAGGCTCGGATCCGATTCACAAGGCGACCATCATTCCGCGCGGTCGCGCGCTCGGCATGGTGATGCGTCTGCCCGAACGCGATCACCTTTCGGTGACGCGCGAAAAGATGCTCGCGGATATCTGCGTGGCGTTCGGGGGGCGTATCGCGGAAGAGCTGATCTTCGGCCATGAGAAGGTCACAACGGGCGCCATGTCGGACATCGAAATGGCAACCCGCATGGCGCGCGCGATGGTCACCCGGTTCGGCATGTCCGACGAGCTCGGGCCGCTGGCCTACGCCGAGAACCAGGACGAGGTTTTCCTTGGTCACACGATCGCGCGCCAGCAGAATGTCTCGGAAGCGACGGCGCAGAAGATCGACCAGGAAATCCGCACGATCATCGACAATTGCTACCGCCGAGCCCACGATATTCTGAACGAGCGCTCGCCCGACCTTCATACGCTCGCGAAAGGTCTGCTCGAGTACGAAACACTCACTGGCGACGAGATCGTGGCCCTGCTCAAGGGTATCGCACCGGTGCGTGCGCCTTACGAGGAACCGGAGCCGCAGCGCGGACCCGGACCGAGCGTGCCCCAGGCAGGGCGCCCGCGCGGGATCGGGCCGATTGCACCCGAGCCGCAACCCGGACGGTGAGCGCGAGTCTGGCGATCCTCGGGATCGCGAACGTCACCGAGGATTCCTTTTCAGATGGTGGACTGCACCTCGAAACGGGGGCGGCGCTTGCCCATGCCCGTAGGCTTGCCGCGGCCGGCGCCGATATCATCGATCTCGGCGCGGCGGCATCCAATCCGAGCGCGAAACCGGTGGCGCCTGCGGTGGAAATCGGCCGCTTGCAGCCGCTTGTGGAGAGTCTCCGGCGCGATGGCGCCCGGATTTCCATCGATAGTTTTGCGCGCGAGACGCAACTTTGGGCGCTTTGCCAAGGGGTCGAGTTCCTCAACGACATTCACGGCTTTGCGTGGCCCGAGCTGTACGACCGGCTCGCCACGTCTTCCGCAAAGCTCATCGTCATGCATGCACTGACCACCGCAGGTCCGGCGCGGCGGGAAGACGAAACGCCGCCGGATCTGTTCGAGCGCATCCTGGCCTTTTTCGAGAGGCGCATCGCCGCGCTTGTCGCCCGGGGCATTGGCCGCGAGCGGCTGATCCTCGACCCCGGCATGGGGCTTTTTCTCGGCCGCAGCCGGGAAGGTTCCTTCGAGGTTCTGCGCCGGGTCGCGGAGCTCAAAGCGGCGTTCGGTCTTCCCGTGCTTGTCTCGGTTTCGCGCAAATCCTTCCTGCGGCCACCCGGCCGGAAGGCTGCGGAGGCGGGCGCCGCCACCCTGGCCGCCGAACTCTTCGCAGCGGCCCAGGGTGTCGATTACATCCGGACACACGATCCCGCCGCGCTTAGGGACGGCCTTGCAGTGACCGAGAGGCTTGCGGCCCCGGAAAGGGGAAGCTTTGGCAAGGGTTCCTCTGTTAGAATGCCCGAGTTCGATTGGAGTGGGACCCGGCCAATATGACTCGCAAACTGTTCGGCACCGACGGCATTCGGGGATTGGCCAACAGCCATCCCATGACGCCGGAAATTGCCATGAAAGCAGGCATGGCGGCGGGCCGCCTCTTTACGCATGGCGATCACCTGCATCGGGTCGTGATCGGTAAGGACACGCGCCTGTCCGGTTACATGATCGAATCGGCATTGGTGGCCGGTTTCACCTCGGTCGGCATGGATGTGTTTCTGTTTGGTCCGTTGCCTACGCCGGCAATTGCGATGTTGACGCGTTCGCTGCGGGCCGACCTCGGCGTGATGATCTCCGCCTCCCACAATCCGTTTGAGGATAACGGCATCAAGTTTTTCGGTCCCGACGGACTGAAGCTGTCCGACGAGCGGGAACTGGAGATCGAAGAGCTGATGGCGAACGGGCTCGAGAACGGGCTCGCAAAGGCGCGCAAGATCGGCCGCGCAAAGCGGATCGACGATTCCCAGGCTCGCTATATCGAATTTGCCAAACGGACCTTTCCGAAGAACCTTACGCTGGACGGGCTCCGCATCGTGATCGATTGCGCGAATGGCGCTGCCTACAAGGTGGCCCCGCTCATTCTCTGGGAACTGGGCGCCGAAGTGATCGAAATCGGCACCGAACCGAACGGCTTCAACATCAACCACGAATGCGGTTCCACCTTTCCCGAGGCCATGCAGCGCAAGGTGCGCGAACGCCGCGCGGATTTCGGCATCGCGCTCGATGGTGATGCCGATCGCGTGGTGATGGCCGACGAGAGGGGCAATCTGATCGACGGCGATCAGATTCTGGCGCTGATCGCGCGCTCCTGGTCGAAGACGGGCGAGTTGCAGGGCGGCGGCGTGGTCGGAACGGTGATGTCGAATGCCGGGCTGGAGCGCTATCTCGGAAAACTCGGCCTCAAGCTCGCGCGTGCGCCGGTGGGCGACCGCTACGTCATCGCGCGCATGTGGGAAGAGGGTTTCAATGTCGGCGGCGAGCAGTCGGGGCACATCGTGCTGCGCGACTTCTCGACCACCGGAGACGGAATCGTCGCGGCGCTTCAGGTGCTGGGTGTGCTGGCACACGAAAAGTGTCCGGCGAGCGAAGCCTCGCATATCTTCGAGCCGCTGCCCCAGATCATCGAAAACGTCCGCTTCCGCCACGGATCTCCGCTGAGCGATTCGCGTGTCGCCGAACGCATCAAGGCGTGCGAGGCACGCATGAACGGTTCGGGGCGCATCGTCGTGCGCAAATCGGGCACCGAGCCCGTGATCCGCGTCATGGCAGAAGGCGACGACGAAAAGCTTGTCCGTTCCGTCGTCAGCGAGCTCGTCGCTACACTGCGGGAAGCCATCGTTTGAAGCCTGCGCCTGCGCGCGTCCTCATCATTGCGGGATCGGATTCGAGCGGCGGCGCGGGCATTCAGGCCGACATCAAGACCGCGACCGCGCTCGGCGCGTACGCGGCGACGGCGGTAACAGCCGTCACGGTGCAGGATACGGTGCGAATTCACGCGATCCATCCCGTGCCTGCCTCCATCGTGCGCGACCAGATTGCCTGCGTTCTCGACGACATCGGCGCCGATGTGATCAAGGTTGGCATGCTGGGCTCGGCGGACATCGTCGCAGCGGTTGCCGATATTCTGCAGGAAAAGGCGCGCGGTATACCGCTCGTGCTCGATCCCGTACTTACCTCGACGAGCGGCACGCCGCTGCTTGAAGAAACTGCCATTTCCGTTTTGAAAGAGCGTTTTCTTCCTCTCACCATGCTTCTAACGCCGAATATTCCCGAAGCCGAGGCGCTTGCGCGTATGTATGTTCGTAAGACGGATGAAATGAGGAGCGCCGCCGAAAAGCTGCGCATGCTGGGCCCCCAGGCCGTGTTCATCAAAGGCGGACACGCCGAGGGCGAGACAGTCGAAGACATTCTGGTGTGGCAAGGGGGAGTCGAAACCTTCGAATTTCCCCGCGTCCATACGTCCAATACTCACGGAACCGGCTGCACGCTGGCAACGGCCATCGCTTGTGGGCTTGCAAACGGTATGCCGCTCGCGCTGGCCGTCAGGCGCGCCCGGGGGTTTGTTCAGAACGCGCTCAAGGACGCGCACGGATTCGGCCGCGGCTACGGCCCGCTCAATCATCTGCACGGGATTGTGCGCGATTGAGTGGTGTCTCGGACGACGATCACGCGTGCTTCGACGGGCTCAGCATGAGGAAAAGTATTACTGCCATTGGCGGTTATGCGGTTCTCAAGTCGGCCTCATCCTGAGCTTGTCGAAGGACGCACGAAGCAGTTGCAGGACTCCAGTTTAACATCCAAGCATTGATCCAAGCCGCGCGCGGATAATTGCCTCCGCCTCGCGCACGATGCGCGTGACGAGTTCGGCGCAGGTCGGAATATCGTGGATCAGCGCCTGCGACTGTCCCGCCGACCAGATGCCGGCGTCCATTTCACCCCGGTCCAAAACAATCGCACCACGCGCGCCGGCAACAAGATCCTTCACATCGGCAAAGGTGGCGCTGCCGCGCTTTTCGATCGCCACCACCTCTTCGCTGATCGCGTTCTTCGCGACCCGCGCGGTATTGTGGAGGGTGCGAAGAATGAGCGTCGTCGCCCGCTCATCATTGGCGACGATCTGTACCTTTACGTTCTCATGGATCGGCGCTTCGACGGTTGCCATAAACCGTGTGCCCATGTTTGCGGCGTCGCAGCCGAGTGCGAGCGCTGCCACGAGACCGCGCGCGTCCGCAATGCCGCCGGACGCGATGATCGGAATCGAAAGCTTGTCGGCAGTTGCGGGAAACAGGATGAGCCCGCCCACATCGTCCTCGCCCGGGTGGCCCGCGCATTCGAAGCCGTCGATCGAGACGCAATCCACGCCGAGCGATTGCGCCTTCAACGCGTGGCGCACGCTTGTGCATTTGTGGATTACCTTCACGCCGGCTTCCCGGAAGCGCGGCAGGTGGGCTTGCGGATTGTAGCCCGCCGTCTCGACGATCTTCACGCCGCTTTCGATGATGGCCTCGCGGTATTCGTCGTAAGGCAATGGCATGATGCTCGGCAGAATCGTGAGATTGACGCCGAATGGCCTGTCGGTGCGTTCGCGGCACCACGCAACGGCGTTCGCAAGGTCCTCGGGCCTGCCGGCGGAGTGCGCCGCGAGGAATCCCAGCGCGCCCGCATTGGCCACCGCCGCAATCAGTTCGAGGTTCCCCACGCGGGTCATGCCGCCGCAGGTGATCGGCGCCGCAACGCCAAACATTTCGGTGAATCGTGTTCTCAGCACTGACTAACGATCCACGAACGGATCACGGACGAGGATCGTGTCTTCCCGTTCGGGACTTGTAGAGAGAAGCGCGAGGGGTGCGGCGATCAGTTCCTCGATGCGGCGGATGTACTTGATCGCGGTCGCGGGAAGCTCCGCCCAGGAGCGCGCTCCGCGCGTGGATTCGCTCCAGCCCTCAAGTGACTCATAAACGGGTTCGAGCCTTGCCTGTTCGTTGGAATCGGCCGGCAGATGATCGAGCTCGCGGCCATCGAGGCGATAACCGGTGCACAGCCGGATTTCGTCCATTCCGTCGAGCACGTCGAGTTTTGTCAGTGCGATGCCATCGATGCCACCGGTAATCACGGTCTGGCGCACCAGCACGGCGTCGAACCAGCCGCACCGGCGCTTGCGGCCTGTGACGGTCCCGAATTCCGCGCCACGCATGCCGAGCATCTCTCCGACAGCATTGCATTGCTCTGTCGGAAAAGGACCTTCGCCCACACGCGTCGTGTAGGCCTTGGCGATGCCGAGCACATAACCGATGTCGCGCGGCCCGCAGCCGCTCCCCGCCGCAGCCTGGCCTGCGACGGTGTTCGAGGAGGTGACATAGGGATAGGTGCCGTGATCGATATCGAGAAGCACGGCTTGCGCGCCCTCGAACAGAACGCGGCGGCTTTCGCGGCGCGCTGCATCGAGCGCGCGCCACGCCGAGCCGCAAAAGGGCAGGATGCCCGGTGCAACCTCTGCCAGCGCGACGATCAGTTCGGGCGCCGAAATCTCATCCGCACCCGTTCCACGCCGCAGAGCATTGTGGTGGGCGAGCAACCGTTCGACCTTGGCCGGAAGTGCACGCAAATCCTTCAAATCGACGATGCGCAACGCTCGCCGTCCGACCTTGTCCTCGTAGGCCGGCCCGATGCCCCGCATGGTGGTGCCGATGCGCTGCACGCTGGTTCCTGCTTCGCGTGCCTCATCGAGATCGCGGTGCAACGGCAGAATGAGCGCCGCGTTTTCGGCGACCAGCAGCGTCTCGGGAGTGACGTGCACGCCCTGCGCCGCGAGCCGTTTGACTTCGTCTGCGAAGGCCCACGGATCGACGACGACGCCGTTGCCGATGATGGAGAATTTTCCCGGCCGCACGACACCGGAGGGCAGGAGGCTCAGCTTGAACGTCGTACCGTTGATGACGAGCGTGTGACCGGCGTTGTGACCGCCCTGGAAACGCACCACGACATCGGCGCGAGCAGACAGCCAGTCGACGATCTTGCCTTTGCCTTCGTCGCCCCATTGGGCGCCGATCACTGCCACGTTCGCCATCGCGCGGCCCCCGGTTGCCTGCCGCCGATCGGCGCGCAGATTCGAGACTATAGAGCCGTCAGCGATGCGCGTCAGGCCGCCTTGGGTCCAAAGGGCAGGAGCATGGGAACTCGCCGGCGGTATGCGGCGTAGGCATCGGCGCCTAATTGCTCGCTCAGGAAGCGTTCCTCGAGTCGCGCCTTGATCCAGAAACCCAGAGTCATGATGGCCGCGCCCGCGAGCGCGACGCTGGTGCCCTTCGTGACTGCCGTCGCCAGCGCGCTCGCGATCAATCCCGTGTAAATCGGATGGCGGACTATGCCATAGGGGCCGCTGTCGACTATCCGGTGACCTTCCTTCCGGGTGATCCATCCCGACCACAGCCTGCCCAGGTGGATGCGCGCCCACCATGTGAAGAGAAACCCGAGCGCGCAGAGTGCAAATAGAACCCAGTTCCAGCCCGGGGCGAGCGACCACAGGCCCAGCGGTTCTCGATACGAGCGGCGCACAAAACCGAAGAGCAGCAACGCTCCGACGAGTGTCACGATCCTGTAGGGTAGTTCCGCTCCGAAATTCGGTCGTTTCGCTGTCCGCTCGGACCAGAACGCCATCGCGAGCCAGGAAATGGCCCAGACGATCCAGAGATAGTTCAGTGCGATCTGCGGAGTCATTCGTGCTGGAGCTATGCCCTGCCGATTTCATGGAAAGCCCAATCCAACCACGGCGTCAGCGCCTCGACGTCCGCCGTTTCCACCGTTGGCCCGCACCAGATGCGCAATCCCGGAGGCGCAGTGCGATGAGAAGCAATGTCGAATGCGATGCCCTCGTCCTCGAGCAGATCTGCGATGGCTCGCACCGAATTTCTCTGCTCGTCTGAGGAGAGCGCTGCAAACCGCGGAGCGGTGATCCCGAGACACACGGAAGTCGGCGAACGGAATCGCGCCTCCGAAGCCATGAACGCCACCCATTCGCTTTCGGGAACCCAGCGCGACAGCGCGGCGCAATTGCGCTTTGTACGCGCAAGCAGCGACGGCAGGCCGCCGATCGATTCAGCCCAGCCGAGCGCGTCGGAATAATCCTCGACCGCGAGCATGGACGGCGTGTTCAGAGTTTCGCCGACAAGAAGGCCAGGACTGAAAACGCCATCCTTCTTGAGCCGGAAAATCTTTGGCACTGGCCAGGAGGGCGTGTGTGACTCAATGCGCGCAACGGCACGCGGCGAGAGCGCGAGCATTCCATGCGCGGCTTCGCTGCCGAGACCCTTCTGCCAGGAAAAGGCAGTGGCGTCGAGTTTGGGCCAGGGAAGCTCCATCGCGAAGGCAGCGCTTGTTGCGTCGCAGATGGTGAGACCCTCGCGACCGCTTGCGATCCAATCGCCGTCGGGCGCGCACACGCCGGAGGTCGTGCCGTTCCAGACGAAAACGCAATCGCGCGCGGGATCGGCCTGGGAGAGATCTGGCAGTTCGCCGAACTCGGCCCGGAACACGCGCGTATCGAGCCGCAGCTGATGGACAGCGTCGGTCATCCATTCCGCTCCGAAGCTGTCCCAGACGAAAGCATCGACGCCCAGTGGCCCGAGCAGCGTCCACATGGCGAGCTCTACTGCGCCCGTGTCCGATGCCGGCACAAGGACCAGGTGATAATTTGCAGGTATATCGAGCAGGGCGCGCGTGCGGTCGAGCACGGCTTTCAGTTTTGCCATGCCCGGCCGCGACCGGTGGGAGCGGCCGAGAACTCCGCCCTTCAGCGCTTCAGCACTCCAGCCTGGATGTTTGGCGCATGGCCCGGAGGAGAAGAACGGTCGCGCAGGACGCAAGGATGGATGCTTCAAACTCATGTACATTCCTTTTTTTCATTTCAGATCGGAGAGAATTGCTTTCGCGGCAGCGACACACGAATGCGCTGTGGCGAATGCCTGTTCGGCCTCCTGCCTCTGTACTGGCGTCACCGGCCCATAATCGAGATCGGATTTCATTTCGAATCCGGTCGCGAGGTACGAAAGAAACGTCTCGCCCACTTCCAATCCCTCGTACCTCAATCGCGCAAGTTCGGACCGCGCTCCGGAATGCGTTTTGGGCGCGTTTCCCGTTTTCTCGAAGATGATTGCACGCGCCGCGCTGAGCGCGGCGAGGTAGGATTCCCGCGCCGCGAATTCATAGAGATCTGCGTTGAGCGCGCGTCGCGCTTGCAGGATCTGCTTCTCGGCCACTTCGAGGTAGTTGATGGATTCCGGGCTCAGATTGCACGCGCCTCCCTTCGCACATTATGCATGAAGCCGGTTCGCTCCTCGAGATCGGCCGGCGACGCGGGCCGCAGCGAAAGAATGGAAGCGCCCCTGGTTTCGAGCGCGATCCGGGTGGACACATCGGCCAGACGCCAGGTCTCCGCCCAGCGGTCGAAGGGCGGCTCGAGCACGACCAGAACGTCGTAATCGCTTTCGGCCGTATGATCGCCGCGCGCACGGGAACCGTAGAGCAGTGCGCGTTCAAGGCGAGGCCCGTAAAGCTTATGCAGCTCCTCCTTGAGCCGGTTCAGCACCTGGTCGGAGGCGACATCTGCGTGCATGGCGGAATCCTACACCGCCGGGGCAGGCCGGAACATCCCGTCTCGTGCGCACGTTTTCTTGGCAGAGCCCGTTGGAGGACCCGACATGCCGCTTGAGACCCAGCCGCCGCTCGAGCCCGAGGAAATCGATCTCGGCATAGCCACTGACAAGGTCTGCCACATCATCGTGAAGGCACGGGCCTGGGATGCCAAACAGGCCGATGACGATCCCGACTCCGGATCCAATGCCACGGACGACGGTATGGCGGACGTGCTCGAAAGCGAACGCGACGATGCCACGCATGCCGAGCTCATGGCATTCATCCGCGCGCTCGACATCGAAGAACAGATCAATCTCGTGGCGCTCGCCTGGGTGGGACGCGGCACCTACGAGCTCTCGGAATGGCAGCAGGCGCTCGAGACGGCGAGGGGCGAACATACGGGCCGCACCGCGGAGTATCTGCTCGGCCTGCCGATGCTCGGCGATTATCTGGAAGAGGGTCTCGCCGTGTTCAACGAGAGCTGCGACGAGTTCAACGCGCGACTCTAGGAATCGGAATGCCCGCGAAGCTGAATTGCATGGGGATGGTGCGTCCTCCGACAGGCTCAGGATGAGGAAATTTTTCCTTGCATCGGCATTGATGGCTGAAAAATTGCCCTCGTGCTGAGCTTGTCGAAGCATGAGCTTGTCGAAGCACGCAGGATGCTTGTCCAACGCGTGAACGTGGGCCTTCGCCCGGTCATCCCGCCAGGGCGATGGTGTGGCGGCGCTTCTCGGTGAGAGCGCGCTTCATCTGCTGCTGAAGTTTCTCGAAGGCGCGCACTTCGATCTGGCGCACGCGCTCGCGGCTCACGCCGTATTTCTGGGAGAGTTCTTCGAGCGTTGCGGGATCGTCGCGCAGTCGCCGTGCCTGGATGATATCGCGCTCACGGTCCGTGAGTTCGCCGAGGGCCGTGGTCAGGAGATCGTGCCGCTCGCCCATTTCTTCGGCGTCGGCGAGCCGGGTTTCCTGATCCAGCGTGTCGTCCACCAGCCAGTCCTGCCATTCCGATTCCGAATCGGAGCGCAGCGGCGCATTGAGCGAGGAGTCCGGTGCGGCGAGGCGGCGGTTCATGTTCACCACCTCCTCTTCAGGCACCGCCAGCTTGTCGGCGATTTCGCGCACCTGCTCGGGGCGCATGTCGCCTTCCTCAAGCGCGCCGATGCGACTCTTCACCTTGCGCAGGTTGAAGAAGAGCTTTTTCTGCGCCGCAGTGGTTCCCATCTTCACCTGGCTCCACGAGCGCAGGATGTATTCCTGGATCGCCGCGCGGATCCACCACATCGCATAAGTCGCAAGCCGGAAACCGCGGTCGGGCTCGAACCGCTTCACGGCCTGCATCAGGCCGACATTCCCTTCGGCGACGATTTCGGAAACCGGAAGCCCGTAACCGCGATAGCCCATGGCGATCTTGGCGACGAGGCGCAGATGGCTGGTGACGAGACGGCGCGCGGATTCCGGGTCCTCATGCTCGCGCCAGCGTTTGGCGAACATGTACTCCTCTTCCGGCTCCAGAAGCGGGAACTTCCGGATTTCGGAGAGGTAACGAGATAGCCCGCCTTCGCCTTGGAGCGCCGGCACGCCGCGACTGCTCATCTTTATAGGTCCCGTCTGGCGCTTCGCGTTCGCAAACGCCCGCGAAGCCGCCGCATTCTGATAACGCGTGGCGACGCGGTTCGGTCCGCAAGCGAAGCTACCGAAATTCACCCTTCAATTAAACTATGTATGTTCGCTTTGGCGGGGTTGCAAGCCACGCAGACTTGAAACCATCTTCATGAAATCGGCGGGCCAGGGCGATTCGAAGCGCAGGTGCTTCTGGCTTGTCGGATGCTTGAAGCCAAGCACGAAAGCGTGAAGCGCCTGGCGCGGGAAGCTTCTTACAATTTCGAAAGCTTCCGCTTCGGCCGGTGTCTTCGCGCGCGGCAGGCTGCGCGCGCGGCCGTAAACCGGATCGCCGATCAATGGATGGCCAAGATGGGCCATATGCACGCGGATCTGGTGCGTGCGGCCCGTCTCGAGCCGGCATTCGACGAGGCTGGCCAGTGGCCGTTCCGGATCGCCGTACCGTTCCAGCACGGCGTAGTTGGTGCGCGCGGGCTTTCCGCCGCCGCGCAACACGGCCATGCGTTTGCGGTCGAAGGGATTGCGGCCGATATCCCCTTCGATTGCACCTCGGCCCACGCGTGGCGCTCCCCAGGCCACGGCGTTGTAGGCCCGCTCGATCGTGCGATGGGCAAACTGGCGAGCCAGGCTGTGCATGGCACGATCGTTCTTCGCCGCCACCACAAGTCCGCTCGTATCCTTGTCGAGGCGGTGCACGATTCCGGGGCGCGCCTCCCCGCCCACGCCCGCAAGCGAGGCGCCGCAATGGGCGATCAGCGCATTGACGAGGGTGCCATCCGGATTGCCGGCAGCGGGGTGCATCACAAGTCCCGCCGGTTTGTCGATCACGATGAGATCGTCATCCTCGTGCACGATGGAAAGCGCAATCTTCTGCGCAACCGGCGCAGCGGCGACGGGCGGCGGGATACGGATTTCGTAGCGTTCGTCGGGTTTGACCCTCGCATTCGCGTCTCCTATCGTCACGCCATCGCGCGTGACACGGCCGGTCGTTATGAGTTGCTGAAGCCGCGAGCGGCTGAGCGCGGGAAGGGATTCGGAGAGGAAACGGTCGAGCCGTATCCCCGCATGGGCATCGGCCGCAGTCGCCTGCAGAACCGTTTCGCCGGGAGAGGTGCTCGCAGTGTCAGATTTGTCCGGTATCGGCATAGAGCCTCCAGCGCTCGCCGCGAAATCCTCCACAGCCTATCGCGGCCTGCTCGCGGCCGTAATCCTGCTGGGCGTTCTGATCGTCATCGCGCTGGGCGTTCTCGTGGTCGGCCTCGTTACGCATTTCACCGGCGGCGGTCATCGACAGGCCGCAAACGCTCCCGCCCAGTTCGCGCTCGCGCCCGGAATGCGGCTCGTTGCGACAGATGTTGCCGCCGATCGTCTGATCCTGCACCTGCGCGGCGCAAGCGGCGAGGAGATCGACATTATCGATACTCAGAACGGGCGACTCGTCGCGAAGATTCGCGCGTCCGCACCGCCGCCCAAGTGATTTCAAGTCTGGAATTGCCGGCAAATCTGCGCGTGCAGCTGGAGCAGGAAGCGCGGCGTGCCTTCCCGCGCGAATGCTGCGGGCTGCTCGAAGGCGTCTGCGAAGGGGCCGCGGCACGTGCCGCCGCGCTGCACCCGACGACAAATCTTGCTGCTGCTCCGGATAAGTTCGAGATCGATCCGGTCGCTCACTTCGCGCTGCTGCACCGGTTGCACGGCGGTCCTCGCAGGATCATCGGCTGTTATCATTCCCATCCGAACGGCAAGTCGGAACCATCTGCACGGGATGCGGAGAACGCGACGGAAGACGGTTTTCTCTGGCTCATCGCATCACTCGAACAGTGCGGCTCCGAACCGCACCTCTGCGCGTTCGTCAGCACCAGACAGGGCTTCGTGTCCGTGCGCATCGAAACCCCGCCCTAGGCTAGAGCTGACACTCTTACGATCCGAACGCGGGAACAGTGTCCCGTTCTGAATTTCGTGGGCGGCGTTTGCCGAGAACCCAGCGTCGCCAGCGCGCAGGCAGCAAGTCGATTTGTGCTGGCGGACGCCGCAATTCGGGCGAGTCCTTCGGCAGCCGTAGTCTGCGGACTACCAAAACAGCCGAGCCACCGACAAAATACGCGAGAATTGCCAGAGCGATGATACGGTCGAGGAATGCCATTGGAACCTCCACATCTCGCAATCATAGGCTCAACGACCGGAGGGAACCAACGTCCGAAGCGCCCTGCCGATATCGTCGGCAATCCTTCGCCTTGATTGGGCGCCTCCCCCGCCGATATAACCCGAGCATCCGCCGGACAGCTCCCATCGTCTAGCGGTCAGGACGCGGCCCTCTCAAGGCTGAAACCGGGGTTCGATTCCCCGTGGGAGCGCCATGCCACTTCGCCCTGCCGGGTCGAGGCTCCACACGCAAATCGGTATGCTGTCGCCATATTGCCCCGACACGCCCCCTGTTTCGGAGCCTCAATGCCTGAAAAATCGGACGAAATCCGAGATACTGGCGAGCGGCACCTAGGGTTTGGGAGATGCCGGAGGCACGGCAACGGCCGTGCTGAGTTTGCGCCCCTCAAACACTTTCAACAGACCATTTTTCTTGCAATCGGCTTCGTACATACAATGCAGCAACCATAGCTGTTCCCATTGGCGATCGCCTGGAGGAAGGTAAGTCACGGCGAGGCCAAGAGCCTCCGCCTCGCGATGATCGAGCACCGATCCGTGTGAATAATAGTAGTCGCGCGACGCGAGTTTCTGGACCAAGGCATCCACGTCGGCCTCTGCCTTGCCCTTGAACATGCCCTCCATCAGCAGACGCTTGGCTAGGGATTTCGTCTGTTGCAGGGCAAAGTGACCGCTCTTGTGGAGTACGAAATTGTCCTTTTCGATTCGCGGTTCCGTCAGGATGGAGCACGGTATCCCGCCAACATACGGTTCGATCGGGCCGAGTTCCGACGGGGCTCCCATCACGATGGAGCGCGCTGCCAGCGCGAGAACGGTTCCGTTGCTCTTTGCCGCATTCGTTACCGCAACTCGCAGATCATCGACCCTGTTCTGGATCAGGGTGATTAAGCCCTCCACGGCGTCCGTAAGACCCCCGTTGGTTTCCACGACCAAGTCTGTCGGCTCGGTTTTTCCGATGTCAGACAGCAGCTCATTCATGTACGCGCAGTCGCCGTGATCAATTTGGGCGTTGGCAAATCGGTTTCCGAAATAGACGATCAGCCTTCGCCCCGTCGCGATCTCGACATCGCGAATAAGGAGCTGGCGCAGATACCGGTCCTTCTGCGCTACCCAAAACTGCGGTGATTGTGATGGAAGATCGGTTCCGCGTGGAAACCGTTCAGACGGCGACGGCATCTTTGTGCGGTGCGTCTTCCTTGCAATGAGAGTCTTTGCGTTGACCGCCTTCAACCAATCGGCGCATCGCCTCAAAATCAGGGGAAGGCTCTTTGCGGTAGGGAACGACATGCACGTCAACGGGCTTGCCCACGGCGACGGGGTTGTTCAGTTCCGGCAATGCACCTTCTGCCACTTCATCAAATCGCATTGGCGCTCCCCTCGGCTGATCGCCCACGAATGGGTAGAATCAGAGAGAAAGAATCCACATTTAACGCATTGTCAAGGGAAACGGTTGCCAAATTGTTCCTCCGCCGAACGGTCACTCTAAGGTCACGCCCGCTCTTGTGAGCCGATCTTCTGCGGTGCGGCCAGATTTGTGGGGTTTTGGCTGCGTCAGCGCGCCATTCAGTTTACTGAGGGTCGTTCGCGTCGGGTTGAGGCTCGCTACCGACGTATGATCCGTCTGGTGCCATCTGTGGCTCGCCGCCGACATATTTTCCATCGGGCGCCATCTGCGGCTCACCTCCGACATAGCTGCCATCCGGTGCCATCTGCGGCTCGCCGCCGACATACGTGCCGTCCGGAGCCATTTGCGGCGCACCACCGACGTAAGTGCCATCGGGCGCCATCTGCGGCTCACCTCCGACATAGCTGCCATCCGGTGCCATTTGAGGCTCAGACTGGGCGAATACGGGACCGGCAAAGGCGAGGCCCGCTAAGATGGCAATCGCTCTACTTCTACGTACTTCCATATTGCGTCTCCTGACCAAGCCGGGGCACCGGACGACTTCTATCCCAAGAAGGTCGTACGACACTTTCGCGTAACAAAGTGTCAAAAGGAAAGTTGTGGTTCGCGGAGAGTTGTTTTTGGCGCATTAAGGAAAAGCGGGGTGGGACAATCAGTCAGAAAACATTGGAACACATAGGCACGCGAGATTGTCCCACTTGCCGCTAACCCTCTGAATCTCCTGAATCCGAGGGCTCCCCGTGGGAGCGCGGAAGTCAAGATTATCTATTTGATTTTGCTCCGCAATTTTATCTGATTGTCCCACCGGCCGATTTTAGGAATCGAATTTGGGTCACGCGGCGTACTCATCGCACAGCGCGAAGTCAGTCGCGCCGTAGTACCCCGACCTACATGAGCATGATTCGCTCCGCGCGGTACCTTGAGATACAGTTTCCCTGCGCCGGGGGCCTTTTCTGTTCAGTACAGACCGACAAACGTCGGTCGCCCTCGGGTCGATGGGGACCAATCATGTCAAATTTGCTGTTCACGCGCCGTGTTCGCGGCGCGCGCATAATCGCGGCCGCAATTGGAATTGCGATTTCGTTAGGCGCTTTTCAGGCGCGCGCCGCCAATACGATCACGTTCGGCTCAAACAACAACAGCTGCGGCGGTGCCGTGATGTGCAGCACCGACGGCACACACGGCTACACGAACAACGGTACAGGCCAGGCATTCAAGCTGAGCACAATCAGCCAGTGGTTTCAGATTGACGTTAATGGTTCGAGCCAGCTTTCCGGTCAGCCGGCTGAACCGGACAAGGGAAGCGGAGGATTTCTCGTGCTCAACGACACGGGAAATGCCGTCTCCAGTTTTTCGCTGACGATTACCGATGATTTCAATGCCAACACCTCCTCCGTCCATAAGTGCTCCGGAGCGCAGACAGGCAACATCTGTGACAACTTCACCGCACATGGAGGAAGCGGCAGCTACAAATTCAATACGAAACTGAGCGGGACTGATTGGGATCGCTGCACGCAGGGCACCGCCAGCGGTCAAACCTGCACCGGAGGTTCTGGTGGCGTCGCTGCGGATTTCGCGCCCAATTCCGTCACGTACACTTGGACAGGCCAGAACGGATCGACCATTCCGGCCAGCGCCTATTTCGTCATCAGCTTCTCCGGCTGGAACAATGACGGATGGCCTCCGCCTCCTCCTCCGGTGCAGGCCTACATCACAAACAGTACCGACGGAACGGTCTCGGTGATCGATACGTCGAGCAACACGGTCATCGCCACAATCCCGGTGGGCGCGTCGCCGGAAGGCGTGGGCGTAACCCCGGACGGAAGTACGGTCTATGTTACGAATCAGGGATCAAACGACGTTTCCGTGATCGCAACATCAAGCAATACGGTAACCGACACGATCAACGTTGGCGTTAATCCTATTGCGGTCGCAGTGACTCCGGACGGCAGTAAGGTCTACGTCGCGAATGCAGGCTCTAACACTGTTTCGGTAATAGATGAGGCTAGCAACACGGTTATCGCTACTATCTCTGTTGGTAACACCCCCCGCGGAGTGGTCGTTACCCCAAACAGCAGCACAGTCTATGTCGCGAACGCCGATTCAGCTAACGTATCGGTGATTTCAACGGCGAGCAATTCCGTTACAGCGATTATCCCGGTCGGGGGCTACCCGGTTGGTGTCGCGGTATCTCCAGATGGCAGCACAGTTTATGTCGTGAATGATACCTCCATCGGCGTCTCGGTGATCGCGACATCGAGCAATTCGGTCACGGATGTGATCCCCGCAGGCGCCAATATATTCCCCGTTACTGCGTCAGTAACCCCGGACGGCAGCAAACTTTACGTCACGAACGATGTTTCCGACAATGTTACGGTCATCGATACGTCAAGCAATACGGTCACTAGTGCCATTCCCGTCGGCGCTGGTCCCTTTGGCTTGGAGGTGACCCCAGATGGCACGGAAGTCTACGTCGCAAACTCCGGTTCGGGCAGCGTCTCTGTGATCAATACGTCAACTAATGCGGTCACAGACACGATCGCAGTCGGCAATGGACCATTAGCGTACGGTTTGTTTATCCAACCGGTTCATTAGTTACGTTCGCGGGGACGCCTGGGCAATCCTACGATTGATCCCGTAAGACTGGCCGGACGAACTTTAAGCCTTCAAAAGGGGTCTGACGAATTGTCCGGCCCCTTTTGTTCTCCTGAATCGGACGACCGTAAGGACTACTGGCGTGGCAGATTGAACAGAACCCGCAAACCGCGCTGACCTACGACCCGCCGTGGCTAGTACCCGCTTTTCATGGATCGTGAGTCGTGATTCAAGATCGGGATGATTCCCGAAGCAAGAGAAGTCCGCCTTTCACGGAAAGAGCGCAAGGAGCTGGAAGCGCGGTGTCGCTCGCCGCGGACGATCCAACGCGAGTTGAAACGGGCGCGGATTGTCCTGTTGGCGGCGGAGGGGTGCAGCACCCGCTCGATAGCTAAGACGGTCGGCATCCAGCCACGGATTGTCAGCCTTTGGCGGCATCGCTTTGCCGATCATGGTCTTGAGGGGCTGAAGGACAAGCCGCGGCCCGGCAAGGAACCGATCTACACCAAGGCGACCGACAAGCGGATTCTGGCGCTGCTGGACAAGCCGCCGCCCGACGGGTTCGCGCGCTGGACCGGACCGCTGCTGGCCAAGGCGCTGGGCGATGTCGATGTCCAATATGTCTGGCGCTTTCTGCGGCACCACAAGATCGATCTGGCCGCCCGCAAATCGTGGTGCGAGAGCAACGATCCCGCGTTCGCGGCCAAGGCCGCCGACGTAGTCGGCCTCTATGTCGCTCCGCCCGAGAAAGCTATTGTCCTGTGCGTCGATGAGAAGTCCTCAATCCAGGCCCTGGAGCGGGTGCAAGGTTATCTGAAGCTGCCGAACGGCCGCGCTTTGACCGGCCAGAGCCATGATTTACACCCGGCACGGCACGACGACGCTGTTTGCCGCCCTGGAAGTCGCCACCGGAAAGGTCATCGCCACGCATTCGAAGCGGCGCCGCCGCGTCGAATTCCTCGGATTCATGAACAGCGTCGTCGCCGCCTTTCCCGGCCGCGAGCTTCACGTTGTTCTGGACAACCTCAACACGCATAAAAAGAATGAGTGCTGGCTCAAAAAACATCCCAAAGTGCAATTTCACTTCACGCCGACGCGGGCGTCCTGGCTCAATCAGGTCGAGACATGGTTCTCCATCCTGCAGGGCCAGTCGCTGACCGGCGCCTCCTTCACCGCCGTCACCGAGCTACAGGAGCACATCGATGCGTTCATCTGCGCCTATAATGCGAATGCCGAGCCGTTCGTCTGGACCAAGAAAAAGGTCCACCAACGGCGCTTCAAAGGCCGCCGTATCACTCAGCTCTGATTCCGGGTACTAGGCTGAGCCCGATCGGGGTGAAGAACCGCTGGCCGGCTGCGCCAGAAAGAGTTTTTCCGCCAGCCTTTCGTACTGTCCCGCCAGCCCCGTCAATTCGGCTCGCGTGCAACATCCGGCTCTAACTTGGCCGTCTTGTGCATCTGAATGGCAAGATTAGATAGTCCTGCGCACGGATAAGAAAGTTTTCCATCATTCAACCCCATCGAATAATGCCGCTCTCGGCGCGCAGTATGGATCCGGGTTCTAACCCTTCATCGGGCAGGGCTCGCCGATGTCGCGTCTCAAATCGGTGGGACAATCAGTTAGAAAGCATTAGAAAACATAGGGACGCTGAATTGTCCCACTTACCGCTAACCCTTTGACTTTCCTGAATCAGAGGGCTCACCGTGGGAGCGCGGAATTGTCCCACCGCTGATAACACCCTCAATATCGGTCAATGCCAGCGCGCCAAATGAGGTCTGCAATGCGTTTCAACTTGAATAATGGATTTGTTCTTGGGGCCGTCGTTTTAGCGTGCTGCTTAAGCGGTGCTGTGGTCAGCAGTGGCGTCATGAATCCGCCGTTGTCGCGTCGAGACGACGTGCATGTCATCACGGCTGGAGAACGAGCCTGGGGGCAAGCGTATGTGACTGGCGATGTGACTGGCGTGGAGCGCCTGCTCGCGGACGACTTCTTGGGAGTCGACCCACATGGAAACGAGTATGACAAGGCAGCAGTTCTGAAGGACGTTGGCCGAGGCGACCGCGCAACTTCCGACGAGGTTGGAGCGATTACGATCCGCTTCTACGGCGACACCGCCATCGCACAGGCGCATGAGACCGAGCGCGGCCCCGCACCCAAGCGTCTTCTATCGCTCACCATGTTCACCGACACATGGGTGAAATCTGGCGGCCGTTGGCGAATCGTCGCCGCGGAAGATTTGGACCCGCGTTGTAGCCGAAAATAGAACGGGCCGGACAGGCGGTGGGACAATCAGTCAGAAAGCATTGGAACACATAGGGACGCAGAACTGTCCCACTTGACGCTAAGCCTTTGATTCTCCTGAATCAGAGGGCTCCCCGTGGGAGCGCCATTTCGTGAGAGCGACTTCAACGAAGTATGTAGCGAGCCCGTTGCTCTGGGGCGGCGTAGTCGAAATCGATCTCGCGAGGTGATGGTTCGCGGAAGTTTTAGCCCGGCTCACCGTCTCACCAGACGCAGCAAGCCGATATCGGTATCGTTCAGCCCCTGCGTGTAGACGATTGCGCCGGATTTTGGGTCGACGCCAAAAACGAAGTCGATCTGACCATCGGGCAGCGGCGCCAGCCGATCCTTTGGACTGCCATCGATGTTCTGGGCCGAAAAGGTCGGATGGTCGGGATCGGTGGTGTCGGAATAGATCAGGCGGTCTCCGGCGATGGTGTAAACGTCCGATGCTTCGGGCGCCGGTCCGTCCGTCACGCGGCGCGGCGTTCCGTCGATGCGCCAGATACCGGGCACGCCGTCCTTTTCCGCAAACAGCATGGCGCCGTGAACGCGCGGACTTACCCAGCCATAAGGTGTGATTGGAACGGATTTGTCCGGCGTTGCGAGATCGGTGCGCCAGATGCGCCAGCCCTGTTTTTCCACGCGGCTGGTCAAAATGCCCTTGCCATCGGCGGTCCAGTCGAGACGGCCGCTGTCCTTGCCGGGATAATAAAGACGCGCGATGGGTGCGCCGCCCCGCGTCATCACCGGCACATCGAATCCGTTGCCATGCTTCTCCACGAATGCAAATCGCGTTCCGTCGGGCGACCAGCGAATGGCGCAGGCCGGACCCGGCAATCTGAGCAATTCGTGCAGTGTTTTGTTCGCACCGGAAATCCAGATACCCCAGGTTTCGGAATGCCATCCGGTCGCAAGAAAGGTTCCGTCGGTCGCATAGTCCACGCACCAGGTTTTCAGGCCGCCACTGTCGATCGGCCTCGGCGGCGCGTCGGAATGTGGGGTCACGGCGACGAGTTGTCCCCCGGGATATCCCATCTCCATTGCTAGCAGGCCGTTCGGGCCGGCAGAGAGTCTTCCCAGGGTTTCGCCGCTGGAAAGAATTCGCCAGGGCTCGCCGCCCCGCGCGGGGTACGCCCATAGCGAATTGTCGTTGTTGCCGGAGCGCGAAAGGAAAATGGTGAGCCCGTCGGCCGACCAGGTCGCGCTTGTGTCGTCGCCGTCGAACGCGGCGACGAGCCGGTCAGCCCCATCTGAAAGCGATAACACACGGATCTGGTTTCCTGGTACGCCAAAATCACGGTCGTACAGCAGTGCGCTTCCGTCCGGCGAGATCGACGGTGAATTGTCGTCCGCGGCATCGTTGCCTGGATGCGTCACCGGAAAAACGCGCCCATTGTCGAGATCGAGTTTGAGAACTCGGTCCGGTGCGCCAGGCGAAGGAGCGTCGGTGAAAAACAATGCGCGGCCGGAAGGATCGAAGGCGAGACTGGACCGTGCGCTGACGCGGCATTGGCCGACCTGTCGCGATTGCCCGGTCGGAACGGGAATTTCCATGATCCGGCAGGGATGACTGGCCTCGAAGATCACATAGGCGATCGTCCTGCCATCGGGCGACCACGCCGGCGCGCTCGCATCGTAAGCGTCATGCGTGATCTGGATCGGATCGCCGCCGTTCAGCAGCCGCAGGTAGACATGACGGTTGTTTATCGTCGGACCTGCGGAATAGGCGATCATCGTTCCGTCCGGCGCGAGCGCCGGATACCGTTCGATGGACGGCGTGGAAATAAGCGGCAGATGCGATTCGGCGACGATCCATTCGGGTTCGCGGCGCAGGTAGGAATAGAGAGCCGCGACCAGGCCCGCCACGATCGCGATCCCGGCGACGGTCAGTCCCATCCGGCGCCAGGATCTCCTGTTTGACGACATAACGGGCGAGGCGGCGGGTATTGGACGCGCGACCGCCGTGTCCCGTTGCCGTTGAAGCAGCCGGTAGCCCACGCGCGGGATGGTCTCGATTTCGAAGGCTTTGCCGCCGCCCAGTTCGGAAAGCTGCCGGACTTTCGAAACGCATCGGTTGATGGCGTCCTCGCCGACAATCCGGCCGCCCCAGCATTGCCGGATCAGCTCGTCGCGCGACAGCACCGTGCCATTCGCGCGCGCAAGCGCCACCAGCACCTGCATCACCCTCGGCTCCGGGCTTTCCCGCAACCCGCCCGCATCGACTTCGCGCAGCGACGGCCGCACCCAAAGGCTGCCGAGCTGAAAATCCTCTTCCTCGGCAAGACTGGCCGGACCGACAGGTTTCAGCAGGGTCGGCCGCACGTTCACGGGCGAATCATCCGGCTTCTCGGCAAATCATCGGCGATCCATCAGCCGTCCGTCCTTTCGAATCCCATCGCGTCGAGCTGCAATCGCGCCACGAACTGGCGCGTGCCGGAACGGAAGGCAGGAGCAAAGAGAACGGCCTAGACATCCCCGACTTTAGCCCTTCGGCCGCGTGTGGCGGCCGGATCATCTTAAGCCAAGGCGTCCCTTACGGGAACACCAACGGGGAGCTTTTAGCCTGAATGCCGGCCGAACGCGCGGCTCGCACAGAAGGCGCCGATTGGCGGCGCTTCAACACAAGGAGCATTGGTGATGTACCGTTCAATCCTGTTGTCCGCCGCAGCCATCGCCTGGATGGCCGGCAGCGTCGCAGCGCAAGCCTCGTGCGGCGCGCCCCTGGGAGGCAAGGCGGGTGTGATCGAAAAACTCCCGCACATCAAACTGTCGCCCGCGCAGGTAGCGCCGCGGGGCTACGGCTCGATCGTGGGCATGTGGACTAACTCCCTCATCGTTCAGGGCAACGTTGTCGCGACAAGCATTACGACATGGCACAGCGATGGCACGGAATTCGACAACATCGACGCACCGCCGATCGAGGGCAACATTTGCCAGGGCGTGTGGGAAAGCAGAGGTGTCGGAAAGGTCCAGGAACATCATTTCGGCTGGACCTTTGACCAGAACAGCAACCCGAGCGGCTATTTCACGCTGGAGCAGACCCTGAAGCTGACGAACCACGGAATGAGCTACAGCGGTCCGTTCGACCAGAAATATTATGACAACGACGGCAACCTTTTGACCGAAGTCATGGGCGAGATGTCGGCACAACGCTTCACCGGACAGTAGTTACGGAGCTTCGCATGGCCCTCACCAGGCCAGCGCGAGAGGGGATCGCTGGCGCAGTATCCAAATAGCGCCAGCGATCTTCCTGTGTTCGGCCGGAATTGCGCGATCCGGCGAAATACCAAGTTCAGGCACAGCCCGCCAAGCCACGTTTCGTGCTGTACGTTACGTCTTCTGGCGGCTGACCAGGCCGGCCTCGCTCAAAAACCGCCGGTCTGCGACGCTGCTACCCGTGCCGCTCCGCCGACGCCCCTGGTGATCGCGTGGGCGTATTGCCGTACCTGTTTGGTGCCTGCGATCTGATCGAAGATCCACACCCAGCCGCCTGTGATGCCGCATTGCGCATGCCAGTTCTTCATCGCCGCCTTTGTCTGCGCCGGCGTCAGATCGGGCGGCGCCGAGGGTTGGTCCGATATGCCGGGATAAACCGGCACGCTGCCGAAATTCCAGCCCGAGCAGGGACTGTTGCCGTCCCCGCCGGCAAAGGTCTGCAAATGAATGCCATCCACCGTGCCGGCGCGCTTGTTGTTGATTTGCGACACCACCGAGGTCCAGTAACCGGAATTGGTATACGGGTTCATCGTGACGTGATAACCAAGCTTTCCCAGCATCACTGCGAACTTGATTGTCGAAGACGAATCGTAGCTGTTTTCGTCATCGAAATCGATCGCGTCGATCGGCAGCGCCGCCTTCAGCGCGGCGAAATCCTTATAGAGAATGCTGTCCGGTCCGGTTCCCTGCGAATCGACCAGCGATGTGATGTCCTCCCAGTCGCCGTAGTTGGACGAACCGATGCTGAGGGTGATGCGCGTGACCGTACCCCGTTTGATCTTTTTCAGATCGGCGGGGAAATCGGGGTACGTCTGATTTCCGATATAGTCGCCCCCCGAGGTCAGCGGAAATTCGCCGTTCAGGTTCAAATCGCCCGAACTGTTGACCTCGACGCTCCAGACGATCAGTTCGTTGAATCCCGATTTCTTGAGCTCACTGATATTTGTGGGGACGTGCTTGTAAACCGGTCCACCCCCCAGAATGCCGACATAGCCCGTCTGTGCGGCGGCCGCGCCGGCAAAAGCCCCAACGCCGCACAGCATCAGCGCCCAAGCGATGCGGCGTACGCGCCGATTCAGTCGTGCCAGGCCGTTTGGCCGGGTTGCATTGTCGGTCATGTCATTTCCCCTTCGCGCGCGGATGGTCCGCCAATGGATGTCCTGGCCGGCTGCCCTCGTCCGGGTCATGCACCGGATCGCGGCCCCCAATCGCCAAGCCCGAAAGCTAACAGGCGGTGGCGTCCCAGGATAGCCCAGACCTCGCGCCGTCGCGGCTTAGTCGTGTACGGAAGTCCTGCTTTGCTCAGTGATGCACTGCCGTCGTCGATGTTGTCGTGCTCGAGGAACTGCTGAAGCACGCAATCGCGCAGACGATAATGGCGGTGACCGCAACGCCGCCGGCGATCAAATCCGCATTCGAGAGCGTTGCCGCGCGGTTGTAGCCGGCCGGCGGTCCGGGTTGCAGCGGGTTTGAAGCGTCCGCCGCCGGGACGGCTGGCGGCGTGGCGACGCCAGCCTGGTCGATGCCGCCGCGCGGGGCCTCGGGCGTGGTGCTCTCGCCCTGAAGGATGGGCTGGGAATGGCCATTCGGACCGCTCTCCAGCTGGGCGAACGAGGGTGCGCTCCCGAAAAGCGCCACTGTGAGAATGGCACCGCAAATCCCGCGCATGGGTCCTCCGCCTCGCTCGACCCCAGCCGCGCGGCCGGTTTGTGTCCGGCCTGCTGAGAAAACGCGGAACCCTTCGCCAAGGCTGCATCATACAAGCCGGCGTGCTAGGGCTCAGCCATGCCCGGCACACAGCCTGAACAACGGCTTCTGTCCCTCGACGCCATACGTGCGGCGCAGGCGCGGATCAGCTCCTTTGTGAGCGAAACGCCTTTGGTGACAATGACGCCGACGGGGCTGCGCCTGAAGGCAGAAAATCTCCACCCGGTCGGTGCGTTCAAGCTGCGCGGCGCCTTCAACGCGATTCTTTCCTTGAACGACGACGAGCGGCATCGTGGCGTGATCGCCCATTCAAGCGGCAACCACGCGCAGGCCGTCGCCTACGCCGCCCATGTGCTGGGCATCAAGGCTGCCGTGGTGATGCCGGGGACCGTGTCGCGCACCAAGCTCGACGCAACGCGGCATTGGGGCGCGGAGATCCATCTCGTCGATCCGGCGGGCCGGGAGCGCGTGGCGACCTGCGAAAGGCTCGCGCGCGAGCACGGCTATGCGGTGATCGAACCTTATAATTCCCTCGCGATCATGGCGGGAACGGGCACCATCGCCCTCGAAATTCTCGCGCAATGCCCGGAGGTGCGGGTTGTTACAGTGCCCGTCTCCGGTGGCGGGTTGATCGGCGGGATTGCCGCGGCGTTCGCGCAATCCGGACAAGACGTGCGTGTCATGGGCGTCGAGCCCGAACTTGCGGCCGACGCGCGCGAAAGTTTTCGCAGCGGCAACATCGTCCGGATCGATCCGGAGCTCACCATGCGCACCCTGGCCGACGGCTTGCGCGTGCCGCAACTCGGACCGCTGCCCTTCGCACACATCCGCGCCTTTGTGCACGACATTGTCACGGTTTCCGAAGAGCAGATCGCGAAGGCCATGCGCCGCATTGCCCGTGAGGCGCGCCTCGTGGCCGAGCCGAGCGGCGCGGTGGCCGCGGCTGGCGCGCTGGCGCAGGGACTCGACTCGGGGACGACGGTCGCGATCCTCTCCGGCGGCAACATGGACCTCGACCGCTACGCAGCCACCCTCGCCGGCTAGGCTTGGCACGGCGCGCGCCTTGCCTATATGTGAACCGGGGAACAGGTGTTCCGGAAGGGCTGTCATGTCGAAATTTCATGTTCGCGCCGCCGGCATTGCGGCGGTCATTCTGCTTGCCATCGGGCTGTCGGGCTGCGGCATCAACGCGATTCCGCGCCAGGACGAACAGGTGAAAGCCGCCTGGAGCCAGGTGCTCAACGAGTATCAGAGGCGCACTGATCTCATTCCCAATCTCGTCGCCACGGTGAAGGGCTATGCCCATCAGGAGCAGACCGTGCTCACCGACGTGATCAAGGCGCGCGCGAGTGCGACCCAGATGACCATCCCTTCGAACATCCTTTCCAACCCGCAGGCGTTCCATCAGTTCGAACAGAACCAGGCGCAGGTCGGCTATGCGCTGGGGCGCCTCATGGTGGTGAGCGAGCGCTATCCCGATCTGAAATCGAACGAGAACTTCCTCGCGCTGCAATCGCAACTCGAAGGCACCGAGAACCGTATCGCTGTGGCGCGAAAGGATTATATCTCTGCAGTGCAGTCATATAACACCATGCTGCGCACCATTCCCTATCGCTGGACGGCCGCGATGTTCTACCCCGATGCCAAGGTGAAGCAGACCTTCACGATCAGCGAACAGGCCCAGCAGGCGCCGAAAGTTCAGTTCTGAAAATCCGATGAAGCGGGCACTGCCGCGCCTTGTCGTCTGCGGGCTCGCCTGCCTGCTGCTCGCGATCTGCGGCGCGCAGGCCGCGATCTCCTTTCCACCGCTGACCGGCCGCGTCGTCGATGACGCACATATTCTGTCGTCGCAAACACAGGATCAGCTGACTGCGCTGCTCGCGCAGGAAGAAAAGCAGACCGGCAATCAGATCGTCGTTGCGACGCTGCCGTCATTGCAGGGCGCGACACTTGAACAGTATGGCTATCAGCTCGGCCGCGCCTGGGGGATAGGTCAGAAGGGCAAGAACAACGGCGCGATCCTGATCGTGGTGCCGACCATCCACAAGGTTCGCATCGAGGTTGGTTACGGGCTGGAAGGCCAGATCACGGATGCGCAGTCGCGCATCGTCATCGATGAGTTCATGCTGCCCGCCTTCCGCCGCGGCGACTACGATTCGGGCGTGATGGCGGGAGCACAGGCCATCATCAAGGTGCTGGGCGGCGTGACGCTGTCGCCGCAGAACGGGACCGCATCCGATCGCGACGGAGGGAACGGCGGCGGCATTTCCTTCCCTTGGCCAATCATCGTCATCCTGATCTGGATCGTGTTCGGTCGCTTTCTCTGGCCGCTCCTGTTTCTCGGTGGCGGCTGGGGCTCGCGCGGCTGGGGCGGCGGATTCGGATCCGGTGGATTTGGCGGGGGCGGGTTCGGCGGCGGCGGGTTCTCCGGCGGTGGAGGCTCGTTCGGTGGCGGCGGCGCCTCGGGCAGCTGGTGAGCGCGATGCGGCTTTCTTCCGAAGACAGATCGCGCATCCACGCGGCCGTCGTGGCAGCCGAGGCGCGCGTCCCCGTTCACATCGCGGTGTCGGTCGTGCCGGCGAGCGACCGCTATGCGCTGTTCCCACTCGTCTGGGGCGCGGGCGCAACCCTCCTTGCAGGCGCGATCATGGCGATCGCCTGGCCGCGTCTTCCGCTGCGCGAGGCATTCATCATCGAAGCCTCCGTTTTCATTTTCGTCAGCCTGCTGTTCGATTGGTGGCCGCTGCGCCTGATGGGGGTACCTCGCCATGTGCGCCGCCGCCACGCGCAGGCTCTCGCCGATCGTGAGTTCGCCGCGCGGATTCTCGCGAGCCACGAGCGCAAGGGTGGCATGCTGTTCTTTGTGTCGCTCGGCGAGCGCCATGCGGAGATTCTCGCCGACCGCGAGACCCATGCCCGCGTCGGAACCGATGCCTGGAACAGAATCGTCGCGGATTACATCGCGACCGCGAAACAGGACCGCATCGCCGACGGCATCGTCGCGGCCGTGGAAGCCTGCGCTACTGCCATTTCCTCTGCCAAGTAGTTGTTGCAGTCATTCCTGCTTGCGCGGGACTGACACGTTAGGGAAGTGCAGAACTAAAACTCCGCGTGCAGGCGCAATCCGAAAATGGAAACCGGGCCCCGGTCCGGGTTGTAGGCCGGGTTGACGATCAGCTGATAATCGGCGGTGGCGGCAAACCAGCTTGTCATCTGCGCACTGTAATAGGTTTCGAGGCCATTCTCGAGACCATAATGTGGCAGGCGGCCGTCGCCGATCAGGAGGCCAAGGCCGCCCGCGGCGAAATAGTGCTGCGCCGCTTTCGAGATGCCGTCCGCGATGTAGGCGGCGCCAAGCGTGTCCTCTTTTCTGTTCCAGTTCGTGCCCTTGAGTGAAAACCCGGCCGAAAGCCCGCGATTGATTTCGGTGAACTCGTATCCTTCCTGGCTGCCATCGTTCCAGCTGATGCGCGCAAATGTTCCCAGATCGTCCGCAAGCTTCTGCTGAAAATTGACCACCACTCCGGGGCGCGACGTGTAATTTCTCACGAGCGCGGTGCTTGGTAGAGCGCGGGTTTTCGCCGCAAGCGCAACTGCGTCGCTGTAGCTGCCCATCCAGCCGCGATTGAGGAAACCGAGTATCTTCAGCTTTCCGTCGCGCCCGAACAGTTTGTGCCGTTCTTCACCTTCGGCCACGATTTCGAACTGCCGGAATCCGGTTTCGAGGTGCTTCCCGTTCGGAATTTTGGATAAATCGAAAAGCCCTGCCCGCAATGTCCACCAATCGACGCTCAGTTCCGCCGCTCCGCCATAGGTGTAGCCCCAGGAATCGGCGGCGTAGTCATAGGCGCCGGAATCGATAGCGGCCCAGTTGAGATAATCCTTCGACGGATCGTGGGCATACGCGTTGGTATCGAAAATATCGACGACGGAGATCTTGCCGATGGTCACGACGAGGTTCTCGGCCGTATGCGATCCGGCGAACTGGTTGGCGCCGGTCATCACGCTTCGTTCATTCCCGCCGAGGTCCAACGTCTGGCGCAGGAAAATGCGTTGCAGCCGGAAATAGGGCACCGCCGAGCCCAGCTTATAGGCTTCGCCGCTGGGGAAGGCGGCGAGGCCAAGTGTGTCACTGAGGCCGAAGCCCTGATCGACTTCCGGATCGAGCCAGATTTCGCCGCCCGTCCAGGGCCGCGCTCCGAAATACAGCGTCAGCGCGGCGGTCTCGTCGCCACGGCTGCCCGGATCGAGACTGTTGGCCCCGCGATACGGCGAGGTAAAGGCGGGATGGAACTGGTCGACGAAGGTGATCTGGCCATGGATCGCCCAGGTATCGCCCATCGTCCAATTCCGCACATCATCCGCAATGGACGTGTCCGGCAGGCCGACCGCCAGCCCCAGTGTCGCAAGGCACAGTTTCGGCCACCCACGCTTTGCTCCGGCCACTTTCCCCTCACGCCTGGATCGAATGAAGTTATTTCGGCGGCACTTCCGAATCCAACGCACCATGACGGCATGAGATTGCAATTTTCCAGTTTACCGCGCCGCACACCGGCCGATAATCCCGCCGCAAGCTGGCAGACCCGGACGCGCTCCGCTAAGACTCGCTGCCGATAGTGCTGCTACAGGATCCGGATGGAGCTCGTCCCGAAAATTTCTCTGCTGCTCTCCGATGTGGACGGTACGCTTGTGACGCATGACAAGGTGCTCACAGCCCGGGCGCGTGAGGCCGTGATGCGGCTGCACGGCAAGGGAATCCGGTTTGCGATCACTTCGGGCAGGCCGCCACGCGGCATGGCGATGTTCGTCGATCCTCTTGCCATCACCCAGCCTATCGCGGGATTCAACGGCGGCGCCTACGCGGGGCCGAATATGCGGGTTCTGGAAAGCCACGCCTTGTCGCCCGAAGCGGCGGAAAAGGCGGTCGCACTTCTCGACAGTCAGGGCCTGGATTCCTGGCTTTACACCGGCGACAAGTGGTACGTCCGTAATCCGGATGCGCCGCACGTCGCGCGCGAAAGCCGCACGGTGGCATTTGCACCGACTGTCGTCCCGCACTTCAATGGTCTTTACTCCAATGCGGTGAAGGTTGTCGGTGTCAGCGATGATACTCCGCGCGTCGAGCGGGCCGAAACCGAACTGGACGGGGCGCTCCAGGGCGCGGCATCGGTCTCGCGTTCGCAGAACTACTATCTCGACGTTACAAACTCGGAAGCCAACAAGGCGGCTGTCGTCCGGTACCATGCGAGCAGGCTCGGAATTCCCGCTTCGGAAATCGCGACGATCGGCGATATGCCCAATGATGTGTTGATGTTTAGAGTTAGCGGGTTTTCGATTGCGATGGGAAACGCCGCCTCCGACGTGCAGTCGCAGGCGAGAGCGGTGACCGATTCGTGCGATAACGAAGGGTTTGCAAACGCCGTGGAACGCTTTCTACTCGGGAATTCGTAAGGAACACCCGATTTTATCGGCATCCTTTCGAACCGCAGATTCCGAGGGCTCTGTGGCACAACGAGCGAATTTCCTGCGCCGCCTCCTCCGCGGTACGGCCCATGATGCGCAGCCGGTCGTAGCATTCGAAGCTGGCCGCGATGTGGAAGTGATCGATTCGATCCCGGGGAATCGCCGCTCCGCGTTCTTCCACGAGCCGCGCGGCCAGCTCGAGCGTGACTTCCCAGCGTCGATTTTCGCGCTCGGCGATGGCGGCTCCGATCTCGCGGTCGAGCACCGCGAGGGCTCGCAATCGGCGGATGCTAAGCCGTTCCGATTCCCAGAAATGCGCAAAGGCGGCAAGGCACGAGTCGATCGCCTCGAAGGCATCATTGCCGGACGACGGAAAAACTTCCGGCAGTCCGCTGCGCGCGATGTCGTCGAAAATCGCTTCGAGCAGGCGGCTCTTGGATCTGAATGCGTTGTAGACGGTCATCCGGGCAACTTTCGCCTCGCGCGCGACGGCATCGATCGTAAATTCCGAGATGCCCCGTCGCGACCGCAGAATCCGGCGCGCGGCAGCGACAATCCGTCCGCGTGTGCGTTCGGCGGCGGCACGCCGCGATTGGTTGGAGTAGGAACGTGGCATCGTGCCGCTTGACCAAATTCAGTGGATAAATAGTATAGCGAAAACAGGACCATGACAATGGTCTGGCACCGTCAGGTTTTTGTCGTCGAATGCGCTGAAACCGACCTGGAGTGACGGTCCATCGTCTTGTCGGGGCGCGAAGGAATATGTGATGGCGGAGGATCGATCTTCAGGCCGCGGCGGCTCGGAAGCGCAGTCCGGCGAAGAAAAAGCGGGCATGGATCCCGGCAAGCGCCGCCGGTTCATCGCCATTGCTGCGATTGTCGTATTCGTCATCGCCCTTGCCGCCTTCCTATGGTGGCTAAACGCGCGCAATTACGAAAGCACCGACGATGCGTATATCGACGCGCATATTGTGCATCTCTCGCCGCAGACAGAAGGCCGAGTATTGCGGGTGTTCGCCAACGACAACATACGCGTTCGAAAGGGGCAGTTGCTCGTCGAGATCGATCCCACCGACGCTACCGCGCGCTACGATCAGGCCAGAGCCCAGGAAGCCCAAGCGGAAGCGCAGCTGGCGCAGGCCCAAGCCCAGATCGGCGTCAGCCACGCGACCTATCAGCAGGCGCTGGCGAGCGTAACCGGCGCTTCGGCCCAGGCGGCGAATGCGTCACGAGATTTGGCCCGCTACCGCGGGCTACAAAAGACAATGCCGGCCGCAGTGGCCGGTCAGCAGATCGATCAAGCTCGCGCGACAGCGGTGAACACCGCTGCACAGCGCAACGCCGCGCAAAGACAGGCCGCGGGCGCCGATGCGCAGGTCAAGGCGGCCGGGACGCAGGTACAAGGTGCGCGGGCGCAGTTGAATGCGGCGAGGGCTCAACTGCAACAAGCGCAAATCAATCTGGGTTATACGCGCATCGTGGCGCCCGTCGACGGAACGGTCGCACAGATGAATGTCGCGGCCGGCAATTACGTATCGCCGGGCGCCCAAATGCTGGCCATCGTACCTTTCAATGTCTGGGTGACGGCGAATTTCAAGGAGAACCAGCTCGATCTGATGCGTCCGGGCCAGAAGGTGGACATAAGGATAGATGCCTATCCCGATGTCGATTTCCATGGCCATGTCGATTCGATCCAGCGCGGCGCGGGACAGGCTTTCGCGGTGTTGCCGCCGGAAAACGCGACCGGGAATTTCGTCAAGGTCGTGCAGCGCGTGCCGGTCAAGATCTTCATCGATGGGCCCAAGGATCGTCGCTACGTGCTCGGTCCCGGCATGAGTGTCGTGCCAACCGTGCACGTGCGCTGAGCGGATCGCGATGATGTTCGCCTCCTCCGGAGACAATTGAATGTCTGCCGCGCGCGCCGAAAACGGCTGGACTCCGGACCGCTCGGTTGCGGGCGACCGAAATCCGTGGAGCATCGTTGCCGTTATTTCCATCGCCACCTTCATGGTGGTGCTGGACACCTCCGTCGCCAATGTGGCGCTCGCTCACATCGCCGGCAATCTCTCGGCAAGTTATGACGAAGCCACCTGGGTCGTCACGAGCTATCTGGTCGCAAACGCGGTCGTCATACCCGCCAGTGGCTGGCTGGCCGACGTGGTAGGGCGCAAGCGCTACTACATGATCTCGGTGGCGCTGTTCACAGGCGCCTCGTTTCTTTGCGGACTTGCGCCCAGTCTCGGTTTTCTGGTCGTCGCACGCGTACTGCAGGGACTGGGTGGCGGCGGCCTGCAAACGGTCGAACAATCAATGCTGGTGGATACCTTTCCGCCCAGCAAACGCGGCCTGGCCTTTGCTGCCTACGGGCTTGTCGTCGTCACGGCCCCCATTCTGGGGCCGACGCTGGGCGGCTGGATCACCGACAATTTCTCTTGGCACTGGGTATTTCTGATCAACGTGCCAGTCGGAATACTTTCCCTCACCCTTGTCACGGTTTTTGTCGATGAACCGAAGGCGCTTCGAAGTCGCGCGGACGAACTGCGCAAAGGCGGCCTCCGCATCGACTACGTGGGTTTCGCGTTCGTCGCGCTGTGGCTTGGCTGCATGGAAGTGACGCTCGACCGTGGTCAACGCGACGACTGGTTTTCCTCGCCCACGATCACCGTCTTCGCAATCGTGGCGGCGCTGTCGTTTCTCGCCCTCGTCCCCTGGGAGTTCATGCGCAAGGACCCGATTGTCAACGTGCATCTGTTCCGCAACCGGAATTTTGTCATTTCATGCCTTCTGTTCGTGGTGCTGGGCGCGGTATTGTTCGGCACGACCCAATTCATCCCGCAATTGCTTCAGGAGGTGCTGGGCTACACCGCCTACGACGCGGGTCTCGCGCTCACCGCCGGCGGAGTGGCTACCATCGTCGCCATGCCCGTCGTCGGCGTACTCAGCAGCCGTGTGGACGCGCGCTATCTCATCGGGTTCGGTTTTGGAATGCAGATAGTCGCATTCTGGTACATGGCGCATCTTTCCATGCAAATGTCGTTCGACAATGCCGCATTTGCACGCCTGCTGCAGTCGGTGGGCCTTCCGTTTCTGTTCATACCGATCAGCACCGTCGCGTATGTTGGCCTGAGACCGGAAGAAAACAATCAGGCTTCGGCACTGATGAACGTGATGCGAAATCTCGGCGGCACGATCGGCATTTCCACCGTTCAGACCCTTCTGGCGCGGGGCGAACAAATTCATCAGTCGCGGCTTGTGGAACGCCTCAATCCGCTCGATCCCAATTACGTTCAGGCGACGGGCCAAATGACGCACGCGCTGAGCGGACAGGGCTCCAGGGCAAGCGGCGTTGTCATGGGCAATCTCTATCGAATGGTCCAGCAACAGGCCACGATGTTGTCGTACGTCGATGTGTTTTATCTGCTCATGATCGTGGCGATCTTCACTTTGCCTCTGCTGTTTCTTATGCGAAAGGCAGAGACGACCCACGGGGCGGAAGGCGGCTTATGAATCGCAAATGCCTTCCCATTCTGCTGGTCGCGAGCGCCCTTTCGGCTTGCACGGTCGGGCCGCAATACAAGAAGCCCGAGGTGTCAACACCGCCGGCTTATTCCGACGTGAATGCGCTGCCCACGAATGCGGTTACGCAGGCCGAAGCCGGTTTGCGCACATGGTGGATGCAATTTGGCGATCCCGAACTAAGCAGTCTGATCGCCCGCGCGATACCGGGCAATCTCGACCTTAAGACTGCCATTTCGCGCATCCGCGAGGCGCGCGAGGAGGAAATCGTCGCGGGTGCGACGGCGCTTCCGAAGCTGAATGCCGATGCCGACGTCAATCACACCCATATCAGCCAGAATTCCGGGTTAAGCCAACTCGCAAGCCTTTTCGGCGGCGGGGCGGGCGGCGGGAGTGGTAGCGGCTTTGCCCTTCCGGGCGGCGGCTTTACAACCTATACGGTCGGGTTCGACGCATCGTGGGAAATCGATGCGTTCGGAGGTACGCGGCGCGCCGTCGAAGCCGCAGAGGCGAAGAGCGAGCAGGCGATATGGACGAGCCGTGACAGTGAAGTGACCGTCGCAGCCGAGGTCGCCGGCGATTACCTGATGCTGCGCGGGCTTCAGCGTCAGATCGCCGTCGCGCGGGACGAAATTGGCCATCAGCAGCAGATTCTCGAACTGGTGCGGGCACGGCGAAAATTCGGCTTCGTTACCGCTCTCGACGTTCGTCAACAGGAGGCGCAGCTTTCGTCGGCCCGCGCGATGCTCCCCGATCTGGACGCTGATGCGAGCGCTCAGGTGCATGCGCTTGGCGTCTTGCTCGGCGTACAGCCGGAGGCCCTGGAAAGCGAGCTCGCGGCGCCCGAGGTTTTGCCCACGCGTGTCCCTACTGTTCCAGTTGGCTTGCCTTCGGACCTGTTGCGGCGGCGGCCTGATATTCGCGCTGCCGAACGCGCGCTTGCCGCCTACAATGCGCAGATCGGAGTTGCGGTCGCCGATCTCTATCCCAAATTCAATCTCACGGGCGCCTTCGATTTCGTCTCGTTGGACCTCAAACATCTGCTCGACCTTTCGAGCCGGCAGTATAGCGGGACCGCAGCCATCACCTGGCCGATCCTGGCAGGTGGCCAGATCCACGCCAATATCCGGGCGGCAAAACAGGAGAATCTTCAGGCTCTCTATGCGTATCAGAAGGCCGTAATTGCTGCGTTGCAGGACGTCGAGGACGCCCTGACGCGTTATGGAGACGAACAGAAAAAAAATGCTGCGTTGCGCGAAACGCTCAAAGAGGCCGGAGGCGCGGCCGATATAGCCGTCAATCAATACAAAGCTGGCCTCACCGATTTCACTCCGGTCCTGAACGCGCAGGGCGCGGTTCTAAGCGCGCAAAACGAGCTGGTAGCGAGTGATAGCGCGCTCGACCGCGATGTGGTGTCCCTCTACAAGGCGCTGGGTGGCGGCTGGAAAGAATCCGGGCCGCCGGTTCGAGCCGGCGCCTCTTGGCTGTCACAGTGACTGGCGTCATTGGAAATCGGCACCGGGCGCGCCATGCGCTTCAATTTACCCGGGCCCTTCTCGATTTGTTTGCTTCGTGCACGAGAACGTCTTCGCGCCAGACCTTGATGCTCTTCATCCGCACGAACGCGCTCTCGAAAAGCGCGCGCGCCAGCAGCACGGCATGCTCGTCGCCGAAACATTGGGCGATGAAAAGGCAGTTGCGCGAGCCCGTGTCGTCGAACAGATCGAATCTGTAAGTCATGCTCGGGCTCATTGCCGCCTCTGAAAACGGCGCGAGCCCAGCACTTGCTGCCGTCGCCGGCCATTGTCCACAGGCCATTTCGCCTGTCGAGAAAAAACTTGCTCCAGCAGAGTTCTGCTGCGCTGCACCGTTGCTTTTGCTAAACGGCTGAGGCGCCCGAGGCTCAGGGCGCGATCTGGCCAAGCCTGCGGACACTCAAACGGTCAGAGATGGATTTTCGATCGGCGCGGAGGCAACATCGGGATCGTGGAGACCTTTTCGCATGCCCAGCTGGCGAGAACACCTCGAGAAGCAATCCAGGCTGCGAATGGCCGCGGTTGCTGTCCTGCTCGCCCTTTGCCTGGGTGAATTCGACTACGCGACCGGAACGCATGTCTCACTGTCTGCATTTTATCTGCTTCCCGTCTCTCTCGCGGCGTGGTTCCTGGGCGCCTGGTTCGGACTGGGGATTGCGGTCCTCTGCGTCGGCGTTTGGATCGCGGGCGATATCGCCTCGGGCGACACCAGCTTTTCGGATCCATTCCTTGCCGCCTGGAACGGCGCCGTTCAGCTTTGCTCGTTCGTGGTCGTGGTGTTTGTCCTGGTAAAATTGCGGGATCTGAACCGCGACCTTGAACGGCGTGTGCGCGAACGGGCAGCAGCCCTCACCCGAGAAATTGCGGAGCGCGAGCGGCTGCAGCAACTTCTGCTGGAAGCGAGCGAACAGGAGCAACGCCGGATCGGGCAGGACCTGCACGATGGACTTGGACAGCACCTCGCCGGAACCGCAATTGCGGGACAGGTGTTGCGCGAGAAACTCGAGCGGCAGCGTTTGCAGGAAGCCAGTGACGCGAGGAAAGTCGTCGAGCTGATCGAAGAAGGCGTTTCCCTGACGAGGCGTTCTGCAAAGGGGCTGCATCCGGTCGATCTCTCGGCGGACGGGCTGATGTTCGCGCTGGAGGAGTTCGCAGGAACGACAACGCGGCTGTTCGACGTCAACTGCCGATTCGTCTGCGAATACCCCGTTTTGATCCATTCGGCTGCCGCCGCCGAACACCTCTACCGCATCGCGCAGGAAGCAACCCGGAACGCGATCCAGCACGGCGGTGCCCGGAACATCGGGATCGAACTGAACGCGCTGGACGAAGAGCACGAACTTCGGATCGAAGATGACGGGGTCGGTATGCCATCCTCTCCCGCCTCGACGGGTGGCATGGGATTGCGCATTATGGCCCATAGGGCACACATGATCGGCGCCCGACTGGAAATTTCCGCACGTGCCGGAGGCGGTACCGCGGTGACATGCCGGTTCGCCATCGAAACCGAGGATCTGTTGGCATCGTGAACGAACGGATCTCCAAGGTGTTTCTGGTCGACGACCATCCGCTCGTGCGCGAATGGCTGACGACGCTCATCGATCAGCTTGTCGAGCTTAAGGTTTGCGGGGAAGCAGCAAGCGGGGAGGCGGCAATCGAAGGCATCAGGTCCGCGCGGCCCGATGTGGCGATCGTCGATCTTGCGCTTCCCGAAGGCTCGGGGCTGTCGCTCATCAAGAGCATCAGGGCAGAATTTCCCGCAATCTTGATCGTCGTCCTCTCCATGCATGACGAACGGTTCTATGCCGAGCGTGCCTTTCGCGCCGGTGCGCGCGGATACGTCATGAAAGGCGAATCGACCAGCAGCATTGCCGAGGCCCTGCGCGAGGTCATTGGCGGCCGATTGTATCTCAGCCCGCGCATGCAGGCGGTATTTGCCGAGCGGTTCGCGGACGGCGATCTGAGCGCACTGCAGACGCCCGTGAAAAAGCTGAGCGACCGGGAACTCGAAGTGTTCCGGCTGCTGGGGCAGGGCTTCGAAACCCGGCGGGTCGCCCAGTCGCTGAACGTGAGCATCAAGACGGTGCAGGCCTATTGCGCGCGCATCAAGGAAAAACTGCAATTGGCCAACGCCTCCGAACTGCTGCGCGAGGCGATCCGCTGGAACGACGCCCAGTCGGCCGGCTAGTACCCGGAATCAGAGTTGAGTGATACGAGCCGCCGCCCCCATGGTTCGACAAGCTCACCATGAGGCCAAGAAAACGGCCTCATCCTGAGCCCGTCGAAGGATCGACCCGAGTCACCGAACGCTGATAGTGGGTACTAGGGCCATCGATCTCGCGTCTCGGACTTATACGCGATTTATATTTTCCCGTAATTCCTTCTCACTCGTTTCTATACGCCTCCTCCGCCATTGCATGAAGCGCTCCGTTCGGGAGAGGCACTATGCAACCTGGCCGGCCGAGGTGGCCCTGGAATACTCGCAGGGCACAGAACTGTGCGCGGGAAAGCCTTCAGCGTTACTCCGAGAACTGCACCAGCCTGAACGGCGCCGACAGGGTATTTGGCGAGATCGGAGCGGTGCTCGTCATCATGCTCGCATCGGCAGCAGCGATTCACTTTGTACTGACTACGTTTCAGGTCGGCTAGTCGCCGCCGCAGCGAAAAGCGCATACCGAAATTATTATATTTATCGCCCCTGCGGTCAGCCTCGAATTGCAATGTCTCACGGCCCATAGTTTGCGCCGTTGAGAGGCGCTTCGATGCAAGGTTCCTGTTCTTCTGCGCTCGTCCCAAGCCTTGCCGCTACACCGGGTTGGCCACGCGTGGCGTCGGACCGGCGGCGGACCGCCCGCCCGGGCGGCGGCTTTGAATGGCGCGAAGATTTTGCGACGAATGCGGGTGTTGAATCGGGATCTGGTCGCGATGGGGCAGAGATGAGAATTTGGGTTGCCGGGGGCCTGGCGTTCGGAGTTGCGGCGACGGCAACGGCCGGCGAAGTCTCGGCCGATCCTCTGAACGCGCCTTCCATCATCGGTCCGCTGGCCGCCAATCCTGATCCCCTGTCGCTCGATGCGGGGCCTCTCGGAAAAATCTATCTCGGCGGCGATGTGAGCGGCCTTGGATTCTGGCAGGACAATCCCGTGCCCGGCGATCACGCGGCGCGCGTAGATATCAGCAACGGGCAGCTCTTCGTGCAGAAGACAGACGGTTGGATACAGTTCTATATCCAGGCCGGGGCATATTCGCTGCCAGCCTTGGGATACCCCTACCTAGGTTCAGGCGACACGATCAGCGATACCTTCGGAGCCGTACCGGTCGCCTTTGCCAAAATCGCTCCGGGCGACGGATTCTCGATCGAGGCCGGAAAACTGCCGACACTGATCGGAGACGAGTACACCTTCACCTTCCAGAACGTGGACATCGAACGCGGATTGCTCTGGAACCAGGAGCCGGCAATCAGCCGCGGCGTTCAGGCGAACTACAGTTCGGGTCAGTTCGGCTTCGCGTTGTCCTGGAACGATGGCTTTTATTCGGACAGGCTGAACTGGCTATCCGGTTCGGTCGCCTGGACGATCGACAGCGCCAACAGCCTGACGTTCATTGGGGGAAGCAACGCCGGCCATACGGGCTATTCGAGTCTTGCGACGCCGCTCGCCCAGAACAACGGCGACATCTTCAATCTGATCTATTCGTGGACTTCCGCCCCCTGGACGGTGAGCCCCTATCTGCAATATGCGAATGTCCCCGCCAACGCCGCGGCCGGAATCCTGCACAGCCCGTCTACGGCCGGCGGCGCCGTTCTCGTCAGCTACGTCATCGATGCCGATTGGAAGCTCGCCGGACGCGCGGAATATATAAGTTCATCCGGCAATTCCGCTGCCGGAACTCCGAACCTGCTTTATGGACCGGGCAGCGATGCCTGGTCGCTGACGCTCACGCCAACCTGGCAGCACGGCATCGCCTTTGTGCGCGGCGAAGCGTCTTATGTCGGCTTAGGCCACGCGGCGGCTGGCTTTGCCTTCGGCTCCCGTCTCGACCGGCCCGCCCAGATGCGGCTGATGCTCGAAACGGGCGTGCTGTTCTGACCGAAAGGTGCTGCGCCTGCTTTTCCAGCGCCGGAAGGGAGAATGGGGTGGGCTGAGGGGTTATCGCGGATGCGAACAGGTTCAATTTGTTCTAGCCTTGCGGCATGGCAGACATCACACCTCACTCCCTGCAGCAGCGGGCGGTGCAGGAGGAGCGCGGTCGGCTGAACGTACTCCTCCTCGGTCCGACTTCGCCTCGCCGCTCGCCGCAATCTGCCGGGACCACATCCGCCCGGGATTTCAAGGCTTATGCCGGCAGTCTCGGCATGGTGGCTGCCGCTATGCTGATCGGACTGCTATTGCGGCGATACGGAATCAGCAATGTCGCGCTCGTTTTCCTGACGGCTGTTCTTTCGAGCGCCGTCACCTACGGGTTGTGGCCCTCGCTGTTCGCCTGCCTCGCCGCGGTCCTCGCCTACAACTTCTTCTTCCTGCCGCCGTACTACACGTTCACCATCGCCGCGCCGGAAAACGTGGTCGCGCTGTTTTTCTTCATGGTGGTGGCGCTCGTGGCGAGCTGGCTCTCTTCGCGCGTGCGTGCGCAGGCCGTCTCCGCCCGCGAGCGCGCGGCCACGACCGAAAATCTTTATCTGTTCAGCCGCAAGCTTGCCGGCGTCTTCACGCTGGACGATCTGCTGTGGGCAGCGGCGTTCCAGTTCGCGCAGATGCTGAAGCTGCGCGTGGTGATTCTGCTGCCCGATGCAAGGACCTTGTCGGTGCGTGCCGGCTATCCGCCGGAAGACATGCTCGACGAAGCCGATATCGCTGCCGCGACATGGGTGTTCGAGCATGCTTCGCCTGCGGGCCGCGGCGCCGATACGCTGCCTGGCTCGAAGCGCCTGTTTCTTCCGATGCGTACGGGACGCGGCGTGGTGGGCATTGTGGGCCTCGACAGCGACCGGCCGGGTCCGCTTTTGACGCCGGACCAGCGGCGGCTCTTCGATGCCTTGTCTGATCAGGCGGCGCTCGCGATCGAACGGGTGAATCTGTCCGAAGACATCGAGCGAACCCGTCTGGCTGCGGAAACCGAACGCCTGCGATCCGCGCTACTCACCTCGATTTCGCACGATTTGCGAACGCCACTCGCCTCCATTCTCGGTTCCGCGACCACGCTCCGGAGCCAGCATGGCAATCTTGATGCGCGTGCGCAGGACGAGCTGGTCGGCACGATCCAGGAGGAGGCCGAGCGGCTGAACCGCTTCATCGCCAATCTTCTCGATATGACGCGGCTCGAATCGGGCGCGCTCTCGCCGCAGCTCGATTTTGTCGATCTGGGAGATATCGCAGGTAGCGCGATGCGGCGCGCATCGAGCGTGCTCGCCCACCACCAGGTTCGCGTTGAGATTTCCGCCGACCTGCCGATGCTGAGACTCGACCCCGTTCTGTTCGAGCAGGTCCTGTTCAACCTTCTCGATAATGCCGCGAAATACACGCCGCCGGGTTCGACGATCGAGCTTCGTGCCGTACGCCTCGATAATCAGGTCCGTGTCGACGTCTCCGACGAAGGCGAGGGAATCCCAGCGGGCGATGTGGAGAGGATATTCGACAAATTCTACCGCGTGCAGGCGATCGACCGGAAGCGCGCGGGCACGGGTCTCGGGCTCGCCATCTGCCGCGGGTTCGTCGAGGCGATGGGCGGCACGATTCGCGCCGCCAACCGCCGCGACAGGTGCGGGGCTTTGCTGATCATCACGCTTCCGGTTCCTGCCGAGCAGCCGCGGGAGCGTGCCGCATGAGCGGACATGCGCCCCTGCAGCGCGTGCTGATCGTGGACGACGAGCCTCCGATCCGCCGGTTCCTGCGTACGGGTCTTTCCTCTCAGGGGTACCAGACAGTCGAGGCGGAAGACGGGCCTTCGGCGCGCAATGCTCTGCGTCAGAATGCGGTGGATGTTGTGGTGCTCGATCTCGGACTCCCGGGCCTCGACGGCTTCGAGATCATCAGAGAGTTGCGCGAGCAGGGCTCGACTGTTCCGATTCTGGTGCTATCGAGCCGCACCGATGAAACGGGCAAGGTGCGTGCACTCGATCTCGGCGCCGACGATTACGTCACCAAGCCCTTCGGCATGGACGAACTGCTGGCGCGGCTTCGCGCCGCGTTGCGCCACCGGCTTCAGCAGCAGGGTGAGCGGCCCATCTTCCGCGTTGACGATCTTGCGGTCGATCTCGTGCGCCGGATCGTGAGCGTGCGCGACGGGGAGGTGAAACTGACACCGCGCGAATACGATATTCTGCGCACGCTGATGGCCCATGCCGGCAAGGTGCTCACCCATCGCCTGCTGATGCGCGAAGTCTGGGGAACGGAAACCGACGTCGCCTATCTGCGCATCTATATTCGCACGCTCCGCCAGAAGCTCGAAGCCGATCCCGATCGACCGCAGCTCATACTGACCGAGCAGGGCGTGGGTTATCGCCTGAAGGCACCGGAATAACGTGCGCGCGATGATACTCGAAAAGCCCGGCGCGCCGCTCGTGGAGCGGGAACTGCCGTCACACGCGCTTGCGCCGGGCGAAGTTCGCATCCGCATCTCCGTTTGTGCGGTCTGCCGCACCGATCTTCACGTCGTCGATGGCGAATTGCCCGATCCGAAACTGCCTATCGTGCCCGGCCATGAAATTGTCGGTCGGGTCGTGGAGCTGGGCAGGGATATCACGCAATTCCAGATCGGCAGCCGGGTTGGCGTGCCGTGGCTCGGCTGGACCTGCGGGGTCTGCGATTTCTGCCGGCGCGGTGAGGAGAATCTCTGTCCGAACGCGCGTTTCACCGGATACCAGATCGACGGGGGCTTCGCCGAGGAAACAGTGGCGGATGCGCGCTACGTATTTCCACTTCCCGAAAATTATTCCGATCGCGAAGCCGCGACGCTGATGTGCGCGGGCGTGATCGGCTGGCGCGCGCTGAATGCCGCGGGCGATGCGCCGCGCCTGGGCTTCTATGGTTTCGGCGCGGCGGCGCACCTCGCCGTGCAGGCGGCACGGCAGCGGGGGCAGGAAGTCTATGGCTTCGTGCGGCCGGGCGATGAACGGGCGAAAGCCTTCGCGCGGGCCATGGGCGCGGTGTGGGCGGGCGACTCGGATTCGCCGCCGCCCGCCCCGCTCGATGCCGCGATCATCTTTGCGCCCGCGGGCGAGCTTGTGCCGCACGCGTTGGATGCCGTGCGCCACGGCGGACGCGTCGTCTGCGGCGGAATTCACATGAGCGACATTCCGTCATTTCCATACGAGATTCTCTGGCACGAACGCTCGGTCCGCTCGGTCGCCAATCTCACGCGGCGCGACGCAGAAGAATTTCTTGCCTTCGCCGCGGACACGAAGCTTCGCACCGAAATCACGGCCTATCGGCTTACAGAGGCGAATCGCGCGCTCTCGGACTTACGCAACGGGACCTTCACCGGCGCGGCTGTGCTCGTGCCATAAGGCTGCTCAAGGCGCTCGCGGATTGCCACATTTTTCGTTGAGTACGGCGACAAGATCATGCCCGGCCTGGCTGACGGACTGGTTAAACTTAGGTAATTCGATTACGCAGCTCAACGATATTCAACGGCGGAGGCGCAACTTTGGCAAGATCGCTCCGTCCTTTGTGTATCAACCCAACCGGAGTGACAGTTCATGAAACTTACCGTTTCGCTTCTTCTCGCCTCGGCCGTCGCGCTGTTCGCAGCACAGCCGCTCATTGCCCAACCCATGTCCTCTGCCACGGAACAGGCCCCCATGGGACATATGGGCCGCCACATGGGCCATATGGGCGGCATGCATGGCGATGGCTCCGCGTTCATGATGCTCCTTCGGTCGGCCAATTTGACGCCCACACAGCGCGGACAGCTGCGCGACATCCTCCGCTCGGAAAAGACGCAGATGATTTCCGTCCATCGCCAGTTCCAGCAGGTTCACGAGCAGATGGCCGAAAAGCTGCTTGCGCCCGGCTCTGTCAACGCCGCCGATCTCGCGCCACTCGAGCAGAAGGCATTCCGCTACCAGCAGCAGATCGATCGAAGCATGATCGACACGGCCCTTGCGATCCGCAACATTCTCACGTCCGAGCAGCTGAACCATCTCTCGCAGGTTCACAAGCAACTCGAGAATCTGCACACGCAGATCCAGAGCCTCATGGGATCCGGCGAGGATGAAGGCGAACAGTCGAACTGAACGCCCCGGCCGTGGACCGCTCCTCTTGCGCAAAGCGCGGTGCACCCGCGCCGCCTCCCGAGGATTGCATCCTTCGCGGGCGGCGCGGCGACCGGCAGGCGCTCGAGGCGTTGATCCGGAACTATCAGGGCCGCGTGGCGCGATATGTGATCGCTGTGACGGGTGATGCAGACCATTACGAAGACATCTGTCAGAGCATCTTCGTGAAGATGGTGCTCGCCTTGCCGCGATTGCGCGAAACGGAGCGGTTCGAGCCGTGGTTGTTCCAGATCGCGCGCAATGCCTGTCGCGACCATCTGCGTGCGCGCCAGGGATCGAGGCGAATGTTTGTCTCCTTCGATCCGCAACACGAGAACGTCGCCGCCGAAACGGCTGCCGAAACAGACGAGGCGGGGGCAATCGAACGCGGCCTGGCGCGGTTACCGGAGGAGCAGCAGAATTTGCTGCGGCTCAGTCTCGAAGAACGGCGGAGTTATGAGGAACTGGCGAGACTGTCGCGCTCGACATTGTCCGCCGTGAAATCACGCCTTTGGAGGGCCCGGGAGAATCTGCGCGAATTGCTGCTGACGGGAGATTCGAAATGAACGACAGCACCGAACCGCGCCTCGGCGCGGATTTCGCGGCGCGCGTGCTCAACGAAGCGGATCGGATTGGCGCGCGGCGTCGCCGGCAGCGCGGATGGGCGGGTCTGGCCGGGATTGCCGGCGTGGCCCTTGGCCTTTTCGTCTGGGCCAATCTTCTGGCGGGGCGTCCGGAAGGACAGCAGACGGCCAACACGCAACGCTTCGAGGAGATGACGCGCGAGGTTTCGAACGGGCGCGCGGACGAGCCCGAGGCTCTCGATTATATGTTCCCGGATGCCGGCCCGGTGGCGCGCTTCGCGGAGCAATATTCCGACGCCAACGATGGCGGTGCAGACATGGACCTGCTTGGCGACGAGGACGCGGGCACGCCTTAGGCCCGGTCCCACTTGGGACGGTCCGTCGTTGCCATCGACGCAGGTCTCTGAAAAGAGTCGCTGCAAGTTCAGCCGGGCGATTCGTGGAAGATACAAGGCGCCAGATCCTCAAATCCGTTTTCGGCTTCGACTCCTTCCGGCCGGGGCAGGAAGGGATAATCGATCTGCTGCTCGAAGGGCGCCATGTGTTGGCCGTCATGCCCACTGGCTCCGGCAAATCGCTGTGCTTCCAGATACCGGCGCTGGTCTTCGACGGTCTTACGATCGTGGTCTCGCCCCTTCTCGCGCTGATGCGCGACCAGGTGGTGGCGCTGCGGCTCGCGGGCGTGGCGGCGGAAGCGATCAATTCGGCGCAATCGCGCGACGCCAATGTCGAAACCTGGCGCCGCGTCGCGCGGAGGGAAACCCGCCTCCTCTATCTTGCTCCCGAGCGGCTGATGACGCCGCGCATGCTCGAGGCGCTGCAAAAACTCGGCGTCAAGCTGATCGCGATTGATGAGGCGCATTGCATTTCGCAATGGGGTCCCGCGTTCCGTCCGGAATATCGGGGTCTGGCGCGCCTGCGGGAGATATTTCCGGATGTTCCGATTGCGGCACTGACCGCCACTGCCGATGTCGTCACGCGCACCGACATCGTCGATCAGCTGTTTGGCGGCCACGCGGAAACTCTGGTGCTCGGCTTCGACCGGCCCAACATCCGGCTCGCCGTCAGCGCCAAGCAGGATTCGAAGCGGCAATTGCTGGCCTTTCTGAAGTCGCAGGGCGGCGGCAGCGGGATCGTTTATTGCCTGTCGCGCAAGCGCACCGAACAGACGGCCGAATTTCTGGCGGCCAACGGCATTCGCGCGCTGCCCTATCACGCAGGCATGAGCCGGGAGGCGCGCGAGGCGAACCAGAACCGTTTCATGACAGAACCCGATCTCGTGATCGCCGCCACCATCGCGTTCGGCATGGGCATCGACAAAGCCGATGTGCGCTTCGTGTTTCATATGGACCTGCCGTCGAGTCTCGAAGCCTATTACCAGGAGATCGGCCGCGCAGGCCGCGACGGCGCGCCCGCCGAGGCGCATCTGCTTCTGGGCATGGCCGACATCCGCATGCGCCGCCTCTTCATCGACGAGGAGAAAGCGGGCGACGACCGAAAGCGGCGCGAGCATCAGCGGCTCAATGCGCTGATCGGCTATTGCGAGGCCGCAGGCTGCCGGCGGGAAATTCTTCTGTCGTATTTCGGCGAGTCGTCGCGCCCCTGCGGAAACTGCGACAATTGCATCAAACCGGTCCAGCTGGTCGAAGGCACGGTACTCGCGCAGCAGATTCTCTCCGCCGTCAAACGCACCGGAGAGCGCTACGGCGCGGCGCATATCGTGGACGTGCTGCGCGGTGTCTCGACAGAGCGGATCGTCGCCGCCCGTCATGACCACGTCCCCACCTTCGGCATCGGCGCCGAACGCAAAAAGGACGAATGGCATGCGCTCATCCGCCAGCTCATCGCCGGCGGCTGGCTCGAGATGGATATCGGTGGCTTTGGCGGGCTCTCCATTTCCGGCAAGGGACAGGCGCTGTTGCGCGGCGCGGAGACTTTCCAGTACAGGCCGCTTGAAAAATTGCCGCGGCTTCGCAAGGCAGCGCGCGACGCAGAAATCGGCGCGGTGGACGATGCGCTGCTCGCCTCGCTCAAATCCCTGCGCCTCAAATTGGCGAAGGAGCGGCGCCTGCCCGCCTATCTCATCTTTTCCGACCGCACGCTGCTCGATATGGCGGCGCGTCGCCCGCGCAATGCGGAGGAGTTTGCGGGCGTGAGCGGCGTCGGCGCGGCCAAGCTCCATGAATTCGGCGACATGTTTCTGGCCGCGATTGCCGCACATTCGCGGGTCGAGCGGGTTTGAAGGGTTTGCCGCCGGTCGCGGTAACCATTCCTGCACGTCTTCGCGAGAATTTGCTCGGGCAACCCGAAACGCGACCTCCCGACAGTGTTACCTTTGCTGCGGGGAGGAGCCGCGAGCTTGGAGGTTCGCCATGTACGTCTTCTACCGGCACAGGCATGACGCCGCGCGGGAGCTTGTACTGCGCGACGGCGCATCGTTTCCGCGCCATTTGAACCGCGACGAATGGTATCTGCACGGCACGCATGCGAGCGTGAACGGCCGCACCGAATCCGATATTGCGACGCTCGGGTTCTGCGACCGCAATGCGGGCGCGACCTTCGGGCGCCGTGTTGCGGCGGGTGTGCGGCCGCCGCTTCCTACGCGCGGAAATGATCGGCGATGATCGAGGCCACGGCCATGCTGACTCGCATGGCCGTCGGGATGTGAAGGAATTCGTTGGGGCCGTGGGCGTTCGAATGCGGTCCGAGCACGCCCGTCACGACGAATTGCGTGCGCGGGAATTTCTCGCCCAGCATCGCCATGAAAGGAATGGTGCCGCCCTCCCCCATATAGGCGGGCGCGGGACCGAACGCGGATTTTGAGGCACGGGTCACCGCCTCTTCGAGCCAGGGCGAGAGCGCGGGCGCGTTCCAGCCGCTCGCCGATTCGCCGCCGGAAAACTGCACCTCGCAGCCGTAGGGCGGCGCGTCTTCCAGGATTTTCTTGAGTGTCGCGCCGGCGGCACGCCCGGGCAGAGTCGGCGGCAGCCTGAGGCTCAGCCGTGCGGTCGTAGTGGGCAGGAGCACATTGCCGGCGTTCTGCGGCACCGGGATTCCATCCATGCCGATCACCGCGAGCTGCGGGCGCCAGGTGCGGTTGAGAACGAGGTCCGCGAGATCGTCGGTCACCGGCGCGGTGCGGCCGGCGAAGGGGAATTTCGTGTAGAGGCTGTCGCCCAGAATGCGCGCGGCGTCGCGCGCCTGTTCGATCCGCTGCGCCGGAATCTGCACGTAAAGCTCTTCCGGCAGCATCGCGCCGGTTGTCTCGTCTTCGAGGCGCGACAGCAATTGCCGCAAAATGCGGAAGCTCGACGGCACCACGCCCGATGCGTCTCCCGAATGCACGCCTTCTTCGAGCACGCGGATGGTGAGCGATCCCGACGCCATGCCGCGCAGCGAGGTGGTGAGCCACAGCCGTTCGTAATCGCCGCAGCCGGAATCGAGACAGACGACCAGCGACGGCTCGCCGATGCGGGCAGCGAGATGATCGACGTAGTAGGGCAGGTCGGGGCTTCCCGATTCTTCGCAGGCCTCGATCAGGATCACGCAGCGCGCATGCGGGATGTTCTGGTCGCGCAAGGCCAGGATCGCGGAGAGCGCCGCGAACAGCGCATACCCGTCGTCGGCGCCGCCGCGGCCGAACAGCTGGTCGCCCCGCCGCACCGGCGTCCACGGCCCGGTGCCTTCCGCCCAGCCTACCATCTCCGGCTGCTTGTCGAGGTGGCCGTAGAGCAGGATCGTTTCGCGCGACTCGCCGGGAATTTCGAGGAGCATCAGCGGCGTGCGGCCGGCCAGGCGGACGATGTCGAGGCTCGCCCCGGAAGGAAGATGCGCGCGCGCCCAGGATTCCAGAAGCTTCACGGCGGCATCCATGTGACCGTGCCGCTCCCAATCGGGGTCGAATGCGGGCGATTTGTTCGGGATGCGCATGTATTCGGTGAGCGTGGGCACCGCCGTCTCCTCCCACACCCGCTCCACGAATTCCCTCAGCCGCGCTGCATCCATGATCGTTCTCCTCGGATGCGAAGACTTAACCGCCAAGACGCCAAGGCGCCAAGGCAATCCAGCATTCCTTCATTCACCATGGCCGGGTCAAGCCCGGCCATGGTGAGAATAGGTCGGATGTAATTTGCATCTGGTGACGTAGCGACTCGCAGCTCGTCTCCGTGATCTCCGTGGTGGACCTCCCTTGGCGCCTTGGCGTCTTGGCGGTTCCCCTTATCCGCACAACTCAACACGCTCATGCTGAGCCCTGTTCTTTCCTCCCCGTGCGAAGCATGGGGGAGGGGGACCGCGAAGCGGTGGAGGGGGCTCGCGAGCGATGCGCGCGTTCAGACCGGCCAGAGTTACGCCTTCCGTGCAAGCTGCTGGTGAATTGTCCGGATCAGTAATGAGGACGTTTTTCGTTCGTTTTCCGTGATGCATTCGCGCGCGTGAGGCCCCCTCCACCGCTTCGCGGTCCCCCTCCCCCGCCTTTGGCGGGGGAGGAAACGCCGGTCCGGACGACGCGGCCGCTCTTCATCACGAAACACACATCGTTCAGCGCGGCGATATCGCGCGTCGGATCGGCCCGGACGGCGACGAGATCGGCGAGAAATCCCGCGCGGATCTGCCCAAGCGAGTCTGCCTGGCCGAGTATCTTCGCGTTCACCGCCGTCGCCGCCGTCAGCGCCTCGACCGGCGACATGCCGAGCCGCACCATCCACGCAAGTTCGCGCGCATTCGTGCCGTGCGCGAACACGCCCACATCGCTGCCGCAGCCGATGGTGACGCCTTCCTCGCGCGCGAGCGCGAATCCGCGCGCGGCGATGTCCATCTGTTCGACGGCCGCAGCACCGCGCGTCTGTTCGGGGAAATAGCGCGCGATCGCTTCGGGCGCGGACAGTGTCGGAAGCAGCGCCGTGCCTTTCTTCGCCATCAGCGCGTAAGTCGCGGGGCTCCCGCCATAGCCGTGCTCGATCGTATCGGCGCCCGCTTCCACCGCGCGGCGCATGGCTTCGTCCACCATCGCGTGCACTGCGACGGGGCGGCCCGAATCGTGTGCCGCTTCCACGGCCGCGCGCAGTTCGCTTTCCGAAAACGTGGGCCGCACCTCGCCCGCGGGCCCGGTGCGATAGTCCGCATAGAGCTTGATCCAGTCTGCCCCGCGGGCGGCCTGCGCGCGCACCGCGCGCACGACCTCGTCGATCCCGCTCGCTTCTTCCGCGCCCTGCGGCAGGCAGCAAACAGGCGGATAATGCCGCGCGGCCGGTCCGTAGGAATGCGTGGCCACGATCGCCCGCGTGGCGATGAAGAGCCGCGGTCCCGCGATCAACCCCTCGTCGATCGCGCGGCGGAGCGCCACGTCTGCATAACCCGCGCCTTCCGTGCCGAGATCGCGCAATGAGGTGAACCCGGCCGCGAGCGTGGCGCGCGCGTGCTGCGCCGCACGCAGCGTGCGATAGGCTTCCGCTTCCTTCAGAACCTGATCGTCCCAGGACGTCTCGTTGTAGGGATGAAGAAACAGATGCGCATGCGCTTCGATGAGACCGGGAATGAGCGTCGCCCCCGGCAGCGCGATGCGCTCGACCCCTTGGCGATTCGCGAACGACTCATGCGGCCCCACCTCTGCGATCCGCGCACCGTCCACCAGCACCGCCACGCCCCTTCGCGGCGCCTCGTCCCCCGGCGTCCAGATCTGGTCGGGTTCGAGAATCAGGGAACGGGAATTGGAATCCATGGGCGGGTGGTGGAGCGCTCCTCATGCGGCCGCGTCAAGCCCGCATAGGCGCTAGAGCGGATTCCGCTCACATTGACGCACGACACATCCCCCTCCGCCTCCCCCATGATGGGGGAGGAAAGGTAGGATGCGCCAACATGCTTTCCTCCCCAACGTGGGGGAGGTCCGGCCGAAGGCCGGGGAGGGGGATGTGCCGCCGATTCAAGCTGGCCGTGCAGAATCGTTCGCCGCGCCGACGCGCACAGGTAGAGCGGAGTACCAGGGTGCTCGGCTTTTTGGCGGCAGGCT
>DASXYZ010000032.1:0-216401 GCA_036502185.1 Rhizomicrobium sp.
TGGATTTCGAAGGCCGTGTGAACCTGAATTATGACGGCTTCGTCCTTGGCGTGGGCGGGTACAGCGGCAAGCTCGGCCATGATGTGCAGGGCGCGCCGCCAACTCTCCACACGGCCAATCGATTCGACGCAATAGCGGCCTATACGACGGGCAACATTCGCGCCGGTATCGAATATTTCAAGGCGAACGATTGGAATGACGTGACCGTTCCCACATCCGACTCCGCGCAAGGTTGGGGTGGATTTGCATCATACAAATTCGCGCCACAATTCGCGGTGTTCGGCCGCTACGACTATGTCACGCCGAACAGCACGACGAACAGCAGCCTCCACGACAATTACTATAATCTCGGCGTGACCTGGAGTCCCACGAAGATCGTCGATCTTTCGCTGGTCTACAAGCACGACCAGGCCGCCCACGGGACGATCTCCACCTCCAATGGACCGATCGGCGGCTCCGTGAGCGGCAACTACAGCGAAATCGGCCTCTTCACGCAAATCAAATGGTAGCCGCGGACTTCGGTCGCACCTTTCCAACAATAAAACGAACGAGGACAAACATGAAAATGCCGGTCATGACGGCCATAGCCATCGCGCTGTTGGCAGCAACACTTTCAACCGCATCGCAGGCTTCGACGCTCAATGGCGCGGGTGGCACGGCCATCTACCCGGTGCTCTCGGCATGGGCTCAGGACTACAAGCAGAAAACCGGAACGGCGGTGAACTATCAGCCAATCGGCTCGGGAGGGGGTATCAAGCAAATCGAAGCGCAGACAGTCGATTTCGCGAACTCAGACAAGCCGCTGACGCACGGTGAATTGACCAAGAACCATCTCGTACAGTTTCCGCAAACAATAATCTCGATCGTGCCTGTTGTGCATCTTCCGGGCGTGAGTGCCGGCGGCCTCGTGCTCGACGGAAAGACGCTTGCGGATATCTATCTCGGCAATATTACAAAGTGGGACGATCCCGCGATCCGGAAGCTCAATCCGAAGCTCCATCTGCCCAAAATCGCGATCATCACGGTCCATCGTTCCGACGGATCTGGCACCACGTTCAACTTCACCAACTATTTGAGCAAGGTCAGCCCGGCATGGAAGACCAATGTCGGATCGGATACCGCAGTGTCGTGGCCCAATGGCATCGGTGGCAAGGGTAACGCAGGCGTTGCTGCCAGTGTGGCCCAGACGATCGGCTCCATTGGCTATATCGAATATGCCTATGCCAAGCAGAACAATTTGATCTACGCGGATATGATCAATGCCTCTGGCGCGCGCGTGCACCCTACAATGAGCGCGTTCCAGGCGGCCGCCCATAATGCTGACTTCACGCAAGTCCAGGACTTTTACTTGATCCTGACGAACCAGCCAGGCAAGGACAGCTGGCCGATTGTCGCCGCCACATACATGCTGATGCGCGGCGATTATGCTGCGGACCGGAACCGCGCGGTACTGAAATTTCTCGACTGGGCGCTTCGCGGCGGCCAATCCCAGGCGGAAAAGCTCGACTACGTTCCGATCCCCGATGATACGGCCAAGCAGATCGAAGCTGCTTGGGCGCGCGAGCTCAAGGCGTGGCCTTGAACGCGCCGGATAAGGACCGCCCGACTCCCCTAGGGCGGCCGGCACCTTGTATCGACTCGAATCCGGTCTTGCTGTACGAACCGGGAAAGTCGGGCATCCCATCACCAGCCGACGATTGGTTACCGCAAGGCCACAACGTCCCTTTGGAGGAGGTCATGGACGGCCCTTCCGCGATCAAGCAACTGATCGAAGCCCTTCCCGAAGCGATCCTCCTGCTAGGTTCCCGCGAGAACGTCTGGTTCGCCAACGCCGCCGCGCGCGATCTGCTTGGCGTTACGCAGACGCAGGGTCCCAGATCCCAGTTCCTGCGCGCACCGGATGTGGTCGATGCGCTTGGCATCGCCGCCAAGGGCGAAATCCACAAGGTTCGCTATCGCGAGCGCGTACCGTTCGACCGCTGGATCGAAGTCCAGGTTTCTTCTGTCGGTCTCGACATCGAGGGGCTGCAAAATCTGCTGCTGGTGGTGCTGCGCGACCTGACGAAATCGGAGCGGATCGAGCGCATGCGCGCCGACTTCGTCGCCAATGTCAGCCACGAACTACGCACGCCGCTGGCCTCACTCGCCGGTTTCATAGAAACGCTGAAAGGTGCGGCGCGCGACGACGTGGAAGCGCGGCAGAAATTTCTCGAGATCATGGATTCGCAGGCCACGCGAATGTCGCGCCTGATCAGCGACCTGCTTGCGCTCTCGCGCATCGAATTGGATGAGCATATCCGTCCGGCGACCGAAGTCGACCTTGGCAACATCGCCGCCTCCGTCATTGAAACGCTGAAGCCGGCGGCTGAGAAACATGCCGTTGAGCTCGTTCTGGTGCGCGGTGGTCCGGTGCAAATGCTGGGCTCCAGTGATGAGCTTTCGCGCCTGATCGAAAACCTGGTGGACAATGCCATCAAATATGGCGGCTCCGGCGGGCGCGTGGAGATCGAGGCGACAGCGGAGCGCGATAGCGACGGCGAACATGCCCTGCTTCGGGTCAGAGATTTCGGCTCCGGCATCGCTCCCGAACACCTGCCCCGGCTCACGGAGCGATTCTACCGGGTCGATGCCGGCGAAAGCCGTGCCAAGGGCGGAACCGGACTCGGGCTGGCTCTCGTCAAACACATTATCGCACGCCACCGCGGAAGGTTGATGGTGCAGAGCTCTCCCGGCGAAGGCGCGCAGTTTTCTGCCCGCTTCGACCTCGTGCAATAGCGACCAAGGGCGCATCGTCATTTAACTGTCATGGACGTGCCATACGGTCCCGGCCGTGGGGTTTTGCGGTTTGACATGCCTGATGCCTTGATGGAGCGGCCTCGTCGACAGGACGGTGTAATCGCTCATGCTTTTGCAGCCGGAGCGCCGGTCGCCGGCGACCGCGGCTTTGCCGATCTTTTGCTCGAAGGCCTCAGCCACGGTGCGGCAATGCTCGTCCTTCTGGCCTTGAGCGGAATCATCATTGCGCTTGCCCCCGGTGCATGGCCCGCGCTCTCCACATTTGGACTGGGCTTCTTCGGCACCGGTATCTGGAATCCCGTCACCGAGCACTTCGGTGCGCTGGCATCGATCTACGGCACGCTCGTGACATCATTGATTGCCATGCTGATCGCCGTGCCCGTCGCGATCGGAGTCGCGGCCTTCCTGACTGAGCTTTGCCCGCCACGCCTTCGCCGCACAATTGGCGCAGCCATCGAGCTTCTGGCCGGCGTGCCCAGCATCGTCTTCGGGTTCTGGGGATTGTTCACACTCGCGCCGTTCCTTCAGGCACATGTGGAGCCGCCCATCATCGACGCCTTCGATGGAATCCCGTTGTTGCAGGATCTTTTCGCAGGACCGCCCTATGGCATCGGCGTGCTGACCGCGAGCCTCGTGCTGGCGATCATGATCCTTCCGATCATGGCGGCCATCCTGCGTGATGTTTTCGAAACCACGCCGATAATCCTCAAGGAGGCGGCCTATGGCGTGGGCGCCACGACATGGGAAGTTTTGCGCCGCATCATCCTGCCGCACACGCGCGCAGGCGTGATCGGCGCGGGCATTCTCGGCCTCGGTCGCGCGCTCGGCGAGACGATGGCGGTGACCTTCGTCATCGGCAATTCCCATCGCATTTCCGAGTCCCTGCTCGCCCCCGGCACGACGATCTCCGCAGCCATCGCAAACGAATTCAGCGAAGCAACGGGACCGCTCTACACATCGTCGCTGGTCGCGCTCGGGCTTCTGCTGTTCGTCATCACCTTCGTGGTTCTGGCGATCGCGCGCCTTCTTCTTCTGCGAATGAACCGCGAGCAGCACCGATGATAAACACCTCGCGCGTTCACCGCCGCCTTATCGCCAACCGGATCGCGATCGGCCTTTCCTTTGCCGCGGCTGCGATCGGCCTTGGTGTGCTGGCCCTGATCCTGTTCACGCTGATCGCAAAAGGCGCGGCCGGTCTCACGGCAACGACCTTCAAGGAGGTCACGCCGCCGCCGGGTCAGGCGGGCGGTCTCCTCAATGCGCTCTATGGCAGCCTTGTGCTGACAGTGCTGGGCGTTCTCGTCGGTGCGCCCATCGGCGTTCTCGCCGGAACCTATCTCGCGGAATATGGCCGCGGAACCCGGCTCGCAAGCGTCATCCGCTTCGTGAACGACATTATCCTGAGCGCGCCCTCGATCGTGGTCGGCCTCTTCATCTACCAGGTCATGGTCGTGCCGATGCACCACTTCTCCGGCTGGGCCGGTGTTGCGGCGCTGGTATTGATCGTCGTTCCCATCGTCGTGCGCACCACCGAAGACATGCTTCTGCTCGTCCCCGGTGCCTTGCGGGAATCGGCGGCGGCGCTGGGCGCTGCGCAGCACACTATCATCATCCACATCGCCTATCGCGCCGCGCGCGCCGGCATGATAACCGGCGGCTTGCTGGCGGCGGCGCGCATTTCCGGCGAAACCGCGCCGCTTCTCTTCACCGCGCTCAATAACCAGTTCTGGAGCACCGATCTCAACGGGCCCATTGCAAGCCTTCCCATGGTGATTTTCCAGTTCGCGTTGAGTCCTTATGCGGAATGGCAACAGCTCGCCTGGACGGGCGCACTGATTATCACCGCCGCAGTTCTCACGCTCAGTGTTGTAGCGCGTCTGTTCGGCGCAACAGGACGGACCTCATGAACATGCAAGATATCGTCGACAGCAAGGCGACGGTGCCAGCGTTGGCTCCGGCCATGCAAGAAGAGAAGGTCTCGATCCGCGGCCTGTCCTTCTACTATGGAGCGACAAAGGCGTTGAACTGCATTTCGCTGCCCCTCTACCACAAGAAGGTCACCGCTTTCATCGGTCCGTCCGGCTGCGGGAAATCCACGCTTCTGCGCATTCTCAACCGGATCTACTCGCTCTACCCCAACCAGCGCGCCGAGGGCGAAGTGTTGCTGGACAACCAGGACATTCTCGACCCCTCGGTGAACCTCAATCTCCTGCGCGCGCGCGTCGGCATGGTCTTCCAGAAGCCGACGCCATTTCCCATGTCCATCTACGACAACGTCGCATTTGCGAAGCGCCTCTATGAGAAGCCGCGCAAGAGCAAGTTGGATGGCCGCATCGAAAATGCCCTGCGCCGCGTGGCACTGTGGGACGAAGTGAAGGACAGGCTTCACTCAAGCGGGCTGGGACTTTCCGGCGGCCAGCAGCAGAGGCTGTGCATCGCGCGCGCCATCGCCATCGGGCCCGAGGTTCTTCTGCTCGACGAGCCGTGTTCGGCGCTTGATCCCATTTCGACGGCACGCATCGAAGAGCTGATCGACGAACTGAAGCGCGAATACACGATCGCAATCGTCACCCACAATATGCAGCAGGCTGCGCGCGTCTCCGATTACACCGCGTTCCTCTATCTGGGCGAGCTCGTGGAATTCGGCGAAACCGCGCAGCTTTTCACCAAGCCTCGCGAGTCGCGCACTGAAGATTATGTGACGGGTCGTTTCGGTTGAAGGAAGACTCGATGAGCGAACACAAACACATCGTTAGCGCCTTCGAGCAGGAGCTAGAAGCCCTGAAGTCCCGCATCATTGAGATGGGCGGACTTGCGGAGCGGTCGGTGGCCGATGCAGTTTCGGCACTGGACACGCGCGATGCCGAATTGGCGGCGCGCACGGTCGCCGCCGATACGCGCATCGACGACATGGAAACCGAGATTGAGGAGAAGGCGATCTTGATGCTTGCCCGCCGCCAACCGCTCGCAGCCGATTTGCGGGAAGTAATGGCCGCGATGCGGATCGCTTCTAATTTGGAACGCATCGGCGACCTCGCCAAGAACATCGCCAAGCGAACAGCCGCCATCGGCAACGAACACCGGCCGCAACAGGTGAGCCGTGGCGTCAATCACATGGCCGACCTTGCGCTTCTCCAGCTAAGAGACGTCCTCAACGCCTGCGCCAGGCGCGATGCCGCCACAGCGGTCGCCGTGCGCAATCGGGATGGCGAGATCGATGCGCTCTATAACTCGCTCTTCCGCGAGCTTCTCACCTACATGATGGAAGACCCGCGCTCGATCACCAGGGTCGCGCACTTGCTGTTCTGCGCGAAAAACATCGAACGGATCGGAGATCATGCGACCAACGTCGCCGAAACGGTCTATTATCTGGTGACCGGCAATCGGCTCAGCGGCGAGCGGCAAAAGGACGATTCGCACAATTATGCGACCGTTCCCTTCAAGCCCGCCACGTAAAGCGAACCGAGCTGGATGATATCGTCACCGACACGCCTCTGCGCAATTCGGAGTCTCACATGCCTCGGGTCATGATCGTTGAGGACGAGGAGTCGCTTGCCGTTCTTCTGCGCTACAATCTTGAGGCGGAGGGCCACGACGTTGAAGTCGTCACGCGCGGCGACGAAGCGGAACTGCGCCTTAAGGAGGCGGCGCCGGATCTGCTGCTGCTCGACTGGATGCTGCCCGGCACCTCCGGCATTGAGTTGATGCGGCGTATACGGAAATGGCCGAACACCGCACAACTTCCTGTCATCATGCTGACGGCGCGCGGCGAAGAGGACGAGCGCATTCGCGGTCTCGAACTCGGTGCCGACGACTATGTCGTCAAGCCGTTCTCCGTGCCCGAACTGATGGCGCGTATCCGGACGCTGCTGCGCCGGTCCAATCCGGGCTTGTCCTCTTCGGTGCTCAAATTCGGCGAGCTCGAGCTTAACCGTGAAACACGCCGCGTTCACCGCGCGGGGCAGGAAATTCATTTTGGGCCGACGGAGTTCCGACTTCTGGAATTCCTCATGACGATGCCGGGCCGCGTCTACTCGCGCGAGCAGCTTCTCAATGCGGTCTGGGGCAGCGACATCTACGTGGACGAGCGCACAGTCGATGTTCATGTCGGGCGTCTGCGCAAGGCACTCGACGTCGGCAATGGCGCGGACGCTATACGGACGGTCCGCGGCGCCGGCTATGCTCTTGATGAAGCCTTCGTGCGAAGCGGATCGTGCAATACCTAATATCGGCTCCGTGCAAATGTCGAAGGGCCGAAAATTGACGATCCAGCCATACATTTCGGAATTCTGGGGCAAGGCCCAGGCTTGCGGGGATTCCGCTCCGCAGTGGCTTTCGCGGCGGTTGGTTAGCCGGACCAGCGTGACGAACGCTTGGCGAGCCCGGCCCCAAATTCGGTTTGGTTAGGCTCACCACGGGAAAACGTTGGGAAAACGAAGTCACTTGTTCTTGTCATGTTCTGGCTTGGTTCGCTTTCGAAATGGATAGAGAATCCTTGATTTCAGCCATATCGTGAATTGTGAGAACGCCTTGCCAAGGTTAGGGTCGCGCGTTCGATTCGCGTCGCCCGCTCCAAAAAATATCCTTTGAAATCAGCGGGTTGGCAGCTGCAGCGAGCGGCTAACCAAAGTCGCATTTGTCGCCGGGGAATCGGGGGGAATCTCGTGATGCGCTTTCGCGCGTCTCAGCTGACCGGCTTGAGTCGCTTTGTGAGAACGGCTGCGAACACGAACGCGGCCGCACAGGCGAGATTGATCGGAACCCACGTCTCTCGGTCTAGATGCACAGAAATGAGTGGATTCAACAGGACGGCGATCGCCGCGAACACGATGGCGAAGGCGGTAATGTCCGACGCGTAGAGTCGCTATGCCATGTAAGCGCCCATGCCGCACGACACCAATCTCAGGAACGTGTAATAGCCATAGGGAAGGCGCGCGATTGCGAGCACGGAAAGCGCCGCGACTGTTAGGCATAGAGCCGCGTCCAAGCGAAATGCTCCGTGCGCCCGAGCCGTGGTCACGAAACGAGCACTCGGTGCTTCGCAAGAATGTCGATCAAGCTCTCATACTGGCTGGCATTGAATCTATCGCGCCAGTCTGCGGCGTTGCCATCCAGTGCTTCCGCAATTCGATCCGCTTCAAGGTCGAGCTTCACTGCCATCGTCTGGCGTAAATCCTGGCGAACGCCAAAGACGTTGACCGCCCCAAGTTTTACCGAATGGCGTGCGAATTCGAGTTGTTTGCCGACAATCTCTTGGACGCATGCTAGCGGCAGTGCAGACGGTGCAATTCCGCGCCGAATGAGTTCCCGAGAAAGATAGAAGCAGCTCGCCTTTTCAATTTCGATTGAAAATCCTTGGTACATGGGAAAGCGTCGCGGATAATCCTCCCTCAACCCAGCCCGTTTTCAGCGTTTCAAGCCACTTCATTCGTACGAACTGTCCCTAATTCACACGGACCCCGAAGCGGGGAATTTCAGAGTCGAAATGGATTACGTCCCGACCGTCAGGATCGACTTTGAGCGCATCTACTACGCGTTTTGTGAGCTTTCGCATTTTCGTTGTCATGCCTGCCACGCTCCGTGAGGGAATCTCCGGGGAATCTCTGGGGAACCATGTCCGAGAATATCGGGGAACGATCCTAACCCAAGATTCGACCGTTGAGCCCTTATCGCGACAGCATTTCAGAAGCGAGCGGAAAGTCGGGGAACCGTAAAGAATGTACTCGTTTCAACCTTGCCAAGGTTAGGGTCTGGCGTTCGATTCGCCTCGCCCGCTCCAAATCTCTCCCGTGAAGCTCCCGTTCGCAGAGCTCGGACGGGAACGGGCCATGCTTCGGATCGAACCTGCACGCGAAGATGACGGTCGCTGGATCGGCGAGGTTCCCGCATTGCCCGCCGTACTCGCCTATGGCGCAACCGAACAGCAGGCATGAGCCAACACCGAAGCGCTTGCGCTCCGCGTCATCGCGGACCGGATCGAGCACAGTGGGGCCGCGTTCATCTGCTCATATTGTGCGATAGCACCCTTCCCCCCAAACTGAATCATGTATTGAAAGGGGCTTTGCTGGCGCGGAGATCGCGGAGTATGCGCCGGGGACGCAGCCCCGATCCAGGAGGTCCTGGAAGCTTGGGCGCGCCGAAGGCGGATTGCGACACCATCATCGCTGCATCTTCGCGATAGTGCGCATGGGCAGCACGAGCCGAGGCGAGTCGGGCAGGCGTACGAAGCCATGCGCGGCGTAGAAGGCTGCTGCTCTCTCGTCCAGCGCGTCGACGACGACCATCGATGAGCCGACCGTGCCGGCGCTGTCGAACGCCCGCTGCAACGCATCCGCGAGGAGTAGCGTGCCCAGCTGTTGTCCCTACCGCTCCTTCGCGACCGCCAATCGCCCGATCATCGTGGCGCTGACCAGCGGATAACGGGGAACTTGCCTGCGGGCCGGGTCCGGCACATCGGCAAGCGAAACCGCCATTGCGCAGAGCGTGTAATAGCCGAGGATGCAAGCCGGATTGGCCTGCTCGCTCAGCACGAACACCGCATTGGCTTTCCGGCGCACATCCTGCCCGGCCTGTGTTCGCGCACGAGCTGGACGAACTCGGAGACACATTCGAGGATATCGAGAAGGCGCAGTTTGGCGGCGACGGCTTCGAGACTGCCGTGAAGGAAATCGGCCGGATCGAGCAGGCGCTCAGCCTTGCCGATCTGGATAAATTCACTGTGCCGACCGTGCGATGAGTAGGGTCGACAGCCGACGCATTTGCTGCCGCATACGGCCCGCTCACCTCACCAGCGGCAACAGCGCGCGCAAACGCTTGTCGCGGAACCAGAGCCCGCCCCAGGCCATGACGCCGATGTACACCCCGAAAAGGACGTGACTGAGCAAAGGATCGCGGAGGCGCAGGTGGGCGGCAACGGCGCCGCCGAGGAGGCCCGTGGTCAGGATCGCGCCGAGCACGGCCGTTCGGGGGACGGCATAGAGCACCAGGCACACCAGTTCGGTCACGCCGAGCGTGCGATCCAGCCCCACCGGCCAGCCGATCTGGACGGCCGCGGCGCGAACCTGCGGCATGTCCGCCAGTTTCATCGCGCAGTCCAGGGCCAGGAACAGGACGACGAGGCCGGTCAGCACGCGCCCGGCCCAGAGCCCGAGACGGGCGGGTCCTGAACTTCGAATGGCAGCTTCGCTCATGGCTTTCTCCTGTCAGAGTCCTTCTCGCAATCGGCGCCTTCGGGCGCGGAGTCGGCCCTAGGACGAACAACCCCTGTGCAGGTCGACAGGAAAATCAAAAAAAATTTGCGCCTTGGCAGCACACGCCACGGCCGGGCGGCATATGATCCCAGGGCTTTTCTGGAGGGCGAGGCACATGGGCAGTTTCTTGAGAGGGGTGGTTGCAGTCGCATTCCTGCTGTGTCTGGCAAGTACAGGGGCGGCCTGCAAGGGCATCAAATTCGCAATGCCAAGCAAGGGAGCGGTCGGTGTTTATGTGGGAGGGATAAACGCGTCCGGAGACGCGTCGGGATTTTACTACACGGACGCAAAGTACGCACACGCCTACGGCTTCATTCGCCAGGCCGACGGCACCATCGCCCAAATCGATGTGCCGAACTCGAAACACCACCACACCTATGCCGGCCCGATCGATGGCGAGGACGACGTAACCGGCTATTACGAATCATCGGACAAGGGCGTTGTCGAGCATGGGTTCCTGAGCGCCCCGGACGGAACCATAACGACGTTCGACGGTCCGGGCGCATACGAGACACTTCCAAACGACATCAACGCCCGGGTGATTGTGGGGTCGTATTACACCTATGACGCCAATCATGCGTTCATGCGCAGCGCCGACGGAACCATCACAACCATCGATTACCCGGGCGCTTCCGCGACATACGCCTACAGCCTGAATTCATCCGGGCGGATCGCCGGCGTGTTCGATGACGATGTCGGCAGGCATGGCTTTGTCCGGCAGACGGATGGGTCATTTTCGGTGATCGATCCACCCCAGTCCGTTTACACGGACAACCTTGAAATCAACGACAAGGGAGAGGTTACCGGAATCTATGAGAACGGGAGCAACATGAAGTATTCCGGTTTCCTGCTGAAGGGAGGAAAATTCTACACGTTCGCCAGGTATTTCGGTCGAATGAACAGCCGCAACCAAAGCGTCGGGCAAACCTTTCTGCTGACATTCACAAACGGGCAATTCAGCCCGAAGCCAATCAAGACGCCCCGGGGCTGCAGCAACCTGTTTCTGAGTGGAATCAATGACAGCAGCATCGTGGCGGGCGCCATGGAGTGTCCTCGCGGCAAAGCCGGCTGGTACGGCTATTTGCTTCAGGAATGAAACACGACCGGATTACGCAGCGCCGCGCAGGACGGGCGGCGCACAACGACGTGTCGATATGTTGTTGCTATCGACGTCGGGACTTCTGCTGCAGGCCGGACGCGCTCAGAAATCCAGAGGTCTGATTACTTCGAGCGCCGTCGCAGGCGAGCAAGGTGCCGCGGTTTTGCGCTACGGATACTCAATCGGGGTTAGCGCCGCTGGCTGAATTTCCTTCTGCAAGAACTGCAACCTCGGTGTTGGGCGATAGTGTCAAGCTGATGGCCCGCCCTGTCGGAAGTTCCGCCGATCTTCCCTCACCGCAGAGGGCACTCGCCCGAGGACACGCTGGAACGTGCGGCTCATGTGGCTCTGATCGCAGAAGCCGGCTTCTGCCGCGATCGAGGCGGCCGGTCGATCCGTTTCGCGCAACAGGCGCGCCGCACGCTCCACGCGGAGCCGCGCCGCGGTCTCCCGCAAACCTTCACCGGTGGTGCGCCGGTACGCATCTCCAAGCCACGAGGGATGCCGCCGCACGTCGCGCGCAAGATCGCCCGCTTTCAGCATTGAGTTTTTGCGAAGCCGGCGGTTCACGGTCGCAATCCAGTCCGGAGGCGCGCGACGCGGCTCGCGTCCCGCATTCTCTACAAACCTGCGCACCGCTGCGCATAGCCGCTCCTCCGCCGTGTCGCGCCGACAGAGTTGTGCTAGGTTGCGCGACCCGGCGCCGGCGTGCCCACCCAGCCAGTGCGAAACGGGTGCATCGGGCAGCAGCACGCCGCCTAGCCAGCACGGATCGAACTCGATTTCGACCTGCTCGAAGCCGTCCGATGCGATCCTGTTCTGGTGGGCCGCGCCCGCCCGGTAGAGAATGGCGGAGGGGCCGGCGATAAAACTCTCCCCGAGTTCGCTCGTGTTCCAGAAACCGCCCATGACGAAAAGCGAAAGCACGGGCCAGTCATGGGCATGCTCAGGCACGCGCGCGCCGCTGCGATCGAGAACGCTTCTGACCGTCGCTCCGCTGAATGTTTGCAGCATCCGGATAATCCAATGAGGGAACTGTATTCCTAGCGCGAGGCGACGGATCACGCGAGCGCCTTTGGCGGCCACCTTGAATTGGTCCAATACGCGCCCGGCGGCGCGTGCTAGGCGCGTCTCTTCATACCCGTTCGATGGTGCTCCGATGTTCTCATTTCTTCCTGCTGCCCGCATGGCGCTCTGTATTCTGGCGCTGACCTCTTCGGCCGGCCGCGCGGCAGAGATTCTGGATTGCCATGTCGGCAGCTACCGGCTGAACGATGGAAGCCTTGTCGATATCGCGCCATCCGACAAGGCCACGCTGCGCTGGCGGCGATTCGACGGAACGACCGGCGCGCTGCACAGGTCGGCAAAAGGAGACTGGAGCAGCACGTTTGGTTGGACCGGCCGTCCCGACGGCAAATCGGTCTCCTTTTCGGATTGCAAAACGGGAAATATCGATTTCGACAAAACGCCTGGCAGTCGCATCGCGTTCGATGTCACGAACACGCGCTTCAACAGTCACGGCACGGTCCTCGTGGGCCGCCTCGTCATGCCGAAAGGCAAAAACAGAGTTCCGGTTGTCGTGCTGCTGCACGGTTCCGAACACGACTCGGCGCTGACGTTTTATTCGCTGCAGCGGATGCTTCCCGCGGAGGGCATCGGCGCGTTCGTCTATGACAAGCGCGGCACGGGAATCTCCGGCGGTACGTACAGCCAGGATTTCAACCTGCTTGCCGACGACGCGGTCGCGGCGACGCGCGAAGCACGGCGTCTGGCGGGAACGCGCCTCGTGCGCATCGGCTTTCAAGCGGGTAGCGAGGGCGGGTGGGTCGCGCCGCTCGCGGCCAATCGCGCGCCCGTCGATTTCGTCATTGTCTGTTTCGGGCTCGCGGTGAGTGTGATCGACGAAGATCGGGAGGAGGTCGAACTCGAAATGCGGGAGAAAGGTCATTCTCCCGCCCAAATCGCAAAAGCACAGGAAGTCGCGCGCGCCGCGGAAACCGTGATTGCCAGCAGCTTCATGCGCGGCTTCAACACGTTCGATGCCGTACGAGCCAAATACAGGAATGCGTCCTGGTACAAGGATCTGCATGGCGATTACACCTGGATGCTGCTGCCTTATTCGGAGCCCCAGCTCAGGGCTATGGCCCCGAAGTTCAGGTGGGGTACGCCATTCTATTACGATCCGATGCCCGCCCTGCGCGCGAATACGACGCCGCAATTGTGGATATCGGGCGGAGAGGACTACGAAGCGCCGAGCGCCGAAACGGGCCGCCGCATCAAATCGCTGATTGGCGCCGGGCGGCCATTCACGCTGGCGCTTTATCCGCATGCGGAACATGGCATGACGCTGTTCGAGACCACAGCTGATGGCTCCCGGCTTTCGACCCGCTACGCGCCGGGCTACTTCGCGATGATCCGCGATTTCGCCCGCGACGGGCGGCTCAAGCCTCCCTATGGCGATGCCGTGCTGACGCGGCGTTTGCGATAGTGGCGGCAGCGCTTCGTTCTGCGCCCTTTCTGCGGCACCGAATGTGTGCGTGTACCTTCCGCGTTCAATCTGGGGGACGGGGGGCCGATGACATTCCATGGTGTGCGTGCGTCGGCGCTGCTGGCGCTCGTCTTTGTTGCATCCGGCGAGGCATGGGCACAACCGGTTCATCAGTTATTCGCGCCGAAGACTTCGCTCAGACGAATCTTTCCTTGCGCAACACGCCATCACAAAACAGACGGAGGGGCGAGCCCCTCCCGTCTGTTTCCGTTGAAAACCGGCACTACTGTTTGATCTGCCAGATGGTGCCCGGATAGAAGCCGCCCTCTCCGGCGCTGCCGTAACTGGTTCCGTAGAGCATGTGGTGCTTGCCGATCAGCACGGTGCTGTAGGGTTCCTGCGACCCTGCGCCACCCGGGAAGGTGTAGAGCACGCGGGCGGTCCACTGGTTGTTCTGGCCGGGCGTCAGCTTGAACACTTCGCCATACGCGCTTTGTCCGTCCGCCAATGTGGTGCCGTAGAGCGCGCCGGTGGAATCCATCGACACGGTCTGCCAGGGACCGTTGCCCGTGAACCCCGCGGTGCCCGGGATGTTGTAGAGCACATTGTAGTTGCTGCCGTCCGTGCTCAACTCGAACACGTTGCCGTAGCTGTTGTCGAAACCGGCCGTGGTGCCGTAGAGCGTGCCGTTGGCGTCCTGGATGAGGCCGTCGCGTGGTACTTCTCCGTCGCTGCCTCCCGCAAAAGCATGCAGAACGGAGAAGCTCCAGTTTCCGCCGCCATTCGCGGTGAGCTTGTAGACGGTGCCGTAATTGTACTGACCGTAGCCTGCCGTGGTGCCGTAGAGATTTCCGTCGCTGCCCAAAAGAACGTTCCCCATCGGCTCGCCGCCGTCGGCGTTGCCGGTGAAGTTGTACAGCACGCTCTCGGTCCAGTTTGTTGTGCCGGCTGCCGGAGGCGACAGTTCGAACACGTTGCCGACCACGCCGGTGCCGCCTTCGCTCGCGGTGCCGTAGAGATTGCCGGCAGCGTCCATGCTCAGGCTGCCGGACGGCAGTCCGCCGTCATTGCCGCCGGTGAAGGTCCACAGGACCTTGTACTTCCACGCGCCATGGCGGCGTTTGAGTTCAAACACCACGCCATATCCGTCGGCGCCGCCCTGATAGGTCGTGCCATAGAGATTGCCGTGAGCGTCCCGCATCAGTCCAGCCTGCGGCACGGCGCCGTCATTGCCGCCCGTGAAAGCGTAGAGCGTTGTCTGGGTCCAGTTCGTCTGACCTTTGGCCGGCTTCTGCAATTCGAAGACGACTCCATTGTGGCCGTTGCCGTCGCTGGTGGTCACGCCAAAGAATTGGCCCTTGCCGTTGGAAACAAGCCCGCCATGCGGAAACCCGCCGTCGGCATTGCCGGTGAAGGAATAGACAGGTGTTTCTACGGTATTTCCGGCCAGCGCCGTGCCGGCGCCGCAGGCACAGAGGATCGCCGCGGCGGTTGCGGCGGATACGGATTTCGAACGCATCTCGTCATGCTCCCTTGGCTTCTTATGATTTGGTAAGTGGTTGGACCGGCACCGGGCGGATCCCGATCGGCGCACGATTGCCGTTGTGTTTGCCGCAAAGATCGCGCCATGTCCTGATTCAGATTCTGAAATTTTTCCCTGCGACACCGCTGAGGTGTGGAAAGGCGCGATGGCGGAGCCTTATCGCTTTGGCCGGTTCACCCTGGACCCCGCCGGTGGCCAGCTGACTGCGGACGGCGCGCCCGTACCCTTGGGCTCAACGGATTTCCGCCTGCTGGTCGCGCTCGTCGAGCGCGCCGGAACGCTCGTGACCAAGAACGAGCTGATGTCGCGCGTCTGGGGCCACTCGGTCGTTGGCGACAACACGTTGCATGTTCACATTACCGCATTGCGCAGGACACTCGGCGACGACTTCATCGCGACCAAACAGGGTCGCGGCTATCGGTTCGTGGCACCACTCGGCCGCACCCAATCGGCGGTCGCCGTCAGGCCGCAAAGGGGCAATCTTCCTTCCTTCCTGGCAAACAGCGTGCAGGAAGGGCCGGCGCGCCTAATCGGAAGAAGTGACCAGCTTGCCGCGGTGTCGCGGCTTCTTTCGCGAAAAGCCCTCGTCACTCTGACGGGCCCGGGCGGCGTCGGAAAGACCAGGCTTGCCTTGCAGGTCGCGAACGAGAACGCGTCCCAATTCCCGGATGGCGTCTGGCTTGTGGAATTGGCCGCGCTGACGGACGCCGGGCATACGGCCGGCGCCGTCGCGACCGTTCTCGGCGTCAAGATGGGGGAGGGCGCTGCGCCATTCGAGACTCTGGCGCGTCAGCTGGCGCGCAAGACACTGCTCCTCGTGCTTGATAACTGCGAACACGTCATTGCAGCTTGTGCCCGGTTATCCGAATCCATCCTGCGCACGGCGCCAGGTATCAAGGTCCTTGCAACGAGCCGCGAGGCGCTGTCGTGTCTGGGCGAACAGGTGTTCGAAGTTCCTCCGCTGGCGCTGCCCCCTGAAGGCGCAGGATTCGCCGCTTCGGTCCGTGAGGCGGCCGCCGTTCAATTGTTCGTAGAACGCGCCAGGGGATTGAATGCGGGCTTTCAACTCGCCGACAACGACATCTCCATCGCGGCCAGACTTTGCCGCCGGGTCGATGGTCTGCCGCTGGCGATTGAAATGGTTGCAGGCTGGGCGGGTGCGCTCGGGCTGGAGGCTTTGGAAACAAAACTCGACGGGTCCCTGAAAGCCTGGCTGCGCGCCCGCAGAACCGCCCCGGCCCGCCACTCGACTTTGCGCGCCACGCTGGAGTGGAGTCACGATCTGCTCTCCCCGGTCGAACAGGTTGTTCTACGCCGTCTCGCCATATTCGCGGGCACGTTCTCCATGACGGCAGCCGAAACGGTCGGCGCGGACGTCGACGTCCCGAAGGAGCACGTGGTCGACCAAATAACCCGCCTGATCAACAAATCGATGATTGCCGTCGTGCCGGGACCGCGGGAGCATCACTATCGGCTCCTGGAGACGACGCGCGCCTTCATGTTCGAGAAACTGGCGGAATCGCACGACGCGCAGCCGGTGCGGCAGAGGCACGCCAGCTTTGTGCTTCATACGCTGCAACGGGCGACGGTCGACTGGGATACATCCGGCGATGCCGCGTGGCTGGAGCGCTACGCTCCGATCCTCGACGATCTGCGCGGCGCGCTCGCATGGACCATGAGCCAGGAGACCGACGATGCGATTGCACTCGCCGGAAGCTCCTGGCCGCTGTGGCGGGATCTGCCCGTGCGCGCGGAGGGCCGGCGCTGGCTCAGCGCGGCGCTATCGCGGCTGCGCCCTGACACGCCGCCTGCACTCGAGGCGCAACTGCGGCGGGGCCTGGGCCAATTGTATTATAACATGGCGGCGGTGAAGACCGCGCACGAGGAATTTGCGCGTGCGGCCGCTCTCTTCAGGGCTCTGGGAGATGTGCCCCAGCTCGGCAGCACGATGGCAGCGTTCGCCTACGCCGCGTTGATGCTCGACCGTCTCGAGGAGGCGGAAGCAGCCATCGCCGAAGCGTTGCCGATGGTGGAAAGCGCGAAGGCCCCCAGGGCTCTTGCACAGGCCTATGTGGTCAAATTTTGCCTCGAGGCCCGGCTCAAACACTCGTCATCGAAGGTGCGTGCCACTGGCATGAAGGCGATCCGGTTGTGCGAAGTGGCAGGGGCCGATCGCTCCGCCCTCGTGGTATCCGCAAATCTCGTGGAAGCGATCCTGGAATTGGGCGACATCGATTCCGCCATTTCCAGCGGGCAGGCCCTGACTTCGCGCCTTCGCATCACGTCCCACAGCGACATCCTCGGATATGTGTTAGGAATTCTTGCTGCTGCGCTGACGCTCCGGGGCGATCTGGAACTGGCATTGTCCGCAGCCGGAGAAGCCGCACCCCTGTTGCGGGACGAGGGCACGCTGTTCTGGCTTTTCGATCACCTGGCCCTGCGCGCCGGCCTCGCCGGCCGCATCAAGGACGCGGCGCTGATCGCGGGCTATGCCGACGCGGTCTTCCGGGAGTTCGGCCGCCCGCGCGAACCCATCGGACGCGCCGCAACCGAACGCCTGGCCGTCTTGTTGCGCGATGCGTTGCCCGAAGGAGAGCTGGAGCAATTCGCTCGCATGGGCGCGCAGTTTTCCGAGGACCGTGCCATTGCACTGGCTCTGAGCGATTGAAGCAGACTTCGCTCAACGGGAACCAAACAAAACAAAAAGGGCGGCGGCTCGATACCTCGTAGCCTTTTGGGCCGCGACCGGTTAGTGTCCCCGAAGTCCGGGAGGGGAGCAGCCGTGACGACAACTTTCTTCGCGCCCGCAACGGGCACGCGCAATCATGCCAAATGGGCACTGTTCGGCGCCATGGCCCTACTCGCGATCCTCGCGGTCCAGGCCGATGAACGCTTTCTGATCGACCGTACCGATCCGGAGTGGAAGCACATCGCCGCGTTCAAATGGTGGCTCTTGCCGCACGGGCTCGCGGGCGTGACCGCGCTCTGCCTTGGCCCCTTCCAGTTCTCCGAACGCATCCGGAAAGGAAATCCCGGGGTTCACCGCCTGATGGGGCGCATCTATCTCGGCGCAATCGTTGTCGCGTCGCTGCTATCGATTTATATCACGCTCCGCTTCGAGCCGCACCCCTTCCAGGTGGAAATCTGGGCGCAGGGGGGCGGCTGGTTTCTGTGCGCCGCGCTCGCCTACATCTATGCCCGCAAGCGCAACTTCGTGCTCCATCGCCAATGGGTTGCGCGAAGCTACGGCTTCACCTTCATCTTCATCATGGCGCGCGTCCCCGACGCCTTTCATGTGCATTGGCCGAACGAAACCGAATTCGTCGAATATCTGTGGATGCTGGTATTCGTGGCGCTGATCGTCCCCGACCTGATCCTGCAATCGGGCGAACTCCTCAAGCGGAGAACCGTGAAAGTGCGTTGATGCGAGTGCTGCAAAACGACCGGGCCTCCCGGAAATAACAGGCCGGCAGCAAAGAGTCGGATTGTGGGGGAGGACTCCTTAACCGCCGGCCTGTCAATCGGTGCGCAAACACCGATGGCGATAGGGCGGCAGGCCGACAGCCCTCGCGAGGGGTCCGCTCATGTTCGAGAGCCCGCCAACCCGCCTGATCGAAGCTTAGCGGGCGCGGTGCTGTAGGCCAATGCCCTACAGGTGGATTTCCCCCGCCGAACCGCCGTTTGCGGGGTTTTACGCGCGGGCTTCACGCGAGTTTGAACGCGTGCGCCGAAGTGTTGCGCGTGCCTCCGTCTTCAGTTCGTCCTGAAGATACATCGCGGCATACGCCCGCCAAGGGCGCCAGGATTCGCTCTGCCCGGAATGCGCCGTGCTCTCCGACGGAAAGGCATCCGGCTCGCCCAATGCGCGCATGGCGACAGTTTGCGCTGTCCATTCGTCGATCCCGGGAATTTCCTTCAGGCGCGCGAGGAAATTGCGGGAATCCGTGATCCCGTCGAAGCGGAGGCGGCCGCCGCTCACGGCGCTGGCGAGCGCGCGAATGCTCCGCGCGCGGGGCGCGCGGAGACCGGCGCACGAGAGATCAGCCTCCGAAAGCCGCGAGGCCTCGGGAAACAGACGGCTCAATCCATTGCCGGCCGAAAAGGCGCGGCCGAAGCGGTCTGCCAGGCGCCCGGCGAGAGCCGCCGCTTCGTCTGCGCGCGCGTGCCGCGCGAGAACGGCGCGTACTGCAAGTTCGAAACCGTTCCAGCAGCCGGGTACGCGCCGCCCCGGCGTCGCCTTGATTCGCGACGCGAGCAGCGGATCGGCCGACAGCACCTTCACGATCGCGGCCCAGTCGGCGTTCAGGTCGAACAGCGCGCGGATGCGCTCGACGATGCCAAACAATGCGCGCGGATCCCCGAATTGAATGCGCGCGCACAGCGCGGGCTGCATGTTGTCGAGCGCGACCTCGACGCAGCCATCGACGCCGTTCAGAGAGATCGTGCGCCGGTAGCCCGATTCATCGACGGATTCCACGCCCGGAGTCGCCGATGCGGCGAGGTGGGCCAGCATGCCGCTCCAGTCGTAGGGCGGCCGGAAACGCAGCCGGATGAGATAATGATTTGCCGGCAGCGCGCATTTCTGTCGCGCAATCGCGCGGATCTGCGTCGGCGTTCGCTGATAGGTGTTGCGGATGGCGGCATTGAAGCGGCGCACCGAACCATAGCCGGCAGCAATCGCGAGTTCCGTCATCGACAGATTCGTTTCATCGATGAGTTTCTTCGCGAAATGCACGCGGCGCGTCTGCACGACGGCATTGGGCGTGGCGCCGAGATGACGCAGAAACAGACGGCGCAAATGGCGCGCGCCGACGCCCAGGCGCTCGGCCAGATGTTCCAGGCCGCCGTCATCGGGGCCACAGTCTTAGATCAACCGCAGCGCGCGCGAAACGGTCGTCGAGGTGCCGAGCCAGGCCGGCGTTCCCGGCGAGCATTCCGGCCGGCAGCGCAGGCACGGGCGATAGCCTGCTTCCGCCGCCGCGGCGGCGCTCGCGAAGTAACGGCAATTCTTTTCCTTGGCAGTGGGCGCGGGGCAGATCGAGCGGCAATAGACGCCGCTGCCGCGCACGCCGATGAAGAACTTGCCGTCGAAGCGCGGATCGCGCGACAGCCGCGCGCGCGAGCAGACGCGCCAGTCGAGGCCGCTATCGGTCATGCTGTCAAACTAACGCGCTTCCCGCTTTCCGCCAGACGTTTTCGGACCTCGGCCTGCCGCGGCCAGCGTCCGTTTGCGTCCGACGTCCGTTCGCAAGCGGACCTAGACTTTCGCTGCTCGCTCAAGAGGGAAACAACCATGAACCGCGCAAACGTGATTTGCACAACCGCGATGACAGCCGCCGCGATTGCAACCGGCCTTGCCGCGCCGGCGCAAGCGGCCTTGCATGCGCCAGCTTCCTACAAACTTACCATACTTCCCGATCCGCTCGGCGGCACTTATGCGCAGGGGAGCAGTATCAACAGCCGCAGACAGCTCGGCGGATTCGAAACGCTCTCGGGCAACACGACCATGCACGCGATGGCATGGCAGAAGGGCGAGCTGCCGCAGGATCTGGGCACGCTGGGCGGTCCCAACAGCGCAATCGCCTGGCCCAACCGCAACGACCACGGCCAATTTGCAGGGATTGCCGAAACTGCGGCACAAAATCCGCTGGGCGAGTCCTGGAGCTGCGCCGCCGCAGTGTTCTACATCGCCCCACCGACCGGCAATGTTTGCCTCGGCTTTCGCTATCAAAATGGCGCGATGACCGCTCTGCCGACGCTCGGCGGCTATGACGGGTTCGCGACCGGCATCAACAACCGCGGTCAGATCGTGGGATGGGCCGAGAATGCGACTCGCGATAGCACCTGCAATGCTCCGCAGGTGCTTCAATTCGAGGCAGTGATCTGGGGTCCGGAGGTCAACGAGTTCGAGCAGCTGCCGCCCCATGGAACGGATCCCGACGGCGCCGCGACGGCCATCAACAACAAGGGACAGATTGTCGGTATTTCTGGCCTGTGCGGGAACGCGGTCGGCGGCGCCAGCGCGGAACACATGCTGCTGTGGCAGAGGAACACGGTAACGAGCCTGCCGACGCTTGGCGGCCAATACTGGAACACGCCGATGGACATCAACGACAATGCCGACGTGACCGGCTTTTCCGATCATCCGGGTGACAGCGTTTCCTCGCCCAATAATACCGCGTTCCTGTGGACGAGCAGCACGGGGTTGACGCAGGATCTCGGCACCCTTGCCAACGATGGCACGAGCCAGGGGCTGGGCATCAACGACAGCGACCAGGTGGTCGGCGTGTCCTATCCGTCCAGCCGCGCCTTTCTCTGGCAGAACGGCACGATGACGGATCTGAATTCGCTCATTCCGCCCAACTCGCCCTATACGCTGATCGATGCGCAGGACATCGACAATGCCGGCGTGATCACAGGCGAAGCGCAGGACGTTTCCAACGGCGCGATCTACGCCTTCATCGCCACCCCGAAGAAATAAGAGCCGACTCTGAGACCAATTTCCTCTCCCCCCTTCGAGGGGGGGAGAGGGCAGGGTGAAGGGGCCTGTCCGCTCGCGGTCGTCCGAAAATTTGCTCCGGACAAATTCGTCGCCATGCGGCGCGTGTCACCCCTCCTCACCCCAGCCCTGTCCCCCATGGCTGGGGGAGAGGGAGAACTGCGCTGCCCTTTTTTCGCTACGATCCTGACGCGACAATGCGGGCGCCTCCATTTTGGGGGCGCGAGGGCAGGAACGGACAAATGAAATCGTGGAATATGGCGTTGGGACTGGTACTCGCCGGCGCGCTGATAGGGCTGGCTGCGGCGCAGAATGCAAAGGAGCAGACGCCCAATTCGCCAGATCCCTGGCTATGGCTCGCGGATATTCACGGGTCCAAGCCGATCGCCTGGGTGAAATCCCAAGACAAAAAGACGCTCGCCGTCCTGAAAGCCGATCCGGAATACCGGAAGGATTACGGCGCCATGCTTGCCGTCCTGAATGCGAACGACCGCATTCCGATGGGCGAGGTGGAGCACGGCGAGGTGCTGAATTTCTGGCAGGACGCGACCCACGTCCGCGGTCTGTGGCGGAAGACCGGCACGGCCGACTACGCGCGGCCGCATCCCCATTGGGACGTCCTGCTCGACCTCGATGCGCTCGACGCGCGCGAACACAGGAATTGGGTGTGGGAAGGTGCGCATTGCGTGGGCGCGATGAAACGTTGCCTCGTGCGCCTGTCGCCCGGTGGAAGCGACGCATCCGTCGTGCGCGAATTCGATCCGCACAGCAAAAGCTTCGTCGCGCACGGATTTTCGCTGCCGGTGGCGAAATCCGATTCCGCGTGGCTTAACGAGAACACGATCCTGTTCGGCACGGATTTCGGCCCTGGCTCGATGACACAGTCGAGCTATCCGCGCATCGTGAAACTCTGGCATCGCGGCGAGCCGCTCTCGGCGGCAAAGACTGTTTTCGAAGGCAAGACGACGGATGTCTCCGTACGCCCGGTCGTGTATCGCGGGCCCTGGGGCACGGTTCCGCTCGTAGAGCACGGTCTGACGTTCTTCACCTCGGAATTCTATTTTGTTCAGCCCGACGGCACGACGCTGAAGCTGCCCCTGCCGCTCGGCGCGAGGCTCAAGGGCGTGACCGGCGGCGAACTGTTGTTCACGCTGCGCGACGGCTGGACGACGCCGTCGGGCACTGCGATCGCGCAAGGCTCGCTCGTCGCCTTCAACGTGCTCACGTTCGCGAAAAACAATGCGGTGCCGCGCTATGACGTGCTCTACAGGCCCGGTCCCCGCGCCGCCATCGAAGACGTATCGCCCGGCCGCGATGCCGTGTATGCCGCGATCTTCGAGAACGTAACCGGCGCAATCCACGAATTCCGCAAACAGGCGTCGGGTCCCTGGAGCGAGGTGACACTGAAACTGCCGGCGGGCGGATCGACTCACATCATGGATGCGGACGCCTGGACGCCGCAGACCTATCTCACTTTCGAAAGTTTTCTTCAGCCGGTGACGCTCTATTCCTACGAAGGCAAGGGCGAGCCGTCCAGGATCAAATCCGAGCCCGCGCGGTTCGATGCGAGCGGCCTTCGGTCCGTGCAGTTCGAAGCGACCTCGGCGGATGGAACGAAGATTCCCTATTTCCTCATCCGTCCGAAATCGGCGAAAGGGCCGATTCCGACCATTCTTTATTCTTACGGCGGTTTCGAACTGTCGCTCGAGCCTTGGTACTGGAATGATGGCCATCGGCCACTCGATGCCGGACAGACCTGGCTCACCAAGGGCGGCGCCATCGCGGTTGCGAATATCCGCGGCGGCGGCGAATTCGGCCCAGCCTGGCACAAAGCGGCGTTGAAAACGCATCGGCAGCGCGCCTTCGACGATTTCGAAGCGGTCGCCGCCGATCTGGAGCATCGCGGTTTTGCGACGGCCAAGAGTCTCGGCAGCGTCGGCGCGTCGAATGGCGGCCTGCTTGTATCAACGACGATGGTGCAGCGGCCAGATCTGTTCGGCGCGGTCGTTTGCCAGCGCCCGCTGATCGACATGCTGCGCTACACGCATTACGGCGCTGGCGCCTCCTGGACCGGCGAATATGGCGATCCCGCCGATCCAGCCATGCGCGCCGCGATCCTGAAATATTCACCCTACGAGAACCTGAAGGCGGACGTGAAATATCCGCCGGTGCTGTTCATCACCGAGACGAGCGACGATCGCGTGACGCCGGTCTTCGCACGCATGATGGCGGCAAAAATGGAATCGATGCACCAGAACGTGCTGTTCTACGAAAGCCTCGAAGGCGGCCACGGCCCCGGCGTAACCCACGGAGCCGAAGGCGAGATGTGGGCGCTGTCGTACGTCTATCTCGGCCAGAAGCTCGGCCTTCATGCGACCGACGCGCCTCGATAAGATTTTTCTTACCCTGCTCTTGCCAGGCTGGCGGAGAACTGAAGGTCGGCGAGGCGCGCGTAGAGGCCGCCACCGGCGACGAGTTCGGCGTGGCTGCCTTCGGCCACCACGCGGCCGCGGTCCATCACCACGATGCGCGCGAGCCGCTGGATGGTGGCGAGGCGGTGCGCGATCACAATGGTAGTCCGCCCGGCCATCAGGTTCGCGAGGCCCGTCTGCACCAGACGCTCATTCTCCGCGTCGAGCGCGCTCGTCGCTTCGTCGAGAAGGAGCAGCGGCGCGTCGCGCAGGATCGCGCGCGCAATGGCGATGCGCTGCCGCTGCCCGCCCGACAATGTCGTGCCGCGCTCGCCGACCAGACTCTGATAGCCTTGCGGGAGCGTTTCGATGAACTCGGCTGCGGCCGCCGCTTCGGCCGAACGGCGCACCTCCGCGTCGCTTGCCTCTGGGCGGCCGTAGCGGATGTTATCGGCAATGGTGCCGGAGAAAATGATCGGGTCCTGCGCGACCAGCGCCATGTGGCGTCGCAGCCCGGCGGGATCGAGCCGCGCGCAATCGATTCCGTCGAAACAGATGGCGCCGGATTGGGGCGCGTAAAAGCGCAGCGCGAGCTGAAACACCGTGCTCTTGCCGGCGCCCGAAGGACCGACCAGCGCGACGGCTTCGCCCTGCTTCACGTCGAGCGAATAGGAATCGAGTGCTGCGGCTTCCGGTCGCGAGGGATACCGGAACGTCACATCGCGAAACGCAATCTCGCCGCGGGTTGGTTCGCGCAGAATGGCGGGATTTGGCGGTGCTTTTACTTCGGGTTCGACGCGCAGAAGCTCCGTCAGCCGCTCCGACGCGCCGGCCGCGCGCTGCAGATCGCCCCAGATTTCGCTGAGCGCGCCCACGCCCAGGCCCACGAGCAGGGCGTAAAAGATGAACTGCACCAGAAGGCCCGGCGTCATGGTTTTCGCCGCGACGTCGTGCGCGCCGACGTATGCCACCGCCACGATGCTCGAGAAAATCGCAAAGATCACGACAGCCGTCATCACCGCACGGGCGCGGTTGCGCAGAATCGAAACAGCGAAAGACTCTTCGACGGTCCACCCGAAACTCCCGCGTTCGGCATTTTCCTGCGTAAAGGCCTGCACCGTCTGAACCGCATTGATCGTTTCGCTCGCGCGCGCGCTCGTATCGGCGATCCGGTCCTGGCTTTTGCGCGAGAGCGTGCGCACCCAGCGGCCGAACAGAATGAGCGGTACGAGCACGAACAGCACCGCCCCAAGCACGATAGCGGTCAGTTTGATGCTGGTCGCGAACATCAGCGCGATGCCGCCCACGAACATAAGCGCGTTCCGCAGCGCGATCGACACCGACGAACCGACGATCGTCTGGATGAGGGTCGTATCGGCGGTGAGCCGCGACAGCACCTCGCCGGTGCGCGTGATCTCGAAGAAGGCGGGCGTCAGCGACAGGACATGATCGAACACCGCCTTGCGGAGGTCCGCGATCACGCGCTCGCCGATCCAGCTGACGTAATAGAAGCGGATACCGGTGAACAGGCCGAGCAGCGCGGATGCGATGACGAGCGGCAGGAAATAGAGACCGATGCGCGTGATCACGGCCTCATGGAAGCCGCGATCGATCATGATCCGCACCGCCTGCGGCACGAGCAGGCTGATCGTTGCCGAACAGACAAGCGCGCTCAGCGCGGCGAGGATGCGCCAGCGGTAGGGCCGGAGGTAGGGCAGAAGATCGCGCAGCGGCCGGAGTGATCGGCTCTTCGTCCGCGCCGCGGCGATCCTGTGAACCTCTTTGGCGAATTCCTCGCCTGTCTGCATCATAGCTTCAGACCCGGTTGTCCCACCTATATAAATGCTTCCGTCACGTGTGGCAGAGGTCGGAGCCGTTATCGCGCCGGAGGTGGCGAATTGTCTTGGCGTCCCCGCGCAGAACGCATAGAATTTTGCGTGGAGCACAGACGCTGCGTGCTTCGCAAGAACATGAGGGGATTGCAAATGAAAACGATTCTAGGGTTGGCGCTGGTCGCTACGGGCTTGGCCGCGCTGTCGACCACCTCCGCCATGGCTGCCAAGGACAATTTCAATCGCTCGACGCTCGGAAACAAATGGGTGGTGACGTCCGGCTCGCTGTTCATCACAAACGACCAGTTGCAGGGCACCAGCGAATCGCTCGGTTACGACAAAAAATCCGGCACGGATTCGACAGTGAGTGCCGACGTCTACATCAATAGCACGGACCTGGAGTATGGCGCAGTCGCTTCAGGCGATATCGCCGGCGGCAACAATGCCTTTGTCAAGATTCAGGCCCAAGCCGCCGACGGCATGTTCGATACGGCGGGCTTTTACGTCGGCAACAATGGTGGGGGCGATTTCTTCACCCTCACTTCGGAGGTGCCCAGCCCCGCCAAGCTTACGGTTTCGTTCTGCGGCACGGTGGCCACGATGAAGATCAAGAGCGCTGCCGGCACGCAGAAATACACCTACGATTACGGCACCTCTTTCGGTACGGGCGGCGGTCTCGGCACATACGGCTCGGTGTCCCTCGACAACTACAAGAGCAAGGTCGGGGGCTGCGCATTCGATCCGGAGGCGACCGTGATCAAAAGATCGAACGCAAGGGACCTCTCCCTGGCAAAGTGAGCACCTGACCCGGAGTCGCTTGACAAGCATACGCGGATTTGGACACCCGCACCGGATCGAGTACCCCGGTGCGGGTGTTTTGCACTTGGCACAACGGAAATCGCCGGGACAGGAGCGTCGACGGGGCGCCTTGTCAGGGCGAGGCCTATCCACTATAAGCCGCCGCTTTCCGAGCGAGGCAGGCCATGAAAAAGGGTATCCACCCGAATTATCACATGGTGACGATCGTCCTGAACGACGGCACCAGCTACCGGACGCGCACGACTTGGGGTGAGCCGGACCAGAAGCTGACGCTCGATATCGATCCGTCGACCCATCCGGCCTGGACGGGCGGACAGCAGCAGCTGATCGACCGCGGCGGCCGTCTCACGCGCTTCAACAAACGATTCAAGGACTACGTGAAGGCCTGACGGACGATCCCGCTCAGGCCGGTTCGCCGAAGGTCTGCTGCAGGCGCTCGAAATGCACTTGCACCGGCGGCTTGGCCGCCATGACATGCGCGAGCAGCGATTCCTCGAGGCGTGCGATACGCCGGTAGAGCTGTTCGCTCCTGTGGAGCAGATCGCGCAAGGTCCGTGGCAGGATATCGATGCCTTCGCTGTGGCCGCCGAAGCAGATTTCCTTCGAGCCGAGCCGGTAACGCTCGCCCGCCGCGTCTTCGGCGCGGATCTCTCCTTCCCGCACCGCGCGCTGGATCAAAAGCCAGCTCGCCGCCTGCATCAGACGCGTGGTTACACGCATGCTCTCCCCGGCATAGAGAAGCGCCCCGTTGCGCGGCAGCATGCGGGATTCCTCCCGGCCGCGTCCGTCGAGGTAGCGCGCGGTTTCCTCGACGAGCGACATGCCTTCGTCGAAGGTCCGGTCGAACAGCCCAGAATCGATAAAATTTCGGCGCGGAAACGGACGATGAATATCGTCTTCCGCTTCGACGAGCGACATTCCCCCGACGCCCCAGCTTGATCCCGTGCGGAACTTAGCAAAGCGACTCCGCGGCGGGAAGGGTGCGGCACCCGGAATCCGAAAATTTGCGCAAACATGGTTACGCGCGCGCCACAGCAATTGCGATTCACCATTTGACAGGCGTCGCCTTTCAGGCCTTTCGAAAAACGGAATCCGCCGCAGTGCGCGTGGATTGCCGCGCCGTAATCGCCATCCGGCAGCGCGCGATTTCCGTTTCAAGTGCCGCGATACGCGCGACGAGCTCGTGTTCCGACATGATCGACAGATCTTCGCCGAGCACGAGCTCAGACGCCTTCTTGCGCGGCAGCAATTCGTCAAGGTCGATGGGCATTGTCTATCCTTCCCGATTTGGCCTGGATGCGAGAAGCTTCGTTGGAGATCGTTACCCGGATGATATCGAATGTCATGCGCGCGATTCGAATTGAGAACCCCGGAGCAGACTATCGCCTGGTTGTGGAGGACGTGCCGCGGCCCGTTCCGGATGCCGGCGAGGTTGTGATCCGGGTAGCGGCAGCCGGGCTCAATCGCGCGGACCTTCTCCAAGCCGAAGGACATTATCCGCCGCCTCCAGGCGCCTCGCCCATCCCCGGGCTCGAAGTTTCGGGCGAAATTGTGGGATGTGGCGCGCAGGCTGAACCATGGCGGGTAGGCGATCGCGTTTGCGCGCTTCTTTCCGGCGGTGGCTATGCGGAATTCTGCACCGCGCCCGCGCTGAGCGTACTTCCGGTGCCGCGCACTCTCGATGTAGCCGAAGCCGCGGCGCTTCCCGAAGCGCTCTTCACCGCGTGGACCAACCTCATGGATTCGGCGCGGCTCGCGCCGGGGGAAAGCGTGCTGATTCATGGCGGCACGAGCGGAGTCGGCACGGCGGCAATCCAGCTTTGTGCGGCCTTGGGGCATCCTGTGTTCGCCACGGCAGGATCGCCGCAGAAATGCGCAGCCTGCGAACGGCTTGGCGCCATGCGGGCCATCGATTACCGCCGGGAGAACTTCGTGGAGGTCGTCAAACGGCAAACCGGCGGAACGGGCGTCGATGTCATCCTCGACATGGTCGGCGGGGACTACATCGAGCGCAATTTTCGCGCGCTGGCCACGGGCGGGCGGCTCGTCAACATCGCCTTCCAGAAGGGTCCGAGGGCGGAGGTAAATTTCGGCCCCATGCTGGCGAAGCGGTTGTCGTTCATGGCCACCACGCTCAGGGCGCGGCCGAATGCCGAAAAAGGACGTATCCGCGACGCGGTCCGGGCGCAGGTCTGGCCCCTTCTCGAAGAGGGCCGAATCCGGCCCGTGATCGACAGGACATTCGCGCTTGCCGAAGCCCAGAAGGCCCACGAGCGGATGCGAGGCGGGGGGCATATCGGCAAAATTCTGCTGCTCGTCTGAGCAAATTTCTTTTCTTTCGCGGAAAGGACCGCTAGAAGGCCGCCATTCCTCGAAAGGTCGGTACCTTGAGAGCGGCGCGGGGCCGGAACCCCCCGCCCGGGAAAAGGATATTGTTCATGGCAGACAACGCACCGCTGATGCCCAAGGCGACGGCCGTCTGGCTGGTCGACAACACTTCGCTCACTTTCGAGCAGATCGCCGATTTCTGCGGGCTGCATCCCCTTGAGGTCAAAGGGATCGCCGACGAAGATGTCGCGAAGGGCATCAAGGGCCAGGATCCCGTTGCCTCGGGGCAGCTCACGCGCGAACAGATCGATGCGGCCGAAAAAAATCCCAAGGCGCGCCTGAAGATGGCGCCTCCGAAATACAAGATCCCGCCGGTCAAGACGAAGAAGGCGCCGCGCTACACGCCCGTCTCCAAGCGGCAGGACAAGCCCGACGCGGTTTATTGGATACTTCGCAATCACCCCGAATTCGGCGACGCAGATATCATCAAGCTCATCGGCACGACGAAATCGACCATTCAGAAAATCCGCGAGCGCTCCCACTGGAACGCCACGAACATCAAGGCTGTCGATCCGGTGACGCTCGGCCTGTGCTCGCAGCTCGAGCTCGACCTCGCGGTCGAGCGCGCCGCGCAGCGCAAGGACCGGCAGATGGCGCGGATTGCGAAGCCCGGTGAAACACTTCGGCCGATCGCGGAGACCGTGCCCGAGGAAGAGCCGGTTGAACAGGAAGAGAGTGCCGCAGAAAAAAGCGATTGACGGCGCGTCAAAACACGTAGCGCGCCACGAGGAATCCGGCGACCAGCAGTACGAGAAAAGCAACAAAGACGATCTCCAGCCGCTTCTCGATGAATCCGCGCACCGGTTCGCCGAATACGTAGAGCAGCCCCGCTTCGAGCGAGAAGCGGGCGCCGCGGGTGATGATCGATAACAGGACAAACAGCGCGAGATTGTAACCCGCGAATCCCGACGCGATGGTCACGAGCTTGTAGGGGATCGGCGTCAGGCCCTTGATGAGAACGATGGCGGCGCCCCATTTCGCATAGGCCGCGCGAAAGGTTTCGAGGCTTGCCCCATAGCCATAGGCGCGGATGAGCCAGTGCCCGACCGAATCGTACAACAGCGCACCGATCGCATAGCCAAGCAGTCCGCCGATCACCGAAAACAGCGTGCACCATCCGGCAAGCAGAAAGGCGCGGCGGCGGTCCGCCAGCACCATCGGAACGAGCAGCACATCGGGCGGCAAGGGGAAGAACGAGCTTTCCGCAAACGACACAGCGGCCAGCGCCCACCAGGCATAGCGGCCGCCTGCGTGACCCACAATCCAGCGATATAGGGCGCGCAGCGCGCCTTCCCGCGGTGGGGCAGCGATGCGTTCGCTCATGAACCCGTTCCCGAACAGCTTCCGTTCCTAGCAATCGCGGTGTGCAGCGTCTATTGCCCGCTCGCTTGCCGCACAAATTTGCCTTGGATAGCCTTTGGCAGGTTGCAGAAAGCTGAAGACGCATGGCAGCGCGGCAATCCGGCAAATCAGGCAAGGGCAAGCCACGGGCGCGAAGCGTGGGGAAAAAGCCGCGCAACCGCGCCGCCCCGAAACGCAAGAAAAGAGCGGTTCCGGTTCCCGTCGTGCCGTTGCGTCCACGCAAGCATCTCTCGCGGCGAATCCCGGCGGCCGCTCCGCGCCTTGCCGCGCGGACGAAGCACGCCGCCGGCAACGAACTCTTCAGTCGCGATCTCGACCGCAATGCCGCCAATTTTCAGCCGCTGACGCCGCTCTCGTTTCTGGAACGCGCAGCGCTTGTCTGTCCGACGCACACGGCGATCCTGCACGGAAAGAGCCGTACCAAATATGCGGAGTTCTATGCGCGGGCGCGCCGCCTCGCATCGGCACTCGCGGAGCGCGGCATCGGTCGGGGAGACACGGTCGCCGCCATGCTCGCCAACACGCCGCCGATGCTCGAATCCCATTACGGCGTGCCCATGACAGGCGCGGTTCTCTGCGCGCTCAACACGCGTCTCGACGCGGCGGCGCTCGCCTTCATTCTGGATCATGGCGAAGCGAAGGCGCTGATCACCGACCGCGAATTCGCACCCGTCATCAAGGATGCGCTCGGCCGCACCAAGGTCCGTCCGCTCGTGGTCGATGCGGACGACGCCGAATTCCCGCAATCCGGAGAAAGGCTGGGCGACATCGATTATGAGACGCTGCTTGCGGGCGGCGATCCGGAATTCGTCTGGAAAATGCCTGCCGACGAGTGGGACGCAATCACGCTCAATTATACATCGGGCACGACCGGCAATCCCAAGGGCGTCGTCTATCACCATCGCGGCGCGGCACTGATGGGTTACGACAATGTGCTGGCCGCCAATCTGTGCCGGCATCCCGTGTACCTGTGGACGTTGCCGATGTTTCATTGCAACGGCTGGTGCTTTCCGTGGAGCCTGTCGGTCGTCGGTGGCACGCATGTCTGTCTGCGCCAGGTCCGCGCCAAACCCATCTACGACCTCATCGCCGAGCACGGCGTGACGCATCTCTGCGGCGCGCCTATCGTGATGTCGACGCTGGTGCACGCTGCGCCTTCGGAGCGCCGGCCGCTCCCGCACAAGGTGGAATTCATGACCGCCGCAGCGCCGCCGCCCGAATCTGTGCTGGCCGCGATGGCCGACGCGGGCTTCAACGTCACGCACCTTTACGGGCTGACCGAAACCTACGGCCCCGCGGTGGTGAACGAGTGGCGCAGCGAGTGGGACCATCTCGACGCGAACGCGCGCGCCGCAAAGAAGGCGCGACAGGGAGTGCGCTACCACGCGCTGGGTGAGCTATCGGTCATGGACCCCGAAACCCTGGAACCGGTGCCGAGCGACGGTGAGACAGTCGGCGAAGTGATGTTCCGCGGGAATATCGTGATGAAGGGATACCTCAAGAATCCGGCGGCAACGAAGGACGCCTTCGCGGGCGGCTGGTTTCACTCCGGTGATCTCGGCGTGCTCCATCCGGACGGCTATATCCAGCTCAAGGACCGCTCGAAGGACATCATCATTTCTGGCGGCGAGAACATTTCTTCTATCGAAGTGGAAGACGTGCTCCTCAAGCATCCCGCAGTGCTCCACGCGGCTGTTGTGGCGAAGGCGGACGAAAAATGGGGCGAAACGCCGTGCGCCTTCATCGAGCGCAAATCCGGCCGTGAGGTTTCGGAAAAGGACCTGATCGCCTTTTGCCGCGAGCGCCTCGCCCACTATAAATGCCCGCGCCACGTCGTGTTCTGCGAAATCCCCAAGACGTCGACAGGCAAAATCCAGAAGTTCAAGCTACGCGACCGGGCGAAGTCACTCGGCTGAAGCAGTTACGGCGTCCATTTCAGCGCGAGGTTGTAGGAAAAGCGGTCGGCTTGGCGCGCGTTCACGATGCCGGTGTTGATCGATCCCACGAGATGCCAGCGGTCGCTGAAGTCATAAATACCCGCCACTCCCACAGCCGTGCTTGCCGCAAAGCTTGAGGCGCTGCGCGTCTGGCCGAAAATCTCTGCGCCAAGCTGCAACGTCTTCGTGACTTCGCGCTGCAGCGCCCAGCCGTAGATCGCATAGTCGCGGTTGCCCGCCCCGGGATTGTTCACGAATCCGCCGCCTCCGAATGTGGTCCACGGACCAAACGACTTTTGCAGCCATAGCGGCAGAAGTTCACTTACGGGCGTTCCGTGCGCCGCAGAACCGACCGGAATCGAAATCTGCGGAAAGATGGCAGCCTGCGGACGCCACCCGTTCTCATCCTCCTCCAGAAACCGGTATTTGATGCCGCCGCCGAGCGGCGCCCAGACGATACCCATGCCGCCGGGCCCAGGGTTGGGGTTGAGCGGGGCGTGCCATGTGAGCTGGACGTCGGGCCACGCGCCATAATTGATCTCGAAGCCGACACCTGGCGTGTCAAATGCGCCGGCAGCAGACGTTCCTTCGACGTACAGATAGTTCTCGAAATGCCCTGTGTCCGTGGGCTCGGGATCGTCGGTGAGATAGGGGGGGCCGGCGACGGCCTGGCCGCAGAATGTCGCAAACAGCAGAGTCACCGCTGTCCCGTGGGCAACAAGAAATCGCGCCAATTCCGCTTCCCCTGGCGTGGCGCGCGTTTCGATATCCTGATCGCCTCGCCCGTGCGAATCCGTCTGCCATCTCCCATCGGGTGCGGAAGATCAAGCCTGCAGCCGAAGCGTACCTGTTCTGTTGATCAGGATCGCTTGCGGGCGGAACGGGATGTGCTGCGCTTTCGCTTGCCGGCAGATTTTCGCGCGCTCTTCGTTTTACGCGACGGGTTCCGGCGTCTCTTCACGCGCGTGGCGTTCTCGCCGCCCATGGCGGGGCTGCTTTCACGCTGGCCGCGGGCGCCCACGTGCGACTTGCCTTCGGCATCCTGTTGGTAGGTCTCGCCGCGGGCTTCCTTCCGTTCGCTCCTCGCTTCTGTTTTCCGGTTCTCGGCCTTGCTGCGACGTTTCGATGCGCCCGCTTCGTTCAGTGCGATCGCTATCGCCTGCTTGCGGCTTTTCACGTTTCCGGCCTTACCGGCGCGCCCGCTCTTCAATTCGCCATGCTCGTACTCGTGCATGACCCGGCCGATGGTTTTGCGCTGCCGCGGACTGCTCTTCGCCATATGGGCAAACTCCAGGGTTCTATCGGCAACGTACTTGCGAAATCGCGGGTTCCAGTCTGTCCCTGCGAAGTGCGCGTCTGTTTCATGGGAGCGCGCCGGAATCGGCATGGGGCAAAACTAGCGCGGGACGATTAAGGTTCGCATTCCCGCTCAAGCGAGCATGAGGTTTGGCATGGCCTCCCTTCGCACTATCAGTTCCTGTTTTCTTGGACTTGCCTGCTTCGCCGCGGCACCCGCCCTGGCGCAAACCATCCACGTCGCGCCGTTCAACAATGTCGAACTGAAGGGGGGAGGCCACGTTGTGATTCGATATGGCCAGGTGCAGCAGGTCCGGATTGTGAGCGGCTCTCCCGCCATCACCCGGTTTGCGATTGACGAGCCCCGCAAGCTCCGGATCGAGACCTGCAACAGCAAATGTCCGCGCCATTACGATCTGCAGGTGGAGATCACCACGCCGCGCATCGACGGCCTGGGCGTCTCCGGTGGCGGCGCGGTCGACAGCATGGGCCGCTTCCCGGCGCCGCGCCGACTTGCGCTCGGCGTTGAAGGCGGCGGCATGGTGGACGCGCGCGCGCTCGATGCACAGAGCGTCGATGCGGGGGTGGACGGCGGCGGCGTCATCCGGTTGCGGGCAACTGGCAGGCTCACGGCCGCGGTCAATGGCGGCGGCCGCATCCGCTACTGGGGAAATCCGGAAGTCACGCAGGCGATCAACGGCGGCGGCAGCGTCGAACGCGGGGATTGACGCGCCCGGCTATCTGCTGGTGCCCGCCATGTAACGGTGCGCTTCCGAATGCGGCATCGCGTCGGCCGCGTAGGTGAAGGTGCCGCGTTCCTTCACTTCGCGGGACGCACGCAGGAATGCGGCGAGCGCGGCGCGGGCGAAGGAGCCGCCGACGCTGACCCGCTTCACGCCGGCGGCCGCGAGTTCTTCGACGGTGTAGGCCACGCCCTTCAGTCCCATGACGACATTGACGGGCTTTGGCACAGAGGCGCAGACCTCGCGGATCGCAGCGAGGTCCGGCAGCCCCGGCGCATAAAGAACGTCGGCGCCCGCCTCGGCGAAAGCCTGCAGTCGTTTGATCGTGTCCGCGAGATCGTGGCATCCGTGCAGGTAATTTTCCGCGCGCGCTGTCAGCAGGACGTGGCAATGCCGCGCAGTTTCCGCCGCCGCGGCGATGCGCTCGATCGCAAGCCCGAATTCATAAATGGCGTTACGGGGATCACCCGTTGCGTCCTCGATGGAGGCCCCCACAAGCCCGACATCGGAAGCAAGTCGGACGGTTGCCGCGCAAAGTTCCGGCGCGCGTCCAAAGCCGTCCTCCAGATCGGCGGAGACGGGCAACTGTGATGCTTCGACAATGCTCATCGCATTATCCAGAATCTCGTCGCGCGTCAGTGCGCCCGAGGAATCGCGCCGCCCGACGGAAAAGGCGTAGCCGGCGCTCGTGGTGGCCAGCGCTTCGAATCCGAGAGCTGTGAGGATTTTCGCGGTCCCGGCATTCCATGGATTGGGAATGACGAACGCGCCCGGCCTCTCATGGAGTGCCCGGAAGGAATCGTATTTCTGCTCGCGTGTCATGGAGGACTTCTACCACGGAGCGGGCGGCCCCGGTTCGATCATGGTCGAATTATGCGGGACCTTGTTATTTTGTCAGCAGGCCTTCCTGCCAGATCCAGTCGAGGCCGCGGTCGAGGCCGCGCGCGAAGCGGTCGAACAGCTCGTCGATTTCCGTTTCGTCGATGACAAGGGGCGGACAGAGCGCGATGCGGTCGCCCAGCATGGGCCGGGCGATCACGCCTTCGTCTTCCATGAATTTGCAGACGGTGGTGGCGACCGCCTTCGTCGACGGAAAATCCGCTTTGTTCTCCTTGTGAGCGACGAGCCCAACGGCGCCGATCAGCCCGATTCCCGCCGCCTCGCCGACGAGCGGGTGTTCGCGAAGTGCTGCGAGTCGCGAAAGAAAGAGCGCCGCCACGCGGCGCACATGGCCGACAATGTCCCGCTCCTCGTAAATCTCTAGGGTCTTCAGCGCGACTGCCGCGGCGACAGGATGGCCCGTATAGGTGAAGCCGTGGCCGAAGGTGCCGATCCGGCCCGACTCCTGCTCGATCGCATCGGCAAGATCGGGCGAGATCAGCACCGCGGAAATGGGCAAATAGGCGGACGAAAGCGCCTTGGCGAGCGTCATGCTGTCCGGCACAAACCGGTAGGTCGTGCAGCCGAAGAGATTGCCGGTGCGGCCGAAGCCCGTGATCACTTCATCGTCGATCAGCGGAATATCGTGTTTGCGAAGTGCCGTCGTGATCGCGTCGAAATAACCGTCCGGCGGCAGGATCACGCCGCCCGCGCCCTGGATGGGCTCCACGATCATCGCTGCGATGGTTTCCGGGCCTTCTCGCTCGATCAGGGTTTCAAGATTTCCGGCAAGCCGCGCCGAAAAGTCGCGTTCACCCTCGCCAGGATGCGCCGCTCGCCAGTAGTGCGGGCATTCGGCGAAGCGGGCAAAATCGAGCGGCAGATCGAAGCTCGCGTGATTGGCGGGCAGGCTCGTCAGGCTCGCAGCGGCAATCGTCACACCGTGATAGGAGTTGGTGCGGCTGACGATCTTCTTGCGTGCCGGAAGCCCACGCGCGTTGCTCGCGTACCAGTGCAGCTTGATCTGGGTATCGTTCGCCTCGGACCCGGAATTGGCGAAGAACACTTTACCGACCGGAAAGGGCGCGATCTCCTTCAGCTTTTCGGCCAGCGCAATCGCTGGTTCATGACTTTTTCCGGCAAACAGGTGCGCGAAAGGCAGCTTTCGCATCTGTTCCGCAGCCGCCTCGACGAGCGCTTCCTCACCCCAGCCAAGTGCCGTGCACCACAGACCGGAAAGGGCCTCGATGTAATCCTTGCCGCGCTCGTCATAGACGCGCACGCCCTTGCCGCGTTCGATCAGGAGCGGTCCCGTTTCGCGCAGCCGGAGCGGGTTGGTGTAGGGGTGGAGTACGCTTTCAACATCGCGTGTCTGGGCATTGCTGAGAGGCATGCGGGGGCAGCTCCGAAATCCGGTCGCGATTAACGCGCGCAGAAGGGCTTCGGGCAAGGGCGCGCGTTGCCCGCCCGGGCCAGCCTTCCTATGATGCGATGGGAGGGAAGGTGGCCGCCATGCTTGGACTGATGCAGGACTGGCCCTTGCTGGTCCACAAGATCATCGATCATGCGGCGCTCTATCACGGCGATCGCGAGGTGGTGACGCGCAGCTGCGAAGGCCCGATCCACCGCACGAACTATCGCGAAATCCATCGCCGCGCCCGAAAACTCGCAAGCGCCCTTGAACGACTGGGTATCACGCCGGGCGACCGTGTCGCTACGCTGGGCGCGAACACCTGGCGGCACCTGGAATCCTGGTACGGAATTGCGGGAATGGGCGGTGTCTATCACACGCTCAATCCGCGGCTGTTCCCCGATCAGCTCGCCTACATCGCCAATCACGCCGAGGATCGGGCGCTCTTCTTCGATGCCGCGCTGGCGCCACTGGTGTCCCGCATCGCGCCGCGGCTCAAAGCCGTGAAGCATTTCATTGCTCTTGCGGAGGGAGCGCCAGAGGCGGATTTCGGGCCCATTCGCCCGTATGAGGATTTCATCGCAGACGGCGACGAGAATTACGCGTGGCGCACTCTCGACGAAAAGGACGCCTGCGGGCTCTGCTACACGTCAGGCACGACTGGCCACCCGAAAGGCGTGCTCTACAGCCACCGCTCCAACGTGCTCCACGCATTCATGGCCTGTCAGGCGGACGCGCTCGGCGCCCGCAATGCAGATGCGGTTATGGCAGTCGCGCCGATGTTTCACGCCAATGCCTGGGGCATTGCCTTCACCGCGCCGATGACCGGTGCCAAACTTGTTCTGCCCGGTCCGAAGCTTGATGGCGCGTCGGTATACGAACTGCTCGACTCGGAAAGGGTGACCGCCACGGCCGCGGTACCGACCGTGTGGCTCATGCTGCTTCAGTATCTGGAGGAGACGGGCAAGACCCTTCCGTATCTCGAACGCGTGCTGATCGGTGGCTCGGCATGCCCGCGGCGGATCATCGAAGCCTTCGAAAAAAAATATGATGTGGACGTCGTGCATTCCTGGGGCATGACGGAGATGAGCCCGCTGGGCACGCTCGGTTCTCTCACGGCCAGAGCCGCGACGCTCGCCGAGGAGGAACGGCTCGCCAAAAAGCTTCAGCAGGGCCGGCCGCTGTTCGGTGTCGAACTGAAGATTGTGGATGATAAGAACCGCGAACTGCCGCGCGACGGCGAAGCTTTCGGCCGACTGAAAGTGCGCGGGCCCGCGGTCGTCAAGGGCTACTTCAAGGGCGAAGGAACAGAGGCCTTCGATGCAGAGGGCTGGTTCGATACCGGCGATATCGCCTCGCTCGACAGCGAGGGCTACATGACCATCACCGACCGCGCCAAGGATCTCATCAAGTCCGGAGGCGAGTGGATTTCCTCGATCGCGATCGAAAACATCGCCGTTGGGCACCCTTGTGTTGCGGAGGCGGCCGTAATTGGCATCGCTCATCCGAAATGGGACGAACGGCCACTGCTGATCGCCGTCCTCAAACCCGGCACACGGGCGGGCCGCAAGGATATTCTCCAATACCTCGAGGGGAAGATCGCCAAATGGTGGATTCCGGACGACGTAATCTTCGTTGGCGAGATTCCACACACCGCAACCGGAAAGATCCTGAAAACGGCATTGCGCGAGCATTATGGCAAGCACGGCTCCCACGCTTGACGCGGAGGCGACCGGCCTCGCGGGCGGGGCGGTGAGAACCGTACTCCAGACATGCGCGCGACTTTCGTTTGCGGCGCTCCTCGCGTCGATTGCGATCGCACTCACCGCCGGCTTCGGCACGCGCTTCGGCCTCTGGAATTACGAAACCGGACTGTTCGGGATTTTTCCGTACTGTATCTATTTCGGCATCGCGGCACTCGGGTTCGGTATTACCTGGATCGCCATTGCCATCTTTGCCGGAGGCGGTGCCGGCGCGATCGAGGCCCTCATCGGCGTGGTCGGCGCAATCGCCGTGCTGTGGGTGCCACTGAATGATCTGTTCCTCACCGACATCGAGCACGCGCTTCCGCCGATCCATGACATCTCCACCGATATCGAGCATCCGCCGCAGTTCTTGACGGCGAATCGCCCGGGTGCAACCAACCCTGCGACGTATGACGGTCCGCATCGCGTGCGCTTTGATGGCAAGCTCTCGAAAACGGAGACTCTGCAGAAATTGTACTACGGAGAGGTCAAGGCATGGCCGCAACTCGGCCCGACGCCTGCAAAGAAGCTCTTTGCCAAAGCGCTCGCTGCTGCAAGAAGCATGGGCTGGACAATCGTTGCCGTCGCGCCGGATGCAGAAGGCGGTTTCATCCAGGCCAGCGACACGACGCTTCTGTTCGGTTTGACCGACGACATCGTCCTGCGTGTGCGTCCGGCAGGAATCGGAGCGCGCCTTGATATCCGTTCCAAGAGCCGGGTCGGGATTTCCGATTTCGGCCGCAACGCCGCGCGCATCCTCGCCTTACGTGAAAAAATTGCGGCGATGTAGCAGAGTTCAGGTCTCCTGCTTTCCCGAACGTCCAAAAATGGCGCGAACGCGAGCATGATCGCGGGTCGCGCGCGTGCAAGCGCATCCGTATTGATCACCGCTAACCTCTCGGATTTCCGGGACATTCCGGGGATCAGGATCGAAAACTGGGCGATCCGCTAAGGAAAAATCTCGCAGACAATGCCGCTGCCGGATCAGCTCTCACGCGGCCCTGCCCGGCAAGTTCGATCAGATGGGCCAGCACCGACATGCCGGCGGCGGCGTGCAGGCGCCTGTCTACATCCGCATAGAGTCGCGCAACGATCTCCGGAATGGTCGAGAGGCCGTTGCGAAGACAGTCGAGAATCTGGGCTTCCCGTTCGGCGCGGTGATCGAGACACGCCCGCAGAAAGGGCTTGGGATCTCGGATCGGTCCGCCATGTGTCGGCCACAGAACGCGGTCGTCGCGCCGCAGCAGCTTGGCAAGGTTCGTGCGATAGGCCGCCATGTCGCCGTCCGGCGGAACGACCACACTTGTCGACCAGCCCATGACGTGATCGCCGGTGAACAGCGCCCGTTCGTTCCGCAACGCGTAGCACATGTGATTGGACGTGTGCCCAGGCGTGTGGACACACTCGATCGAGAAGCCGTCGCTCGCGAGAGCGTCGCCGTCCTTTACCCGCACGTCCGGAATGAATGCGGTGTCGCTGCCCTCTTCGGTTTTGACGCCGCCTTCGTCGGCACGAGAGGGATGCGGACCATAGGCATAGGTCCGGGCACCCGACCATTCCTTGAGCGGCGCAGCGGCCGGCGAGTGGTCGGCATGCGTGTGCGTCAGCAGGATATGCGTCACGCGCCGTCTTGCGAGAGCCTGCTTTAACGCGTCGAGATGTGCCGGAATATCCGGTCCCGGATCAATGACGACCACGTTCTCCGCACCGACGATGTACACGCCGGTGCCCTTGAAGGTGAAAGGCCCCGGATTGGGTGCCAGCACGCGCTGAATATTTGGAGCCACGGCCATGCAGGCGCCGTAGGGCGCGGCGAAATCGCGATCGAACGGAATCGCAGCCACGGCTTTACGCGCAGTGGGCGGTGCGCCGCTGATCGATGCGCGCCTTCCGCCCCAGCGCACCGGGACGGGTTATTGCTTCCATCACCTTCACCCGACGCGGCGCCCGCCGGGTCAGATATTCGAGCATCCGCGAGACCCGCGCGCTGCGGTGCCGCAGGTGCTGCATCCATCGCCGGAAGCGCTTGGAGTGGGTCGTCAGAATCGCACAGCCGATGAGCAGGATCGTGGCGCCAACCGGAAACGGCAGAGGGATCGGCATGGGCGTCAGGATCGCGCCCACGACGGTCAGCGTCCAGCCGCCAGCCAGGATCAAAAATTTGCGCATGCTCCTCAAATGGTAGCCCGAGGCGCATTGCAAAAGGCTTTACGCCGCCGGGGCATAGCAAAAAGCAACCCTGCTGCGATCCGGCGCGTTTCAGGATAGCGAGCAAGGGAGGCAGATGCTCATGGCTACGATTTCGAAAATTGTTGCGGGTGCCGTACTGGCTATCGGACTTGCGCTCGGCGCGCCGGTGCACGCCGCCGACCAGATGACGGTGCTGAACCAGGCGATGATCACTGTGGACCGGATGAAGTCGGATCCGACCTTCGGTCCCTCCCGCCAGTTGCTGCGCGATGCCAAGGCGGTGTTGATCGTGCCGCAGCTTCTGAAAGGCGGCTTCGTCTTTGGCGGCGAAGGCGGCCAGGGCGTGCTTCTGCAGCGCGTCGGCCGGCGTTGGAGTTCGCCGGCATTCTATAACCTCGGCTCCGCCTCGTTTGGGCTGCAGATCGGCATCGAGGAAGCGCGGCTGGTGATGTTCATCATGACCGATCGCGCCCTGCGCGCCGTCGAGCAAAGCAAATTCACTTTCGGCGGTGAAGCGGGCCTGACGGTCATCACACTTGGAGCCAATGCGCAGGCGGCAACCAGCACCAATCTGACCGGTGACATCATTGTCTGGGCCTCCTCGAAAGGCGCCTATGGCGGATTGACCCTGCAGGGTTCGGTGTTGGCCCCAGATACACGGTCCGATGCGCAATTCTACGGGCGTCCCGCAAGCGTCCCGCAGATCCTGGGGGACGCCGTCGGGAATCCCGCCGCCACGCCGCTTCGACGCGACCTCGCCACGCTGTAGCCGGGCATCCGCTACGCGCGGTCTTTCGGCGGCTGGAGTAGGGTCGCTGCCGCTCCTATATTCGCGGGATGGCGCACAACAACGGCATGATCCCGCGCGGCGTATCCGAAGCCTCGGTGCAGTTCCGCGGGCCGGGGGTTACTGCGGCCGTCGCACCCGCGCCGATGACGGGAGCGGAGGTGGCGGCATTCGTGCCGCATCGCCCGGCCCGTCCGGAGAAATCGGAAGGCGGCAAGCGCTTCCAGCTCGTCAGCGGATACGAGCCTGCCGGCGACCAGCCCACTGCGATTGCAGAACTCGTCGAAGGCATCGGGCCGCAGCCGAACGCGGGCGATAGAGATCAGGTGCTGCTCGGCGTCACCGGTTCGGGCAAGACCTTCACCATGGCGAAAGTGATCGAGGCGGTGCAGCGGCCCGCGCTCATCCTCGCGCCGAACAAGACGCTTGCCGCCCAGCTCTTCGCCGAGATGAAGGGCTTTTTCCCGGAGAACGCCGTCGAATATTTCGTATCCTATTACGACTACTACCAGCCGGAAGCCTACATCCCACGCACCGACACCTACATCGAGAAGGATTCGTCGATCAACGAAGAGATCGACCGCATGCGCCATTCGGCGACGCGCGCAATCCTCGAGCGCGACGACGTGATCATCGTGGCTTCCGTGTCGTGCATTTATGGCATCGGCTCGGTCGAGACTTATTCCGGCATGACGGTGACGCTGAAGCGCGGCCAGAGCATCGATCGCGGCGATCTGATGCGCCAGCTGTCCCAGCTGCAATACCGCCGCAACGACGACAGTTTCGTGCGTGGCACCTTCCGCGCGCGCGGCGATACGATCGACCTGTTCCCCGCGCATTACGAGGACCGCGCCTGGCGCATCGAACTGTTCGGCGACGAGATTGAATTCATTTCCGAATTCGATCCGCTGACGGGCCGCTCGGCCGGGACGCTCGAACTTGTCAAGGTGTACGCGAATTCGCATTACGTGACGCCGCGCCCGACGCTCGCCCAGGCGATGAAAGGGATCAAACAGGAGCTGATCGAGCGGCTTGCCTGGTATCGGGCCAACGCCAAGCTGCTCGAAGCGCAGCGTCTTGAACAGCGCACGCAATTCGATCTGGAAATGATCGAGGCGACCGGGTCCTGCGCGGGAATCGAGAACTATTCGCGCTGGTTGACGGGCCGCAAGCCCGGCGAACCGCCGCCGACGCTGTTCGAGTATCTTCCTGACGAGGCGCTCGTCTTCGTGGATGAAAGCCACGTCACTGTGCCGCAGATCGGCGGCATGTATCGCGGCGACTACCGGCGCAAGGCGACGCTAGCCGAATACGGTTTCCGCCTGCCGTCCTGCATCGACAACAGGCCGCTCAAATTCGAGGAATGGGACGCGATGCGGCCGCAAACGGTCTATGTCTCCGCGACGCCCGGATCATGGGAGCTCGAACGCACCGATGGCGTGTTTGCCGAACAGGTGATCCGACCCACAGGTCTCATCGATCCGCCCGTGGAAGTGCGCCCCGTCGAACACCAGGTGGACGACCTTATCGCCGAATGCCGCGATATTGCCAGGCGCGGCTACCGCGCGCTTGTCACCACGCTGACCAAGAAAATGGCGGAGGACCTCACCGAATACATGCACGAGCAGGGCATTCGCGTGCGTTACATGCACTCGGATGTGGAGACGCTCGAGCGCATCGAGATCATCCGCGATCTCCGGCTCGGCGCCTTCGACGTGCTCGTCGGCATCAATCTCCTGCGCGAAGGCCTCGATATCCCCGAATGCGCGCTCGTCACCATTCTCGATGCCGACAAAGAGGGGTTTCTGCGCAGCGAAACCTCGCTGATCCAGACCATCGGGCGGGCCGCGCGCAATGTGGACGGGAAAGTGATCCTGTACGCCGACAGGATCACCGGCTCGATGGAGCGCGCGATGGCGGAAACCTCGCGCCGGCGCGAGAAACAGCGGGCCTACAACACGGAAAACGGGATCACGCCGGCGAGCATCCGCAAGAACATCGCCGATATCATGGGATCGATGTACGAGCGCGACCATGTGACGGTAGACGCCGGAGTCGCCGAGGAAGGCGTGGCGTTCATCGGCCACAACATCCGTGCTCATATCGCCGCTCTCGAAAAACAAATGCGCGAAGCCGCGGCAGATCTCGAATTCGAAACGGCGGCGCGGCTGCGCGACGAGATCAAGCGCCTGCAGGCCACCGAACTCGCGATCGCCGACGATCCGTTTGCGCGCCAGTCTCAGGTGGAGACGGCGGTGGAGGATTCGTTCCGCACGATTTCCACCGAGACGGAACCGTCAAAACTCGTCGCCCAGAAATCCGCGGGCCCGCGCACCCGGTTGCGCCGCGCCGGCCGCCCCAACACGCCCAAGACCTTCGGCAGTCGGCGGTAATCTTACAGTGCGCCACTTCCCCTCCGCCTCGCTGCGCTCGGCACCTCCCCATGCTGGGGGAGGAAGGTCTGGCTTCGTCGCTAATTCCCGATCGCGTAGAGGGTCGCGTCGTTTATGGCGTAGATGGTGCCGTCGGGGCCGATCAGCGTCGGCGTATAGGCTTCTCCGAGCGGCTGGTTCAGCATGAGCGTCTGCGACAGCGTGTTGGTGGTCAGGTCCCAGCGGTACGTATAGCCGTCCTCCGCATTGGCGATCACAGATTTGTTCTTGCGGTCCACCACCGCCGAATTGATGCACCACTCATAGACGGCGCCGTTCTCGCCCCGAATCTGGTGGGGATCGAGAATGGTCTCGACCTCCTTCATCACCGTCGCGTTGCTGTACTCGTCCTTCTGGGTGGCTTTCGGATCGAGGATCGCGATCCTGTTGTGGCCGTCGCCCGATCCGCAATCGAGGTAATTGTTGTATTTCGACATGAGGTAATAGGAGCCCTTGCCACCGTAATGCGGCACGGATTTCGCCGGTACGATCGACACCGTATCGTCCCACCCGAACGATCCCGGCGTGTTTTCCGTCGCGAGGTCGGGCGAGTAGGCGAGCAGCCAGCCCCGGCAATTGTGACTGCCCGCTTCCAGCACTCCATAAAACATGGCGCCGTCGGGCCCGATGGTTGGCGACGCCGACGAATCGTCATCGACGAAGGCACTCGTTTTTGTCTCCGGATCGATGAGCCTTGTGCGGTATTTGGGCTGAAGCGTCGTCGCGTCCAGTCCCACCAGGTATCCGGTCTCGCCGTCGCTGACCGTGATATAGATGGTTGAACCGTCGGCAGAGATAGCCGGCGCACAGTTCATCGCCACCTGGCTGATTTCCTGATCGTATGCCGCATCGCCGGCGCTGATCCAGGTGCCGTTGCCGTTCGAATCCATGCGCGCGATGCCGCTTTTCAGATTGAGCGGATTGGAGCCGAGCACGACAAACCCGAAATAGATGTTGCCCTGCGCGTCGGCCGTGATCGGCGTATCAATCATGACGTTCTGATTGAAGGGGTTCTTGTGCGCCTGGTAGTTGGAAATTCCGTAAAAGGCGAGCTGGCCGCTTTTGCCGATCTTCGAATCCGGCGAGTCCCGATACCAGACTGTCCCCCCCTCGCCGGCGACATAAAGCCGGTTCTGTCCCGTTAGATGTGCGGGTACCGGCGGCACCCAATCGTATGGTGGAAGAACATAATCAGTTTTCATCTTCCAGATCTTTTTCCCGGTTCTGCCTTTCACGGCGTCGATCTCGAACGCGCCCCGCGCCGTTGTTTTCACGGGAACGAGAACAGTATTGCTTCCCGTGATCATCGGCGAGGCATAGTGAATCAGAAGTTCGCCGCCAGCGGTTTTCCGGTGTGCTTCCATCGGCGGCGCGAGATCGACAGCCATGGTCCAGTGGAAATTCGTCAGCGACTGACCGGCTGCCGGTGCTTTCGCACTATGCTGGGCGTTGGCGGCGTAGCCGCGCCAGGCCGGAACGTCGCTGCCGAAGGCCGGCGCCGCGACAAGCCCGAGAGCCGCCAGTGCGGCGAATGCGATCCCTTTCATCGGATTTCCCCTTCGGCTTTGCCGCCAGTCTGACGCCGTGGAACACTAGCTTATTCCCCTGCGAATACAATTCCGGCGCCGGGGCGCGCCCGGCGGCCCGGGACAGGGTACGTGGCGCGGGATTGCGGAATGTATTAGTGTGGGTCAGGCGCCGGCGAACGGGGCGCTCGCGAGCGACGGGGGAAACGATGCCGCACATTGACACGGGCAACACGGGTTTCATGCTGCTCTGCAGCAGCCTCGTCATGCTGATGACACCCGGTCTCGCTTTCTTTTACGGCGGGCTCGTCAGCAGGCGCAACGTCCTCGCCATCATGATGCAGTCCTTCGTGTCGATGGGCTGGACGACCGTGCTGTGGTACGTAGTTGGATATTCGCTCTGTTTCTCCGGCGGCCAGGGCGGCGTCATCGGCAACCTCGACTTGGCATTCCTGCGGGGCGTAACGCTCGCGACGCCATCGCCCACGCCCGGCATTCCGCTACTGGTCCACATAGCCTACCAGATGATGTTCGCGATCATCACCCCTGCGCTCATTACCGGCGCTTTCGCGAACCGTGTGTCGTTCAAGGCTTACATGCTGTTCCTCACGCTGTGGCTTCTGTTCGTCTATTTCCCGTTCGTGCACATGCTGTGGGGCGGCGGATTGCTGCAGCGCTGGGGCGTTCTCGATTTCGCGGGCGGCATCGTTGTGCACAACACGGCGGGTCTGGCTGCGCTCGCCTCCGTCCTCTATGTCGGGCGGCGGCACGTGATCGACACGGGCGCACACAGCGTGCCGCTCGTTGCGCTCGGCACCGGGCTTCTGTGGTTCGGCTGGTACGGCTTCAACGCCGGCAGCGAATTCCAGGTCGATTCGGTCACGACGGTCGCCTTCCTCAACACCGATGTGGCGGCCTCCTTCGCGGCGATTGCGTGGATGGCGGTTGGCTGGTGGCACGACAAGCGCCCGACCTTCGTGGGGCTGTTGACCGGCGCGGTGGCGGGACTGGCCACCATTACGCCAGCCGCTGGCTACGTTTCGCCGCTTGCCGCTGTAATTATCGGGATCGTCTCGGGCGGCGTCTGTTATTTCGCGGTGGCGCTCAAGAATCGGCTCAAATGGGATGATGCGCTCGACGTGTGGGGCGTCCACGGAGTCGGCGGCGCACTCGGCATCGTGCTTCTGGGAGTCTTCGCGACCACGACGTTCAATCCGCATGGGGCGGACGGGCTGCTTGCAGGCAATACCGCGTTTTTTGGCAAACAGATCGTCGCGGTCGCCGTTTCCTCCGCCTGGGCGTTCTGCTTTACGTACGCGATGCTGTGGCTCATCGATCGCGTCACACCGGTGAAAGTGGGGCAGGACGCGCAGGTGAGCGGCCTGGACCTCGCGCTGCACGGCGAGACCGCCTACCTCGGCGAGGCGTAGTTGGCTTCTCCCTTCGACACACTGAGGGTGAGTATCTACTTGGTTCCCTCATGGTGAGCCCGTCGAACCATGAGGCCGTCGCTAAGGTAGGCCCTATCGAAAATCAATCGTCGCGGTAAACGCGTTCGCGGCGTTCGTGGCGTTCCTGCGCTTCGATCGACAGCGTGGCGATCGGGCGGGCGTCGAGACGCTTCAGCGAGATCGGCTCACCCGTCTCTTCGCAGAAGCCATACGAGCCGTCCTCGAGGCGGCGAAGCGCCGCGTCGATTTTGGTGATGAGCTTGCGCTGACGGTCGCGCGTGCGCAGCTCGAGCTGGCGCTCGGATTCGGTGGCGGCGCGGTCCGCCAGATCGGCGTTTGGAACGGTTTCCGCCTGCAGGTTCTGGATGGTCTCGCGGCTTTCGCGCAGGATATCGTCCTTCCAGCGCAGAAGTTTGCGCCGGAAATATTCACGCTGCCGCTCATTCATGAAGGGCTCACCCTCCGACGGCCGATAGCCGGCAGGAAGCTCGATACCCATGGATACTCCCCTGATGTGATTGGCCCCTCGACGAGCGGGCGGGTTTATACAGACGGGCCCCTGCGCCAGCAAATGAATTCCGCTGGCGCGGCTCTGCGTTCAGCCGCGATGGTACGGATGGTTACCGAGGATCGTCAGTGCGCGATAAATCTGTTCGGCCAACATGGCGCGCACCAGAAGATGGGGCCAGGTCTGCGGACCGAAAGCGAGCCTGCGACCCGGCTTGATGCTGCGACCCGGATCAAGCCCGTCGGGGCCGCCGATCAGGAACGCGAGATCGCGCGCGCCGGCATCGCGCATCGCACCCAGCATCTCCGCAAAGGCTTCGCTCGTCATTCCCTTGCCGCGCGCATCGAGCGCGATCACATGCGCGCCCGGCGGAATGCGGCGCGCCAGCTTCTCTCCTTCTTCCGCGATGCGTGCATGCGACTCGCGCAGCCGCGAGACGGCGACCTCGTCCACCACGAGCGAGCGGATGCCGAGCCGATGGCCGATGCCGCGCGCCCGCGTCAGATATTCTTCCACAAGGGCATTTTGCGGTGTGCCGCGCGCGAAACCGGTTGCGAGAATCGCAATTCGCATGGCTTGGTCTAAGAGAGTCTGTAATCAGTGCGCGAGGACGCGGGCGGGCTCGTCAACCGACCACATACCCTCAAGATCATAATAGGAACGCACCTCAGGGCGGAAGATGTGTACGATCACATCGCCGGCGTCGACCAGCGCCCAGTCACCCGATTCCAGCCCGTCCACCGGCCGCGTGCCGTAACCGGCTTCCTTCAGGCGGCGCGCGAGATGCTCCGCGATGGCGCCGACGTGACGTTGCGAGCGCCCGCTCGCGATGACGAGCGCGTCGGCGAGCGACGAACGGCCTTCGAGGTCGATCGTCACGATGTCTTCCGCCTTGTCGTCATCGAGGGAAACCAGAATGCGGGAAAGGAGCGCCTGCTCCTCGTTTGCTCGGGCCTTCTGCGGCACGGCTTTCATCGGCGCGCGGGTTGCGCCGGTCCTACGGGTCGGAATGCGATCCTCCGTTCTCGGGTTGCACGGTGAACGCCCGGAAGGGGGATATCTTTCCCGTATTCAGGAGCCTTATGACCGCGCGCCTCATGATTGCACGACTCACTGTAACACGGCGCAATCGGTCGGGCCAACACCGCGCGCGCGGATTGCTGTGGCGCTTTCCGGACGGCGCCGTGCGTCGAAAACGACAATTGCGGGCGGCGTTGCGTCTGCAATGTTTCCCGCACTGCGGAACCGGAAGCGTTGTGCCGCGATCGAGGCGAGCGGCGCGAGCGCTGATCCCGGCCGCCGCACGACGGCAATGGGAAGATTTCGTACAATATCCGGCCATCTTCGCCAGTGATGGAACGTTGCAAGGTTGTCGCTTCCCATGATCCACACGAAGCGCGCCTGCGGAAAGCGTCCCTTAAGCCGCGCGATCGTGTCGATCGTGTAACGTGTACCCAGTTCACCTTCGATGCCCGTCACGCGAATGCGGGGCGAATGCTGCACGAGCCGGCGTGCGCCCGCGAGCCGCGCGTCTAGTGGCGCCATGCCGCGCGCTGGTTTCAAGGGATTCTGCGGCGAAACCAGCCACCAGACGTAGTCGAGTCCCAGCCGCTTCAGCGCGATCTCGCTCGCATGCAGATGCCCCGCATGCGCCGGGTTGAACGAGCCGCCGAGCAGACCGATGCGCAGACCCGGTGCAATCGGTCCCGGCGGTCTGATCCACTCCGCGCGTCCGCCGTTCATGGCGACCATGGACGTGGAGGCTCGGCGACACGGCGCATCCTGCGCTGCCTTTCGATTTCGCGGGCGAGCGCGCGCAAGACCTCCTGCACGCCTTCGCCGCTCGCACCCGAGAGGGGCACCACTTCTCTGCCGCTCGCCTTGCGGAGCGCCGCAAGCTTCTGCGCTCGCAATTGCTTGGGAATTGCGTCGATCTTGTTGAGCGCTACGATTTCCGGCTTGTGCGCGAGACCGTGACCGTATTGTGCCAATTCGCGCCGGATCATCTTGTAGCTCCGTGCGATCTCGCGCTCCGTTCCATCCACCAGATGCAGGATCACGCCGCAGCGCTCCGCGTGGCCGAGAAAGCGATCGCCGAGTCCTGCGCCTTCGTGCGCGCCTTCGATCAGTCCGGGAAGATCGGCGAGCACGAAGTCGGTGGTATCTGCCCGCACGACGCCGAGCTGGGGCGCGAGCGTCGTAAACGGATAATCGGCGATCTTCGGCCGCGCTTGGGAAACGCGGGAAAGAAACGTCGATTTGCCTGCGTTCGGCAGTCCGATCAGCCCCGCATCGGCTATCAGCTTCAGCTGTAGCACGATGGCTTTTTCCTGCGCCGGCTGGCCCGGATTGGCGCGACGCGGCGCGCGGTTCGTAGAACTTTTGAAATGGGCATTGCCGAAACCGCCGCGGCCGCCTTCGAGCAGCAGCGCGCGCTCCCCCGGCGCGACGAGATCGCAGATGAGTGTTTCGCCGTCGTCTTCGTAGATCGCCGTGCCCACAGGCACTTGCAGCACGGCATCGGGACCATTGGCGCCCGTCATTTCGCGGCCCATGCCATGCTGGCCGTTCTTCGCCTTGACGTGTTGGCGAAAACGAAAATCGATCAGCGTGTTGAGGTTGTCGACGGCTTCCGCCCAGACGTCGCCGCCGCGACCGCCATCGCCGCCGTTGGGGCCGCCGAATTCGATGAACTTCTCACGGCGAAACGAAACGCAGCCGTTTCCGCCCGCGCCGCTGGCGACGTGCACTTTCGCGGTGTCGAGGAATTTCACGCTTGCTGGTTGCTCCGTAGCCCGTCAGCTCGGCCATGGAAAATAAAATGTATTTGTCGTCGCCCGCTTTATGCGGGTGATCCAATTTCTGCCGAAAGAATTGGATCGCCCGCACGAGCCGGGCGATGACCGGACACGATATTGTGTTTTGTGGTGCTTCGGTAGCGGGACTCTACGCCGAAGCTTCGTTCGGAGCAGCCTGCACCGACACATAGGTTCGCCGCTTGAAGCCCTCGCGGAATTCCACGCGGCCGTCGCACAGCGCGAACAGCGTGTGATCCTTGCCCATGCCGACATTTTCGCCGGCAAAGAACTTCGTGCCGCGCTGGCGCACGATGATGCTGCCCGCGCCGATCGCCTCGCCACCGAATTTCTTGACGCCAAGACGCTGTCCCGCCGAGTCGCGGCCGTTGCGCGAGGAGCCGCCTGCCTTTTTGTGTGCCATACTTTGCCTCCTACGCGCCCGCGTCGATCGCGGTGATCTTTAGCGTCGTAAAGTGCTGACGGTGCCCGCGCTTCCGGTGGGTGTTCTTGCGCCTCTTCTTCTTGAAGGCGACCACCTTCTCGCCGCGGCCGTGCTCGACGATTTCCGCATGCACGATCGCGCCGGAAACGAGCGGCGCGCCGGATTTCGGGGAATCCCCGCCCAGAAGCAGCACTTCTTCGAGCTTGAGCATGGCACCGGCCTCGCCATTGAGCCTGTCGACGGTCAGCACGTCATCCACTGCCACCCGGTACTGCTTCCCGCCGCAGCGGACGACCGCAAACATCGCAAAAATCCCTGATTTCGCGCGCGAATGGAGCCGCCGACCGGCCGTCCCGCCGCGAAGCCGCGCAATATACTTACGCGCGCCCGAGGGTCAAGCGGCGCTCACATCTCCCGCCGCGCGCGGAAAGCCGCCGACAGGGTCCCCTCGTCGAGGTAGTCGAGCTCGCCGCCCACCGGCACGCCGTGGGCGAGCCTGGTCACCCGGACTTTGGAGCCGGCGAGAATATCCATGATGTAATGGGCGGTAGTCTGGCCCTCGACCGTCGCGTTCATCGCCAGAACGACTTCGTCGACGCCCTGTGCAACCCGCGCGGCCAACGGCGCCACATTGAGCTTTTCGGGCGTCACGCCGTCGAGCGCGGAAAGGGCGCCTCCCAGCACATGATAGCGGCCACGAAAGACGCCTGCGCGTTCGAGCGCCCACAGGTCGGCGACATCCTCCACCACGCAAAGCAGATGGCAGTCGCGGCGCGGGTCGCGGCAGATTGCGCAGGGGCTCGCAGTATCGAGATTGCCGCAGATCTCGCAGGTTCGGATGGCCGCCGCTGCCTCGCGCATCGCCTGTCCCAGGGGATCGAGCAGCGCCTCGCGTTTTTTCAGCAGAACAAGAGCCGCCCGTCGCGCTGAACGCGGACCCAACCCGGGCAGCTTCGCGAGCAGCTGCACCAGTTTCTCGATTTCAGGACCCGCAGGTGCCGACGGCATGCGCTACATGCCCCGGCAGCGGGCATGCGGCGCAAAAATCCTTGTATGCCGAGCCGCGGAGGCGCAGAGGTTTGAACCACGAAGCGCGCGCCCTTCCTTCGCGTCATGTCCGCTCTTCCACGTGAATATCCTCTGCGGCTCTGCGGCTCTGCGTGCCATGTTCGGCAACATTACGGTTCGTCCGTAGACGGAGGAACATCCTGCTCCGCGCGGTCGCGGACGGCGACGATCTCGGCGCCGGGGAAGCGGTCGAGGACGGCGCGGACCATCGGCTCCTGGGCGATGCGTTCGAGCTTCTCGGCGTGCTGCGCTTTCTTCTGTTCGGCGAGCGTCGGTGCGCCGCCTTCGGCCGCGACCGTCACCACCCAGCGCGCGCCCGTCCATTCCTTGAGCTTCTGCGCGAGGTCGCCCGCAAGGGTGCGTGGCGCGCCGGGCGCGGGGCGGAATTCAATCTGGCCCGGTTCGAGCCGCAACAGATGCATGTGGTTTTCGATCTGCACCTTGAGAATGCTTGCGCCTTTCCCGGCGGCGAGCGCGGCGAGATCGGCGAGCGAATGGAGATTCAGGGTTTCCGCGGGCGAACATGGACGCGATATGGGCTCGATTTCCGCGCGCGGAAGCGCCTGTGCGCTACGGTTGCCGGTCACCGCCTGAGTTCCAGCAACGCTCGAGATACGCGCCGGTGAGCGGGCGGGCGCTGCCGGGGGCGATCCCTGCTGTTCGAGTGTGTCGCGCACCAGTTTCTCCGTAGGTGGGAGATCGGCCGCGTAGGCGAGGCGCACCAGCGCCATTTCGGCAGCCGCGATCGGGCGCGCCGCATCGCGCACTTCGAAGAGTCCCTTGAGCAGAATCTGCCAGGCACGCGTGAGTGCCGAGATTGGCAGCTCCCGCGCAATCGAGGCGGCGCGCTTCGCCTCGCCCGAACCGCCGTCGAAGAATCCTTCGGCCTCCGGCACGACTTTCAGCCGCGTCAGGAAATGCGTCATCTCCAGCAGGTCCTGCATCACGACCAGCGGATCGGCGCCCCGCTCGTAGATTTCGCGCAATTCACCCAGTGCAGCGGCGATCTCGCCTTTCAGCGTCTTCTCCAACAGATCGAGGATGCGACCGCGGTCGGCGAGCCCCAGCATGGCGCGCACGCTCTCCGCGCCGATCGCGTGCCCCTCCTCATGCGCGATTGCCTGATCGAGCAGCGACAACGCATCGCGCACCGAGCCTTCCGCCGCGCGCGCGATCAGCGCCAGTGCAGAGGGTTCGATCTCGACCGATTCCCGATCGGCGATGGCAGCGATATGCGAAACCAGCTCTTCGGTTTCGACGCGGCGCAGGTCGAAGCGCTGGCAGCGCGACAGGATCGTGACCGGAACTTTCCGGATTTCGGTCGTGGCGAAGACGAATTCGACATGCGCGGGCGGCTCTTCGAGCGTCTTGAGCAGCGCATTGAACGCCGCCTTTGATAGCATGTGGACTTCGTCGATGATGTACACCTTGTAGCGTGCGCTTGCGGGCGCATAGCGCACGCTGTCGATGATCTGGCGCACCTCTTCGACGCCGTTGTTGGAGGCGCCGTCCAGCTCCTGCACGTCGAGGTGACGCGCTTCCGCAATCGCGACGCAGGGCTCGCACACCCCGCAAGGCTGGATGGTGGGCTCCTTGCGCGTGCCGTCCGGCCCCACGCAGTTGAGCGCGCGCGCGATGATACGCGCCGTCGTTGTTTTGCCCACGCCGCGCACGCCCGTCAGCATAAAGGCGTGCGCGATCCGGCCGGTCGCGAAGGCGTTGCGCAGCGTGCGCACCAGCGCTTCCTGGCCGATCAGACTGGTGAAATCCTGCGGCCGGTATTTGCGCGCGAGCACGCGATAGGCTTCGGCCTTGGCCGGTGGCGGCTCGAAGCCGAGGCCGGGTTCGGGAGTGTCGTTCATCGCGGGAAGACCATAGCAGAGCTCGCCCTCATGCTTCGACAGGCTCAGCATGAGGTTTTTTTGTTTTCCTCACCTGAGCTTGTGGAAGGGGTCCTCATCCTGAGCTTGCCGAAGGGTGAGCCAGAATTGAAGTGAGAGGACGGCTGCGACCCGGAGCGGATTCGTTACGGCTGCTTCCTTCCGGACCTGACCGGGTTGGCGAGCGCTCTGTCCGCCGCCGTCCTCCCGGGCACAATATAGCGAGCCTGCCAGCCTCAGAAAAGGATCCAGCGCAGAGGACGCAGTGGATGCACGAAAGACGCAGCATCCTCGGCGCATTCACCACGACCACTGCGCTAAAGCTTTTTGGCCCGATGCTTGCCTTTCGTGAGCGCGACGATCATGCCGCGCAGCGTCTGCGTTTCCTGATAGGTGAGACGGGCGCGGTGGAGCGTGGCGCGGATGGCGCGGCGCATCCCGTCCACCTTGTCGGGCGGATAGAGAAAGCCGCTCGCGAGCAGTTCGCGCTCGAGATGGTCGAACAATCCCAGCAACTCCTCGCGCGTGGGCCTGCGCTGCAGGGGGCCGTGCTCCAGCCGCGAGACACGCGTCGCGTCGCCCGCGCGAAACCATTCATAGCTCGTGATCAGCACGGCCTGCGCGAGATTGATCGAAGCGAACTCCGCGGTGGGAATGGTAATGACCGCGTCGCAGAGCGAGATTTCCTCGTTGTCGAGGCCGGCGCGCTCATTGCCGAACAGGATGGCGGTTTTTTCCCCGCGGGCTGCGGCGTTGCGCAGGCGTTTCGCCGCTTCTGGCGGCGTCAGCACTTCGCGCGCAATGCCGCGGTCGCGGGCCGTGGTCGCATAGACGCGATGAAGATCGGCGAGCGCACCCGCAACGCTGTCGAAAAGGCGCGCGCTCTCGACGAGCTTCGCGGCGCCGGCAGCCATCGCGATTGCTTTCTGGTTTGGCCAACCCGCGCGCGGCTCCACAAGGCGCAAATCCGAAAGCCCGAAATTCGCCATCGCGCGTGCAGCGGCACCGATATTTTCGCCGAGCTGCGGGTGGGACAGGATGATGGCCGGCGGTGTCATTTCAGACTCGGACACGGCGAAAGCGCGCATCTTTGACGGACCAGAACCGCCCCGCTATAGCCTCCGCCGTTTGCGCTCTCTCCGAGGTTGTTCATGGAAAAGATCAAGGTTGCCAATCCGGTCGTCGAGCTCGACGGGGACGAGATGACGCGGATCATCTGGGACCTCATCAAGAAGAAACTTATCCTGCCGTATGTCGACATCAAGCTGATGTACTTCGACCTCGGCATCGAACACCGCGACGCAACGGAAGATCGCGTGACGGTCGAGGCGGCGGAAGCCATCCGCCGCGTCGGCGTCGGCGTCAAGTGCGCCACGATCACGCCCGACGAAGCGCGCGTGGCGGAATTCGGCCTCAAGAAAATGTGGAAGTCGCCGAACGGCACGATCCGCAACATTCTGGGCGGGGTGATCTTCCGCGAGCCGATCATCTGCAAAAACGTGCCGCGCCTGGTGCCCGGCTGGACGAAGCCCATTGTCATCGGCCGCCACGCCTATGGCGACCAGTACCGCGCCATCGATTTCCGCGTGCCGGGCCCGGGAAAGCTGACCATGGTGTTCACGGGAAAAGACGGGCAGCGCATCGAGCACGAGGTGTTCGATTTTCCGGGCTCGGGTGTCGCGCTCGCCATGTACAATCTCGATGACTCGATCCGCGATTTCGCCCGCGCCTCGATGAACTACGCGCTCACGCGCCGCTTTCCGCTTTACCTCTCCACCAAGAACACCATTCTCAAGGCCTACGACGGCCGCTTCAAGGATCTGTTCCAGGAGGTGTTCGATGCGGAGTTCGCGCCGCGGTTCAAAGAAGCGGGTCTCACTTACGAACACCGCCTGATCGACGACATGGTGGCCTCGGCGCTCAAATGGTCGGGTGGCTATGTCTGGGCCTGCAAGAATTACGATGGCGATGTGCAGTCCGACACCGTGGCGCAGGGCTTCGGTTCGCTGGGCGTCATGACGAGCGTGCTGATGACGCCCGACGGGAAGATCGTGGAAGCCGAGGCGGCGCACGGGACCGTCACGCGCCATTATCGCGAACATCAGAAGGGCCGCGCGACATCCACCAATTCCATCGCCTCGATCTTTGCCTGGACGCGCGGGCTCGCCCATCGTGCCAAGCTCGACAACAACGCCGCGCTCGACACGTTCGCGCACACGCTCGAGCGGATGTGCATCGAAACCGTGGAGGCGGGTTTCATGACCAAGGACCTCGCGCTGCTCGTCGGCCCCGAACAAAGCTGGCTGACGACCGAAGGGTTCCTCGACAAGGTTGACGCAAGTCTGAAAACGGCGATGGCGGGATAGATTTCGCCATGCCCATGGCGCGGAACACCTCTGCCAAATATGTTCTTGCTTTGTTCCGCGCATTCGGTAGAGTCGGCCCGCAAAGCAAAGGAGGGAGTCATGATCGGTTACGTCACCATCGGCGCGCAGGACGGCGAAAAATCGCGAAAGTTCTACGACGTGGTCATGGGCGCCATCGGCAATGAGCGCAAATTCAACGACGGCGGCTGGATCGGCTACGGACGCAATGGGGAGGACGGCCACAGCGTCTATGTCTGCCCGCCGCACGACGGCAAACCCGCAACGGCCGGCAATGGCACCATGATCGCTTTTGTTGCGCCGTCGAAGGATGCGGTGCACAAGGCCTATGAAGCGGGGCTTGCCAGCGGCGGCAAGGACGAAGGCGCGCCAGGTCCGCGGCCTGCCGATTCGAAAAGTTTCTACGGTTGTTACTTGCGTGATCCGACCGGTAACAAGATCTGCATCTACGCCAAAGGCCCGTTCTGACCCGAGCGACCCCTCACCCGCGCTTGCGCGGTGGAGGAATCTTGCGTTGCAACCCTCTCCCACAAGGGGAGAGGGAACGCCAGCGCGCCGCTTTGCCGCGCATGTGCAGCGCAAGGAATTCCCCTCTCCCCTTGTGGGAGAGGGATGCCGGTACAGGTGTAGACGCTGCACGAGTTCGGGTGAGGGGCAGACGCGAGCCTCTATTGAGCCGGCGCCAGATTGGAGAGGCGGCGTTCGATCGCGGCGAGCGCGGCATCCGCCTTGGCGGCATCGGGGCCGCCGGCTTGGGCGAGATCTGGACGACCGCCGCCGCCTTTGCCGCCGAGAATTTCCGCGCCGCGCTTCACGAGGTCGACCGCGTCGATGCGGTTCTTGAGATCGTCGGTGACGCCAACCACCAGTGATGCGCGGCCATCGGCGATCGCGACCAAGGCTACGACTCCCGAGCCAAGCTTTGCCTTCGCGTCGTCGGCAAGGCCTTTCAGATCCTTCGCGCTCACGCCATCGACCACGCGCAGCATGGTTTTCACCCCGGCGACGTCGCGCATTTCTTCCAAGGCAGCGGCGCGTGAATGCCCGGCAAGCGCCAATGTGCGGCGGGCGTCGGCGAGTTCGCGCTCGATGCGCTTGCGCTCTTCCGTGAGTTGGGCAACGCGCAACGGCAATTCCAATGGTGTCGTCTTGAGCGCCGCCGCCGCTTCGCGCGCAATCTCCGCCTGGCGCGAGAGATATTGCCGCGCGCCTTCGCTCGTGAGCGCCTCGATGCGGCGGACGCCAGCTGCGACCGCGCTTTCCGAGAGGATTGTGAGCAGCCCGATGTCGCCAAGCCTGCGGACATGCGTGCCGCCGCACAGTTCGACCGAATACGGCCTGGTCTCCGCTTCGCCCATCGTCAGCACGCGCACTTCGTCGCCGTATTTCTCGCCGAACAGGGCCGCGGCGCCTGCCGCGATCGCATCCGCCGTTGGCATCAGCCGCGTCGAGACGTCGGTGTTCTGGCGTATGACGGCATTCACATCGTTCTCAATGCGCGCGAGTTCGCCCGCGCTGACCGCCTTCGGATGGCTGAAATCGAAGCGCAGCCGGTCGGGCGCGACGAGCGAACCCTTCTGCGACACATGCGGCCCCAGCACATGCTTCAGGGCGGCGTGCAGCAGATGCGTCGCGGAATGGTTGGCGCGCGTAGCACGGCGCCGTTCCCCGTCCACGCGCAATTCGACCACATCGCCCACGCCGAGGCTGCCATGCACGATTTCCACCACATGCACATGCAGTGTCCCGAGTTTCTTCTCGGTGTCGATGACACGCCCCTCTCCAGCTCTCAGAGAAAATATCGCGCCGGCATCACCCACCTGGCCGCCGGACTCACCGTAGAACGGCGTCTGGTTCGTCAGGATACGGACGGTTTCGCCGGCCTGCGCGTGCTCGATGCGTGCGCCATCCTTCAGCATGGCGACAATCGTGCCTTCCGCCTGTTCGGTGTCGTACCCCAGAAACTCGGTCGCGCCGAACTCGTCGCGCAATGCAAACCACAGCGTGTCGGTGCCCGTCTCGCCCGAGCCGGCCCAAGCCTTGCGCGCTTCCGCGCGTTGGCGCGTCATCGCGGCATTGAAGCCGTTCGTGTCCACCGCAATGCCGCGCGGCCTGAGCGCATCTTCCGTGAGGTCGAGCGGAAAGCCAAAGGTGTCGTAAAGCCGAAATGCGGTTTCGCCGGACAGCTTGTCGCCGCGTGAAAACCCTTCGGTTGCTTCGTCGAGCAGCTTGAGCCCGCGCGCCAGCGTATCCAGGAAGCGCAACTCTTCGATCCGCAGCGTCTCCGAGGTGAGCGCCTCGGCACGCTTCAGCGCCGGATAGGCGTGGCCCATTTCCGCGACCAGCACCGGCAGCAGCCGATGGAGCAGCGGCTCGCGCGCGCCAAGCAGATGCGCGTGCCGCATGGCCCGCCGCATGATCCGGCGCAGCACATAGCCGCGGCCCTCGTTCGAGGGCAGCACGCCGTCGGCGATCAGGAATGCCGAAGAGCGCAGATGATCGGCGATCACGCGGTGGCTCGCGGCGTGTGCGCCCGCAGCCGGCTGGGCGGTGAGTTCGACGGACGCCGCGATCAGATGCCGGAACAGGTCGATGTCAAACACGTCATGTACGCCCTGCATGACCGTCGCGAAACGCTCGAGCCCCATGCCGGTGTCGATGGACGGCCGCGGCAGAGCCACGCGCGCGCCGCCCGCGAACTGCTCGTATTGCATGAACACGAGATTCCAGATCTCGACGAAGCGGTCGCCGTCCTGCTCGGCCGATCCCGGCGGGCCGCCGGCAAGCGCGGGGCCATGGTCGAAGAAAATCTCCGAGCACGGACCACAGGGGCCGGTGTCGCCCATCGACCAGAAATTGTCGGACGTCGGAATGCGGATGATTTTCGACTCGGGAAGCCCCGAGATCTTCTTCCACAACGCGAACGCGTCATCATCCTCGGAGTACACTGTGACGAGCAGCCGCTCCTTCGGCAGGCCGAAGACCTTGTGGACGAACTCCCAGGCGTAGGCGATCGCGTCTTCCTTGAAGTAATCGCCAAAGGAGAAGTTACCGAGCATCTCGAAGAAGGTAAGATGGCGGGCGGTGTAGCCGACATTCTCAAGGTCGTTGTGCTTGCCGCCCGCCCGCACGCATTTTTGCGCAGTGGCCGCGCGCGTATAGCCGCGCTTCTCCTGGCCGGTGAACACGTTCTTGAACTGCACCATGCCGGCATTGGTGAAGAGGAGCGTCGGATCGTTGCGCGGCACGAGCGGCGAGGACGCCACCGCCTCGTGTCCGCGGGCGCGGAAGAAATCGAGGAAATGCGCGCGAATTTCGGTCAGGCTGTTCATGGGTGCTAATTAAGCGGTCGGCCGCCAAACGGCAACGCGGCGCCGGCGCAGTCCCAAAGCGCAAAGGGGCGCCGCTTTCGCGACGCCCCTTCCGGAGCCGTTCCCCATGCCAACAAGGAACGACGCTAGTCTTCGGCCACGGCGGGTTCCCGTTCCGGTTTTTCGGTCATAAGGCTTTGTCCGATCAGTCCCGCGTTCTGCCGGATTTGCGCCTCGATGCGCGCGGCGGCGTCGGGGTTCTGCTGGAGATACTGTTTCGCGTTCTCGCGGCCCTGGCCGATCCGCGTGCCGTCATAGGAGAACCAGGCGCCGGATTTCTCGACGATTCCGGCGCGCACGCCGAGATCGATCAGCTCGCCCACCTTGGAGATGCCTGCGCCGTAGACGATGTCGAACTCGACTTCCTTGAACGGCGGCGCGACCTTGTTCTTCACCACCTTCACGCGCGTCTGGTTGCCGATCACCTCGTCGCGATCCTTGATGGCGCCAATGCGGCGGATGTCGAGGCGCACGGAGGCGTAGAACTTGAGCGCGTTGCCGCCGCTCGTCGTCTCCGGGTTGCCGAACATCACCCCGATCTTCATGCGGATCTGGTTGATGAAGACGACGAGGCAGTTCGACTTGGAGATCGAACCGGTGAGCTTGCGCAATGCCTGGCTCATCAGGCGGGCCTGCAGGCCCGGCAGCTGGTCGCCCATCTCGCCTTCGAGTTCGGCCTTGGGCGTCAGCGCCGCCACCGAATCGATGACCACGATATCGATACCTCCCGAGCGCACCAGCGTGTCGGCGATCTCGAGCGCCTGCTCGCCGGTATCGGGCTGGGAGATCAGCATCTCGTCGATATCGACGCCGAGCTTCCTCGCATAAATGGGATCGAGCGCGTGCTCCGCGTCGATATAGGCCGCGACGCCCCCCTTCTTCTGCGCCTCGGCCACGGCATGGAGCGCGAGCGTGGTCTTGCCCGAGGATTCCGGTCCGTAGATTTCGACCACGCGTCCGCGCGGCAGGCCGCCGATACCGAGCGCGATGTCGAGCCCGAGCGAGCCGGTCGAAACCGTGTCCGTCTCCACCACCTCGCGTTGGCCGAGCTTCATCACCGAGCCCTTGCCGAAGGCCCGGTCGATCTGGGAGAGCGCCGCCTCCAAGGCACGCTTCCTGTCGCTCTTGTCCTCCCGGCCGACCACCCGCAAAACCGCTTCTTTCATCATCGCTTCGCCTCCTTATTCCACACCGCCCCCCAAATCCCAAGGGGCTCGGGAGCGGGATAATGTGCACGTTTTGTTCTGTTGCGCAAGACGGCAGCCAAGTGGCTGGTATCAAAATGTTTTCTTCTGCGTGTTCTGTTATAGTTCTGGATTGCATGGCTGCGGCGATATGGCATTTAGGGAGCCCTGTCGCCCGGGGGCGCGGCGCGTTTCCGTCTGCGGGGTCATAGGCCGGGGGCGGAGGATTTGGTCCGTTAGAGTGCGGGCGCCGCTTAGCCGCCCGCGGCATCGAGGGGAGGCGGCCATGCCGCGAAAACGCCGCGGATCGGCGGGACGGCTTTTCGTCTTTTTGGGGCTGGCCGTGATCGTCGTCGCGGTCATCATTTTTGCCTTCGAGATCCGTCCCTGGTTCGCTCCGCGGGCGCCTTACCCGGGCATGCCGCCGGTTGTGAACCGCGCCAATATCTACAGCGAAGCCGGCCGCAACCGCTTCAGCCCCGCGACGGCGGGCGCGCTCGCGCGCGTCTATGTTCCGGCGATCCGCTCGGGAGATGTGACCGTCATCGATCCGCGCACCTTCCGCGTGGTCGATCGCTTCAAGACGGGCCGGAATGCCCAGCATGTCGTGCCGGCTTGGGATTTGCGCACGCTATGGGTAACGGGGAGTGCGACGCCCGGCCGTCGCGACGGCAGCCTCACGCCGATCGATCCGCTGACGGGCAAGCCGGGCGCGATTATTCCCGTTCCCGACGCCTACAACATGTATTTCACGCCGGACGGACATGCGGCCATCGTCGTGGCCGAAGCGCTGCGGCGGCTGGAATTCCGCGATCCGCACACCATGGCGTTCCAATATGCGCTGCCGGTCCGCGAATGCGACGGCATCAACCACGCCGACTTCGCAGCCGACGGCGCTTACGCGATCTTCACCTGCGAATTTGGCGGCGGCCTCGTGAAACTCGATCTGCACACCCGCCGCATCGTCGGGCATCTTCTGCTGTCGCGCGGGCGCATGCCGCAGGACATCCGTCTGTCGCCGGACGGCAGCGTGTTCTACGTCGCCGACATGATGGCGGACGGCGTTTTCCTGATCGACGGCGAGCGCTTCGTGGAAACCGGATTCATTCCGACCGGCATCGGCGCGCACGGGCTCACGGTGAGCCGCGATGGAAAGAAGCTCTATGTGTCCAATCGGGGCGCGCACAGTGTGCTCGGTCCGCCGCATGGTCCGGGCAGCATATCGGTGATCGAATTTGCCACGCGGCGCGTCGAACGCACCTGGCCCATTCCGGGCGGCGGCAGCCCCGACATGGGCAATGTCAGCGCCGACGGAAAAACGCTGTGGCTGTCGGGCCGCTTCGACGATGTCGCGTACGCGATCGATACAAGAACCGGCGCAGTGCGAAAAATTCCCGTCGGCCGCGAACCCCACGGCCTCGCGGTGTGGCCGCAGCCCGGGCGCTACTGCCTCGGGCACACCGGGATTATGCGGTGAGCGGGAATGTAATTTGCACGGCCCGCGCGTGATTTGGCGTCGGCGATACCCGCACTTGCCCACCATAGGCCGGGGCACGTTATAATGGCCTATGCCTCAAAGTTCCCAAGGCCAGATTCTCTTTCGCTGGTGGCGAGCGGTCCTGGTGCTGGGTGGCCCCGTTATGTTCTTGGGGAGCGTTCTTTGGGCAGGAACGCTGCCGAGCAGCATAAGATGTTCGGTTATGCCCGCCATTGCCGGGGTTTATGCCGCCCGGTTGGGGTACATGGGAATTGAGGTGTACAGACTTAAAGCCACGAGTCATCTCCGCATCGGCGCGAAAATGAGGTGGTACATTCTCAATTGCCTGCCGCCGATGGTCATACTCGTGTTGATGTTGACGCTCTTTCTTGGCGTCACCAGACTTTGGTATGCGCCGATTTCCGTCGGCATAGGCATGCTGGTAACCTGGCTCGCCGTTCAGCTTATCGAGCGCCGCCGCGGTGCCTGAGCATCCGCGAAAGGGTTGTCTGTTTCGACCGGCCCAAGCACCGGCGAAGTCCATCAGCCGACAAATAAAATGCGATCAGAAAAGCGAAGCTTAGATACATTCTGCCTTCGTCACTAAGCCTCGTCTGCCTGACGAAAATGTTTATGGTCCAGGCGTGCAGCGCAGTGAATACTGCTGCCAAGGCAAGTGCACCAATGAGCAAAAGCAGCCCGCGGAAATTGCGTGGCAGAGACTGGGCACTCATCGGAGGGACGGCACTGTGTTTGACGGAATGGGTGGCGGGAGTAGCGGCGTCGCGGAGACGACACTGACTTTCTCGATTGTTACAGGCTGCGCGGGAAAAGCGCCGGGCATCGGGCCGCCGGGGCCGAGGGGCACAGCGGCGATTTTGTCGACCACCTCCATGCCGGAAATTACATGGCCGAACACGGTGTAGCCGGTGGTGCCCTCGGCGTCGCCTTCCTGACGGTCGAGGCCGGTGTTGTCGGCGAGGTTGATGTAGAATTCCGCCGTCGCGGAATCGGGATCGGTTTCGCGCGCCATGGCGATGGTGCCGCGCAGATTGCTGAGACCATTGCCCGCTTCGAGCGGAATAGGATCATGTACGGGGCGGGCGTGAGTGGGCGAATCGTAGCTTCCGGCCTGGATCACGAAGCCCGGCGCGACGCGATAAAAGAGCGTGCCATCGTAATGGCCTTCGTTCAAATAGCGCAGGAAATTGTCGACGGTTTTGGGCGCATGCGCGCGGTCGAGCGCGACGGTGATGTCGCCAAGCGAGGTGTGGATCAGAACCTCGGGCGAGGCGGCAGTTTGGGCGTGCGCGAAGTTCGCGAACACAAAAAGAAACGCGCCCGCGAGAATGGCGGCAAATGGATACTTCAAGTCGGTACGCTCCTGGTATCCAAGCTCTCCCACTCGCCATGGCCGGGCTTGCCCCGTCCACCCAGCGCGCGAGCGTCTGCGAGCGAAAGACTGGTTTATCCATAATCTTACAATCGAAAGATGTCATTCGCCGCGGCGGCTGGGTGGCCGGCTCGGGGGCTGGCCATGGGAAAATTTGAGCCATCGTCCGGTCGATTTGTTTCTGGCGGCGTGACACAAGGTTTGTGCGCTTACTCCCCCTCCTTTTCCGCCGGGGCGCCGGAGAGGACGTCCTTGACCTTCGCGGCGAGCTGTTTGAGGCCGAAGGGCTTGGCGAGGAAGTGCAGCTCGGCCGCGTTTTCGTCGTGTCGGCGGAAGGCTTCCTCGGCGTAGCCCGACATGAATATCACCGCCATGTCGGGCCTGAGCCGCCGCACCGCGCGCACGAGCGTTGGCCCGTCCATGTTCGGCATCACCACATCGGTAATGAGAAGGTGGATGGCGCCCGCGTGGCGGCGCACCAGTTCCAGCGCTTCCTCGCCGCCCGAGGCTTCCAGCACCTGATAGCCTCGGAGCTTCAGCGCGCGCGCCGCGAAGCTGCGCACCGCTTCCTCGTCTTCGACGAGCAGGATCGTATCCTGCCCGGTGATATCGCGCGGCTGTGCCCGCTCGACCGGCGCGGCAAGCGTGTCGCCCTTGTGCCGTGGCAGATAGATGCGAAAGAGGGTCCCTTTGCCCACTTCGCTGTCCACCTGAATGAAGCCGCCGGTCTGCTTGATGATTCCATAGACCGTCGCAAGCCCGAGACCGGTGCCCTGGCCGACAGGTTTGGTGGTGAAAAATGGATCAAAAATCTTTTCGACGTTTTCCTTCGGGATGCCAATTCCCGAGTCGCGCACCTCGATCCGCACATAATCGCCGGCCGGCATCATGCCGAATCCCATTGCGGTTGCGCGTTCGACTGTTTCATTCGCGGTGGCGATCGTCACGGTGCCACCTTTCGGCATCGCGTCGCGCGCGTTGACGACGAGATTGATCAGCGCGTTGGAGATCTGCGTCTCGTCGGCGCGCACCGGCCACAATTCCGGGCCGTGCTCGAGTTTGAGCTCGATCCCTTCGCGCAGCAGGCGCCGCAGGAGCTGTGCGAGTTCGCCGATCACGTCACGCAGCATGAGCACGCGGGGCTGCAGCGTCTGCTTGCGCGAGAAAGCGAGGAGCTGGCCAACAACCGTCGCGGCGCGCAGCGCGTTCTGGTGGACTTCGTTGATCTCGCGGAACGAGGGATCGCCCGCGCCGTGGCGCATCAGCAGGAATTCGCAATTGCCGATGATGACGGTCAGAAGGTTGTTGAAATCGTGCGCCACGCCCCCGGCGAGCTGACCGACGGCCTGCATCTTCTGCGACTGCGCGAATTTCGTCTCGAGCGCCTTCTGCTCGGAGACATCAATCAGATAAAGCAACACGCGCGCGCCGTCCGCGAGCGGACGAAGATGGATTTCGGCAAGCCGCTCGTCGGACGCGTGGAGGGTGAGAACCGCGGCGCTTCCGGTTCTCAGGCTCGTAAAGGCCCCGGAAATCGCCTCCGCATCCACGGGTGCCGCAAATTCCGAAAGGGCGCGGCCACGAATGTCACCGGAGGCTCCGAGAAATTCGCGAAACGGCGGATTGGAGTCCACGATGGTGCCGTCCGGACCCGCGATCGCCATGCCGATCGGCGCTTCGTGAAACAGCTGCATCGGATCAGCGATAGCCGGCGACCGTGCAGTCGGACTCTCGGCGGTCGGGGCCTCGCGCGCTGCAATCCGCGGCGTGAACCACCAGGCCGTGCGGCCTTCGGAGAGCGGACGCACCGCGCCCAACATCTCGAATCCGCTCGCCGCCTCGAATGTTTCTTCATGCGCCTGTCCGGCCGCCGCCTTGCGGCTCAGCCGGTAGAGCATGGCCGCAGCGGAATCGGCACCCACGGCTAGCTGCGGCGGCGGGAGCGTTTCGCGGGCGTGCGCACCGGCGAGATTGCGATAGGAGTCGTTGCAGTGGATGACCGCGCCGTCGCAGTTCGTCACGACCCAGGCCACATTGGCATGCGTGGCTGCTTCCGCGATATGGCGCGCCTTGACGGCGCCGACGCTCGCGCGCGGCCAGATGGCATAAAAGACGAGGGCGGCAATGGCCCCGATTCCGGCGACGAGGCCGACGCCGAGCCAGCCGGCCTGGGCGGGCCGGGCGATGACCACGCCCGCGACGGCAATCGCGACCACGAACAGGCCAAGCGCCACCCAGCGCCAGAGCCCGCCGGGGAGGCCGTAGCTATCCTTGTCGGAGACGAGGCGGGCGGCCGTTATGGGCAGGGGCGTAGCTCCTCAGTTCGCAGGCTTCGAAGGCGAAGAACAGGCGGCTGCTTGTGGGCCTCCGGACCCGCGCATCTTGCCCGATTCGGGGCGGATTTCGACGGCAATTGAGTCGGAACGTGCCGATCCGCGGCGCAACTTCCGCCCAATTCGGTTACGGAGAGGCTAACGGCTTGCGAAAAATTTTTCGGATGCCCTTAACCGGCCCTTTCCCAAGCGCCCCTCGCCCCCTTTTGTCGCGCCCTCCTTGCTTGCCGCCACCTTGCGCGTGGTATCAAGCCCCCTGGCCGCCCGGGCGGCGTTTCCAGGAAAAAGGTATCAGTCGATGAGAGAGCTTGCGCATTTTTTCGGCGGTCGGCCCGTCAAGGGCACATCCGGCCGCTTCGGGGACATCTTCAATCCCGCGACGGGCGAGGTGCAGGCGAAAGTCGCCTTCGCGAGCCGCGCCGAGATGCGCGAGGCTGTCGAGGCAGCGAAAGCCGCCTTCCCCGAATGGGCGCGCGTCAACCCGCAGCGCCGCGCCCGCGTGATGTTCAATTTCAAGGCGCTGGTCGAAAAGAACATGGACGAGCTCGCCCATCTGCTCTCGAGCGAACATGGCAAGGTGCTCGCCGATGCGCGCGGCGACGTGCAGCGCGGGCTGGAAGTGATCGAGTTCGCCTGCGGAATTCCGCACCTGATGAAGGGCGAATACACGGAAGGCGCGGGCCCCGGCATCGATATCTATTCCATGCGCCAGCCGCTGGGAGTGGTGGCCGGCATCACGCCGTTCAACTTCCCGGCGATGATTCCGATGTGGATGTTCGGTGTCGCCATCGCCTGCGGCAATACTTTCATCTGCAAGCCGAGCGAGAAAGACCCCAGTGTTCCGCTGCGTCTTGCCGAACTCTTCATGGAAGCGGGTGCGCCCGCGGGCGTGCTCAACGTCGTCAACGGCGACAAGGAAGCCGTCGATGCGATTCTGGATGACCCCGACATCCAGGCGGTGAGCTTCGTCGGCTCGTCGGTGGTGGCCGAACATGTTTATTCGCGCGGGACGGCCCATGGAAAGCGCATCCAGGCGATGGGGGGGGCCAAGAACCACGCCATCATCATGCCCGATGCCGATCTCGATCAGGTCACGAACGAGCTGATCGGCGCGGGCTATGGCTCGGCCGGCGAACGCTGCATGGCGATTTCTGTCGCCGTGCCGGTGACGGACAAGCTTGCCGATGCGCTGGTGGCGCGTCTCAAGCCCCGGGTCGAGAGCCTCAAGGTCGCGCCGCCCACCGACCCCGATGCCGCGTACGGCCCCATGGTGACGGCGGAGCAGCGCAATAAGGTGCTCTCCTATATTGAGCTGGGCGTGAAGGAGGGCGCGGAACTCGTCGTGGACGGACGCGGCTTCAAATTGCAGGGCTATGAGAACGGCTACTTTCTCGGCGGTTCGCTGTTCGACCGCGTGACACCGGAGATGAAAACGTATCAGGACGAAATTTTCGGACCGGTCCTGCAGATCGCGCGCGCGCCCGATTTCGATTCGGCGATCGCGCTGCCGTCCAACCATCAATACGGCAACGGTGTCGCCATCTTCACGCGCGACGGCGATGCAGCGCGCGAATTCGCACGTCGCGTCCGCGTGGGCATGGTCGGCGTGAACATTCCGATTCCCGTGCCGCTCGCCTATCACACCTTCGGCGGCTGGAAGCGCTCGGCCTTCGGCGACATCAACCAGCACGGCACCGAAGGCGTGCGGTTCTTCACGCGCATCAAGACCGTGACGCAGCGTTGGCCCAAGGGCGGCGTGCGCGAGCATCCGGATTTCTCCATTCCGACCATGAAATAACAACGGACGGGGCCGCCGTTTGTCTGCCGCCTATATTGCCGAGAACGGGCGAGCGCTGGCGCGGGAATGGCTCGCCGCGCGCATTGTCGTCATCGGTGGCTTCGTTCTCGCGGCTTTGGCCGGAATCTGGTTCGGGGTGATCTACCCCGACATCATTCTGCCGCGTCAAGTCCATGCCGCTCTTGAGACCAGGGTCAAGATGCTCCTGGGTGCCGAGGCGCAGATCTGCACTACGGGCCTCAACACCGCGAAAAATTTCGGCATCGTCCCGCAATACGGGCAACTCGCAACCCAACAACTCGCCCGCACCGACGTGCCGGGCCGCTACGTCTGCGTGGCGGCCACGAACGCCGCGAAATACATCCTGGCGGTCGATCTCCTCTGCCGCGAGCTGAAGAACCCGCGCTGCATCTCGCTCTACAACGTGGCGCAGTCGGACGGCACCGTCCTCTATCAGCGCCAGCGTTGAGGTGTGCCGGCTCAGGACTGCATCAGCAACGTGCGTCCTTCGACAGGCTCAGGATGAGGAAATCTGTGCACTGCACCGGCACCGAGGGCAGTAAGATTCTCCTCATCCTGAGCCGGTCGAAGCACGCAGAGCGCCTGTCCAACGCACAAATCAAATCTCTTTCTTCACGCCGCCGAGTTTCAGGATGTGTTTCCATTCGGAGTCGCGGACGGGCTGCACGGATAACCGCGAGGACTTCACCAGAGTCATTTCGGCGAGTTTGGGATCGTGCTTCGCCATGTCGAGCGTGACGGGCTTCGGCAGGTCGGCAACGGCTTTGACATGGACCAGCCCGAACCGGCCGGCGTCATCGGTCGGATCGGGCCGGTATTCGCCGATCACTTCGACGATCCCGACGATGCGCCGCTCATCGCCCGAGTGATAGAAGAAGCCGCGCTCGCCCTTCTTCATCGCTTTCATGTTGTTCGCGGCCTGGTGGTTGCGCACGCCACTCCACGGCTCGCCCTTGGCTCCTTTCGCCTTCTGCTCGGCCCACGACCAGCTTTCGGGCTCGGTCTTGAACAGCCAGTGCGCCATCAAAGCTCGGCCTTGCAGAAATTGGCGGTCGCCTTCCAGGGACGCACATCCGCCTCCGAGAACAACCCGGCCTCCGCATAGGGGTCGCCGGCCTGCCAGCGCCGTGCTGCATCGAGATCCTGCGCCTCGATAATGATCAGGCTGCCGATCATCTCGCCATTGTCGTCGAGAAACGGGCCGCCGAGTCTCACGCCGCCCGTCCGGTGCGCGTAATCGAAATGGGCGGCGCGGGTGTTCATGCGCAGCTCGCGCGAATTGGGCTTGTCCATCGCGGTAATCACAAACAGCATCGTCTCACTCCGTTCTGAGAGGTCGCGCCATCAGCCGCGGAACGGCGTCGGCGGGCGCAATGGTGCCTGCAAGGATTTCCGTCATCGTCTCAGCGACCGGCAATTCTATTCCGAGTCGGTGTGCGCGCGCGACGAGGGCCGGCGCTGTTGCGATGCCTTCCGCCAGAGGCGCTTGGGGCGCAGCGAGTTCGGCGAGCGAGCGGCCGCGCCCCAATGCAAGCCCGAACGAGAAATTGCGCGAGGTTAGGCTCGTGGCGGTCAGCACCAGATCGCCGAGCCCGGAAAGCCCCATGAGGGTATCATCGCGCGCGCCCAAGGCCGGCGCAAGCCTGCGCAGCTCCGCAAAGCTTCGCGAGATCAGCGCGGCGCGCGCGCTTTCGCCAAGCCCCAATCCGATCACAATACCACAGGCAACGGCATACACATTCTTGGCAGCGCCGCCGAGCGCTACGCCCGCGAGGTCCTCGCTGGCATAGGGCCGGAACGCCGCATGGCCGAGACTTGCCTGTAGCCGGGCCGCGACGGGCGCGCGGGCCGCGACAGTCACCGCGGTCGGCAATCCTGCCACCACATCGCGCGCGAAGGACGGTCCGGAGAGGATACCCGATTCCGCGCCGGGAACGGTCTCCGCCAGCACCTCCGTCAACAGCCTGCCGGTTCCCTGCTCGATCCCTTTCGCACAGAGGACGAGCGGCACACCGGGTGCGAAGCGGAACTCAAGAAGCACCTCTCGCGTCTGCTGTGCCGGCACGACGAGGAGGAGCGCATCGGCCTGCGCCAACCGAGCGCGCTCATTCGTCAATGCCACCGCATCCAGCGGGGAAGCGAATGTCTCCCGTCGACACCAGAGTGTGACCCTTCGTCCCGCATTGGCAGCGACCTGCGCAAGCGCCATACCCCAGGCACCGGCGCCTATGATGCCGATATGCGGATACGGAAGGGGCTGATCGTCCTTGCTTGGCATTGTCGGTTCGATGGCGGCTGCGAAAACTGAACGGTTCGTTTATTCAGGCATGCGGCTCATAGCAGGAGTGAAAAGCCGATGGAAAAAATTTCACTAATTCTGGCCGCGGGCGGCTTGCTTTTGCTATTGTCGGCAGCCGTGCCCGGCCCGATGCAAGGCCGATTGACGCCGTCGCAGCGCGCCGATCTCGAACGTGTCAGTGAATCCCTGAACGCGATCCATACACTGCAAGGCAGTTTCGTCCAGGTCGGACCGGAAGGCCAGGTCGACCAGGGCCGTTTCTACATCGACAAGCCGGGCCGCATGCGGTTCGAATATGCTCCGCCCAATCCGACGCTCATCGTCAGCGACGGTCGCTGGGTCGCGGTCGAGAACCGGAACCTCGGCACGACCGATCGCTACGCTTTGTGGACCACCCCGCTCAGTCTCATTCTGGGCGACGATATTGACCTGCGTGACAACACCGATATCGTCGGCGTGGAGGAGCAGAACGGCCAGATGATCGTTCAGGCGCGCTCGCACAGCGGCCGCGTGAACGGCAATATCTCGCTGTTGTTTTCGAAGCCCACGCTCGCGCTCAAACAATGGACCGTGCGCGACGCCCAGGGACTGTTGACCACGGTCACCGTCAGCGACGTGAAAACCGATGCGCCGCTCGATCCGAACCTGTTCGTGATTTTAAACCAGCGCGCCGCCGGCGGCCGCTGACCTATTTCTCCCGGTTTGCGAGTCCGAAGGCCAGCCCTGCCAGCGTGAGGACCGCGACCACGGCGGCAAAGACGAGGTTGGCGATCTCGGGCCGTGTGAGGGCGGAAACAATTCCGATGCCGATGACCGGCATGGCAAGCCCAAGATTCCCGCAGACGAACAGCGTGGAAACGAGTTCGGCGCGGCGGTCCTCCGGCGCCAGCGCGTTCGTCACTTCCAGCGTGCCGCGATAGGCGAGGCCGAGTGCCATGCCACCAAGCGCGGTGCCTCCGAGCAGCAATGGCAGCGACGAGTCGAGTTGCGCGCCGACGAGACAGGCGAGCGCAGGCAGGACGAATCCCGCACCCCACAGCATTGCGGCGCGGCTTCCCAGGCGCCGGGTCGCATAATCGGCGAGCAAGCCCGCCAGAAACAGTTCGAAGACGGTGCTGCCGATCGCCGCTTTGTTTGTGATATGGAGCACGACGGCGAGCAGGTCAGGCGCGATCGCGGAATAGAAGCCGACGAGCGCGAAGATCACGAACGTAATCACGCCGGGCGCCAGGAATTGCGCGCGCCGTTCGGGCGGCACGCCGACGCCTGGATTGAGCGAAACCTCCGCGAGCGGTTTGCGTCCGGCAACCGTCTCCCGCGTCAGCACGACGGCTATGGCGAGCGGAACAAGCAGCAGAAGGTAAATCGCGTAAGGCGCGATGGAGGGCACTGGCAGATACGTTGCGGCAAGTCCGCAAAGTAGCGGGCCGAAACCCAGACCGAAAAGATTGGCGGCCACCGTCCTGACGGAGATCGTCCGTTCCGGTGTGCCCTCCTGGAGTTCCTTGAGCCACGCGACTGCCGTGCCCGACGAAAGGCCAGCGGCAATCCCCGTCACCAGCCGCGCGGCGAAAAGCATGGCAGCGCTGTCCGCGAGCAGGAACAGAACGGCGGCGAGGGCGGCGCAAAAAATCGCCGGCAGCGAAACCCGCGCCCGGCCGATCTGGTCGGAGAGGCGACCCAGAACGAACAGCGTGAGCAGCGTGCCCGCCACATAGGTCGCGTAGATCAGCGTGAGCGTGAGGATGCCGAAGTGGAACGCGCGCGCATAGTCGCGATAGACAGGCGTAGGCAGCGTCGACAGCGTGAAGAGAAGAACGGTCTGCAGAAGGACGGCCGAAACCGCACCGCCGCGCCGCAGAGCGGGTGCGCCCGCGATCGCCTCGTCAGGTTGTGCCGGCTGCGCCATCCGAGCACAACGTCCGCGCATGCGGCCAGTTGCGGGAGCGTGGCGCCCGCGGGCGATGTGTATTTTCTGCCGCAATCGTACTATGGTTCCCGGGCGACTTGATCGGGTCAGTAGGGGAGTATCACGTGAACGGGATCGCGTGCGCTCGTGCCTTGGCGACAGGTGTGGTGGTTTGCCTTGCAGGGAATGCATTGGCCGCTGGCACTCCCGCCAAACGCAATGCCAAGTACGTCATCTTCGATCCCAGCGGATCTTCCGTGACCATTGGCGTTGCCGTGAATGGTGTAGAGACGGTGGCGGGCGATTATTGGGACAATCCCAATTCCATGTTTCACGGATTCGTGCGAACGGCCGATGGCACGATCACCGCGTTCGATCCGGAAGGTTCGGTGCAGACGTTCGTCACCGCCATCAACAGCAAGGGGGCGGTCACCGGAAACTATGACGACGCCGACTACAACGGGCACGGCTTTGTCCGGTCGGTCGGAGGCAGGACCACGAGTTTCGATCCTCCAGGCGAGGAATATTCGGTGATGCCCGGCGGCATCAACAAGCAAGGAGTCGTTGCCGGCTGGTACCTCGATGCCAACGCGGGTGTCGCGCGCGGCTTTCTCCGCAATTCCGATGGCAGCTTCGTCGAGTTCGATGCAACGGGGTCCTACGGAACCTATGCCGACTGCATCAACGGCAGCGGCACGAGCGCAGGGTATTACGAAGACGCGAACTTCAGGGCTCACGGTTTCGTGCGGACAGTCGACGGGACCGTCACCGAGTTCGATCCTGCGGGCGCAAGGTCAACCACTCCCACGGCGATCAATGACCGAGGGACGATCACCGGCTATTATTCCGGCACGCAGGGCGTCTCCCACGGGTTTGTTCGCATGGCAGACGGGACGCTCACGAACTTCGATGTTCCAAACGCGATTGCGACATCGGCGATGGCGATTGATACGAAGGGGCAGATCACGGGGAGCTACACCGACGCCCAATATGTCATCCACGGCTTTCTACGCGCGCCGGGCGGAGCGCTGAAGAGCTTCGATGCAGAGGCCGGCGCCACATCCACACTGCCGGCAGAAATTGCGAACACGGGCGGAAAACACAGCGTCATCGGCGGAAGTTTGGAGGATGCGCAATTTGTGGAACACGGATTTCTCCGCACTGATTGAGAATCTTGCGTCTTGCGTTGTGTGGTAATTTCCTTTCCCCGGCTCCGTGCCACCGGGTGAGATTCGTTGCAGGGACAGGCGAAGCATGACCGCATTGCTGTTCGAAAAATCCGGCAGGGTCGTTACGCTGACGATCAACCGGCCGGAGTCGCGCAATCCTCTGGGCGAAGAGGGCGACGGTGCGCTGTTCGAGGACGCGGCCGCGCGCATCGATGCGGATCGCGAGGTGCGCTGCGCCATCCTGACCGGCGCGGGGAAGGCCTTCTCGGCGGGCGGCAATCTCAAGGCGATGCGGGAGCAGACGGGCCCGTTCGCCGGCCCGGGCGTGCGCATCCGCGAAGGCTATCGCTCCGGCATCCATCGCATGGTGCGTGCACTCTGGAACATCGAAGTGCCGCTGATTGCCGCGGTGAACGGCCCGGCGATCGGTCTCGGCAACGATGTCGCCTGCCTCGCCGATCTGCGCATTGCCGCGGACAGTGCTTTTTTCGGTGCGAGCTTCCTGAAAATGGGGTTGGTGCCGGGCGACGGCGGCGCTTGGATCCTGCCGCGCGTGATCGGGCAGGCGCGCGCGGCCGAACTGTTCTTTACGGGCGATAGCATTGATGCCGCGACGGCACGCGAATGGGGTCTGGTCTCGAAAGTTGTCCCTGCGGCAGAGCTGATGAACGAAGCCCGTGCGCTCGCGGAGCGCATTTGCCGCCAGCCGCCCGACGTACTGCGCCTCACCAAGCGGCTGATGCGCGATGCCGAGCGTGCGAGCTTCGAGACAATGATGGAAATGTCGGCCGCCTTCCAGTCGCTTGCGCATCTGACAGCCGATCACCGCGAAGCGGTCAGCGCCTTCTTCGAAAAGCGAACGCCGGAATTCAAGGGCGAGTAATTCGTCGCGGCCCCTCACCCACGTTCGCGCATGTTTCGACACCAAGTCTTGCATCCCTCTCCCACAAGGGGAGAGGGGAATTCCATGTGTCGCACGTACAACGGCAAAGCAGCGCTCTGAGCTGCCCTCTCCCGTTGTCCCTTGTGGGAGAGGGGTACAGGGCGAAACCCCTCAACCGCGCCAATGCGGGTGAGGGGTCAGCCCGGCGTCTGCGCGCGCTGGAGGATTTTGGCGACCTGTTCGGTGCCGGAGGCGTAAGGCTGCGCGTTCGAGAAATCCGCGATACGCTGCCAGTTCGCGGCGACGGAATCGGCGTTGACCTCGCGGCCGAGACTGATCCCGTCCGTCTCGACCGTCTGCGCCGCTGCGAACACGCCCGCGCCTGCCGTGACAATGACACCGCTCGGCGCGTCATCGCTCGCGAGAAACACCACGCCCGGAGTCACATATTCGGGCTTCAGCATCTCGAGCATAGGCGGCGGCATGAGATTTTCGGTCATGCGCGTGGCGGCCACCGGACAGATCGCGTTGATGCGGATATTGTCCTTCGCGCCTTCGAGCTTGAGCGTATGCATGAGGCCGACCAGCGCGAGCTTGGCCGCGCCGTAGTTCGCCTGGCCGAAATTGCCGTAGAGGCCGGTCGAAGATGTCGTCACAACGATCCGACCATATTGCCGTTCGCGCATGTGCGGCCACACCGCCTTCGCGGGCTTGACCGAGCCCATCACATGCACATCGAGCACCGCCGCAAAGTCCTTCAGCTCCATCTTACCGAAACTTTTGTCGCGCAGGATCCCGGCATTGGCGACGAGAATGTCGATGCGTCCGAAGGCGTCGAGCGTCTGCGCGACCAGATGGGCGACGCCCGCATCGTCGGTCACCGAAGCGCCGTTCGCGATCGCTGTGCCGCCCGCGGCCTTAATCGTCGCGACGACTTTCTCCGCCGCTTCGGAGGATCCGCCGGTGCCGTCCACCGCACCGCCGAGATCATTGACCACGACCTTCGCGCCGCGGCGGGCGAATTCAAGCACGTGGGCGCGGCCAAGCCCGCCGCCCGCGCCGGTAACAATCGCAACCCTGTCGTCGAAGCGAATGGTCATGTGACTTTCCTGAATTTGCAAAGCGTGAGTGTCGGACAAGCCGCTTTCGAGCGTCAAGCGGAGGCGGGCTGAACGGCCGGCCTGTGTCCGGCCCTTCGCAGCAGCGCATTCGCCGGCCGTTCGATCACGGCATAGAGGAACGCGCCCCATGCAATTGCTGCAAGAACAAGCAGTGCGGGCTCCAGCCAATGCCACACTGGCGCCCAGGAAGCCCAGCTCCGCCCGAGAATCATGTCGTCGGGCGCGGGATAAAGATGGAGCTGCGCGTGACCAAGGAGCTGCAGAAGCGGCGTCTGGCCGATGTAGATCGCATAAGACCACTCGCCCAACAAAAGCGGAACGCGCGTCGCAAGGGCACGCGCGAGAAGGCCGCGATCGAAAGCGAGCACCAGGACCAGCGCCATGACGGCGATCGCGGTGTAAATGTCGGAGGGGCGATGCGACCACCCGGTGTTGTAGAGCGCGAGGAAAAGGCACCCAACGGCCGCGAACTGCGCGAGCGTAAAGGCCACCTCCGGCAGCGCGTTCGCACGCTCGTGCGCAGAGCGATGCAGTAACGCGAAGCCGACGCCGATGGCAAACGCGGCCATGCCGCGCCAGATGCCGTTGTGAAACGTGAGATCGAGGCCGTACCGTGGCTCGGCGAGCAGCGCGAGCCCCACCGCACCGCCCACGATCAGAAACACTGCCGCCTTCCAGCCCCAGCGGGACGCCAGCAGATAAAGCGGAAAGAGGAGGCAGAGCAGAAATTCCACGCTGACGAACCACGCCGCGCCGTTCCAGGAGAGATAGGGAAAGATATTCCAGGCCTGCACGAGGAAGAGATTGGCGACGAAAGTCGGTGTGTTGACGATCGGGTGCCAGCGTTCGTCATAGATCGAAACATAGCCGCCATTGGCTGCGACCGCTCGGAGGAGTACCACAATGCCGAGAATCAAGAGCAGAATCGCAAGGTGCAGCGGGTAGAGCCGCGCCAGTCGCGTTCCCAGGAATGTGCCATATCCGCGCGCGCCCCACAGCTCCCGCAGGCGCTGGGCATAGACGTAGGTCAGCACGAATCCGGAAAGAGCGAAGAAGAATTCCACCCAGAGGTAGCCGCGCGCAACCACGAGATCGAACCACCACAGGCCGCGATAGCCGCGCCCTTCACAGTAATGAAACAGCACGAGCACGAGCGGCGGGAGCGCGCGCGCGCCCTGTAGCGCGCGAATGGTCGGTGCTCGCGACGGTACGGTCATGCTTCCACCAATGGTCGTTCCCGCGAAAATGGAAACCCGGCAGCGTGATCTATCCCAAGATGACAGTGATCTGGGCTCCTGCTTTCGCAGGGATGACAGCCTTCTCAATTCGTTCAAACGCTCTAAATCATTCGCGTGCCGCAACACAAGGATCGTGCGTGCGGGTGCGGATCATGCATTTTCCGAAGATTCTGCCTTTCTCAGTTCCTCGGGGTTTGGCTCTTCCAGGTACCACGGCACGTCAATGACGATGAGGCGCGAGCCGCCGTAGCGGAGCAGCTCCGAGCGGAGACGCGCGGCGCGGTGGGAGTGCAGGAGATGCTGCCACCAGCGGCGCTTCACGAGCTGGGGAATGAGAACGGCCACCGGCCGGTCCCCGACGCGCGGTTCAAGCTGGTCGATGAATTTGAGAAAGGGGATGTCGAGCCTGCGATAGGGCGCAGGAAGAACGAACAGGCGCGGCGGCTTCAGTCCTGCAGCCCGCGCCGGCTCTTCGACATTCTTGCGCCAGCTTTCGTTCAGCGCCAGTCCGTCCTCCCTTGAAGGCCCTTCTACGTCGGTCAGGTGAACGCCGACGATATCGGGCGAGAGGCGCAAGGCGAGCGCGAGCGCGTCCTTGACCGGTCGGCTCCAGCCTTCCATCGCCACGAGCGCGACCGCGGGACGGCAATCCACCGCGAGCGAATCGTTGGCCCGAATACTGGCATAGAGCCGGTCATAGTAACGGCGAATGCCGAGCAGCGTCGCAATGACGCAAGGCACTACCACCACCACGATCCAGGCGCCCTCCACGAACTTGGCGGCGATGATGACGAGAAGCGCAATCGCCGTTGCGAGCGCGCCCACGCCATTGATCGTCATGCGCACGCGCGTGCCGAAACTTCTATCACCTCCGCAGCGCGCGTTGCGCCAGTGCAGCGTCATGCCGGCCTGTGAAAGCGTGAAGGTGAGAAAGGCGCCGATCGCGAAGAGCGGAATGAGCCGATCGGTGATACCGCCGAAGACAATCAGCAGCCCTGCGGCGGTGCCGGCGAGATAGAAAATCCCGACGGTAAACACGAGTCGGCGGCCTGCTACCGAGAACGGATGCGGGAGATATCCGTCCTGCGCCACCAGGCGGCACAACCGCGGAAATCCGGTGAAGCTTGTGTTGGCAGAGAGCACGAGCACGGCGAGCGCGCTCGACAGCGCGATGTAATAAAGCGTGCCATTGCCAAGAACCGCGCCCGCGAGCTGCGACAGCACGCTGCGGTAGCCGGCCTTTGTCTGGTCCATCGCGCCGATGTGATAGGTGTGCGCGAGCCAGGCGATGCCGGCGAGCAGGACAGCGAGCGCGCCGACGATGACGCTGAGCGTGGCATGCGCGCGCGGCACGATGGGCTTTTTGAACGCCGACATGCCGTTGCTGACAGCCTCGACGCCCGTCATAGCGGTGCAACCGCTCGCAAAGGCGCGCAACAGAAGCCACGCGCCCACCGCTTCGCCGGACGTGGCCAGCGGCGCGGGCGCGATGAGCGGGCGCGGATCGCCGCCGGCAGCCAGGGCCTTTGCGATCCCGAACCCGATCACGAACAGAAAGCTCGCGACGAACAGATAGGTCGGAAGTGCGAACAGCCGGCCCGCGTCCATAGTGCCTCTGAGATTGGCGAGCACAATCAAAAGGAGCGCTGCGAGACAGAGAAGGAGCGTGTGCGGGAACAGCGCGGGTGCCACGGAAACGAGCGCGGCGATTCCTGCCGAGATCCCGACCGCGACGTTCAGCACGTAATCGACCATCAATGCTGCGGCCGCGAGCACGCTCGCCCCAGCACCGAGATTCGCTTTCACCACCTGATAGGCGCCGCCGCTGCCCGGATAGGCGCGCATTGTCTGCCGATAGGAGACGTAAAGGATCGCGAGCAGGCAGATGATCGCCGCCATCAGCGGCGTGACGAAGCTGAGCGCGGCGGCGCCCACTGGCGCGAGAATCGCGAGCGCGGCTTCCGGCCCGTAAGAAGCGGACGACAGCGCGTCGAGCCCCATGGCCGGGACGCCTTCGACGACGCCGATCTCGCGTTCTTGCACCTCGCGGTTGGCGAGCGCGCGACCAAAGAGAATACGTGTCAGGGAAAACGGCATGCAATCGGGCGTGCGGCGACGCTGTCGGGAACGGGGCCCGAAACCGCGCGTTCCGCCGGCTTCTCGCGCTGCGGTATCCGGTCGGGGTGGAACGAGCCCCGCGGGAGGACGTTTCCGACTGCGACGGCGACCTTATCCTTTGATCCCGTTCATCTGCTGAGGGTCCATGCAAACCAGCGGGCAGCACGCTGCGAAAAATCTGCGCGTGGGTATTGCCGGGGTGGGGAACTGCGCGTCGTCTTTCGTCCAGGGCTTGACCTATTATCTGGACGCCCGCGACAACGAACCCGCCGCGGGTCTCATGCATGCGGAACTCGGCGGCTATCGTGTCGGCGACATCCAGATTTCGGCAGCCTTCGACGTGAGCGCGGCCAAGGTCGGCCGCGACGTCTCCGAAGCCATATTCGCCGCACCGAACAACACCGTGCGGTTTCAGAAGATCGCGCGCACCGGAGTGCTAGTTCAGCGCGGGCCCACGCTCGACGGCCTCGGCAAGTATCTGCGCGACGAGATCCAGGAATCCGGCGCGCCGGTCGCCGACGTGACTCGCGTGCTGAAGGACAGCGCGACCGAGGTCCTGGTTTCTTACCTGCCCGTCGGCTCGCAGCGCGCCACCGAATTCTATGCCGAACGCGCACTCGAAGCGGGCTGCGCGCTCGTCAACTGCATTCCTGTGTTTATCGCCTCGAATGACAACTGGCGCGCGCGTTTCGAGGAGCGCGGACTGCCACTCGTCGGCGACGACATCAAGAGCCAGGTCGGCGCCACGATCGTGCATCGCATACTGACAAACCTTTTCCGCGAGCGTGGCGTGCGCCTGGACCGCACCTATCAGCTCAATTTCGGCGGCAACACCGATTTCCTGAACATGCTCGAGCGCGAGCGGCTCGTCTCGAAGAAACTGTCGAAGACGCGCGCGGTGAACAGCCAGCTGGATATTCCGCTGTCGGGCGAGAATATCCATATCGGTCCCAGCGATCACATTCCCTGGCTCGCCGACCGCAAGAACGCGTACATACGCCTCGAAGGGACGGCGTTCGGCGGCGTCCCGCTCAGCCTCGAACTCAAGCTGGAAGTATGGGATTCGCCCAATTCGGCAGGGGTGGTGATCGACGCGGTGCGCTGCGCCAGGCTCGCACTCGACCGCGGCATCGGCGGCGCGCTGGTCGGTCCCTCGAGCTATTTCATGAAGTCCCCGCCCCGCCAGTTCACCGACGACGAGGCACGCCGGCGCACGCTGCAATTTATCGACGGCGAAGACCGGGGAAACTGAGCGTGTTCCGCGCGCTCCTCATCCGCCATGCCGAGCACGCGCTGCAGGATCAGGCGCTGGTGGGGCGCACGCCCGGCATTTCGCTCACCACGCGCGGCCGCGAACGGGCGCGCGTGCTCGCGCGCATGCTGCGCAACGAGAACATCGTGCTCGTGCAGTCGAGTCCGCGCGAGCGCTGCTGCGAAACGGCGGGAGAAATGTGCCTGTCACTGGGGCTTTCCTGCACCATCGAAGACGCACTCGACGAGATCGATTTTGGCGCCTGGAGTGGCGTACGGTTTGCCGCACTCGAAAACGATCCGGAATGGCGCAGCTGGAATGGAAAGCGAAGCCTCGCGCGGCCGCCCAACGGAGAATCGATGCATGAGGCGCAACAACGAATTGTGCGACACATCGAGGAGATGGCCCGTCGCGTCGCGGGAACCGTCGTCATGGTGACACACGCCGAGATCATTCGCGCGGCCCTGCTCCACGAACGCAATCTGCCGCTCGAGGCGTGGGGCTCGATTGTTATCCCGCCGGGCAGCGTGACCGAACTCGGCGATTTGCGTGACACGTACGCGCTTACGGGTGTTCGGGACGCCGCGGCATGAAGTTGGCGATTTTCGGGCTGACCATCAGTTCGTCCTGGGGAAACGGGCACGCCACGTTATGGCGGGGTCTTTGCCGCGCGTTGGCATCGCAGGGCCATCGCACCGTATTCTTCGAACGCGATGTGACGTGGTACGCGGGCGCGCGCGACTGTTGGGGAATTCCTGGCGGAGAACTTGTCTTGTACCGCGAGTGGCGCGAGGTCGCCGCGCGTGCGCGCCAGGCCATTTCCGAAGCCGATGCTGCGATCGTCACGTCCTACTGCCCCGACGCGCTCGCCGCCGCCGAACATATTTTCGAGTCCTCCACCACCGGCGTCTTCTATGATCTCGACACGCCGGTGACGCTCGGCCGAATCGGCCGCGGTGAAGGCGTCCCGTACATCGGCGCGAGCGGGCTCGCCGGCTTCGATCTCGTCTTGAGCTTCACCGGCGGTGCGGCGATCGAGGCGCTGCGCGAGCGACTCGGCGCGACGCGTGTCGCGCCGCTCTACGGCCACGTCGATCCCGATCTGCACCGCCCGGTTGCGCCGGTCGAAGCGTACCGCGGCGATCTTTCCTATCTCGGCACCTATGCGCCAGACCGCCAGGACGCGCTCGAACAGCTGTTTGTCGTACCCGCGCGCGCGCGGCCTGCGCAACGCTTCGTCATCGGCGGGGCGCAGTACCCGTACGACTTTCCGTGGAGCGCCAACATATATTTTCTGCGTCACGTTTCGCCGGACAATCATCCGGCGTTCTTCGCCTCGTCTCGCCTCACGCTCAACATCACGCGTCGCGATATGGCGGCGATGGGCTGGTGTCCCTCGGGACGCCTGTTCGAAGCGGCGGCGTGCGGCTGTCCCCTCGTGACGGACAGCTGGGACGGACTCGACGCCTTCTTCGCACCGGGCGACGAGGTGATCGTCGCGCGCAAGACTGGCGATGTGTTAGCCGCGCTCGACAGTTCCGACGAAGAGCTGCGCGCGATGGGGTCGCTCGCGCGCGAGCGGGTGCTCGCCGAACACACCTCGGAGCGCCGCGCCGAAGAACTAATACGTCTGATCTCCGAGCCTCGCGGCGTACGCGACATGCGCTGCCATGCGCATTCCGCGGGTCCGTGAGATGTGGGGCATCATTCCCGCCGCGGGCCGCGGAAGCCGCATCCAGCCGCTCGCCTTTTCCAAGGAGCTTCTGCCCGTCGGAAGCCGCATCGACGGCGGCAACGAGCGCCCGCGCGCCGTCAGCGAATATCTGGTCGATCGGATGATCCTGGGTGGCGCGGACAAGATCTGCTTCGTCATCGCGCCGGGCAAATCCGACATTCTGGAGTATTACGGCGCGAGTTACTGCGACGCGGCGATTGCCTATGTGGTGCAGCCGAAGCCCGCAGGCCTCTGCGACGCGATTTTTCGCGTGGCGCCATTCGTCGCCGAAGACGAGCCCTTGATCGTCGGACTGCCGGATACGGTGTGGCTGCCCGAGTGCGCGCTCGCGGCGTTGCCGGATCGCGGACTCTCGTTCCTGCTCTTTCCGGTGCGCGAGCCCCAATATTTCGACGCGGTGGTGCTCGACCCGGAAGAAAATGTGCTCGAAATCCAGGTAAAGCAGCCCGACGCGCGATCGCATTGGATCTGGGGCGCTTTCAAGATGACGGGTGGAATTCTGCGCGAGCTCGAGGCGCTGTGGCACGCGCGCGAGCACCAAGATGAATATGTCGGTACGCTCGTCAATGCGTGGCTCGCGGACTGCGGCCGCGCGCGCGGTGTTCGCGCCGGCACGTCCTACGTCGATGTGGGAACATTGCATGGTTACCGCGCGGCGATGGCGCTTCTGCAATCCCGAACGGCCGATGGGGGAACGCCCGCGGCGAGCGGGCCGGAAGCCAGAGCTGCCCTCTCATGAGCATCTATACGAGCGAGGAAATCCGTACCCGCGTGGCGACGCTGGGACCCTGGTTCCACAATCTCGATCTGCGCGGCATCAAGACCGCGCCGCAGCATTTTCTGGGCGACTATCCCGCGGTGAAATGGAACCGGTTCAGCACCGCACTCCCGCGCGACCTTTCCGGCAGGAGCGTGCTCGACATCGGCTGCAACGCCGGCTTCTACGCGATGGAGATGAAGCGGCGAGGCGCGGCCCGCGTGCTCGGCATTGACGAGGATCCGGATTATCTTGAACAGGCGCGCTTCGCCTCCGACGTGAACGGCCTCGACATCGAATTCCGCAGCCTCTCCGTCTATGATGTCGGCGCCATCGGCGAACGTTTCGATATCGTCCTGTTACTGGGCGTCCTCTATCATTTGCGCCATCCGCTGCTGGCGCTTGATCTCATCCGCGAGCATGTCGCGCCCGATCTGTTCGTCTTCCAGTCGATGCAGCGCGGCAGCCGCGATACGGGCGAACTCGCCGAGGATTACGGCTTCTGGGAAACGGATGAATTCGACCGGCCCGATTTTCCGAAGCTCCATTTCATCGAGCAGCGCTATGCGGGCGATCCCACCAACTGGTGGGTGCCCAACCGCGCCTGTGCCGAAGCCATGCTGCGGAGCGCGGGGTTTGCCATCGAAGCCCATCCCGAGGACGAAGTTTACATCTGCCGTCGGGGCCCCGCCCCGTTCGGCGCCGACTGCGTCTATCCGGCGAAGGCGACACACGCATGATCGAAGCGGTGATGCTCTGGAACGAGCCCAACAACAAATCGCACTGGGATCCCGAGATCGATCCCGACTGGTCACGCTTTGCCGAGATGTGCAGTCTCGCGGGGCAGGCGATCGCTGCGGAAAATCCGCATCTCGTGCGCACGCTCGGCGGCATTTCGCCGATCGATCCGCTGTTTGTCGTCAATCTTTCCGGCAAGGGCGTGATCGCGCATCTCGATGCCGTGGCGGTGCACGGATTCCCGCTTGACTGGAATCTGTGGCAGATCGACGAATGGCCGGCGAAGATCGAGGAAATCCGCTCCGTCACAGATCTGCCGGTCTGGGTTTCGGAAGTCGGCGTTTCAAGTTTCGGCGCCGAAGAAGTGCAGGCGTGGGGGCTGCGGCGCACGGCCGAACTCCTGCGCGGGCGCACGCCGCGAATCCACTGGTACAGCCTCTACGATCTGCCGCGCGCCTGGGGCGCTACCACGCGCCACCGCGAAGCGGAAGGCTCATCCTACTATCGCCATTTCTACATGGGCCTGCTGCGCGAGGACGGCACGCCGAAGCAGGCGCTGAGAACTTTCGCCGAACTCACGCCTGCGCTTGGCCTCTGCCAGTGGTTTCATTTCGAGGATCCGCGGCTTGACGAGGCGGTGCGCTGGATGCGGTGTCTCGGTGTGCGACATCTCAGGACCGGGCTTTCCTGGGCCGACAGCTTCCGGGTCAACGCGCTTTCCTGGTTCGACCGCCAGATGGAAGCGCTTGCCGAATTCGAGGTGACGCTCACTTTCTGCTTCACGCCCGAGCATCGCGGCATCGCGCCCCACCACACGAGTGCGCCGCTCGTTGCGCAGGAATACGCCGACTTCTGCGCCGCGATGGTGCGCCGCTATGCGCATCTGTGCGCCTCGGAACGCAAGCCGCTGAGCAAGGCGGGCTGATGCGGAGCGTGCGTCTGCCGAAACTCTCCTCCCTCATGGCCCGCAGTCGCGGGCCATGATAGTGGCGTTGGTGCTGCACAATTTTCTGCGCTCGATATCCGACGAATCGCGCCCCGATATTGCGGCAGACCACATTGCCGTCGTCGTGGCTCATCCTGATGACGAAACGATCGGCTGCGGCGCGCTTCTCGGGCGGCTAGCCGGGGTGGCCGTGATTGTTGTTACGGACGGTGCGCCGATGGACGGTGCAGAGGCGCGGGCGCAAGGGTTTCCGGACTGCGAGAACTACGCCGCCGCGCGCGCTTGCGAACTCGAGCGCGCCTTGGGAATCGCTGGTGTCGCGCCGGACCGCATCACCCGATTGAACGTGCGCGACCAGCAGGCGGCGCGGCAGATGGCGCGCGTGACGTCGTCGCTGGCGCAACTCATTGCCCAACACGGGATCGCCATTGTCCTCACCCATGCCTATGAAGGCGGCCATCCCGATCACGATGCCACCGCCTTCTGCGTTCACGCGGCGGTGCGCCGCCTCGAACGCGATGTGGCGATTGTCGAGATGCCGTATTACCGCCTGGGCGAGGGGGAAGAAGAATTCCAGAGCTTCCCGCCCGGAAGCGGCGTCTTGCGCGTTCTTCTGACGGAAGAAGAACGCGCAACGAAGCGTCGCATGACTGAAGCACACGAAACCCAACGGACGGTGCTCGCGCCCTTTTCGCTCGAAGCCGAGCAGTTCCGACTCTCACCTTCGCACGATTTCTCACGCCCGCCGAACGGCGGCCGCGTGCTGTACGACACGCGGCCCTGGGGAATGAATTCCGCCGAATGGCTGGCCTGTGCCCGTATAGCGCAACATGCCGCGGACATCTCTCCGTGAGACCGCTCACGGTTCTCAGTGTTGCCTATCCTCTTGCGCCGGTGCGCCCCGATACGGCCGGGGGCGCCGAGCAGGTGCTGCTTGCGCTCGATCGTGCGCTCGTCGCGCGCGGCCATCGTTCGATTGTGATTGCGATGGAAGGTTCGCAGATTGCGGGGACGCTGATCGCGACGCCTTCGGTTTCCACGCTGTTGGATGAGCGCAGGCGCGCCCGCGCGCGGGTCGCGCACGCCGAAGCAATCGAGCGCGCCTGCCGGGAATATGTGGTTGACCTCGTCCACATGCACGGCATCGATTTCTACACCTATCTGCCGCGAGCCGTTGTACCGGTATTGGTATCGCTGCACCTGCCGCTGGGCTGGTACAGACCTGATGCGCTGCGGCCGTCGCGGCCTTTCACCTGGCTGCACTGCGTGTCCCGTGCGCAGGGTCGCACGGCTCCCGCCGGCATCTCGTTTCTGCCAGCCATTGAAAACGGCGTCGATGTGGACGCGTTTGTTCGGCCGCGCCGCAAATCCCGCTTCGCGCTGTTTCTCGGGCGCATCTGCCCCGAGAAAGGTGTGCATCTTGCCATGGACGCTGCAGAGCGCGCGCGGGTGCCGCTTGCGATCGCAGGCGAAGTTTTTCCGTACTCGGAGCACGAGGAGTACTTTACGCGCGAAATCGAGCCCCGGCTCGGCCGCGCCTGCCGCTTTCTCGGGCGCGTTGGCCCGCACGCAAAACGCAGGCTGCTCGCGGCCGCGCACTGCGTGCTCATCCCTTCTCTCGTCGCCGAAACAAGTTCGCTCGTCGCGCGCGAAGCGCTCGCGGCGGGAACGCCGGTAATCGGATTTGCGCAAGGTGCGCTCCCAGATGTCGTCAGCCACGGCCGCACCGGATTTTTGGCGGAGGGCGTAGACGATATGGCCGCGCATATCGTGGAGACCGAGCGCATCGATGCCGACGAATGCCGTGCCGAAGCGCGCCGGCGCTTTCCGCTCGACGCAATGATCGCCGGCTATGTGCGTCATTATCGCACGCTGACGCAGTTGCCGCTCGGAGTTGCGGGATGATCGGCGGCCCGCTCGAAATCGTCACTGGCGTGGAACGCCTGCCCGCCTTCGTGCCCGAATGGCGGGATCTGTGGACGCGTTGCGGCCACACGCCGTTCCAGTCGCCGGATTGGCTGGTGCCGTGGTGGGATGTGTTTGCGCCCGGTGCGCTGCGCATTCTCGTGCTCCGGGCCGGCGATAGGCTTGTGGCCGTGGCACCGCTCTATGGCGAAAAATCCGGCGGGAGCGCGCGCCTTCTGCCGCTCGGTGTTTCGCTCAGCGACTATCACGACGTGCTCATCGATTCCGATCGTGTCTCCGGCAAGGAAACATGGTTTGCCGATGCGCTTGCCGCGATGGACAACGTTGCGGAGTGCGAATTCCCGGAGCTTGCGCCCGGCGCTGAAGCCTTGCGCCTCACCGCACCGGAAGATTGGAGCGACACGCGTGCGCCTGCGAGCGTCTGCCCGGTGCTGACGCTTCCTGCAAAGTCCGATGAGCTGCGCCTGCATGTACGCCCGTCGCGGCTTCGCCATGTGAAGACCGCGCACAGGCGTGCGGCGCGGCGCGGCGACGCCGTGCTGATTGAAGGCGACAGCGACAATGTGGAAGCGCTTCTGTCCGAACTCGTTCGCCTGCACCAGGAGCGTTGGCAACGCGGCGGCGAACCCGGCGTGTTCGCGGATTCGCGCGTGGCGGAGTTTCACGCGGCGGCCCTGCCCGGTCTTATGGAGCAAAACCTCGCGCGCCTTTACGCGCTCGAGATTGGTGGCAAAACGGCCGGCGTCTATTACGGGTTTGTCTGGCGCGGGCGCGCCTACGCCTATCTCTGCGGCTACGATCCGGCGTTTTCGTTCGAAAGCCCGGGTGCGATACTGATCGGGCACGCGATCGAGGAGGCGGTGCGCGAAGGTGCGCGCGAATTCGATTTTCTGCGCGGTGGCGAATCCTACAAATACGATTGGGGCGCGCAGGACCGCCATAACACGCGGCGCGTGCTCGCGCGGAAGAGCAGATGACAGTTACAGGAGCACTCGCTGCCCCGCTTCGCGCCTGCGCGGAAGGCGCCGAAGCGCCGAACCTGGCGCTGATGCATCTGCTTTCATGCGCTTCGAGCGAAGCGGACGCAAAATGCGCACTTGAAGATTCGATCGCGCGCACCCCGACGGGCAGCGATGCACGGCGGCGCCTCGGACAAATGGCGTCGCTCTGGCGCGAACGCCCGTCTGCGTACGCCCTGGTTCACCGCATGCACGCGCTTGCGAATTCGGACACCGACTGGCGCCGCACCTTCGACGATGCGACGCAGCTATCGCCCGAAGCCGGCGTGGCGCTCTACAGCCTCGGCGACACAAATCTTCTCGCGACTGCGACGCAGGAACTGGTGGAGCTGATGCGCCGCTGGGCTCTCCTGCGCCACGACTCCGTCGTGCTCGATCTGGGCTGCGGGATCGGTCGCGTGGCCGCGGCCATTGCGCCATACGTCGCGCGCGTGATCGCGCTCGATGTTTCGCCCGAAATGGCGCGACTCGCAGCTGAACGTACTCGACACAGCGACAACATCTCGGTGGTGGTCGGCGAAGGATTGAATCTCGCGATCCTTGCCGATGCACGTTTCGATCTCGTGCTGGCGATCGACTGTTTTCCGTACCTCGTCGCCTCCGGCGTCGCCGCCGCCCATGTCGCCGAGAGCGCGCGCGTTCTGAACGCGGGCGGTCGGCTTCTCGTCATGAACTGGTCCTATCGCGGCGATGAGGCCCGCGATGCCCGCGACATCATAAGTCTCGCCGAGGCGCATGGCTTCCGCTTCCTGCGGAACGAAAGCCGGCCGCTGTCGCTTTGGGATGGACGGGCGTTCCTGCTGGCGAAGAAATGAGAGGGAGATCATGCCGCGCGCGTTCCTGGTCGTGCTCGATTCGGTGGGTGTGGGCGGCGCGCCCGACGCCGCACAATACGGCGATGCGGGTTCCGACACAGTGGGGCACATTGCGCAGGCCTGCGCGCGCCGCGATGCGGATCGCGCGAACTTGCGCCACGGGCCGCTGCATCTGCCCCATCTGGCGCGGCTGGGTTTCGGCGAAGCCTGCCGGCTGGCGAACGGACGCGTGCCGCCGGGTCTCGAGGCGAAGGGGAAGATCGAAGGTTGTTATGCCTGCGCGGCGGAAATTTCGGCAGGCAAGGACACACCCTCCGGTCACTGGGAAATCGCCGGTACGCCAGTGCACGAGGACTGGCATTACTTCCCGCGCGAAATCCCCGCCTTTCCCGAATCGCTCGTCGCAGAGTTCTGCCGGCGGGCGCGCCTTCCCGGCATTCTCGGCAATTGCCACGCCTCGGGCACCGAGATCATCGCCAGCCTCGGCGAGGAACACATCCGCAGCGGCCGCCCGATCTGCTACACCTCCGCCGACAGCGTGTTCCAGATCGCCGCGCACGAAGAGATGTTCGGGCTCGACCGTCTCTACGAGATCTGCGCGATCGCGCGGGCGCTTCTCGATTCACTCCGCGTGGGCCGCGTGATCGCGAGGCCTTTTGTCGGCCGCTCGCCCGCGGAGTTCCGGCGCACGTCCAACCGGCGCGACTACACCATGCCGCCGCCGGCGGACACGATCCTCGCGCGCGCGCACGCGGCGGGACGTCGTGTCGTCTCGATCGGCAAGATCGGCGACATCTTCGCCCATGCCGACACCGGAACGATCGTGAATACGCGCGACAATGCCGATGCGATGGACCGGCTCATGGAATGCGCCCATGACATGTCCGGGGATGCACTGGTGTTCGCGAATTTCAACGATTTCGACACGCTCTACGGCCATCGGCGCGATGTGGCGGGCTATGCCGCGGCGCTCGAAGCCTTCGATGCGCGGCTGCCGGAATTCGCTTCCTTGCTGAGACCCGGCGATCTCGCCCTCGTCACCGCCGATCACGGCTGCGATCCCACCTGGAGCGGCACAGATCACACGCGCGAATGCGTCCCCGTCATTGGCTTTGGGCCGGTCGTGCCGCATGCCAATGCCGGACGGCGCTCCAGCTTTGCCGATATCGGCGCCACCGTCGCCGCGCATCTGGGGCTTGCGGACGGGATCGGCTCGGTTTTGTGGAAGTAACGCTGCGCCGTGTCAGGCGGAAACAGGCGCGGCCTTCCGGACGAAGACATACTCGTCGCAGCCATATCCGAAGAGACCGTGACGAAGCCCGGGCTGGATGAAGCTGCGCTGTTCCTCGAAACCGAGAGCGCACATGAAATCCCGAAGTTTTTCGGGAGCGACCGATTCGTATGGATAGCCGCCGAGCCAGTCGTGCACATCGGTGTGGAAACTCATGCCCCGCTTGTGCAGGTAATTTTCCGTGTGCTCGCGCAGGCTGAAGCGGCGTCCGCGCAATCCCGCCTTGATCGACTGGGCAGTCCACCAGGCGCCAACGTAGAGTCGTTGGAGGCTGCGTTGCACCCATTCCGGCGCGCGGCTGTAGAGACGCTTTTCCAGGCGCCAGACCCCGCAGAGCATCGTGCGGCCGTATAGCGCGACGCAAAAGGTCCCGTGCTCATCCACCAGTGACGCAGCGGAGCGGATTGCGTCGTACATCGCGCCCGTGTGGTGCAGGACGCCCCAAGAATAGACTATGTCAAAGCGGCCGAAACTTTCCGGCGTGAGGTCGAACACGCTGCGCACCTCCGCTGTCCAGCGGGAATGCGGTGCAAACCGCGCCAGGAGAGCTCTTGTCGTCGATACCGAGTCAGCATCGATGTCGATGGCCGTGATCTCCGCGTTCATGCGGAGAGCGGCGAGCGAATGAATTCCCGACCCGCTCCCGATATCGAGGAATCGGAGCCCGTCGAGGTGGTCGTGACCGAGGAGCCGGGCGAGATCGCGTTGCGCCTGTTCGATGCGCGGTTGCTCGATCTGCCTCGCGAAATCCGCCCAGTTCTGGCCGAAGCGGAAATGCGACTCCGCCTGCGTCAACTCCGCCATTCCGCAGCGAAACTCCTTCCGCAACATGAGGCAGCCATGATGGGTGATTCGCCCCTTGATATACAGGCGGCGTTACACTTTGAATTATCGACTTTTCGCGCAGATGTGGTGTTTGCGGCCGCGGTCGGATACTGGCCGGTTTTTGGCTTCGCCCTGAGGCTGAGCTATAGGAAAATCGGGAGCGGTGATTCTCCCGGCGTTGGGTGGGCTGGATCCATGTGCGGGATTGTCGGCGAGATCGGGTTGGGCGGCGGAGTCACGGCTGCGCCGCTGGATGCAATGTCGCGCGGTGTCCGCCATCGCGGGCCCGACGATGCGGGCATCTGGATCGAGGAGCGGGGGCGCTGCGGCTTTGCCTTCCGCCGCCTCAGCATCATCGATCTGAGCCCGCTGGCCCACCAGCCGATGACCGATCCGGAAACCGGAAACGTCATTGTCTTCAACGGCGAGATCTACAACTTCCTCGAGCTGCGCGCGGAGTGCGAGGCGGCGGGCGCGCATTTCCGTTCGCGCAGCGATACCGAGGTGATCCTCGCGCTCTATCGCCGCTTCGGCCGGCGCTGCGTCGAGCGGTTGCGTGGTATGTTTGCGCTGGCGATCTGGGACGCGCGCAGGGCCGAACTGTTCCTGGCGCGCGACCGCTTCGGCAAGAAGCCGCTCAATTACGCGCTCACCAAAACCGGCCTCGTCTTTTGTTCGGAATTGGGTCCGCTCGTGCGCCACCCCGCGGTGGCGCGAGACGAGGACACCGAGGCGCTCGATCTGTTTCTCCAGCTCCTCTACGTGCCGGCGCCGTGGACGATCTACAAGTCCATCCGCAAGCTGCCGCCGGCGCATTGGGCCGTATTCTCGCGGAACGGTCTTATCATCGAGCGCTATTGGGACATCGATTACCGGCCGAAGATCAGGATTTCCGACGCCGAGGCGCTGGAAGGTTTCGAGGAGAAGTTCACCGAAGCCGTGCGCCTCAGAATGATCTCTGACGTGCCGCTCGGCGCGCTTTTGAGCGGCGGTGTCGATTCGAGCGCGGTAGTGGCCACCATGGCGAAGCTCTCGGGCATGCCAGTGAAGACCTTCAGCGTCGGCTTCGAAGAGCAAAGCTTCAATGAACTGCCTTACGCGGAGGAAGCGGCGCGGGTCTGCGGCACTGAGCATCACGCGCAGATCGTAACGAGCGATGTGGAGTCGCTCCTGCCCGTGATCGCCCGCCATTATGGCGAGCCCTATGGCGACCCGTCCGCAATTCCGTCGTTTCTCGTCTGCCGGACGGCGCGCCAGAACGTCACCGTGGCACTTAACGGCGACGGCGGCGACGAATTGCTCGGCGGCTATCCGCGCTACGGCCTGTCGAATGCGACGCTGCTGTCGAGCCGCGTGCTCGGGCCGCTCGTTCCTGCGCAGGCGCTCGCCACGATGACCACGAATTTTGCGGCAGGACCGGATTTTCTCGGACGTGCCACCAGCCGCCTCATCCGCGACGTGCTGCATCCGGAATTGGGATCGCTCGTCAATTACCGCTGCCACTGGAACGACTGCGCCCGTGCAAACCTGCTGCCGGGCCGCCGCAATTCCTCGCTGGTCGCCGACTGGCGCCGCGACCGGCTTTCGCGCGCGCTCGCACATGCGTCCAATCCCGTGGACCGGATGCTCTATTTCGACAATCACACCTATCTGCCCGACGATCTGCTGGTGAAAATGGACATTGCGTCCATGCATTGCGGCCTCGAAGCGCGTTCGCCGTTGCTCGATCACGAACTCGCCGAGTTCTGCGCAAGCCTCCCGCTGCGTTTGAAAATCCGTAACCGGACCGGGAAGTATCTCCTGAAGCAGTTCGCGGCAAAAATCTTCGGGCAGGACTTCGTCAACCGACCGAAACAGGGATTCGGCATACCGCTCGAAACATGGCTGAAAGGGGCGCTTCGCCCGCGCATGACGGAACTCCTCTCCGACCGGACGCTGATGGCGCCATTCGACGGCACCGTGGTCTCGCGCACGGTGACCGAATTTCTTTCCGGCCGGACCAGGCCTGATCACACCGAGAGACTCTGGGGGCTGTTCATGTATGGCCTGTGGCGTGAGCAGGCCGACGCCGGCCAGCCAGTTCCGGTTGCGGACGTAGCCCCGCGACGGGCGAATGCTGTCGCCGCGCCGGTCTGAACTGAGGCTTCGGGTTGCCGATAGGGGCCAGACGCCTCTACGCCCGCTGAGGCTCCTCTTCATCGATTTCAAGCTGCCGTACCTTTTGCGCGATTCCGAATACGCCGCGGGAGGCTGGGCCACACAGCTCACAGGCTGGATCGCAGGCCTCGCGCACCTTGGTCATTCCGTGGGGGTGCTGACCTGGAAAGGTGCGAACGCCCATGTCGGGTTCTATGCTGACTGCGAACTCGTGGAAACCTACGATCCGTCTAGAGGCATTCGCTTCGTCAAATATTTCGCCTCCTACATACCCTCGCTACTCGCGGCGGCCCGGCGTTTTGCGCCGGACGTACTGATCCAGGCCAATGCGGGCATGAGCACCGGGATCATGGCGTTCATAGCCCAACGCCTGCGCCGCCCATTCGTATTTCGAGTCTCGAACGACATCGATGTCGATGAGCGCTGCAGAGATCATCTTCTCGGTTACGAGAGACTCGCCTACCGATACGGGCTTGGCCGCGCCTCGGCGTATCTGTGCCAGAACGCCTATCAGCTTTCCCGGCTCGCAGAGACGCGGCCGCGGAACCTGCTGCACATCATCCATAATCCTTATCGCATTCCCGATTCCCTGCCAGATCTTCGGCCAAGAGCGGAACGCCGCTACGTCGCATGGCTCGCCGCCATGCGGCCGTTCAAAAATCTGCCGCTGCTTGCCAGGATTGCGTCGGCTCTGCCGGACATTCCGTTTCGCGTGGCCGGCATGCCCGATTGCACGCTGGATCCCGCATCTCTCGCCGCGCTCGAAATCTTACGCGATCTGCCGAACGCCGAGATGCTCGGCCATGTCAGGCGTGGCGACGTGCCCGGCTTCCTTTCGCGCGCGGCAATGCTTCTGTCGACCTCAAATTACGAGGGCTTTTCCAACACGTTTCTCGAGTCGTTTGCGGCCGGTACACCTGTCATAGCCCGCACCATCGTCGATCCCGATTCCGTCATTCGCGACCGCGCTCTTGGCCTTACGACGCCGGACGAGGACTCGCTCGCATCATCCGTGCTCGAGCTCTGGAAAATGGACGTGCCGCGTTTCGATGTGCTCGCCGAGCGATGCAGGACTTATGTGACGGCGAACCATTCGCCCACCGCCAAGGCGGAAGAACTCATCCGCATCATCGCGCCGCTTGTGGCGCAGCACGCGTGATCCGCGTTCTCCATATTATCGATTCGCTCGTGGGCGGCGGCAAAGAGCGGCAATTCATCGAGTTGCTCAAGGGACTCAGACAGGAGTCCGACATCACATGCCACGCCGTCATCATGTCGGACAGAATTGAATATCCGGAATTCCACGACCTCAAAATTCCCACGTCGCTCCTGCCGCGCCGTTCGCGCCACGATTTTTCGATCCTTCCACGCCTGCATCGCGTCGTGCGAGAGTTCCGTCCGGGCATCGTACAGTCCTGGAACAGCATGTGTTCTGTATATGCCGCGCCGCTTGCAAAGGTCGCCGGCGCGGCCTTCGTGGACGGATTCGTGCGCGCCGCCGCCGCGAATCGCGATTTCCGCGATCCGGATTATTTCCGCTCACGATTCACACTGCCGCTGACGTCCATCGTCGTTGCGAACTCGAGCGCCGGGCTTTCGGCTTACCAAATTCCGCGTCGCAAAGGTGTTTGCATCCACAACGGGTTCGATTGGTCCCGAATCAAAAACATCGATGCGCCCGACATGGTGCGGCGCACGCTCGATATCGAGACCCCGCACATTGTGGGCATGGTCGCGACCTTCTCACCACTGAAGGACTACGACACCTTCTTCGCCGCTGCCGAGCGGCTCTGTGCGTCGCGTGGCGACGTGACATTTGTCGCGATCGGCGCGGGGCAGCGTTTTGCGGAGTACGAAGCGAAATTCCCGCGCGGGCCGTTTCCGCACATCCGTCTGCTCGGCCGGCGCGCGGACGTGGAGAATATCGTTAGCATGCTTTCCGTCGGCGTGCTGACATCTGATGCGAAGCTGCACGGCGAAGGAATCTCGAACGCGATCATGGAATACATGGCGCTCCGAAAACCCGCGGTCGCCACCGAATGCGGCGGTAACGATGAGCTGATTATCGAAGGCGAAACCGGCTACCTCATCCCCGACCGCGATGCCGCAGCGCTGGCGGATCGCGTGGAGACTCTTCTGAACGATCCGGCGCTCGCATGCCGCATGGGAGAAGCTGGCCACCATCGCATCGAGACGGCATTCGGCCTCGGGCGCATGACGCAGGAGTATTCCGCGCTCTACCGGCGCCTTGTCGGGTAAGGGAATTCACTCCCCGGGAAATCTTCCTGGCAACTTCCTCCACCGTCGAAGGGCGGGGAGGGAAAGTCCGCTGCTCGTCAAAATCATTTTTCGCCGGATTTCTTCAGTCCGGCAAGGAATGGACCTACCTGCGTCTGCTTGAGCTTTGTCCAGGCAGCGAGCTCGGAGCCGAGCCGCGCATGCAGCCCGGCATAGGTCTGCGTTTCCTGCTGGTTCGGCGCAGTGTCGGCATCTTCCAGCAGGCCGGCGAAGGAATAGATCTGCTCGTTCAGCATGCCCGGATAGTTCAGATTGGCTTCCGAACCCTTGATGTTGACCTGCATCAGCCGGCCCTCGATGTCGCTCGCCTGGCGGAGGAGGCCATCGGCCTTGCCGGCGAGACCCGCATTCGCGCCCGGTTTCAGATGCAGCGCCGCAAGCTCCGCCTTGGCGGCGCGGATGTCGTTGACCGCACGGTGCAGCGCATCCTGGTCGTGATAGACCTGCATCGAAAGCGCGAATTTCTGTGCGAGGCCCGGTGCGTTGCCGCGATCGCGCGGATCGAGCATCAGCGCGAGCGGAACGGTCTGGCTCTTGCCCGCGACAGTCATTTTCACCGTGTAATGGCCGGGCATCGCGATGGGCCCGCGCGGCGGCTCGCCGGCATAGAAGGCGCCCGGTATTTGCGCCGGATCGTCATAACGGAGATTCCAAACGAAGCGGTTCATGCCGGCGTTTGCCGGCAGCGTGTTGCTCGGATGGAGTTCGTCCGGCCATTCCGGCGGCTGTTCCTTGGTCTTCGGCGGCGTGCTCGTCAGATGGCGCACGAGCTTTCCCTGCGCGTCGACAATGTCGATGGTGACTTCGCCCGTGGGTTTCGCATCGAAGTAGTAGTCGATCAGCGCGCCGGCCGGCGGGTTCTCGCCGACGGGCGGGCGCAGGTCGACGCTGTCGGGGTAATAGAGCCGCACAGCATTTTCGGGCTTGTAGAGCACCACGTCGGTCCTGGCGGTCTCTGGGCTGATTTGGCGCAGCGGCGTCAGATCGGTAAGAATCCAGAACGAACGGCCATGCGTGGCAATGACGAGATCGTCGCCTTTCACCACCAGGTCGTGCACGGGCGAATGGGGCAGATTGAGCTGCAGGCTCTGCCAATGCTGGCCATCGTCGAAGGAAACAAACACGCCCGTTTCCGTGCCCGCGTACAGAAGTCCGCGTTTCTGCGGATCCTCGCGAACCGCATGCACGAAGGCGCCTTCGGGCAAGGTGCGGTCGATCCTGACCCAGGTCTTGCCGCCATCCGCCGTCTTGAAAATATAGGGCTTGATGTCGTCGAGCTTGTGACGGTCGACCGCAACGTAAGCCGTGCCCGCCTCGAAATGCGACGGCTCGATCATGCTGATCGTGCTCCATTGCGGCATGTCGTGGGGTGTTACGTCCGACCAGTGCGCGCCGTCATCAGGTGAAGTGTGAATCAGCCCATCGTCGGAGCCGACCCAGAGCAGCCCCTTCTTCAGCGGCGACTCGGCGATGGCGAAAATGGTGTCGTAATATTCGACGCTGGTGATGTCCTTGGTGATCGGTCCGCCCGATGGTCCCTGTTTCGATTTGTCGTTGCGGGTAAGATCTGGGCTGATCGCGGTCCAGCTGCTGCCGTCGTCGGTCGAGCGGTAGAGCCGTTCCAGCCCGACATAGATCGTATCGGGATTTTGCGGCGACAGCGTGAGCGGCGAGGTCCAGTTGAAGCGGTGCTCAAGGTCGGCGGCCGCGTGTCCCGAGGCATCGATCGGCCATACGTCGATCACCCGCCCCTGGTCGTTCTTCTTGTTCCAGCGGATGATAAGATTTTCGTTGGTGGAATAGACAATGTCGGAATCGCGCGGATCGGGAACCACGAATCCCGCTTCGCCGCCACCCACGTCGTACCAGTCCTTGTCGGTGATCGCGCCTTCATCGTCGCGGCTCGCAATCGCGATGCTCGAATTGTCCTGCTGCGCGCCGTACACGTGATAGGGAAAGTCGTTGTCGACTGCGACGTGATAGAATTGCGCAGTCGGCTGGTTGAGTTCGGTCGACCACGTCTTGCCGCCATCCACCGACACCGAGGCGCCGCCGTCGCTCGCATTGATCAGGCGGTCGGGATCGGTCGGATCGATCCACAATCCGTGATGGTCGCCGTGGCGGGCGGGCAGGAGCTTGAATGTCTTGCCGCCGTCGGTCGAACGAAAGAGGCCGGTGTTCAGCGCATAGACGGTGTCGGCGCGTTTCGGGTCGGCATAGATCTTGGAGAAGTACCAGGCGCGCTGCCGCAGCCGTCCGTCGTCATTCACGCGCCGCCAATGGCCGCCGTGGTCGTCCGAGCGATAGAGCCCGCCGTCCTTCGCCTCGATCATCGCGTATATACGGTTCGAGTCGGCGCCCGAAACGGCCACGTCGATGCGGCCGAGGATGCCGCCGGGCAGGCCGTTGCCCTTGAGCTGTGTCCAGGTAACGCCGCCGTCGGTCGAGCGATAGAGCCCGCTGCCGGGGCCGCCGCTCGAGAAATTCCAGGGTTGGCGCAGCGCCTGCCAGAGCGAGGCGTAGACGATCTTTGCATTGTGCGGATCGAAGGTGACGTCGATGCCGCCCGTCCTGTTGTCCTTGCCGAGCACGCGCGCCCAGGTTTTGCCGCCGTCGGTCGTGCGATAGATGCCGCGTTCCGGATTGGCGCCGAAGGCGTGGCCGAGCGCCGCGACGAGCACGATGTCGGGATTTGCCGGATCGATGATCAGCGCGCCGATCTGGCGGCTGTCGGCAAGTCCCACATGCGTCCAGCTCTTGCCGCCGTCGGTCGATTTGTAGACGCCGTCGCCATAGGTAATGTCGCCGCGCGGCGCAGCCTCGCCGGTACCGACGTAGATGACATTGCGGTTCGACGGGGCCACCGCGATCGCGCCGACCGACCAGAACGGCGCCTTGTCGCTCATCGGCGCCCAGGTCTCGCCGCCGTCGCTCGACTTCCATACCCCGCCTGCCACCGCTCCCATGTAGAAAGTGTAGGGATCGCCGGGGATTCCGGTCACCGCGAGCGCGCGGCCGCCGCGATAGGGCCCGATGCCGCGCCAGTGCAGCGCCTGGTAGAGCGCCGGATTGACCTGCGGCACGGGAGTCTGGGCGCCGGTCCCGGAGCCCGAAACGAGAAGAAGCGCCGCAACGCTTACGGAAGCGGCAAGACGCACGCGCCAGGAACTGGGCATGGGATTCCCCCTTGAAGATCTCTCCCGCGAGCGCCGCCCCGAATCCGACCGCCATCCCGGAACCCCGCACAGTAGGCGAACTCGTGCTATGTCTCCAGACCGAACTGCGCCCAATCCCACTCTTCACCGGGGCTTGACCCGGCCGCCCAGCACGTGAGCGTCTGCGAGCGAATGACTTGGATATTCGCAACCACCCGAAGTCATTTGCCGCGCCGACGCGCGGCGCTGGATGGCCGGCTCGGGGGCCGGCCATGGTGAACATTCGTGTCGGCGCCGATGCGCGCACACGTGCCCCTGGGGCAAAGACGTGCTGACGCTCGTCCGCATCGCGCCATGGAAGCTGTTGCTGGGGGAGGGGCGATTGGCTGTTCCGGAGAAATGAGCGGCGCTTCGAAGATGGAGCGGCGCATCAATGCCTGGTTATGCGCCGAAATCACCAGCAAGCCCGAACACGCGCGCGCCGGATGTTTTGTCGCCGGTTTCGATCTTGCGAGCGCCCATCCATTTCTGAACTATGCGGTGCCGGTGGAAGATGCAGAACCCGGATTCAACGATGTCGCAGCGCTGGAACGGGTGTTCCGCGAGCGCTGGCGAATGCCGCGGCTCGAATACATCGAAGCCGCCGCACCGTGGGTCGAACCTGCATTGAGAGATGCAGGTTTTTCCGTCGAGGAGCGGCTCGCCGTGATGGCGTGGCAGCCGGGCAGGTCCATTGCGCCGCATCCGGATGCTTTTGTCGTTGAACTCGCATCGGGCGATCGGGAGCTTGCAGAGGCGGCGCAGGTGCAATCGGGCGCGTTCGGGAACGGCGAGGCGGATCCGTCTCGCCTGTGCCGCCTGGTAACAAACGGAGGATTGGTCGCCGTCGCGCGCGACGGTGAGTCCGGGCCCATCGCGGGCGCGGGCACGGCGCGTGTTGCACATGATGGAGTGACCGAAATTGCCGGCATCGGAGTCCTTTCGCGGTTTCGCCGACAGGGAATTGCAACGGCGCTGACGGCGCGCCTTGCGCGGGAGTCGCATTCGCGCGGCGTATCCCTCGTCTGGCTCACGCCCGGTGATCAGAGCGCCGAAACAGTGTATGCACGCGCGGGTTTCGTGCGCGTTTCGGAACAGCTGCACATGTCGAAGCCAGGCGCGGCATGAGCATCGCACGCGCAATTCCCGCCGATGCCGAACGCGACGCACCCGGACTGTTGTCCGAAACGCGCGAGGCTGCGCTGTCGAAAGTGTTCTGGGTGGCGCTGGCGCTCAGCGCGCTCGCGGCCGTTCCGGCAATTCTTTCGGCGCAGGGTCTTGTCTATGACGGCGCGTATTACCTTCTTGGCGTTGCCGCGCACGGCCAATTTCAGCTGTGGGAGCCGGCGCGGCACAGCGTTCAGTTTTTGCAGCAGATTTTCGCGTTCGTGGGCGGAAAGCTCGGCATTCACGATGTTTGGACGCTCGGGATTCTGTTCTCGCTCGCGACCGCGGGCTGGCCGATTGTCATTGCTGCGCTTTGCTGGTTCGTGCTGCCGCGCGGGCAGAAAAGCTGGATTGCCGGCCCGCTGCTCAATCTCGTCTTCGCTATTCCTTCGACGAGCTTCATCGGCATCGGCGAAGGCATCATCGCCTCCTGCCTGTTGTGGCTCGCGTTCCTGCTCGTCGCCTTCCGCATGGGAAAGCCGACCGGCGCGCTCGCCGCCGTCGTGGCGGTGGGCGTTTGTACGGTGGTCCATGAGTCGGCGGCGCTGTGTCTTGTGGCAATCGGCTTCGCGGCAGTGCTTCAAATTCGCCGCACCACCGGATTCTGTCGCGCCTCGGCCGTCGTCGCGGCAATCCTCGCGTTCGCCGGTGCGGCCTATATGCTGCGCTGGATCGTCTTCCCGAGAAGCACCATAGAACGCGGCGATTTTCTCTCGGGGCTTCTCGGCGGTTTCGTCGGGACGGCAGGCGCGCCCAACGTTCCCGCGCTTGCGAGTCTCTTAGCGGGCGTCGCAATGGTGATCGCTCCGATTCGCGAACGCCTCGCGCGATGGGTTGTTGCGATCGCCGTGCTCGGCCTTGTCTGCCAGGTCGCTTTTCTCTGGCTCGCGCCGGACGAGGCGATCTCGCCGAGCCGCTACTTCGCCGCGCGTGGACTTCCCGTCGCGTTGACTACGGTTCTGATGCTCGCCTTCCTCTATCTCGGGCGATCGGGACGAACCCCGGTGCACTTTGCAACCGGACCGGTGCTCGCCATCGTGCTTTCGCTCGCAGCCGCGCAGGCGGCGGGTCAGCTTGCCATCGCGCGTGCCTGGACCGGCTATGTCCAGGGGCTGCGCGCGCTCGTGAGCAGCGAATCGGGCACGATCCGGCACGCCGCAGCCATGGCGGCGCTCGATTCCCGCGGCGGTCGTTTCCGGCGCGAAATGCTCGAACACTGGAGCGCCGAACCGCTTTCGATCCTGCTGGCGCCGGGCGGGCATGTGCGGGCAGTCGTGCAGCCCGCGCCCACGGCACGCTGGATTCCTTACGATCCGCACGATAGGGCCAAGCTGCCGCGCGCGCCGGGACTCGATTGGTCGCGGTTTTATGCGCGGCCATAGGCCCGCCCGCATGGACAGGCAGAAGCGCCCTTCCTATTTTCGTCCCATGCTCGCCCTTCCGATTCGCGTATGAGCCATCCGCAAACAAGCGGCGCGCGCCGGCGACCCGCGGTACTCTGTATTCTCGACGGCTGGGGCTGCCGGCCCGACGCCGACGACAACGCGATCGTGCGCGCCGACCCCGAAAATTTCCGCAGGATGCTCGCGGAGTGCCCGCATGCGACGCTCGCCACGTCCGGCAGCGCGGTCGGCCTCCCCGCCGGCCAGATGGGCAATTCGGAAGTCGGCCACATGAACATCGGCGCGGGCCGCATCGTCGTGCAGGACCTGCCGCGCATCGATTACGCCATTGCCGATGGGAGCTTCGCCGAACGTCCCGCGCTGCGCGATCTGATCGCCAAAGCGAAACAGGCCAAAGGCACGGTGCACATCCTCGGGCTTGTTTCGCCGGGCGGCGTGCATTCTCACCAGGATCACATCGTGGCGCTCGTCCGCGCCATTGCCGGCGCGGGGCTGCCCGTGCGGATCCACGCCTTTCTCGATGGCCGAGATACACCGCCGCGCAGCGCGAGAGGGTTCGTGCATCTGTTCGAGCAGGCGATTGCGGCGATCGCCAACTCGCGCATCGCCACCGTCTCCGGCCGCTATTACGCGATGGACCGCGACAAGCGCTGGGACCGCGTCGAGAAAGCCTACCGCGCCATTGTGGCAGCGGACGCACCCGTTTGCACCAGCGCGGAGGCGGCGATTGCCGACTCGTATGCAAAGGGCGTGGGCGACGAGTTCGTCATGCCCGTCGTGATCGGCGACTATCACGGTATGAAGGACGGCGACGCCTTCGTGTTCGCGAATTTTCGCGCCGACCGTGGGCGCGAACTCTCGACCGCGCTTGTCGCCCCGGATTTCGACGGATTCACGCGCGAGAAAGTCGTGAAATTTTCGGCGACAGCGGGCATGACGGAGTATTCCGAGCCGCTGAAACGTTTCATGGCGGCGCTGTTTCCACCCGATCCGTTACGCGGCACGCTCGGCGAATTTGCTGCGCGCCGCGGCTGGAAGCAGCTTCGCATCGCCGAGACGGAGAAATACGCGCATGTCACCTTCTTCCTGAACGGCGGCCGCGAAGAACCTTTCGCAGGCGAAGACCGCATCCTTGTTCCGAGTCCCAAAGTTGCGACCTATGACCGCCAGCCGGAAATGTCCGCCTACGAAGTAACAGATCGCCTCGAAGCGGCCATCGCATCCGGAAAATACGATCTGATCGTGGTGAATTACGCCAACGCCGACATGGTGGGTCATTCCGGAATTTTCGCTGCGACCGAACACGCGGTTGCCGCCATCGACCGCTGCCTCGGGCGCCTGCGCGCCGCCGTCGAGAAAGCCCGCGGTGTGCTGCTCGTCACCGCCGATCACGGCAATGCGGAAATGATGCGCGATCCCGAAACGGGCGAGCCCCACACCGCGCACACCACCTTCGACGTGCCGATCATCGTCGCCGGCGCGAAAGCTCCGTTCGAACTGTCGCCAGGCCGGCTCGCCGATGTGGCGCCGACGCTGCTCGATCTGATGGGTGTCGAAAAGCCGCACGAGATGGCGGGGCACTCGCTGCTCGTCCCGCTTCCGGCCAAAGCGGAGATGGGGGCCTGACGCCCGCGCTTCGCCGCGGTGTGTTTCTCGCCGTCTTCGCTGCGGCGTTCGGGATTTCAACCGGATTGGCTACCACGCCGCGCGACCCGGGTGATGTCGCGCCCGACGATCTCTCGGGCGCGGTGCCCGCGTCCCAGGCGGCACATATGCCGAGCACCGCCCGGCAATTTCAGGCGCTGAAGGATCAGATCGCCAAGTCCAGACCGGCGGTAGCCGCGGCGCGCCAGAGGAGCGGCGCGCTGGCCGTGCAAGCCGCCATGCTCCGGCAGCAGTTGATTGCCGCCGCGGACAAAGTCCAGCAGCTCGAACAACAAAAGATCGGACTCGATGCTGAGGTCGCAAGCCTTGCCATCCGCTCTGCCGCGCTCTCCGCCGATTTCATTCGCCGTCGCGGCGAGGTCACGCGCTTGTTGGCGGTTCTCGAGCGGATGCAACATGACACCCCACCCGTGATGGCGCTCAAGGCCGACGATGCGCTCGCGGCGGCTCACGCTTCGATGCTTCTGGGAGCCACGGTTCCGCGCCTCTATGGCGCGGCAGCTGCATTGGCGCGGCAACTCGACCTTCTCAAGCGGACCCGAGCGGATCTTGTACGCCGCCGCGCAGAGGAAGTAGCCACGGTGGCAAATCTGGCCAAGATGCGGGGAGAACTCGATCAACTTCTCGCGACGAAGGCGCAGCAAGCCGACGCCGCCCGAGCGGCCTACGCCGATCTCGCCGGCAAGATGCAGGCGGTCGCCAGCCAGGCGGCCGATCTCGATGCACTGCTGCGCCGGGTCGCGGCACTGCGCGAAATGCCCGGTTCCCGGAAGCTTGTGGTGGTCGCCGCCCGAAATGCGCGCGGAATCGATGGTCTGCATCGGGGTTCGCTGCACCGGCCGGTGGTCGGGCAGATGGCGCCCGGCGATGGCGAACCGCAAGGCGCGCCGCATGCCCCGGGGATCAGCTTTTTGACTCCGCCCGCGGCGGAAGTGGTGTCCCCGGCCGACTCGCAGGTTCTTTTCGCCGGCGCTTACCATAAAACGGGTCTCGTCTTGATCTTGCGTAGCGTTGGCGGATACGATCTTGTGCTCGCGGGCCTTGAGCGCATCGATGTGCGGGCGGGCGACGAATTGCTCGCCGGCGAACCGGTCGGCAGGATGCCGCGCGGCGGCACGGAATTAAGGCTCTACTTTGAATTGCGTCAGAACGGAAAGGGCGTCAGTCCGGCGCCTTGGCTGTCGGACGAACCGGGAAAGGTAATGTAGCGATGAAGCGTTTCGCATTTGTGGGTCTCGGGATGGTCGCGGGCTTCGGCGCCGCGCTATTGGTATTTCCCGCCGCCCATGGCGCAAACGATTCCGCCTACAAGCAGCTCGATCTGTTCAGCGACGCATTCGAGCGCGTGCGCGCCGATTACGTCCATCCCGTGGACGACGGCCAGCTCGTCAGTTCGGCCATCGAAGGGATGGTCTCCGGCCTCGATCCGCATTCGAGTTACATGGACGCCAAATCCTTCGCCGACATGAAAATCCAGACCAAGGGCCAGTTCGGCGGCCTGGGCATCGAAGTGACGATGGAGGACGGTCTCATCAAGGTCATCTCGCCGATCGATGATACGCCGGCCGCACGCGCGGGCATCAAGCCCGGCGATTTCATCGCGGCCATCGACGGCACGCCGATCCAGGGTATGGCGCTCAACGATGCAATCGAAAAAATGCGCGGACCGCAGGGTTCGAAAATCACGCTGACGGTGTTGCGCAGCGGCGCGAAGAAGCCGTTCGACGTGGCGCTGACGCGCGCGATCGTGCAGGTGGATAGTGTGAAATTCCATCGCGATGGCGACGTCGGCTACATCCGTCTCAGCGCCTTCAACGAGGAGACGGGACCCGGGCTCGATCGTGCTATCCGCACGCTCAAGCGCCAGATCGGTGTCGGCCTCAAAGGCTACGTTCTCGACCTGCGCAACAATCCGGGCGGGCTGCTCGATCAGGCCGTGCAGGTCTCTGACGATTTCCTGAATGCCGGCGAGATCGTGTCCACACGGGGCCGTCACCCCGACGACACGTCTCGTTATGACGCCAAGCCGGGCGACATTGCCGACGGCAAACCCGTCATCGTGCTGATCAATGAGGGGACCGCATCCGCTTCGGAAATTGTTGCAGGTGCTCTTCAGGATCACAAGCGCGCGACCATCGAAGGCTTGACGTCCTTCGGCAAGGGCTCGGTGCAGACGATCATTCCGCTCAGCGAGGGTGGCGGTGCGCTGCGCCTCACCACGGCGCGCTACTACACGCCGTCGGGCCATTCGATCCAGGCGCGAGGGATCGTTCCCGACGTGGCGGTAGCCCAAGGCGACGAGGATTCCGCCACTTCCAAGCTCGAGCATTTGAGCGAAGCCAACCTGCCGGGGCACCTCGCAAGCGAGGGCACGGGCAAAAAGGCGCCGCCGGTTATTCATCCGCCCGCCGGCAAAAAAATTGAGGACTTTCAGCTCACTTACGCGTTGGACATGCTGCGCGGCAAGGTGGCGATGAACACGGCCGGGAAAACCGCTGCAGCCAATTAATTTGAATTCGCCACTCCCCACTACCCACCGTGGGCGGTCCGGCGAAGGGACCTCCAGGGTCGAAAAGATGAAAGAGCCGATGCAACGCGTGGCGCTTGCCGGTCTCGGAGCGGCGGCGGGATTTGCGGGTGCACTCCTGATCCTTCCGATCGCGGGCGGAGCAAGCGATGGCGACAGCCAATCGACCTACAAGGCGCTCGACCGCTTCGGCGAGGCGTTCGCCACGGCGCGCGCCGATTACGTCGAAGCTCCCGACGACCGGAAGATGATCGAGAACGCGCTGAACGGCATGATCTCCGATCTCGATCCGCATTCGAGCTATTTCGATCCGAAGACCTTCGCCGATATGCAGGTGAAGACCTCCGGCACCTATGGCGGCATCGGTCTCGTCATTTCCGCCGAAGCCGGCACGATCAAGGTTGTCTCGCCGATCGACGATACGCCCGCTTCGCATGCCGGCATCAAGGCCGGCGACAACATTCTCGCGATCAATGGACGCGGACTGCAGGGCGTCAGCCTCGACAAGGTGCAGGACATGCTGCGCGGGCCATCCGGTTCGGCGGTGAAACTTACGCTTCTTCGCAACGGCTCGCAGAAATCCTTCGAAGTCAGCCTCGTGCGTGCCGCCATCCAGGTTGAGGCGGTGAAATTCCATCGCGAAGGCGATGTCGGCTACATCCGTATCCCGGCCTTCAACGAGGAAACCAACGATGGGGTCCAGAAAGCGGTCGCGACGCTCAAGAAGCAGATCGGTCCCCGTCTGCGCGGCTACATCATCGATCTGCGCGACGACGGGGGCGGCGTGCTCGACCAGGCGATCGCCGTCTCCGATGATTTCCTGAATTCGGGCGAAGTTGTCTCGACGCGCGGGCGCAAACCGGAAGACACGCAACGCTACGATGCCAAACCCGGTGACATAGCCGACGGAAAACCGCTCGTGGTGCTGATCAATGCCGGCACCGCCTCGGCATCGGAAATCGTCGCTGGCGCGCTCCAGGACCACAAGCGCGCGACCGTCATCGGCATGACCTCCTTCGGCAAAGGTTCGGTGCAGACCATCATTCCGCTGAACGGAGGAGACGACGGCGCGCTCCACCTCACCACGGCACGCTATTACACGCCGTCGGGAGGATCGATCCAGGCGACTGGAATCATTCCGGACGTTGCGGTCGCACAGGGCGACGAGACGTCGGTTTTCGCCACGCTCGAGCGTCCGAGTGAAGCCGACCTGCCGCATCATCTCGTCGCCGAGGAGCGCAGCGCGGCCGCGAGGCAACTCAACATCATTCATCCGCCCGCCGGCAAGAAACAGGACGACTTTCAGCTCGCCTTTGCGGTGCGCTGGATGGACAGGAACGGCGCCGGCGCTGCCCACCCGGGCAAACAGGCCGCGCGGTAGAGTTCGCGAAGGCAGCCAAAGTTCATTCGCCTTCCCCTTGCGGGAGGCTGAATTTTGCGAGCGCAGCGAAGCAATTTGTCGGCTGGGGCGGGTTCGGTCATACTGAACCTTCATCATTCCCGGATTCTTCATGCCGCGTTTGCGTCACTGCGACCTGCCGTACCGCCCCTGCGTGGGTGTGATGCTGATCAACAAGAACGGCGACGTGTTCGTCGGCCGCCGCATTGATCAGACGGTGGAGGGCTGGCAGCTGCCGCAGGGCGGGATCGACGAGAGTGAAAGCCCGGCCGAAGCTGCCTTCCGCGAACTCGAGGAGGAGATCGGCACGCGCAACGCCGTTCTGCTGCGCGAATACGACGATTGGCTCAGCTACGATCTGCCGGCCCATCTTCTCGGCGTGGCGCTGCACGGGCGGTTTCGCGGGCAGCGGCAGAAATGGCTCGCCATGCGCTTTCGCGGCGAGGACTCGGAGGTCAACATCCGCACGGCCGAGCCCGAATTCGGCGAATGGAAGTGGCTGCCGGTCGATTCGCTGCCACACCTTGTCGTCCCCTTCAAGCGTGACACTTATGCGAAAGTGATTGCCGCGTTCCGCGATCTCGCGGCACCGGAATGATGGATTCACCATAATGCGCGGCCGTCTGCCCGTGGTGATGGTGCACGGCGCCTTCTGCGGCAGCTGGGTATTCGACGCGTGGCGCGCGCTTTTCGAGACGAAGGGATTCGCAGTGCACACTCCCCTGCTCAGGCATCACGAACCCGGTGCAGACATGAACGCGCTCGGCCATACCGGGCTTTGCGACTACGCCTCCGATCTGTGCACGCTCATCGAACGGATCGGCGGCTCGCCCGTCGTGATCGGGCATTCCCTCGGCGGACTGCTCGCGCAGATGCTCGCGGCGCGCACGCGGGTGCGCGCGCTGGTGCTGCTCGCGCCTTCGCCGCCATGGGGCATGCTGTGCTCCACGGGTTTCGAGTTTGCGTCCGCCCAGGCGCTTTATTTCGAGGGCGCGTTCTGGCGCAAGGCGATCGCGCCCAGGCGCCGCATCGCGGCCGAACACGCGCTTGCGTCTGTGCCGGAGGAGCAGCGCGCGGCGATCCTCGACCGGCTAGTCCCCGAATCCGGTCAGGCGATGTTCGAAGTGTTGCACTGGATGTTCGATCTCCACCGCGCGGCCCACGTGGATGCGCGCGCGGTCGCGTGCCCGATCCTGTGCTTGGCCGGCGCGGCAGATCGCATCAATCCACCCGAGACGGTGCGCCGCATCGCGCGTCGCTACGGCGGCCGCGCGCGCTACGAAGAACTTGCCGGCCACGGCCATTGGCTCACCGGCGAAGCGGGATGGGAGAAGATTGCCGGCGGCGCGCTCGAATGGCTCCTGCGCGTCCTCGGCCGCGATCCGGAATCCGTTGGTGGAGGAATATAGGCTGGCGGGGTTGGAGTTACTGCCGTGGCGCTACGATTTCGCGATCAAATACCCGGCAAATTGCAGAGAACAACGCGCCACCCATCGGGATCTTCGAAGGTCACGCTTTTGTCGCGCCAGTAGGGATTTTCGGGCGCAACAGGCTCGTGTCCGAAGCTGATCAGGTGCGTTCGCATCTGCTCGAAATGAGTGATGTCTGGAATGTAGAGCACAAGGAGGTTGTCCCGGGTGGGCGCGGGAGACGGACTCCCACCGCGATGCTGCGTGAACTCGAGGTGGTAGGTGCGTCCGGGCAGGCCGATCATCACGCCGTCATAGCCCTCATGATTGGAAAAACGACAGAGCTCCGGAAGACCCAGTCCGTCCCGGTAAAAGCGCACCACGTCCTCCAGCCGATCGGTCGGCCGCGCGATGCGAACTTCGGAAACGACAACCCCGTTTGCGATATGCAGCGGCACAATTGGCGGTAAAGTGACCGAATCGGTTTGCATGGGTTCTCCGTTTGTTGCCTGGCTTTGGGCGCTGTCATGAATCGGACAATCCTTTCGTCGCTTGCAATCGCGCTCTATACATCCCACATAAGGCAAGGGACGGACGGTGCTGCGATAAACTGAATGGTTCTGCCTATTGGGCCGCCACACGCCTTTTCCGGCTGAACGAAATCGCAAGGAGAAACCGCCGATGGACATTACGATCTATCACAATCCCGCCTGTGGAACCTCGTGCAATGCACTCGCGGCGATTCGCGCGGCCGGCCATGAGCCCCGGATTTTCGAATATCTGGATACACCATTATCGAGCGGCGCAATTGCGGCCCTCGTGCAATGCATGAACGTTCCGACGCGGAGCATCGTGCGAAGCAAGGAGCCGCTGTTCCGTGAACTCGGCCTCGACGAAAAAGACGTCACCGAACGTGACCTGCTTGATGCAATGGCCGAGCACCCGATACTCATCAACCGCCCGATCGTCCTCGTGAAATCGGAGGGGAAAATCACGGCACGTCTTTGCCGCCCCAGCGAAACCGTGAAATCGCTGCTTGCCGAAGCGGGTGCCAACGCGTGAAACCAGATAGCGCCTATCACCTGAGTCGCATCCAGGCGGAAGGATGGAATGCGGCACGGAGCATACCCGCCAGTCAGCTCGCGGAGTTGAACGACAACCAGATTGATTTGCTCAATCCTTATTCCAAAGGCTCCGCGCGAAGCCGCTGGAATGTGGGCTTCAAAAGCGCGCTGGAATGCTCGCAGCGCTGATCAGATTTGCGGTGCCAAGATTACGATTTGCAATGTGGGCGGCGCGCGGTCTGTATAACAAGGCCATCACTTGCGACGCAGTCTAGCTTCAAACAGACGACTCATTATTTCTGCCATGCCCCACCTGGCTTGTAATTATCCCCCCGGCAGCAGAGGACCGTAGAGCCAGACGAGCCAGCCGGCGGCGGCGAGGAAGACGCCGAAGGGGAGGCGGTCCGATAATTTGAGTCCTCCCCCTGTTGCGGCGCGCGCAAGCGCGAAGGCGAGGCCGAGCATCGAGCCGAGCAAAAGGATCGTCGGCAGTCCTTGCCAGGCCACCCAGGCGCCGAGCGCGGCAAGCAATTTGGCATCCCCAAGCCCCAGTCCTTCGCGTTTTCGCAGCCTGTGATAGGCCCATGCCGCCAGCGCAAGCAGCACGAAACCCGCAACCGCGCCGATTGCATGATCGCGCAAGCTTTGTGGCGCGATGAACAAAGAAACCGCAAAGCCGATGATGAGCAGCGGCAATGTGAGCACATCGGGAAGCAACTGCACGCGCCAGTCAATCACCGCGAGCAGAAGAAGCATCCAGCCCAGTACGCAGCTCACCGCGAGGACCCATCCCGACGTGTAGAATCCCGCCCACACGGCGACGGCAAGGGCGGCAAGCTCCATTCCAGGCGCAGACCAGCCGATCTGGTTGCCGCAATAGCGGCAGCGGCCGCGCAGCACGAGATAACTTGCCAGCGGAACGAGATCGCGCGCGGCGAGCGTATGGCCGCAGGTGTCGCACGAGGAACGCGACCAGGCGATCGGCCTGCGTTCGGGCAGGCGCAGCGCGAGAACGCCGAGAAAGCTGCCCAGAAACGGCGACACGGCGATGGCGACGAACCAGATCAGCATCCACCCGGGAGATTCGCTCAATCGGGCCGCCGCAGAACGAAGCGGGTGAGGCCATTCTCGGTTCCGGTCTCGACGACCTCATAACCCTCCGTGTGGCACATATGCGGCACGTCCACCGCGGCCATCGGATCGTCGCAGACGATCTCTATCGCGTGGCCTGCACCGGCGCGTGCGAGTGCGCGCCGCGCGAAGAGTGCCGGCAGCGGGCATTTGAGGCCTCGAAGGTCGAGCGTAGGGTTGCACATCCTCGCGTGGACGAAAGAAAGCCCGCCGCCTATCTTGGCGAATCGCGCTCAAGGATGCGATTCGCCGATGTCGGTAGCCTCAGCGGTTTCGCGCGAATCCACCTATGTCGCAAGCCTCGCCCGCACCTTCTGGCGCCTGCGCGGGCTCGGGCCGCAATCCCGGACGACCATTGTCGATATCGCGGAGGGGTGGGCGCGCCGCACGCCCGAATGCCCCGCCATTGTCTGTGGTGAGGAAACGCTCAGTTATGGGGCGCTCGACGGGGCGGCGAACCGCTTCGCGCACTGGGCGCACGCGCAAGGCGTAGGCGGGGGCGATTGCGTGGCGATCCTGCTTGAGAACTGCCCGGATTACGTGGCCTGCTGGCTCGGTCTCTTCAAGCTTGGTGCCGTTGCCGCGCTCATCAACACCAATCTCCGTGGTGCCGCTCTCGCGCATTCGATCACCGTGTGTGGCGCACGGCATCTCGTTGTAGGACCAGCGCTTGCCCACGAGTATCTCGACGCGCGCACACATCTTTCCGCTCCGCCACGAACATGGATGCTCGGCGGCGGCCATGCCGGCTGCGAAAATCTGGACGCCGCGCTCGCGGCCGCTCCGGCGAACCCTGCCGATCCCGCCTGGCGTGCGTCGCTCACCTGTGCGGACAAGGCGTTTTACGTTTTCACCTCGGGCACCACCGGTCCGCCCAAGGCCGCGAACATCAGCCATTTCCGGACGCTGTTCATGATGCAAGGCTTTTCGGGAGCGGCCGGCACGCGCGCGAGCGATCGCATCTACGATGTGCTGCCGCTCTACCACTCTGCGGGCGGAATCTGCGCGCCCGGGATGGCACTTACGACCGGCGGTTGTCTCATCCTGCGGCGCAAATTTTCGGTACACGAATTCTGGGCGGACTGCGCGCGCTACGAGCCGACGGTGTTTCAGTATATCGGCGAACTCTGCCGGTATTTGGTCAATGCGCTGCCTTCACCGCACGAGCGGGATCACAGCCTGCGGCTTGCGATCGGTAACGGCCTCGGTCCGGATATCTGGCAGAACTTCCAGACACGCTTCGCAATCCCCCACATCATCGAATTCTACGGCGCGACCGAAGGCAATGTCGTGTTGATGAACTATGACGGCCGGGTCGGCGCGGTAGGGCGAATTCCGCGCTATGCGCGGCCCTTTCTACCGACCCGCCTCGTCCGTTTCGACATCGAACAGGAGATTCCAGTCCGCGATGGAAAGGGTTTATGCACCGAATGTGCGGGCGGAGAAGTCGGCGAAGCGATCGGCAAGATCGCGCATGCACCACAGACGCGCTTCGAAGGCTATACGCGCGAGGCCGACACGGAAAAGAAGATCCTCCGCAACGTTTTCCGGCAGGGCGACGCCTGGTTCCGCACGGGCGACCTGATGAAACGCGACAGCCTCGGGTATTTCTATTTCGTGGACCGCATCGGCGACACCTTCCGCTGGAAGGGTGAAAACGTTTCGACCGGTGAAGTCGCCGAAGCGCTGCACGGAATTGCAGGCATAGCCGAAGCGAATGTGTATGGCGTGCGCGTTCCCGGCCATGAGGGTCGCGCAGGAATGGCAGCGCTTGTCGCCTCACAGGAATTCGATGTGTCAGAAGTCGCCGCAAAGCTTGCAACGAAACTGCCGGATTACGCACGACCGGTTTTCCTGCGCCTCCTGCCGAGGATGACGATCACCGGGACATTCAAGCTCCGCAAGGTTGAGCTCGCGGCGGAGGGATTCGATCCGGCACGGATCGCCGATCCGCTCTATGTGCTCGATGCCGCGACAATGCGTTACACGCCGCTCGATGCAACACTGTACGAAGAAATTCTTGGAGGCCGCATGCGGGTCTGAAAACTCAGTCCGTCTCGGTGCGAATGCCGGCATAGAGGAGCCGGCCCGGCGCGGGGCTGTAGCTACGCGGATCGGTGAGGCCGAGGCCTGGCGGCAGATTGTCGAGTTCGGCGAAAGCACCGTAGGTATAATAGCGCGCGTCCGTCAGGTTTTCGATTTCGCCGAAGATCTCCAAATGCGGGCTGATGCGAAAAGACGAGCCGACATCCAGCGTGGCGTAGCCAGGAAGCGGCGGGTCCTGGTTCGACTGGTCGCCCGCCAAAAATTCGCTGCTAACAAGGCGCACGTCGACCCCCGCGCTCCATTCGGGGGTCAGCGACAGATCGGCGGAAAGGATCAGCCGGTGTTCGGGATTGAGTGGCAGACGGTCGCCGGGATGCACAAAAATCAATCCTTGCGCATTGGCCGCCGGACTGTTTGAAGCAAGCGTAAGCGCATCGAGAAACGTCGCCAGTAAGTACGAATAGCTCGCACTGAGACTGAGGCGCGTGTCGCGATAGCCGAGATGGAGGTCGAATCCCTGGTGCCGCGTCGTGCCGGCATTCGCGAAATAGCCGAAGCCGTTGATCTGTGTCGCCAGGAGCTCAATGTCGTTCGCCGCGTCCGTGCGGTAGGCACCAGCATGCCAGACGAAGCGCCCCGGGAGAAAATCTGCCGCAAAGTCTCCGCGCAATCCCGCTTCGATATTGTTCGAGACGAGCTGCTTCAGATCGGGGTCTGAGACAAGAAACGCGTCCAACAGACAGGGCGAAGCGGGATTGGCACAGGAAAGTTCGGCAGGCGTGGGCGCGCGGTTTGATTGCGACCAGCCGGCATAGGCGGTGAGTCCGTCGAAAACCTTGTAGGCAACGCCCGTTCCGGGATTCAAGCGGGTGAAATTGTGCGTGCCGCCGGATCCATCCGGCAAATCGGACAATTGAACCTGCGCCAGATTGAGGCGCCCGCTGAGTGTGACGGAAAGCCGCCGGGTCACGTCGAACACGTCGATTGCGTAAACCCCCGCATAGGTGTTGCCGGCATTCACACTGGCAGGCGCTTCGAGTGGTGCCTGCGCGGTGGGACTTAGCGCCTGGTCGATAATGATACCGGTGCCGGCCACATCGAGATTCGGCAGGAGCGCACCGAGCTCGCCATGTGCGCTATAGCCGGCCAGGCCGCGATCTGCCGAGATACCGATTTCGAGCGTGTTTCCGCGCGCGAAAAGCGGAGCACCAAGCGATGCTCCGACGGCGCCGCCGAAGCTGTCAGTGTCGGTGCGCGCAATATCAGTTTCGCCGGGCGTGGCGCTTTGCGGCAACGCGCGCGCAGGAACCGGATTGCCCTGCGTATCATAAAGGGCGTCGCCGGGAAAGACGTTTGCTCCTTCGAGACAGAGTTCGGCGGGGTCATTCGCGCAATAGGTCACGTCCGTGGTGTTGCCGTCGACGAGAGACTGATTGAAATGACGGAAGTACGTATTGCCGCTAAGCACAATCCAATCGTTTGCCTGCCAGGTTCCCCGCAGAGCGATGAGCTCCGCCGTGTTCTGCATGCCCTGCGGCTTCGTAAACACGGCGCGCGGGTCCTGCTCGAGCAATTGCACCGGCGTGGGCCCAAGCGCTCCAATGTCGTTCAGCGCGGCTGAGGCGGAGAGGTGAAGAGACAAATTGCCGTCGCGATAGCCCGCATCGACAAAGGCCTGCCGGAGCGCGGTGGGTGAATCGTAGCGGAAGCCGTCGTCATGCACGCCGCCGAGCCCCAGATAAAGGGCCAGGTGGCCGAAATGCGTACCATATTGCGCGTAACCGCTGATATTCCCGAACGATCCGCCGGAAAACGTCGCTTCGGCGCCATCGAAGAGGAATCCGTCCTTCATGGCGAGCGTGACGGCGCCGCCGATCGCGTTCAGGCCGAAAACCGGATTGTTGCTCTGAAGCGTGAATCGCTCGACCGCGAATTGCGGCACGAGATCCCAGTTCACGTTGTCACCGAACGATTCGTTGAGACGTACGCCGTCCTCGTAAACGGCGATGCCTTCGGCGATGCCGGAGATCGGCGAGGCCTCGAAGCCGCGGTAGACGAAGTCGGGCTGGAACTGGCTTGCCTGTTCCTCGTTCACCCCGACGCTCGCGAGTCCGGTCGCGGCCAGGTTGGGCAGCAGGTCCTGCGGACGGTCTTTCGTAAGCTGCGGCACCGATAGAGTTTCCAGTTCGCCCGCAATCTTGTTCGCGTCGATTTCGGTGCCGGGGAGCGGCGAGATTCCCGTGACGACGACGGTTTCCACATCTGCCGGCGCTGTCTGCGCCGACGCACCGTGGCCTGGAACCATGGCAGCAAGGCTGCAGCACGCGAGCATCCCGCACGCCATTCGCTCGAGCAAACAACGGCGCGCCATCGGGGACCTTCTACACTCCGACTTCGCTGTCGGGCACCGCGTTCCAGGCGTCAAGACGCCCGCGTTCGAGCGCGCGGACAACGTGCGGCGGGCCATCGCCGAGGATCATTGTGGAACGTGTCTCGTCCGAATAGCGCGGCCAAGTGCCGGTTTGCGCGGTCGACGGATCGCCTGTTGCAGCAAAGGCCGCAAACGCTCCCAGCATCGCCTCAGCCAATGCATCCGCCGCGGCACCTTTGCCGAAGAACGCCGATGCGGCGCCTTCGTCGTGCCTGCCAAAGATAAATCCCAGATCGAGCGCGTGGCACGAGCCGAAAATTCCACCCAGATAGGGCGCGCGCCAGTCGAAGCGGTATGCAAACGTGGGCAAGGCGTCTTGTCGCGCGGAAAGCAGGCGGTCGGCCGGCACCGCAAAGGCGCGGTCGGTCATGAATGCGTTGTAGCGCTCGAACGCCGAGCCAGCGTTGTAAGCGCGAAGCAGTGCAGGCGCAGTCTCGCCCGCGACGTGCGCGACACGCGACTCAAACCCCGAAAGGGTCATCAGACGCAGCCTGGGATTGGGCGCGCTGAAGAGTTTCCATTCTTCTCGCGTCGTCCCGATCAGGATGGGAATCTCGCGCGCTGCACCTCGACGGAGCGCGCCAATCGGCAATTCGGGAAGAAGTTCGCCGTCGATGACCGGCTGAAAAGGCACCCGTCCGAGTTTTTGCGAATCGGTGCCGTGGGCCGCAGCGAGTACCGCCGATTGTGCCTTTATCAGCGTGCCTGCCGGAATTTCTCTCGCACGATTCGCTTCGTGCGGCGCAAGCGAAAGTGCGGCGAGCAGGGCATGCGCCACGCGATCCGCCCGTTCGCGGTCATGGCCAATGTGAGCGGCCCCGGACTGGAGAATCGCTTTGTGAAAAACGCCTACCGCGCGCGGCGAGGTGAGCAGTGCGCCCACGCACATGGCGCCCGCCGATTCGCCGAAAAGCGTAACATTTTCCGGATCGCCGCCGAACGCGGCGATGTTTCGGCGGACCCAGTCGAGCGCCAATATCTGGTCGGCAAGACCTTCGACGCCGGTTCCAGGTGCCAGAGCGAGAAAACCGAGGGCACCGAGCCGATAATTGAGCGTCACTACCACGACTCCCTGCGCGGCGAGGTGGCTACCGTCGTAGAGCGACTGGCTGCCTGCGCCGATCACGAACGCGCCTCCGTGGATCCACACCATCACGGGCCATTTGCCGTTCGCGGCCGCCGGCGCAAACACGTTCAGATGCAGGCAATCTTCCGATTGAATCGAGAGCGCGCCGCCGAGGAAGGCGTCGAAGGGAGTCGGCGCCTGCGGCGCGACCGCGCCGAAGTGCGTGGCATCGCGCACGCCCGACCAGGCTTCCGGGGGCTCGGGCCAGCACCAGCGGGAATTACCCACCGGCGGTCTGCCGTAAGGAATGCCGCGGAATTCGAGAATGCCCTGCCGCCGCAATCCGAGAAGTCGGCCTGCTGGTGTTTCGAGCGGCACCGTTTCACTCGCGTCGCTCTGCACGCGCAACTCCTGGCTCGATGTACTCCCCCGCGAAACTATCGAATTCCGGCGGCCCAGCGCTCGTCGAAATCCTTCGCGAGTTCGGCACGGGTTTCGGGAGGCATCACCGCCGTGTGGCCGTAATTCAGATGGGCAATTTCGATGACGACGCGGCCTTCGCCACTCCTGAACCGCGCGATGTCTTCAGGCTCGAAGGAAAAGCGCACCCAGTGGACGGACGAGGTCTTGCCATCCGGCGTGGTCCGATCCTCGTATTCCGTCGGCGCGGCCTGGACGCGGTGCCCCGCCAAATCCATCGATACATACTCCTCGATTCCGGCGAGCTTGAGCAGCGTCGCATTGCGGCGCGCCGGGTCGTCTATTTCGAGCATAAGCGTGGCGATCAGTTCGTAACCCTGCGGGATCAACGGGTTGTAGGTTTCGAGCTCGCCCGCAATCTGTTCTCCGCCGCCCTTCTCTATGTACAGCATCTCGTGGACCTGCAGCCACATCGTTTCGTAGTTCTCGAAGTACAAGGTCGCGAAGGGACCGACTTCAATGCGGCGATTCTTCTTGACCGGGATGAGACGGCGGCGGAATTCCGCGCGTTTGGCCGCAAACTCGTCGGGCGGCAGGATGTCGGCCGGGGTAATGCGATGTTCGGCTGCGCTCATCGGGCGTCCTCCATAAGGCCGCAAGCGCGCGCGAAAATCTCGATCGGATGCTCGGGTTCGCGCGGGCGAAATTCAACACCTTCGGCCGCGGCTGTTTCGCGCGCGCCCTGGAAAATGTGCGCGGCGGCGAGCGGGCAATCCGAGGCGATGTGGCCGCGGGCCTGTTTGACCGCCGCGCGGAACACCGGCCGTCCCACTTTGCGCGCGACTTGGTGCGTGGGTCTTACCACCCCGAACGTGCCGCCATGGCCCGAGCAGCGCTCGATCACGTCCACCGGCGTATCCGGGATAAGACGCAGCATTTCCGCCGCCTTCGGCCCCATGTTCTGCGCGCGCGCATGGCAGGGCAGATGGACGGTGATTCCATCCTCGACGGATTTGAGCCCCGGCGGCAGGCCGTATTTCTTCGCGAGCATCACGATGTATTCGTCGATGTCGGAGGTCGCCCGCGACAGCCGGCGCACGTTTTCGTCGTCCGGCACGACTAGAGGCCATTCAAATTTCAGCATCAGCCCGCAGGAGGCGGTGGGCGTTACGATGTCGTAGCCATCCTCGATCAGGGGCACCAGCGCGCGAGAGACGGCGGTCGCGCGCTCGGACACGCGGGCGAGTTCGGCCTGCTCGAGGAATGGCATGCCGCAACACCCGGGATACTCGACCCGCGTTTTGACGCCGAGATGATTGAGCACCGCGAGCGCGGATGCTCCCGTCGATGGCCGGTTGTAGTTCACGAAGCAGGTGGCAAACAGGGCCACCTTCCGCTTAGCAGCGTAAGCCGGCGCAGCGGAATTTGGCGTGAGATGTGTCTTGCGCGCCTGCGAGACGAAGCTGCGGCGGGCGAATTTCGGGAGCGTGGCGTGTTCGTCAATACCGAGAGCGGCATCCAACACGGGGCGTGCCATCTTGTTGCCCCGTTTCGCGGCCCAGTTGACGAGCGGGGCCATGGGAACTGCGAGCCGGCCATTGCGGTCCATTTCGGCAAGCTGGCGCGCGGTGAAGTGCTTCTTGCCGGCGCGCGCTTCCGCCGCACGGTAGCGCAGCATCAGGTGCGGATAATCGACATTGAACGGATGCGGCGGCACATAGGGGCATTTCGTCATGAAGCACATGTCGCACAGCGTGCAGGCCTCGACGACTTTGGTGAAATCTTCCGATTTCACACCGTCGACTTCGCCGGTCGCTCCGTCGTCGATCAGCGAAAACAGGCGCGGGAAAGAATCGCACAGATTGAAGCAGCGCCGGCAGCCATGACAGATGTCGAAAATGCGCCGCATCTCGGCATCGAGCTTCTCGGAGTCATAGAAGTCGTCGTTGCGCCAGGCGATCGGTTCGCGTTGCGGCGCTTCGAGGCTGCCTTCGCTCATGTGTTACTTGTCATAGCCCGCAAATGCGGGCCACCCAGCTGAATCGATCCGGCATAAAAAGAAGAGAGAACATTCAGAATCATTCGGAATATTCCCGATGTCGCCTGGGTGGTCCGCATTTGCGGGCCATGACAAGTTGTGTTGGTTCTATTCGCGCAGCGTGTTGAGGGCTTTCTGGAACCGGCCCGCGTGGCTTTTCTCCGCTTTCGCCAGCGTCTCGAACCAGTCGGCGATTTCCTCGAACCCTTCCTCGCGGGCAGTCCGCGCCATGCCGGGATACATGTCGGTGTATTCGTGCGTTTCTCCGGCGATGGCAGCCTTTAGGTTGAGCTCGGTGCCGCCGATCGGCTCGCCCGTCGCCGGATCGCCGACGGATTCGAGAAATTCCAGATGACCGTGGGCATGACCGGTTTCACCTTCCGCCGTGGAGCGGAACACGGCCGAGACATCGTTGAATCCCTCCACGTCGGCCTTCTGCGCGAAATAGAGATAGCGGCGGTTCGCCTGGCTTTCGCCGGCAAACGCGTCCTTCAGGTTCTGTGCGGTTTTCGAGCTCTTCAGCTGCATGGGACACCTCCTGATGGAAAGCTTCTGCCGCGTGCCCGCCTGTCCGGACAGCGGATAGGCGCGACAATGCGCCCGCATCGGAAGGCTGTCAACTGTTTGGAACGATTCTAATCTGAGTCGATCGGGCGCAGCCGCACCACCACGTCCACGGCCGCGACCGTCATGCCCTTTGGCGCCGCAGGCAATCCGGAGACCGCGATCGAGTCCTCCGGAATATCGATGAGATATCCCCCCGCTTCGTCGTAAAAGTGCTGGTGGGGTCGCGTATTGGTATCGAAGTGGCTGCGGGCCGAATCGACGATGACCTGTCTGAGCAGTCCCGCGGCCGTGAACTGGTGCAGTGTGTTGTAAACCGTGGCGAGCGAGACGTGGCAGCCCGATCGTTCGGCCTCGATGTGCAGACGTTCTGCCGTCACATGCCGATTGCCGTGCCGGAAAAGAAGGTCCGCAAGGAGCCGCCGTTGACGCGTCGGGCGCAGCCCCGCCTTGCGCAGGCGGCTAACGGCATGCATGTGGGCAGCGACTTGCTTTCGGACCGTCATCGGACCTCCGGCTCTTGCGCGTCTGTCAGCCCCGCCTCATCTCTGCTAGGCTTTTGCCAACGCGCTATGGCTTGGAACGTTTCTAATCTATATAGGACACTGGAACAGCCCCTTTTTGTCAAGGGCTGACGGATGGCTGACATGCCCGGACGTAAATCAAGCTTCGACCTGCAGGGACTGCTCGCCTGCGCACGGGGCGAACTCTTCGGTGAAGGCAACGCACGCCTGCCGCTGCCGCCACTGCTCATGTTCGACCGGATCACGAAGATTTCGGAGCGCGGCGGCAGCCAGGACAAGGGCGAGATCGAGGCGGAACTCGAGGTTCGGCCCGACCTCTGGTTCTTCAAATGTCACTTCCAGAACGATCCCGTGATGCCGGGCTGTCTTGGCCTCGACGCCATGTGGCAGCTCGTCGGTTTCTTTCTCGGCTGGCTCGGCGGCCTCGGGCGCGGCCGCGCGCTCGGTGTGGGTGAAGTGAAATTCTCTGGCATGGTACTGCCGAGCGCCAAACTCGTCAGCTACTACATCGATCTCAAGCGGGTCATCATGCGGCGTCTGGTGGTCGGCGTGGCGGACGGCATCATGAAGGTGGACGGCAAGGTCATCTATGAAGCGAAGGACCTGCGCGTGGGTCTTTTCATCGAGCAGCCGCAGGATGCGCTGGCTTCGGCCGCGGCGCCGGCCTGAAGTGGCGGGATCGCGCGCCATGATTTCCGGGACGGGAAACTCCCGATGAGGCGTGTCGTCGTCACCGGCATGGGCATCATCTGCTCGATCGGGAACAATGCCGGCGAAGTCGCGCGCTCTTTGCGCGAGGCGCGCTCGGGTATCACCACCGCGGATATTTACCGCGAGATGGGGTTTCGTTGTCAGGTGCATGGCAGTCTCAAGGTCGATCTCGAAACCGCCGTCGATCGGCGCGCGCGCCGGTTCATGGGCGACGGAGCGGCCTATAATTTCGTCGCGATGCAACAGGCTATCGCGGATTCGGGACTGGAAGAGAAGGACGTCGTCAATCCGCGCACCGGGCTGGTAATGGGCTCGGGCGGACCTTCCACGCGCGCGATCGTGGGCGCGGCAGACACCGCGCGCACCGAGCCGGTGAAGGGGCCGCGCCGCGTCGGTCCCTTTGTAGTACCCAAGGCCATGTCGTCCACCTGCTCGGCAGTGCTCTCGACCTGGTTCAAGATCAAGGGCGTGAATTATTCGATCACCTCCGCCTGCTCGACGAGCGCGCACTGCATCGGCAATGCGGCCGAGCTGATCCAGTGGGGCAAGCAGGACATCGTGTTCGCGGGCGGCGGCGAAGAACTCGACTGGACTCTTTCGGTCCTGTTCGACGCAATGGGCGCCATGTCGTCACGCTACAACGACACGCCCGAATGTGCCTCGCGAGCGTTCGACAAGAATCGCGACGGCTTCGTGATTTCCGGCGGTGGCGGCGTAGTGGTGCTGGAAGAGCTCGAGCACGCAAAGGCGCGTGGCGCGCGCATACACGCAGAACTTGTGGGCTACGGCGCAACCTCCGACGGGCACGACATGGTCGCGCCCTCTGGCGAAGGGGCGGTGCGCTGCATGCGCCAGGCACTCGCTACGGTGAAAGGCCCCATCGGCTACATCAATGCGCACGGAACCTCGACGCCGGTGGGCGATGCGATGGAGATTGGCGCAATGCGCGAGGTCTTCGGAACGCGTATCCCGCCCGTCAATTCTACCAAATCGCTCACTGGCCATTCGCTCGGAGCTGCGGGCGTGCACGAGTCGATCTACTCCCTCCTGCAAATGCAGGGCGGGTTCATTGCCGAAAGCGCCAATATTGACGAACTGGATGCCGAAATCGCGGACGCGCCGGTGGTGCGCTCGCGCATCGACGGCGCGAAGCTCGAGCGCGTACTGTCCAACAGCTTCGGTTTCGGCGGCACCAACGCGACACTGGTTTTCCAGCGCTACGACGGCTGACCGTCGGGCGGAAAGGGCACGATGAAAGGATTGTTGAGCGGCCGGCGCGGCCTTGTAATGGGCGTTGCCAACGACCATTCCATCGCTTGGGGAATCGCGCGCACGCTGGCGGCCCAGGGCGCGGAAGTGGCGTTCACGTATCAGGGCGAAGCACAGGCGCGCCGTCTGAAACCGCTGGCCGAATCCATTGGCTCGCGCATTATACTGCCCGGCGACGTCGAGGATGACGAGCAGCTCGACAACGTCTTTGGCGTCCTGCGGGCCGAATGGGGCACGCTCGATTTTCTAGTTCATGCAATTGCGCATTCCGACAAGAACGAGCTGAAAGGCCGCTATGTCGATACCAGTCGGGCCAATTTCGTCCGCAGCCTGAGCATCTCCTGCTACTCGTTTACCGCGGTGGCGCAGCGGGCGGCGCGCATGATGGCGCCGGTGAGCCTCGGCGGGCCAGGCGGCTCTCTCTTGACGCTCACTTATCTCGGCGCGAGCCGCGTCACGCCCAACTACAACGTCATGGGGGTCGCCAAGGCGGCGCTCGAAGCGAGCGTGCGCTATCTCGCCGCCGATCTCGGCCGCGACGGCATCCGCGTCAACGCGATTTCGGCCGGACCCATGCGGACGCTCGCCGGCTCCGTGATCGGCGAGGCGCGTGTCGTCTTCCGCTGGAACAAGGCGCACAGTCCGCTCAAGAAGAATGTCGAGCTCGAACATGTGGGTAACGCGGCGCTCTATCTCCTGAGCGACCTCTCCGCGGGCGTGACGGGGGAAATCCATTTCGTTGATGCCGGCTACAACATTATCGGCATGCCGCCCAGCGCGGATCTGCGCGGCTGGATCGCGCCGGGCGCCGATAACGAAAGCGAAGAATCGGAGGGAAGAAAGATCGATGTCAGGGTGGAAGCGTAGGAACTGCTTGGCGGCGGCAGGTTCCCGTTTGGCCCGAGTCGAAGTGTCCCTCCGGTGCAGTAGTCGCTACCCGTCATCGAAATGCTACGCTGAGGCAAAAGCGGGTTGAGTCGTGGCTGGGTATTCGCCGACCCCACTTGGAAAAAAGCTTGGCATCCGGCCGGATGCGCGTATCTGCCTCATGGCGCTCCGCCGGAATACCGGTCGTGGTTGGGACCGTTGCCGGAAAATGCCTCATTTCAAGCTCGAACCGGCAGAGCCGATTGCCACCTCGTGCATTTGTTTGTCGGCTCTTTGTCGGCACTCGATCGCAAACTGCCGCTGGCGCGAGAAACGATTCTTCCCAATGGCGCAATTTGGGTTTCGTGGCACAAAAGATCGTCGAAAATTCCGACCGATGTCACGGAGGACGCCGTTCGTGCTCGGGCTCTTCGGACCGATCTTGTCGATGTAAGGTCTGTGTCGTTACTGATATCTGGTCGGGGCTGAAGTTCGTCGTGCGAAAGCACCTTCGTTGATCCTGGGGGAGCCCAGACGGCTGATCTGCCCCTCTGCCTCAAACCGATCCGCCCCTTTATCTACCAAAAAAGTTAGGAGACGCGGCTGCGACGATCCGCTTATAAGGGGCCGACTGCTGGGGCATTGTGATGGCGATATTAACGGATCGTGAAAAATCCTACGGCCCACGGGCTTGGATCTGGGCGGCTTTCGCCGTCCTCGTATGCGCGACGCCACTGGGCGCCCAGCCGGAGAATCCGCCTCCCAACGGCCTCCCGCCGGGTCAAGGAATTCCGCGGGGCTACCCAGGGGGCGGTGCCGGCATCCCTCCGGGGCAGCAGGAACCGGGCCGGCGGTTTCCGGGTCCGGGCGGTCCGGGTGCTCCGCCATCCGAACAGAATCAGAGCGCCGGCATGGAAGTCGCGCCGACCGGCGGCATCGTGCTGAACTTCGTGAACGCGGATGTGCGCGACGTCGCCAAGGCGGTGCTGGGCGACTATCTCCACCTGAATTACGAGATCTCGGCGAACACCAATGGCGTGGTCACGATTCAGACCAGCGAGCCCCTGAAAAAGGCACAGGTGCTGCCCGCACTCGAGCAGGCGCTGGGGCTCGCAGGCCTGGCACTCGTGCACTCGAATGGCATCTACGAGATCATGCCGATCATAGAAGCGCACAGGCAGGCGGCCACGAACGCGCCTGCCCGGGTGGTCAATACGCTCGGCTACGGAATGGAGGTGGTCCACGTCAAATATGTCGGCGCGGCGGCGCTCGCGAAATTGCTCGAGCCGATCTCCACCAACGAGGGAGCGATCCGGGTGGATCCCACCCGTAACGACCTCATCATTGAAGGTACCGCGCAACAGCGCCAGACGCTGCTCGACGATATCGCGCTGTTCGATACCGACTGGCTCGCCGACATGCACTTCGCGCTCTTCGAACCGAAATACATGGAAGCGGACGAGTTGGCCAAAGAACTCGGCGACCTTGTCGGCGGTGCGGAGAGCCCCGTGGCGGGCGTTGTGCGCTTTGTTCCGATCGAACGCCTGAACGCGGTGCTCGCCATTTCCCCTCAGGAGAAGTACATCGATCAGCTGCGGCTGTGGGTGGCGCGCCTCGACAGGCCGGGGGAAGGCAACGACAAGAAGATCTACGTGTATCGTGTGCAGAACGGCCGTGCGAGCGATATTGCCGCCACACTTATCAAAACTCTCTTCGGCTCGAGCTCGACGGAACAGACGACCCAGCAAAGCCAGGGTGGAGGTGGGCAGCAGACCCAGAGCTCCCTGTCCTCATTCGGAAATACGGGTACGACCGGCAATTCGATGTTCGGAGCCTCGACGACCGGCGGCACGACCCAGAACGGCATCGGCAGTAACAACAGCTTCGGCAACAACACGAATGGGACCCAGAACTCTACGACGGGAGGAACCGGCCCCAGCGGCCTCGTCAATCGCACGAACAATCCGTCCGTTCCTTTCCAACCGGTCACGACGCCGATCACCCAGCCCGGAGGAGCTGCAATTGGCAAATACGAAACCGTCGGCGGCGTTTCGCGCCAGGGGATCAGCTCGGTCAATATCACGGCCGACGAGACCAATAACGCGCTCGTCATCCTGGCCACGCCGCGCGAATATAAGGTGATCAAGGATGCACTGCACGAACTTGACGTGGCGCCGCTGCAGGTGCTGCTCGAAGCGGCCATTGCGGAAGTCACGCTCACCAAGAACACGCAGTTCGGATTCCAGTACTTTTACAAGCCGAACAGCACTCCCAACAGCACGAGCATCATGACCTTGACGGATGCAGCGACGCTCGCCGCGCCTCCCGCTTCGCCGCTCCTCGCGGCCCTGCCGGGATTCTCCTATCTGTTCACCAACGGCAACAGCTTGAACGCCGTGCTGAGTGCGCTCGCCACCGAGACCAAGGTCAATGTGCTGTCGGCGCCGGAAGTACTCGTTCTGAACAACCAGACCGCCAAGCTCCAGGTGGGCGATCAGGTTCCGATCGTGACGGCTACCGCGGTCAGCACTATCGACACCAACGCCCCGGAGGTGAACAGCGTCCAGTATCTCTCCACCGGCGTCATTCTCCAGGTCACGCCGCGCGTGAACAAGGGCGGGCAGGTCATGATGGATATCGACCAGGAGGTTGCCCAGCCCACCACCACGACGAGTTCGTCCATCAATTCCCCGACCATCCAGCAGCGCGAGATCACGAGCTCGGTCTCGGTTGCCGACGGCGAAACCATTGCGCTGGGTGGCCTGTTCAGCAATCAGGTCGGCGAGACCAAAAACGGAATCCCATGGCTCCAGGACATTCCCTATCTCGGCCATCTCTTCACCAACACCGGCGATTCGGTCAATCGCGACGAACTTATGGTATTGATCACGCCCCATGTGGTGGACAGCGTTGGAAAGGCGCGTGCGGTTACCGATGAACTTCGCGAAAAGCTTCCGGAAGTTCAGCCGCTCTTTTTGCAGAAAGGCTGATACCGGCCGGCAGACGGAGGCGCCCAGGCGCGAGCGCGGCTGGGCGCTGATATCCGTGCTGTGGACGACCGCCATGCTCGGCATGATGGCCGCCGCCACGCAGGACCTCACGGTGACCTCCGTGCGTGCGGAACGGCGCGCGCTCACCCGCGCCCACCTCGATGACGATCTGGACGCCGCGACGGTACGCGCGATCCTTGCGCTCGACGACGCACGGGCCGGGAGCCGCTGGCGGATCGACAGTGTCCCCTATCCCTTCTCCTTCGACGGCATCAACATGATCGTCTCCGTCCAGGACGAGGACGGCAAGTTCGACCTCAACAACGCCGACGACGATACCCTGTCGCCGCTCTTCGAATCGGTGGGTGTCGATTCGAGAACGGCCACGATACTCGCCGACCGCATCGTGGAGTGGAGAACGGAGAAGACAAGCGACGATGCCCATACGCTGCACGGCGGCACGGATGCGGACTATGCCGCCGCGGGATTGCCATGGCGGCCCCGTCACAACGATTTCCAGAGCGTATCCGAACTGCAGCTCGTGCTCGGCATGACGCCGGCGCTTTACGAGAAGGTCCGACCGGCGCTGACCGTCTATTCGCGCGACGACAGCCCGGACGAAGACCTCGCACCGCGCCTCGTGCTCAACGCGCTCTATCCCGGCAATCCGGGACAGGTGGAGAAAATATTCTCGGCCCATGCGGTGCCGCTGTCACAATCGAGCCTAAAGACCGACGACGACGATGATTCGGATTCAAGCGGCGCTTATGTCTCGGGGGACGCCGATCTTTCCGGGCGCGCCTTCGAGATCGACGTCGCGGCCGATTACAAAGGGCGGCACACGGTCCGGCGCACGGTTGTCCTGATGACGGGCGACAGCGCCAATCCCTATCTGGTCGAGCACTGGGAATAGTCCCGACGGCTGTGCCGCGCTTGGTCGCTGGCGCCCGCTCTGCTACACCTTCGCGCGAGCGATGGAGGTGGGGAATGAATTTCACGACAGCGAAGGTGCTGCGCAATACCGCAGCGATTGTTCTGGCCTTGGCATTCGCCGCCGGCTGCAATCAGCAGAAAAACAGAAATGAGAAACTCGGGCGCGGAGGACATCATGGGCTGCGCATGGCCTGTGCCGCCGATATCCAGAAATATTGCGCGGACGAACCGCGCAAGCGCCGCTGCCTGCGCGACAACGTCGACAAGTTGAGCGATGCCTGCAAGGCGGCGCTCGCACAGCCGCGCGGGCACAAGGGCGGAAGTAGAGAAAACGGCGACAACGATTGAGGCGGTATGGCGCTGACGCGCGGCGATTGCGGGCGGATGGACGCAGCGGATCCGCTGGCTCCCGTGCGTGCGCGATTCCGGTTGCCCCCATCCATCATTTATCTCGACGGCAATTCGCTTGGAGCGTTGCCCGCGCGCACGCCAGCGCGTCTTGCCGGGGTGGTCGAGCAGGAGTGGGGCGAGGATCTTATCCGCAGTTGGAACGTGCATGACTGGATCGGGCTGCCGGCGCGCCTCGGCGCCCGGATCGCACCATTGATCGGCGCCCACAGCGACGAAGTGACGGTCGCGGATTCCACCTCGGTCAATCTCTTCAAGCTTACCGCTGCGGCGCTGCGGCTCAACGCTCCGCGCCGTGTCATCGTGTCGGAGCGCGGGAATTTCCCTACCGATCTATACGTGATGCAAGGTCTGCGGGATTTGCTCGGGGGCGCCATCGAATTGCGTTTTGTGGACCGCGAAGAGCTTTCGTCTGCTCTGGACGGCGATGTCGCGCTGCTTGCGCTCACCCATATCCATTACAAGACGGGTGCGCTCCACGATATGGCGGCACTCACCGCTCGCGCCCACGCCGTTGGTGCGCTCACGCTCTGGGATCTCAGCCACAGCGCGGGCGCGGTCGAACTCTTTCTCTCGCGCGACAGCATCGATTTCGGGGTTGGCTGCGGCTACAAGTATTTAAACGGCGGTCCCGGCGCGCCTGCTTTTCTGTATGTCGCGCGAAAGCACTAGAACGCCTTGATCCAGCCGCTCTGCGGCTGGATGGGACATGCGGCGCCGTTCGATTTTACCGACGCATGGCGGCCGGCCGATGGCATGGCACGGGCCCTGTGCGGGACGCCCGCGATCCTCGCGATGGCGGCACTCGAAGAAGGCATCGCCACTTTCGGCGGCGTGGCCATGTCCGACGTCTGCACGAAATCGAGAGGGCTCGGCGATCTCTTTCTCGCGCTCGTGGATGAAAATTGCACGGAATATGGAATCGGGATTGCCTGTCCCCGCGAAAGCGCTGCCTGCGGAAGCCAGATCTCGCTGCGTCATCCAGAGGGCTACGCGATTATTCAGGCGCTCATTTCCGAAAGTGTGATCGGCGACTTCCGCGCCCCCGATATCCTGCGGTTCGGCTTTGCTCCGCTCTATACGCGTTATGTGGATGTCTGGGATGCGGTCGAGCGGCTTGTCTCAGTCATGCGCCAAGAGACGTGGCGAATGCCGCGCTTCCACCTGCGCGCCGCAGTGACCTGACGGCGTGATCTGTCTCAGGGATTGTCCGGAAAGCAGGAGGTGGCCGTCAAGGTCTCATTGGCGAGAGCAGGTATGAGGCTGCCGACCACAGTCGAGAACTGATAGGTGATCTGCACCTGTGCGAATCCGGCGACCGTTCCGCATGTGGTACTTTGCGTCGGCACGATATCGGCGGTCGGCACCGAAATGCCCCAGCCTTGGGCAACATTCTGGACATAGCTGATCGTATTGGCATCGCTGTAGATGCCGCTCGCATAGCACGAAGTCGACTGCACGCCGATGCAGCGCGCGCCCTGCGTGACGCTTTCCTGGAGCGCTTCCATTGTCCATAGCGCGCGGCCGAACTCATACACACCAAAAGCGAGACACAGAAAAGGCGGCGCGAGAATGGCAAATTCGATGGCAGCCGTGCCTGCGGCGGCGCGCCAGAACCGGGAAAGCGAGGTGGCCCTCATTGCGTCTGAACCGCGGCGGATTGGGTCAGCGTTCCACTCTGAATGAAATTGTAGATCTGCAGCAGCGGCACATAGGCATAGGTTGCGGTGATGGTAACATATTTGCCCGGCGTTCCGCAGGCTTCGGACAATTGGTTCGCATAGCCGGTACCCCAGCTCCAGTTCGGCGAGGAGCCCGTGAGGCAATAATACTCGTCCGCATTGGTGGCAGTGCCGCTAGAGGTTGCCGCACCATCCGTCACTGTCACAGTCGGTCCGTTGTTCACGACGACGGTGTTGTTCGACCAGTTCGTGCCGTTCGCGTTGGAAACCGCGGTGGCGATGGAGGTGGCGAGCGCGGGGCCGCTGGTCGAGGTGACGTTGGCGGCATTGAGAGCGGCATATTCCGCTCCTGCCGCGACTGCCTGATCGAGCTCGTAGTACGCGAAAAGCATCTGGCCGACATCGATGATGCCCATCATCATGATCAGGAACATCGGCACGAGGAGGGCGAATTCGACAGCCGCTATTCCGGATTCGGCGCGTGCAAGTCGGCGCCCGGAGAGTCGGCAACGTTTCTTCGGCGAGACCATTCCGAATTCGCCTACTGCACGAGCGAGACCAGTCCGGATGTGCCTGTCGTGCCCACGCCCGGGATATTGCAGCTCGACGCGAGCGCCGAACCGCCGGAGAGCGTGACCTGTTTGCCGATCACCTCGAGGCATTGTCCGGAGGAGTCGCCCAGGGCCGCCGAACCGCTGAGCGAGACCGCGCCATAGGGAAAGTAGAACGCGCCGGAAACGATGGTATTGGATGCGCCTTCCGTCAGTACGGCGGTGCCGACATTGGTGGACGAAGTGGGACCGATGACCGCGAGGCCCTGTGTGTTCCCGGAAATCGGCGCGGTGATGTTGACGGAGCTGTAGCCCGCGCCGATGTAGAAGGCGTGGCCTGACGAATCGAGAGAGTTACCGCCGATGACGAACGTCGTGTCGGGGGCGTTCATGCCGGTCGAGGTGCCCCAGCAGGTCACATTGCCGCCGTTGCTGCCGCCGAGCGACACATAATTTGCGACGGTGTAGGTGCCTGCGCCGAGAATGCTGCCGCCCGCTGTGAGAAAGAAGCCGTTGATGTCGTGGTAGGTGGCTGCACCGATTCTTATACAGGTCCCGCCTTGGGGAACGTTGAAGCTTCCCGCCATCTCGAAAAGATCGCCGCTGCCGGTCGCGTCGCCGAACCACACGATCGAGCTGCCGCCCATGTAGACGCTGTTGCCGTCATGCGCCTTTCCGATATCGAAGCTGTTGCTGGAGCCGCTGCTGCCGAGCGTCACGGTCGAGTTGCCGTGGGCGTAGACGCCACCGGTCAGAACAAATTTGCTCGGACCGGCGAAGGTCATCGTGGGGCCGCTGTTGCAGATGCTGTAAGAATAGGAACCGTTGCAGGCCGTCGAACTGGGTGGCGCTCCAATATTGAAGTTCCCCGCGCCGAAGGTCGTCACGGCGCTGCCATTGGTGGTCAGAATTCCCTGCGAAACATTGTAGGTGCCCGGCCCGAAATTGAGGGTGCCTGCATCCGTCGCCACCTGGGTGAAATTGTAGGTGTTGCTGGAAGAGCCGCTGACGTTGAAATTGACGGTGACCGTGCCCGAGGCTGAGATCGTCCCGAAAGTGACGTTCGCGCCTGCCGGGCATGTCACCGTCCAGACGGAAGCACTATAACTGCCCGAGCAGCCTTGCGCCGAAAGCGCGTTGGTGATCGCTCCGCTCCCACTTTTCGCAAACGCAAGCGAGGTCCCGCTGAAATTTGAAGGATTTGACGGCGAGCTAAGCGATTCCACCGCGGACAGGCGCCCGGTCTGGGCGAGAACCTCCGGCGAGCCCGCCAGTGGATCGGCGGTGTAGGCCTGCAATTCCGCCGGCGTCTGGCCGTTGGCGTTCTGCAGGTTGCTGCAGCTCGGTGCAGCCGTGTAGTAGTAGATGGTATTGGTTGTGATCGACCCTCCGCCGGTGCAGGTGATCGTCTGGTTCGAGGCAACCGCGCAGCTCGTGGCGGTCAGTCGCGTGCCGCCGGTAGCAGTGACACCGGTTCCGCTGCTGCTGAGTGCAATCACGCAACCCGATCCGCCCGGCTTCATTTCCGCCAACGACACCGCCTGGACCGCGATCGACGTTTTGCCCGGTTGCAGAAGGCGTGCGAAGGTGAGCGGCGCCTGCGAAGTCACAGTAACTTTCACCGCCCTGTTGCCGTCGCCTGTGGGCGAATTGACAATGGTGTCGGAGATGGCGGTGCCCGATACGCCGTTTAGCGCGCCGACGTTCGTCACTGCCGTGGCCACCGCCGAATTGGATTCGGTCTCATCGTAGACGCGCGCGCCTGCGGCGGCCGCGATATCGGCCACACGCTGGTCCTTCAGGCGGTTGTACAGTCCGTTGCCGTAATCGACGGCAAGACCGCCTACGCCAACCAGCGAGGTGAGCATGACCGCAGAGAGGATCGAGAAATTGCCGCGACGGTCGCGGATGAATCTGATGAGCATGGCTGCACCAACCCCAGTTGTCGATGCAGCGTTATGAGGGACCGGCCTCTAACGGCCCGTTGCAGAGATGGGCGCAATTGTAGGCAAGCTTAAGGGAAATCTTAGTGCTGGCACTCCACCGAATGCCGTAGCCTGTGCCTCAACGCCTTTCTTCACGCATTCGGATCAGACCTTCCTGCACTACCGAGGCGACGAGCCGGCCCTCGGCCGAATAGATGAGCCCGCGGTTGAAGCCCCGGGCCCCGGACGCGCTGGGGCTGTCCTGCACATAGAGGAGCCATTCGTCGGCCCGGAACGGATGGTGGAACCACATGGCATGATCGAGGCTCGCGATTTGAAGACGGTCTTCGAACCAGCCAATGCCATGGGGGAGGAGGGCGGTTTCGAGGAGGGTCAGGTCGGAGGCATAGGCGAGCACGCACTGGTGCAGCGATTCGCTATCGGGGAGCCGGCCGGTCGCCCGCACCCAAACCGCCTGGTGCGGCGGTCGCTTGCCCGGCCGGATGATGTCGTCGGGGTCCACGGGCCGGATTTCGATCGGCCGCTGGCGCAGGAAGTGCTCGCGCAGCTTCGCAGGTATCCGGTCCGCGAAGCGGCGCCGGAAGTCGTCCTCGTCGGGCAGGGATTCGGGTCCCGGCACGACCGGCGGGTCGATCTGGTGCTCGAGCCCCGGCTCAAACACCTGGAACGCCGCCGCCATGTGGAATATCTGCCGTCCGTGCTGGATCGCCACGACCCGTCGTGAACTGAAGCTGGTGCCGTCACGGCTGCGGTCCACCTCGTAGAGAATGGGGATTTTGGGATCGCCAGGAACGAGGAAATAGGCGTGAAGGGAGTGGCAGATCCGTGCCTGCACCGTGCGTGAGGCGGCAACCAGTGCTTGGCCCAGAACCTGGCCTCCGAACACCCGTTGCGATCGGCCCTCGGGACTCATGCCCCGGAAAATATTGACCTCGATACGTTCGAGGTTGAGCAGGGCGACCAGTTGTTCGACAGGCGAACGATTTTCGGGGAAATCCGGCATGGGCGGACCTCCATAGCTGCTCCCGCGCGGCAGGGAAACAGTGCACCGCGAATCCGCGAGGGCTTTGAATTGCTACGGCTTCCTGCCTAGATACGTCCGTAACCGAGCCCCGGATTGCCGTCCTTCGGATTCATGGCCAACACGCTCCTCGAACGCGCCGCGCACACGCGGCCCGCTACCAGCAGACGTGGTGCGCTCGAGCGCCTCTTTACCTTGATGTTCAAGGGCTTTGTGTACAACCAGATCTGGGAGGATCCGGAAGTCGATCTTGAAGCGCTCGAGCTCGGCCCCCATCACCGGGTGCTGACGATCGCGTCGGGTGGCTGCAACATCCTCAATTATCTGGCCGCCGATCCGGAACGCATCATCGCGGTCGATCTCAACCCGAACCATGTCGCCCTGACCCGTCTCAAGCTCGCGGCGCTGGCCAACCTGCCGGGTTACGAAGAATTCTTCCGGTTTTTCGGCCAGGCGAACGATAAGTCCAACCGCGGCGCCTTCGACACGTTTCTCAGTCACCGCCTCGATCCCGAAACCCGCCGCTACTGGGAAAAGCACATTCCGCTTCGCGGTCGACGGATCAACATGTTCGCGCGCAACCTCTATCGCTACGGATTGCTGGGACGCTTCATCGGTGTCCTGCACGCGGTGGCGCGCCTGCACGGGAAGCGGCTCGAAAGCATCGTAAAGGCGCGCACGCCGGACGAGCAGCGGGCCCAGTTCGAACGTACCATCGCCCCCCTGTTCGATTACAAATCCATCCGCTTTCTCTCTCGCACGCCCATATCTCTTTATGCGCTCGGCATTCCGCCCGCGCAGTACGATGAGCTTGTTGCCGCGTCCAACGGAAATCCGGCTGCCGTGCTGCGCCGCCGCGTTGAAAAGCTGGCCTGCGATTTTCCGATCTCGCGGAATTATTTCGCCTGGCAGGCGTTTGCACGCAGCTACGATGTGGAAAACCGCGAAGCCGTGCCGGCCTATCTGCGCGAGGACGTCTATGATGCGATCCGCATGCGCACCGATCGGGTTGAGGTGCATCATGCCTCGCTGATCGACTTCCTGAAGACGCAAGCGGCGGGAACGCTGCACCGCTACGTGCTTCTCGACGCGCAGGACTGGATGACGCCCGACGTGTTGGCGGCGCTGTGGGGCGAAATCGGACGCACGGCCCATCCCCATGATGCGCGCGTGATCTTCCGCACCGCGGGAGAAGACTCGCCTCTGCCGCGAAAGCTGCCCTCAGAGCTACTCGAATCCTGGCATTATCTGGAGAGTGCGAGCCGGGCGTTTCACGCCCGCGACCGCTCCTCGATTTACGGCGGTTTTCACGTCTATTGCCGCAAAGAGACGGCCTGAACCGGTCCAAATGGCCGGCGATCCACACGCTCACATGGCCCTGATGGACCAAGTGTATCGCCGTCAGCGTCATTTCTACGATCTCACCCGGCGTTACTATCTCGTGGGGCGCGACCGGCTCATCCGCGGGCTCGCACTCAAACCGGGAGAGACCGCGATCGAAGTGGGCTGCGGTACCGCGCGGAATCTGATCGCCATCGCGACGCGGTATCCTGGCGTGCGTCTGTTTGGCCTTGACGCCTCCGCACTCATGCTTGAGACGGCGGCGAACGCCGTGGTTTGCGCGAGGTTTTCGGAACGCGTCGAGCTCGCGCAGAGCTACGCGGAATTGTTGTCGCCGGAAACCTTCCGGGGAGCCCGCAAATTCGATCGCGTGATTTTTTCCTATAGCCTGTCGATGATTCCCGACTGGCGGCGCGCGCTTGCCGCGGCAGAACACGCGCTCGCTCCCGCCGGGCAGCTCCACATCGTGGATTTCGGGGATTTTTCGGGATTCCCGCGCGTCCTCGGGTCAGCGCTTCGGCTATGGCTCCGGCAATTTCACGTACAGCCGCGTGGCGAAATCCTGCGCGCTCTGGAGAGCAGTCCCCGGAACGCGGGCGATACATTGTGGATAGCGCCCGGTCGCTATGCCTTTTTGTCGAGCGCGGCAACCCTATCCGGGCAGTTAACGAATGTTGCAGGACCGCCACAGGCAGCCGGGAATTCCTGAACGCGCGGGCGTATGCAGTTGGCGGCGCTGACCATTGCTGGTAGCCATTCTCCAAAGTGTCTTCGACATCCCTGACGCGTCGGTGGGGTTCGCCTGCCCGTCGGTGGTTCACACGGGGGTTTACGATGAAAGCTCGAATGTTGGCCTTGGCGGGAGTAGCCCTTGTCGCCCTGGTCGGTCCTGCAGCGGCGAGCGACGCTCAGGGGTGGTATATCGATATCGGCGCCGGCTGGGACCACATGGGACAGCTTGAGGTTCCGCAAAGTCCACTGCTCAATGCCAACGGGACCAAGCTCGACAAAATCGGCACCGACGGATCGGCGCTGGTCTCGGGCGCCGTTGGATTCCGTTTTCCGGATCGAATTCGCATGGAAACGGAAATCGGCTGGTCCAACCACGACGTGAAGACCACCGGACCTACGACGGGCGGCAGCGCGGAAATCATTTCGGTTCTTTACAATGCCGCCTACGATCTTCCCATCACCGACCGTTGGGACTTCTCTCTCGGCGGGGGCATTGGCATTGGCGACGGCGCGATCAACATTCCGCTCACGGGCGGCGGTCACCTCGCTTCGGGCGTCAATCAGGGCTTCATGTGGCAGGCCTTCGCAGGCTTTGGTTATTCGCTGACCGACAACATCGACCTGACGCTCGACTGGCGCTACCGCTCGCTTTCGGTCAACCGCTTTTATGTATCCGACGTGAGCCTTGCGCCGGGCGCGACCCATCTCGGCGAACAGGTGCGCGATCTGAACGAGCAGGCGTGGATGTTCGGTATCCGATACTATCTGTGGGCCGCTCCGCCTCCACCGCCTCCACCGCCTCCACCGCCGCCCCCACCGCCGCCTCCACCGGCGCCGCCTCCCCCACCGCCGACCAAGACATTCATCGTCTTCTTCGACTTCAACAAGTCGAACCTGACGGCGGAAGCGCAGGCGGTCGTCCAGGAAGCTGTGAAGGTTGCGAAAGCGAACGGCTTCGTGCGCGTCCTGGTAACCGGTCATACCGACACGGTGGGCTCCGACAGCTATAATCAGGCGCTCTCGGTGCGTCGTGCCACGTCAGTCAAGGATGAGATGGTACGTGAAGGCATGGACGGATCGCAGATCTCGATCGAAGGCAAGAGCTTCCATGACCCGCTCGTTCCGACGGGTCCGGGAGTTCGCGAGCCGCAGAATCGCCGGGCAGTCATCGACCTCGGTGGCGGCGGCTGACGATCTGACATCACCGACTTCGAACAGGGCGGGCTCGCAAGAGCCCGCTCTTTTTTTGATCCGATCCCGCCGTTGAGCGGCTCGGATGGCCGTTTTCGCCCCCACTCACCTTCAAGGGGCGAGGGCATTGCGGGCGCGCTCCATCGAAAGGGCTTGGTGCAGGAGCGTTGAATTCGATCGTGGGGGAGGGGGGGCACGGATAGCGTCAAACCTGCGCAAGCGCAGGTGAGCAATAAAAAACGCGGCCGCCACGTTTCCGTGACGACCGCGCCTGAAAGCTGGAACCGCTACCGTGCGCCGGCGCTGGCCAGTCTGTCCGGATTGGGCCGCGGCACGATGTCGGGAGCCGCACTGGCGCCCGCAAGCCCGACGCGCACCCGCATCTCGCAGGAATTGACCGGACTTGTTTCGACCACCTGGACACCGGAAACAAACTCACGCAGCGTGGGCTTGGCCGATGTCAGTGCCGTACCGAACACCAGACCGGCATCACGGCAGTAGTTGGCGTTGTCGCGAATGCTGCGCATCGAGGAATGGTTCGCAAGCCGCGTCTTGAAGGCATGATATTCCGCCTCGCCATGCCTTGCGCCGTAAAGGCGCCGGAACATGCGGGCGAGCCGCGCATCAGATTCCCGTAACTCGGGCCCGAAGCTCGTCTGGAATTCGTTGAAATGCGCCACCTCGTTGCAGGTGAGCGCGGCCACCATGAGTTCCTGCTGGATCATCGCGGCCTGGATCGCCGTCACCTCGTCAGGACGCGCGCAACGCGGCGCTCCCGTTGCTCCCGTGGCCGCCATCAGCGCCGCAGCGCAAGCCACTCCCGTCGCCACCTTCCATCCCATGCCACGCCACCAATTGTCGGGTTTACCTGGGGAGACTAGCATTCTCCGGCGCGGGATGCGATTCCCGCGCGGCGACACGCTTAAGATTCTATCTCCGCGATCGGACAAACAAATGCAAACGAATTCTTCCACGCCCAATGTCGACTTTTCCGGAGAGCCCGTTCACTGGGATTTCCGCGAAACCATGTCTTACGGGGATTATCTGAAACTTTCCGAACTCCTCGGCTGCCAGCGACCGCTCACATCCGAGCACGATGAAATGCTTTTCGTCGTCATCCACCAGACTTCGGAACTTTGGATCAAGCTCTGCCTGCACGAGATTGCGGGTGCCATCCGGCAGATACGCTCCGGCGAACTTGGACCGGCTTTCAAGATGATGGCCAGGGTGGCGCGCGTTCAGGCAAATCTCATTCAGTCGTGGGAAATACTTTCGACCATGACGCCGGCGGACTATTCGAGTTTTCGCGCGGCGCTCGGGAAATCGTCCGGGTTTCAATCCTTTCAGTATCGCATGCTGGAATTCCGGCTGGGCAACAAGAACCCGCAGGCAGCACGGGTGTTCGAGTCCCATTCCGAAATTGCCGCGCAAGTCGAGGTCGCCTTGCGCGAGCCCAGCATCTATGACGAATCGCTGGCGCTTCTTGCGCGCCGGGGGCTGCCCATTCCGGAAGACAAGCTCGCACGCGACTTTTCGCAACCGTATGTTCCGGACGCCCGCGTTACCGATGCGTGGCGTCAGGTTTATCGCCGCGTGGACGAGCATTGGGATCTGTACGAACTCGCAGAAAAACTGGTGGACGTCGAATACCGCTTTCACCTCTGGCGCTTCAGCCACATGAAGACGGTCGAAAGGATCATCGGGGGGAAGCCTGGAACCGGTGGAACCTCGGGAGTTTCATACCTGCGGAAAGCCCTGGATCTGCGCTTTTACCCGGAGCTCTGGGATGTGAGAACCGACGTCTGAGGCGTCCCAGGCCACCTTGACCCCGGGCTCCTTGTCGGATGCAACCTTACGTTTACCGGGTTTCAGCACAGTCGGCTGGGGCCGTTGAATGCCGCTGGACGATCATCTGAAAAGACCGTAACGTTAAGGCCGGAACAGTGCCTGAGAGCGGCAGAGCGGGAGCGGAACGCGCTCATTTGGCAGGCCGGAACAGTGCCATGGTGCGCTTCAATGCGGTTCTGATGGTTTTTCTCTTCGCCGCGACGGCGGCAGCGGGGCGTCCGGCTACGATTCCAAAACCGCCTGTTCCGCAGGGCCACATTCCATCCGGTCGTGTACTGCTCGATCTCGCGCACCTGCATCTTTTTCACCTTTTTCATCCATCGTCCGAAGCGAGCACTGAGGCCGTTGCAGCACCTGCCGCCAGCCGTGCACAGGACTGGTCACGGCAAGGTGCCCCGCTTGATCTTTCGATGGGTCCTTTGCACCCCGAACTCGGGCAGGACGACAATCCGCTCGGCGGTCTCTCCGCGTTCGAGGCCCAGGACCAGCTGGGCAGCAGCGCCTGGAAGGAACAGGAAAACAAGTCGCATTCGGCCAAGCTGATGTTCGTCTGGCCGACCGGCAAATAATCCGCCGCTTCACAGCCGCGCCGGCTTGCGCTAGATGCACGCCCGCGTACCCGGGCAATGCCGCGGTTCGTGTTCACAAAGATTGGAACAGCAATGTCAATCAAAGTCGCCGTTGTGGGCGCGACCGGCAATGTCGGCCGTGAAATGCTGGGCATACTCGCCGAGCGCGCGTTCCCGGCAAGTGAAGTGGTGGCGCTCGCTTCGACGCGCTCCATCGGGACGGAAGTCTCTTTCGGGAACGACACGCTGAAGGTCAAGGCGCTCGACTATTTCGATTTCGCCGCCACCGATATCGCGTTGATGTCGGCGGGCTCTGCCGTTTCGAAGGAATGGGCACCGAAGATCGCGGCGGCCGGCGCGCTGGTGATCGACAACTCGTCGTGCTGGCGTATGGATCGCAGCGTGCCGCTGATCGTGCCGGAAGTGAATGCGCAAGCGCTCGAGGACGGCATCCCGAAAGGCATCATTGCCAATCCCAACTGCTCGACGATCGGGCTTGTCGTGGCGCTGAAGCCGCTTCACGACGAAGCGACAATCAGGCGCGTCGTGGTTGCCACCTATCAGTCGGTTTCCGGCGCCGGCAAGGAGGCGATGGACGAACTGTTTCGACAGACCCGCGCCGTATTTGTCGCCGATCCGATCGAAAGCGAGAAGTTCACCAAGCAGATCGCCTTTAATTTGATTCCGCACATCGACTCGTTCCTCGATTCCGGGTATTCCAAAGAGGAGTGGAAGATGATGGTCGAGACGCAAAAGATTCTCGATCCCGATATCCAGCTCACAGCAACCTGCGTGCGCGTGCCGGTGTTCATTGGGCACTCCGCCGCCGCGACCATCGAATTCGAGAAGCCGATGACCGCCCAGCGCGCTCGCGCGATCCTGCGCGAAGCTCCGGGCGTGCTCGTCGTCGACAAGCACGAGGACGGCGGCTACGTCACGCCTGTCGAAGCGGCGGGTGAGGACGCGACCTACGTCTCCCGCATCCGCAAGGACCCTACTGTCGAGCACGGTCTCTCGCTGTGGGTGGTGACCGACAATCTCCGGAAAGGCGCGGCGCTCAACGCGGTGCAGATCGCCGAGTGCCTGATAAACCGCCACCTGCTGAAAAGAGCGGCCTGATTCAACTTCAGCGCGCCAGCTGTCCTTGGCTGGAGAGCAGTACGGTCGGGAGCGCCCAGGCCTGCAACGCAAATCGCGCCGACCCGTTGCCGACATGGCCGAAGGACCAGTTCCGACTGGAACGAGAGGATGTTCACGAGTGAAGCTCAAGCCTCCCGTCAGGGCCGGGATTGGCGCACCGCACGAGCTGCGCTAGGTGTCGGTCCGCAAATTTTCGCGGGCATTCCATGCCATTCGCCATCCGGCCGCGCCGCTCAGTGCTGTACATGCCCGGCTCGAACCCGCGTGCGATCGAAAAGGCGCGCACGCTCGCTGCCGATGCGCTGATCCTTGATCTCGAGGACGCCGTTGCGCCCGAAGCAAAGGACGATGCACGGGCGCAGGTGTGCGCGGCGATGGAGGTGGGCGGCTTCGGCAAGCGCGAAGTCGTCATCCGGATCAATGCGCTTGGCACTCGGTGGGGTGGAGCGGATCTCGGGCGGGCGATCGCCGCCAAACCGGACGCCATCCTTGTACCGAAAGTCTCCAGCCCGAGTGATCTCCGGCCGGTGCAGGCCGCGCTCGCCGCCACAGATGTCGCGCTCTGGGCTATGATCGAAACGCCGCGCGCCATTCTCGACATCGGAGCGATTGCGGCCGCGGGCGGAAACCTCGCCTGTTTCGTGATGGGGACAAACGATCTCATCAAGGAGTTGCGCGGGGTTCACTCGCGTCCCCGCAACAATCTTGCAGCCGCGCTTGGGCTCTCCGTCGCTGCCGCGCGCGCGTACGGGCTTGCTGTCATAGACGGTGTGTTCAACGACATCGCCGACGCCGACGGCTTTCGCGGGTCCTGCGCGGAAGGGCGCGCCTTCGGCTTTGACGGCAAAACACTTATTCACCCCTCGCAGATCGCCGTCTGCAACGAAATCTTCGCACCGTCACCCCAGGAAGTCGAAACTGCGCGCAAGGTGATCGAGGCATTCGCGCGGCCGGAAAACGCCGGCAAGGGTGCAATCGCGCTCGGCGGCCGCATGGTCGAGCGGCTGCATTTCGACATCGCACGCGAAACCATCGCGCGCACCGACGCCATTGCCGCGATGGAGATCCGCTGAGCTTGTCCGCGAGGGTTGTTCTCGATGCGGCGCAGCAGGCAGCCGCGAAAAAACTCGACGCGCTTGCGGCTGCGTTGCGGCAGCCGCTCGGCGATCTGCAGCGTCTGTTCGGCCGACGACAGTCATCCCCGCGCGGCATCTATCTGTGGGGCGCGGTCGGTCGCGGTAAGACAATGCTGATGGATCACTTCTTCGAGCGCGTGGAGATCGCGCCAAAGCGGCGGGTGCACTTCAACGCCTTTATGGTCGAAACGCACGCACGCATTCACGAGTGGCGCGGCCTCGAAGATGGGGCGCGGACACGCCGTCCCGAATTTGTGCGCGAAGCGGGGGACGATCCCATTCCGCCGATAGCGCGCGGTATTGCTTCGCAGGCAAAGCTTCTCTGTCTCGATGAATTCGAGGTGCGCGATGTGGCCGACGCCATGATCCTTGGCCGGTTGTTCGAGCAGGTCCTCACGCGCGGCGTGACCATCGTGGTCACCTCCAACACGCCGCCGCAGCGGCTCTACGAGGGCGGCTTGAACCGCCAGCTGTTCATTCCGTTCATCGCGGTGATCGAACAGCGGCTCGAGGTCATCGAACTACAGGGTGCGCGCGACTACCGGCTCGGGCGCATGGCGGGGCGCGATCTCTACGTCACGCCTCTGGACTCCAAAGCGGATGCGGAGCTCGATCGAATCTGGTCGGAACTTACCGATGGCGCGGCGGGTGAGCCCGAAACTGTCGAGGTTCTGGGCCGCACGATCCAGGTTCCTCGCGCCGCCCACGGTGCAGCACGTTTCTCCTTCGATGCGCTTTGCGAGAGCCCTCTCGCGGCCGCCGATTACCTTTCGCTCGTGCGGCGCTATCATGTGCTGATGATCGATTGTATTCCGCAGATGGGGCCGCACAGGCGCGACGCGGCGCGGCGTTTCACGCTCCTCGTCGATACTCTCTATGACGAGAACGTCAAACTTGTCTGCTCCGCCGCTACGCCACCCGCCACGCTGTATCGCGGTGACGACCCCGAATCGTTCCGCCGCACCGCCTCGCGCCTCGTTGAAATGCAGAGCCGTATTTATCTCGAACGCAACGGAGCGTCGGTGAGGTAACGCCATGCATGAGCTCTTCATGACGGCGGGCGTAGTCCTGGCGGCGATCATCGCCTACGCGTTCCGCAGGCCGGTTCTCGCGGCACTCGCCCGCTTCGATGCGCGCAACGCCCGGCGCAAATTCGAGGAGATTCGCGACCGGCAGGACCGCAACGCGCATTACAAACATACGCTCCGGCTCGCCGAGGAGCAGGTGGACACGGTGACAGAGATCGCCGTGCCCGATGAACGCACGGGATCGTCTGTCACACGCTTTTTATTTGCGGGCGAAACCTTTGCAAGCCGAGAGGAAGCCGAAGAGGCACGCAAGTCCGCTATCCTCGCGAAAGCGCGCGAATTCTATGTCGAACTTCCCGCCGCGCTCACCCGCCGCGGTGATGGCAAATTGCGTTAGCTCATCTCTCGACAGGCTCATGCTTCGACAGGCTCAGCATGAGGCTTTGATTCTTTGCTCGCCCTGGGTTTGTCGAAGGGCGCTAGGCCGGTTCGCCGCGCAGAAGGCGTGGCAGCCGGCCGACGTCGCCGCCGGCATGCCGCATAAAGAAGCGCCTGAGCGGGCCGATCCGGTCCACGACACCGAGCCCCAGATCGCGCGCGAGACGCAGCGGCGCGAGATCGTTGGAAAACAGACGGTTGAGCGCGTCGGTCGCTGCGGCAAGCGCAAATGAATCGAACCGCCGCCAGCGCTCGTACCGCGCGAGCACGTCCGCGCCGCCCATATCGAGGCCAAGACGCGCGGCGTCGAGCACCACCTCGGCGAGCGCCGCCACGTCCTTGAAGCCGAGGTTGAGGCCTTGGCCGGCGATCGGATGAATTCCGTGGGCCGCATCGCCCACCAGCGCAAAGCGCGGGCCCGCGAAAGCGCGTGCGAGATGGAAGCGCAGCGGATAGGACCAGCGTGGGCCCGCCACGTGGATTGCGCCAAGGTGCGCGCCGAAGCGCCGCGCGATTTCTGCTTCGAACTCCACGTCTGGCAGGTTCAACATTGCGTCGGCGAGCGCCTCGCGCTCCGTCCACACCAGTGATGAGCGGTTGCCGGTCATGGGCAGGATTGCGAAGGGACCGGAGGGCAGAAAATGCTCGTACGCGGTCCCATGATGTGGCCGCTCATGAGCGACGGTCGCCACAATCCCCCGCTGGGGATAGGCCCAGGAAACAAGCCCGATCTTCATGCGCTCGCGGGAAGGCGAATCGCGTCCCTCGGCAGCGACGAAGAGCGGCGCCGTAACGGATTTGCCAGTGTCGAATTTCACCTCGATCGCTGCGGCGCGCGCGCGCAGGTCGGCAACCGCTGCGGGCCATTCAAAGCGCAAGCCGCTGCACGCTTCTGCGCCGGCGAGGAGGATTTCCCGGATATCGCGATTCTCGGCGATGTAGCCCATGGGCGTGCCGATCTCGCGATGGTCGAAATGGAGCGAAAAAGGCGACGGCGCACGGTCGAGTTTCGCGTCGGTGACAAGGATATCGTTGATCGGCTGCGCGCGTGGTTCGAGGCGGCTCCAGACGCCGAGCATCTTGAGCATCCGCACCGAGGAATAGGAGATCGCGCTCACCCGTCCGTCGAACGCGGCTTCGACCGTTTTCGCGGGCGGCACGGGATCAGCAAGGATGACTTTCAGCCCACCGCGCGCCAGCGCCAGCGCAAGCGTCACCCCCACCATCCCCCCGCCGCCGATGACGACGTCCGTCTGTTTTCGCGGTGCCATGCCTACGATCCTAGGGCGGAGTCGGGCGAGATGGAATCAGCGCAGCGATTCGAGACGCCCGCAAATTCGGGACCTGTTTTTTCTTGGCCGCGCCGGAGGCACGAAACAGACGCGGGCGGAGCGAGCGCCCTAAGCCAAGCCCAACGCTGTTTACAATTTGTAAACCATTCGAGCCAAACTGGGCCGTTTCGGCTATCGTGCGAAGACCAAGCGGAGGGGAGATTCGGGTGAGCCCGGCACGGACGATGCGCGCTTATCAGCCGCGCACACGACGCGCGACGATTGCGGACCAGCTGGACGAACTGCAGCGGGCCTTCGCCGAATTCGTGGTAACCATCGCCTATCGCGGAGCGGGTGGGCTCGTATTCCTTTCCTGCTGCGTCATCTTCGCCGCGCTTGCGAGCTACAGCCCACAGGATGCAAGCCTCGACAACGCGACCGGCCGTCTACCTGTCAATCTGTTGGGCGGACCGGGCGCGACCGGCGCCGATCTTCTTCTGCAGGGTTTTGGGGCTGCGGCCTTCGTCGCGCTCGCCGCGCCCGCGGCCTGGGGCGCGTTCGCCCTTCTGGGCCGGCAGTTGCAAGCAGCCGGGTGGCGCGCCCTTGCCTGGCCGGCTGGCACACTTTTGACGGCTGGCGGGCTCGGTCTGCTTCCTTCGCCGGTTGCGCTTCCAGCCGGAACAGGCGGTCTTGTCGGACTGACCACGCTGGGCCTTGCGCGCCACTTCGCGGACGCATCACAACAGGATTGGCTCGCGCTCGCCGTGCCGGCCGTGCTGCTGCTCGCAGGTCTTCCGCTCGCCTTCCTCGCCACCGGCATTGGCGTGCGACCAGTTTTGCGCGGCCTTGCAGGCCTGGCGGTGCTCTTCCTGACGGTTGTGAACAGCTTTTCGCGTGTGGCCGCATGGTGGCGGACGCGCCGGCGCGAAGACGCCGAACGCGAATATGACGATTCGCTCGACGTCGTGCCGGAGCCGACCGTCGTTACCTCGCGCGATAAGGAGCGCCTGAAGGAGACGCGCGTCAGGCGCGAGGAGGCGCGCAAGGTTGCTCCGCGGCCGAAGCCCGTGCGCCAGGCTGCGCTCGATCTGGGCGAAGGCGAATATCAGTTGCCGCCGCTCGGGCTTTTGGCCGAGCCGGTGCGACTTCAGGACCGTTCGGAATTGAGCGACGAGGCGCTGGAAGAAAATGCGCGCATGCTGGAAGCGGTGCTCGGCGATTTCGGCGTGCGCGGCCGCATCGTGGCGGTGCGCCCCGGTCCGGTGGTGACGCTCTACGAATTCGAACCGGCCGCGGGTGTCAAATCTTCGCGCGTCATCAGCCTCTCCGACGACGTGGCGCGCTCGATGAGTGCGGTAGCCGCGCGGATCGCGGTCATACCCGGCCGCAACGTGCTCGGCATCGAACTGCCGAACCTGCATCGCGAGACGGTTTACCTGCGCGAACTGATCGGCAGCAGCGAATACGAAAAGACCCGCACCCCGCTTGTGCTCGCGCTCGGCAAGACCATCGGCGGCGAGCCCGTGATGGCCGATCTCGCGCGCATGCCCCACCTCCTCATCGCCGGCACCACCGGCTCGGGCAAATCGGTCGCGCTCAACACGATGATTCTCTCGCTGCTCTATCGCCTGCCGCCCGACCAGGCGCGGATGATCCTGATCGATCCCAAGATGCTGGAACTCTCCGTGTACGAAGGAATCCCGCATCTGCTCGCGCCTGTCGTCACCGATCCCAGAAAGGCGGTGGTGGCGCTGAAATGGGCGGTGCGCGAGATGGAAGACCGCTATCGCAAGATGTCGAAGCTCGGCGTGCGCGGCGTCGAAGCCTTCAACGAGCGCGTCGGCAAGGCGAAGGAAAAAGGCGAAACGCTGAAGCGCACCGTGCAGACGGGCTTCGATCGCGAGACGGGCAAGCCGACCTACGAGGACGAGACGCTCGATCTCGAGCTCATGCCCTACATCGTCGTGGTGGTCGACGAAATGGCCGATCTGATGATGATCTCCGGCAAGGAGATCGAAGGCGCGGTGCAGCGCCTCGCCCAGATGGCACGCGCGGCCGGCATCCACCTCATCGCGGCGACGCAGCGGCCTTCGGTCGATGTCATCACCGGCACCATCAAGGCGAATTTCCCGACGCGCATCAGTTTCCAGGTCACATCGAAGATCGACAGCCGCACGATCCTGGGCGAGCAGGGCGCCGAGCAGCTGCTCGGCCAGGGCGACATGCTCTACATGATGACGGGCGGCCGCATCCGCCGCGTGCACGGCCCCTTCGTGACCGATCGCGAAGTGGAAGAGGTGGTGGGCTTTCTGAAGACGCAAGGAACGCCCGACTATCTCGATGCGGTCACCGAGGAGCAGGACGAAGACGGCGACGACCCTTACGGGATGCTCGGCGGCGGCGACTCCGGCGACGATCTTTACGACAAGGCGCTCGCCATCGTGGCGCGCGACCGCAAGCCGACGGTGAGCTACATCCAGCGCCGTCTCGAGATCGGCTACAATCGCGCGGCCCGCCTCATCGAGCGGATGGAAGAAGAAGGTGTGATCTCCAAGCCCAACCACCAGGGCAAGCGGGAGATCCTGCTGCCGGACAGGGATGAAGGTTGAGAGGCCGAGCGGGTAGATGAAGACTAGCCGCTATTTCGACGAGCAGGTCCTTCGGAAACGTCCCGACATCGATGTTGCCCGGAGTGCGGCAATCATATCAGCCCCGATTCGGAGCGTGGCGAAGCCCAATGTTCGAACGATTCTGGGGCGCCGTTAAGAGCCGTGTTCAAACGGAACGACTATTCCTCGCGTGAAGCGGACGACATCGCCAATCTGACCTTTATTGGCGTAAAGACGACCGCGCAATAAGCGATAAGGCGCCAAATGAATACCTGCTACGATCATATCGAGAGCCGGCGTGGATGCACTCGCGGCACAATGCATTCCGATTCTAGAGCCTGTCATCAATTGAGCCAGATGATGGCTGCGACCAGATGGATCGCGGCGAGGAAATTCCTCGCCGTCTTGTCGTAACGTGTCGCAATTGCTCGGTATTGCTTGAGTTTGCAGTAGAAATTCTCGATGAGGTGGCGCGCTTTGTACAGTTCCTTGTCGAGAATGCGCGGGACTTTGCGGTTGCTCCTGGACGGGATCACGGGGGTCTTGCCCGCCGCAAGCAGCGGTTCGATCACGCGCTCGTCGGCATCAAAGGCTTTGTCCGCCAACAAGGTATCGGCTTACATCTGAGGCAGCAGCGCGTCGGCACCTTCGAGATCATGGGTCTGGCCGGGGGTCAGCAAGAAGGCGAGTGGATTGCCCAAGGCATCGACCAGGCTGTGGATTTTTGTGCTTAATCCGCCTTTGCTGCGCCCGATCGCCTGATCCGCGCCATCTTTTTTTTGGCACCGGCGCTGTGCTGGTGCGCACGCACGATGGTGCTGTCGATCATGGCATATTCGTTGTCCGCGTCAGCCGCCAAAACCTCAAACAGCTTTTTCCACACCCCACTCTTGGCCCAGCGGGAAAATCGCGTGTGAACCTTGATCGGATCGCCAAAGCGCTCGGGCAGGTCGCGCCAAGGCATGCCGGCGCGATAGCGGTAGAGAACGGTCTCCACAAACAGACGATTGTCCTTGGCCGTAGCTCCTACATGGCCCTCGCGTCCCGGCAAAATTATCTTGATCCTGTCCCATTGATCGTCCCGAAGGGCGTAGCGGCGCATCTGTCAGCTCCGAATCAGCTGACCTCCTATGAATCACTCAATGCACGGCTTGGGAATCGGCACGCCCCCATGCGCAACGGTCAGCAAGTTTGATTCAAGAACCGACGCATTCCCGAACGAACAGCTTGCACCCAAAGCCAAATCGATTCGATTGTGTCCGACTGCGTTTGCCCGCGACGCCGGTTCGGCGCCGGATATTCCAATTGAGGACGGGCCCTAGACAAAACACCTTATAACTCAAGCCCCCGCACCCATGCGGCCACGGTTTGCGCTTCGTGCGGGGTCTCTGGCATGTAGGCGCGAAGCAGCGTTTCGGGACGAATTCGATGATCCGGAAAATGGCGATTTTCTGCGCGATCGGCGCCGCCTTCGCGGTTGCGAGCACTGAGGTGCATGCGGCCGGAGATGCAAAGACGGGCACGGTGCTCTTCAACCGCTGCGTCATCTGCCACAGCAACACTAGGGGCGCGGCAAACCGGATGGGACCGAATCTCTTCGGCGTGGTAGGGCGGAAGGCGGGCACCTATCCGGGTTTCGTTTATTCGCCCGCGCTGAAAAAGGCCGGGTTCGTGTGGACGGTGCCGAAGCTCGAGGTCTGGCTCGCCGACCCGCAGAAGCTCGTGCCCGGCAACAATATGCCGATCTCGGGCATCGCCGACCCGAAGCAGCGGGCAGACCTCGCCGCCTATCTCGCCACCCTCAAGTGACCCGTGGATAACGTCGCCGACATCTGCGGCCGAATGCCGCAAAGCCGTCCATTGTGCAGCGCACACAAAAGACGGGAGTTAACGTCTTTACCTTTCATGGAAAAAGCCAAATGAGCTTGAATTGACAGGACGCGGCAGGGATGCCTAGTTTTTGCGCCGCACAAGACAGGCGGGGCCCAAGAGCAGGCGCAGAGGCGCCGCGGAGCGGGCGGTCGGGACCTTCGAAAGCCATGAAAATCCTGGTGCCCGTCAAGCGGGTGATCGACTTCAACGTCAAGGTGCGGGTGAAGGCGGACCAGACTGGCGTGGACCTCGCCAACGTCAAGATGGCGATGAACCCCTTCGACGAGATCGCCGTCGAGGAGGCGCTGCGGCTGCGCGAGAAGGGCAAGGCCGCCGAAGTGGTCGCCGTGTCGATTGGGCCGCAGCAGGCGCAGGAGACCATCCGAACCGCGCTCGCCATGGGTGCGGACCGCGGCATTCTCGTGAGGACCGAGGGCACCGTCGAGCCGCTCGCCGTCGCGAAAATCCTCAAAGCCCTCTGCGACGCGGAAAAACCCGGCCTCGTCATTCTCGGCAAGCAGGCGATTGACGACGACTCCAACCAGACGGGCCAGATGCTGGCGGCGCTGCTCGGTTGGCCACAGGCGACCTTCGCGCACAAGCTTGAGCTTGGGGAGGAGAGCGCGCGCGTCGAACGCGAGATCGATGGCGGATTGCAGACCGTCGAGGTGAAGCTTCCGGCGATAGTCACCACCGACCTCCGCCTCAACGAGCCGCGCTACGCCTCGCTTCCCAACATCATGAAGGCGAAGAAAAAACCCATCGAAGAGAAGAGCGCCTCCGATCTCGGCGTCGACACCGCGCCGCGATTGAAGGTTCTGAAAGTCTCCGAGCCGCCGAAACGCAAAGCCGGCATGAAGGTCAAAACCGCAGCCGAGCTGATCGACAAACTGAAAAACGAGGCGGGGGTGATCTGATGACGAGTCTCGTCATTGCGGAACACGACAACAAGTCGCTGAACGATGCGACGGCGCGCACCGTCAGTGCCGCCGGTGCGCTTGGAAAACCGGTGCATGTGCTCGTTGCGGGCAACGACTGCCGGGGCGTTGCGGAAGCCGCAGCGAAACTTTCGGGTGTCGAAAGGGTGCTGATCGCCGAAAGCCCCGCTCTTTCGGCCATGCTGGCAGAGCCGATGGAGCAGCTGTTGGTGCGGCTTGCGCCATCCTATGAGGCGTTTCTCGCGCCCGCCACCACCAGCGGAAAAAATTACCTGCCGCGGCTCGCCGCCCGCCTCGACTTGCCTCAGATCTCCGAAGTTCTCGCAGTGGAAAGCCCCGATACCTTCCGGCGGCCCATCTATGCGGGCAATGCCATCGAGACGGTGCAGGCACCGGCGGGTAAGATCGTCGCCACCGTGCGCACGGCAGCATTCAAGGCGGTGGAAGCCACTGGCGAGGCGCCCATCCAAACGGTCGAAGCCGCCGCCGATCCGGGATTGTCGAAATTCGTCGGCGAAGAGCTCTCGAAATCGGAACGACCGGACCTTTCGTCTGCCCGCATCGTCATTTCGGGCGGACGCGGCCTTCAGTCGGGCGAGAATTTCCGGCTGCTCGAACAGATTGCCGACAAGCTGCATGCGGCCCTTGGCGCGAGCCGCGCTGCCGTTGATGCGGGCTTTGTTCCCAACTATCACCAGGTCGGCCAGACCGGCAAGATCGTAGCGCCCGAACTCTACATCGCAGTCGGAATATCCGGCGCCATCCAGCATCTCGCGGGGATGAAAGATTCGAAGGTCATCGCCGCCATCAACAAGGACGAGGAAGCACCGATCTTCCAGATCGCCGACTACGGGCTGGTGGGCGACCTGTTCAAGGTGATTCCCGAAATGGAGCAGGAACTGACCAGGCTCGGGTATTGAAACAATGCTGCCGCGCGGTCCCGAGGGGTGGACCGTGACGGCAAAGACGGAGACGCGAAAGCAAAACCATGACAATCGAACGCGTGGGAATCATCGGCGCGGGGCAGATGGGCGGGGGAATTGCCCATGTCTGCGCGCTGGCGGGCTACGACGTCCTCCTTGAGGACATCAACAAGGAACAGCTCTCGCGCGCCATCGGCACGGTCGAGCGCAATATGCACCGGCAGGCCGGTCGCGGACTCATCGACGATGAAACGATCGCGCCCGCGCTGCGGCGTATTCACACGGCGCAGACGCTTGACGAGATGAAGGACCGCGACATCGTCATCGAGGCGGCAACCGAAGACGAAGGCGTCAAGCGGAAGATATTCCAGGATCTATGTCCGCGCCTGAACAGCACGGCGATGATCGCCACCAACACGTCGTCGATTTCGGTGACGCGGCTTGCCGCCTCGACAGACCGGCCGGAGCATTTCATCGGACTGCATTTCATGAACCCGGTGCCGATGATGCAGCTTGTCGAAGTTATCCGCGGCATCGCCACCGACGACGTGACCTTTCACGAAGCGCTCGACATCGTCAAACGCGTCGGCAAGACAGCCGCCTATGCGGAGGATTTCCCGGCCTTCATTGTCAACCGCATTCTGCTGCCTATGATCAACGAGGCCGTCTATACGCTTTACGAGGGAGTCGGCAACGTGGAGGCGATTGACACCGCGATGCGGCTCGGCGCCAACCATCCGATGGGCCCTCTGCAGCTCGCCGATTTCATCGGGCTCGACACCTGCCTCTCCGTGATGCAGGTGCTCTACGAGGGGCTTGCCGATTCCAAATACCGGCCCTGTCCGCTGCTCGTGAAATATGTGGAAGCCGGCTGGCTCGGCCGGAAAACGGGCCGCGGCTTCTACGATTATCGTGGTGAACACCCGGTCCCTACGCGGTAGCGGGTGCCGAAGAAACTCCGCGCCAGATTGCTTGCGCTGACCCGCAGACTGTTTGTTATTTCGACCGTCATATCCGGGTTACTCGCGGCCTGCGCACCGACGCCGCAGCAGCAGCCGCCGCCCCCGAAGGAAATCTGGCCGACAAACGGGTGGACGTTTTCCACGCCGGAATCGCAGGGCATCGACTCGCGCGTGCTCGCCTACGCAGTGGAGACGCTACGCGCCGAACATGTTCCCGTCCACAGTCTGTTCCTGGAGCGCAATGGCCACGCGGTGCTGGATGCCTATTTCTTCCCGTTCGCCGACGATGAAACCCACGATTTCGCCTCTGTGACCAAGAGTGTTCTTTCCACGGTCGTCGGGATCGCGCGACGCGATGGCCGGATCGGTGGGCCGGATACGCCGCTCTCGGTTCTTTTGCCGGAAGAAACAAACGCGCTTGCCGATCCACGCAAGGGCGCGATTACGCTCGGTGAGCTGCTTTCCATGACCTCCGGCCTCGATTGCAGCACGGCACCGGGCGAGAATCTTCTGCGCGAGATGGAACAAACGACAGATTGGGTCGCCTTCATTCTTGACCGGCCGCTCGCCGCGCAACCGGGCACACGCTTTCAATATTGCGGCGGTGCCATGCACATTGTTTCGGCGGCATTGACGCGGGCGCTCGGCGAAAGCGCGTTTGCGCTGGCGCAGCCCGAAATATTGGGTCCGCTCGGGATTGTGCATGCGACTTGGCCGCCGGACCCCCACGGCAATTCGCATGGTTTCGCCGATCTCGAACTTCTGCCCCGCGACGCCGCGAAAATCGGCTATCTGTGGCTTCACCAAGGCACGTGGGACGACAAACAGATCGTCCCTTCCGAATATCTCGCCCAGGCACTTGTGCCGCATACGCAGGTCGCGGCCGGTATCGCCTATGGCTATGGCTTCTGGCTCTATCCTTCCCGCACGCCGTTCGATTTCGAAGCGAATGGCCGCGGCGGCCAGCGGATCACGGTGGTGCCGCAGCAAAATCTCGTCGCCGTCGTCACCGCTGGCGGGGCCGATGCCAACACCGTGGCGCGGCTTCTCGCACCCGCAGTCCGCTCGGATGCCCCGCTCCGGGCCAATCCCATCGGAGATGCGCAGCTTGCGGCCACAGTGGCAGAGGCGGCGCGCCCGCCTGCGCCCGTAGCCTGCGCTTCTCCCCCGGCGTGGGTCGAAGCGATTGCGGGCGTGCGCTTCCTGATTTCCGACAACCCGATCGGGCTGCGCACGCTCGAACTCACGTTCCCCATGCCTTGTGAAGCCATCGTGGGACTGGGTTTTTTGGACGGCAGCTTCGCACTTCATCCCGTCGGACTGGATGGCGTCCCGCGCTTCTCGCGCGATCCCACAAGCGGCCATCGCGTCGCCGTCTCGGGTGTCTGGCGCACCGGCAGCTTCGACCTCGACTACGACGAAGTGGCCCGGATCGACGATTATCGGCTCGGCCTCAGCCCGTCCGCGGACGGCTTGCGCATCCACCTCACCGAGCGCACGGGTCTGGTCGACGCGGTCCTCGTCGGCCGGCCGGGGTGAAAAATTTTCCGGAATGAAGGCCATTTCGGGCAGTCCGGGGCCGGATTTACACCGGTTTTTCGCGACGGGATGTGCCGAAACCCCGATAAATCGTGTAGAAGTGACATTCCGATTCGTTTTCTTAGGGGTGAATCTCATGGAAAAGTCTGGCGTCGCCAGGACCGCAGGGTCGTCGAAGGCCAAAGTCGAAAGTGTCACGATGAAGCAGATTGCATCGGAGTTGGCGAAGAAACATGACCTCTCCAACAAGGCGGCCGGCCAGTTTCTCGACGATTTTGTAGTAGTGATTACCAAACAGCTGAAGAAGGGCTCGCGAATCCGCATCAACGGTCTCGGAATTCTCTCGGTGCGCAAGCGCGCCGCGCGAATGGGCCGCAATCCCGCCACCGGCGAGCAGATCAAGATCAAGGCCAGCAAGAAGGTCGCTTTCCGGCCATCCAAGGACTTGAAGGAAGCCGTCTGACGCTTCTCGCCGGACGGAGCGCGGCAGATCTGCGCTCCGTCCTGCGGCCTACGATTCGCGCAAGGGCGCGAGGTGGCTTTTCTGCTTCTGCCGATGCTCCGGTCCCGCCAGCGCAATTGCGATCCAATTAAGCGCGCCCACGTGGCGGCAGACGATCGCGAACGCGCCAGTGATCGGCACGGCCAGGAACAGGCCGGAGATTCCCCATATCAGTCCCCAAAAGCTCAGCGACAGGATAATTCCGAGCGGACTCAGGTTGAGCGTTCGGCCGAGCAGGATCGTGCTCACTATATTGGCAAGCACGAAATGGAGTGCGCCGAGCACGACCGCGACGATCAGGAATGGTGCTAGCGATCCGAACTGCAATAACGCCATCAGCGCCGGCAGGAGAACTGCGGCTGCACCGACCGTGGGAATATAGGTCGCAAGAAACAGCACCAGCGCCCAGAACCCCGCAAAGCTCACATGCATCGCGGCGAGCAATACATAGGCAGCCGCGGCCATGATCGCGCTGAGAAAGGTGCATACGCCGAGATAGGCCTGCACCTGCCGCACAACGGCGCGGATGACCTGTGCCGCCGCCTCGCGGCGCGTCGCATCCTTCTGCAGACGTGCCAGCTTTTCGGGGAGCCAAGGCTGCTCGGCCAGCAAAAATCCAACATAGACAATGATCATGGCAAGGTTGAACAGGAACGAGCCGGCCGATGCCGCCGCCCGTCCGAGCGCACCGGCGATGCTGGATGCGCTAAAGAGTTCTTCGATGCGCGTGCCTCGGCCGAGATGCAGAAAGGCGAGCGCGGATTCGGCAAGCATTTTGAGTTTCGTGAAATAGGCAGGCGCCTGCGCCGACACTGCGTCGGCTTCGTTGCCAAGAATACGCGCGATCAGGTAAAGCGCGGCGGCTATGAAAAGGAGCGAAGTCGCCCAGGCCAGCAGGGGCGGCAATTTTGCACGTTCGAGCACATCGACAAGCGCGTTCAGAATCGCCCAGACAAGAACGGCAAAAGCAAAGGGCGCAAGTAGCGGTCGTCCGAACACGAGAATTGCAAGTACCGCCAACGCAGCGACGAGCCAGCCGCCGAAGTCGCGTCCGCTGGCGCTCAGCATGTCACAGCGCTTCGAAATCGACCGGTATGCCCAGGTCGATGCGGTTGTCGGCGCGCGGCAGCGGATATTTCAGGCCGTTCGCACAGTTGAAAAGCACGACGCGGTCCTTCGCGCCGATGCGACCCTCGCGGAGCGATTTGCGCCATGCGGCATGGGTGGCCGCGCCTTCCGGGCACAGAAGCAGTCCCTCCGAGCGGGCGACGTGATCGAGGCTCTCCACGATCTCGTCGTCATCCACCGCAATCGCGTAACCGCCGCTCTCGCGAACTGCCGCAAGGATCAGAAAATCTCCGATCGCGGCCGGCACGCGAATGCCCGAAGCGATTGTGTGGGCGTTCTCGACGCGCTCGGCGTGGGTGTCGCCGTTCTCGAAGGCGCGCACGATTGGCGCGCAGCCGGCGGCCTGGACGGCTATCATGCGCGGACGTTTCGTTCCGATGAAACCGATCGCCTCGAGTTCCGCAAACGCCTTCCACATTCCTATCAGTCCGGTGCCGCCGCCGGTCGGGTAGAAAATCGCGTCGGGCAGCTCCCAGCCGAGCTGCTCGGCCAATTCGAGCCCCATCGTCTTCTTGCCTTCGATGCGATACGGCTCCTTGAGCGTGGACATGTCGAACCACCCGGTCGTCTTGCGTCCTTCGGCGACCAGCCGGCCGCATTGATCGATGAGCCCATTGACGCGCCAGACTTGCGCGCCCTGCGCCGCGATCTCACGGACATTGGTCTCGGGGGTGTCCTCGGGGCAGAACACGGTGATGCGCATGCCGGCGCGACTTCCATAGGCGGCGAGCGCGGCCCCGGCATTGCCGTTAGTCGGCATCGCGACACGCGCGATGCCGTATTCCTTTGCCATCGATACTGCGAGCGCAATCCCGCGCGCCTTGAACGAGCCGGTCGGCAGGCGACCTTCGTCCTTGATCAGAATCTCGCCGCCTTCTTCGCCGCGGATGCGGATGAGCGGCGTCATGGTTTCGCCAAGGCTCACGATGTTCGTCGCCTGACGAACCGGGAGGAGTTCGCGATAGCGCCACAGATCGGCCGGCCGCGCCGCAAGTGTTTCCTTCGTGAGAGCCTCTTTCACCCGGTCGAGCGCGTAGCGCACGAGAAGTGGCTTGCCGGCGCGTGAGAGACCCTGCACGCGGTCTGCCTCGTGGCGCTCCCCGGTCGCGGAACACTCGAGGTGGCTGACGAATGTCGGACGCGCTTCGTCGAGGTTGTGAAATACCAAAGATTTACTCCGGCGGTGGTTCGGGAATTCCGAGCGCAGCGCGCGCGCGAACGTAATGGTGTTCCTTGAGGTGTTTGCGGATCATGCGCACGGCGATCGCCGTCACGGCCACTTCATTGGTGAAACCGAGCACTACCACAAATTCTGGCATTACCGCGGTAGGGACCACAAACCATGCGAGCGCCGCGAGCAGTACGCCGCGCACGCGTCGCGGCGTCGTCGGGTCCGCAATGCAAAACCAGGCTGCCGCCAGATCCTCTGCGAAGGGCACGCGTCCCGCGACGTTGAGGAGCTTCGTCCAGAATCCCTGGTCGACGATGCGGGCGTGGCGGGCGACGGCCGTAGGCAGATGAAGTGCGTTCCAGGGCATGGGCATGCCCCACTATCGGACTTGGGGAGCTGGCCGAAAAGGGGCTCGGTCTGTCTGCGCGTTCCGGGTTTGCGGGCTGTGCCCCTTCGCTGCGACGAGAACGGCGCCGGCGTTCCGAAACAGTTCCGCTCAGGGCAGCTGCGGATGCAGCTTCTGCTTCGGGGCCCTGTACGGGGCAGCCGTTCCCACGCACTTGGAGAATGATGGACAATAGACGAAGTAGCCGGCGTCGGAACCAACGGCCACCCATCCCTTGTTGTTGATGCCCCAAGCCTGCACGAAGGATGCCGCTCCTGGAACCTTTATCTCCCTGAATGCCTTTTGCGCAATGTCGTAGATGAAACCGTGAATGTCGCCCGACGTGTCCGTGTACTGCCCGGTGATGAGGCCCTTGTCGTTGATGGATTCGAGAACGGTCGAGACCGTGTTCTTTGCCGTGCTGTTAATGGTCGTCGGATTCCTGCCTGCGGGGAGCAGGAAACCGTGCTGGGCACCGCTGGCGTCGTAATACCAGCCGACGATGTCGCCCGCCGCATCGATGCCGCGCCCGGCAACGCCCGTGTTCGTGATCCCTTTTAGCTTGATGCCGCCGGTGAACTTGGCGTTCTTCCCGGTATAGCCGACGATCTGGAGACTGGTCGTGGCATAGCTACCAGTGAAAACTCCGTTTTTGTTGATGCCCTGGATCAGGTCGTTCAGCGTGACACCCTTCTTGGCCAGGTCGGTGATCGTGCCGTCCGAGGCACGCTCGAAAGGAATGTAACTGTCCGCCGAGCCGCTTTGCGAGTTGTCAAAGCCGGTGACGATGTTGGCGTCATTGAGGCCGCGCGGCTCCGTGCCCGGATCGGTCTGATCGTCGAATGTCGTGTACTTGCTGCCGTCCGGCGACCCGATATAGCCGTGCTCCACATTTTCCGGGTCGTACCAGCTCCCCGTCGCGATGCCCTTGTCGTTAATTCCGAAGATCGTCGTCAGTATGCTGTTGGGCACGGCCGTGATCGGATAGAGATAGGGCTTGGCCGCCGCCGGGCCCGCGCCGAGCAGTCCGACAATCGCTGCGAAAACCAACAGTCTCTGCCTGTTCATGGCAATCCCCGGCATGTCCCTCCGATTCAAACCGGGCGCGCGGGGGGAGTCAATGGCGGCAGAATACCATGCAGCCCGACCTTTAGCGGCCGGGCTGCATGCGTCTGCCAAGCGGTTCAGTCTACAATCTGGACCACTTTGCGCGTGTCCGGGTCCACGAACACCATGCGGCCGTTCCAATCGAAGTATTGATAACGGCGCGCCTCCGGGACACTCGTGTAAATCTCTTCCGGCACGGGCTGCAGATCCACATCGGGGGGAACCGGTACGCCGACCGCCAGGCTTTCATGCACCTCGACCGGCTTTACCCTCTCCTTTTCGATGTAGCGATGAATCACCGTCCGCTCCTCGGGGCGGACTGACCACGTGGTGGTTGTGGTTGTGGTGGTCTCGTTGTGGTTGGGCGGAGGCCCTTCCATTGGTTGTTCGTCCTGCGCCAAGGCACCCGTCGCAGCCAGCAGGCCCGCGGTTGCCACTCCCGCCATCCATACGCGAATCATCCGTGACTCCTTTCGTCGCGAGCCCCTGCAACGAAATGAAATGATGGGCCGCCAGTCCGGGTTCCCGCTGTCTCAAACAATGGATAGCCAAAGACAGTCCATCAGGCCGTTTCGACCAGGACAATCTCCGCAGACTCGAGCCCGACGATATCGAGGTTGGCCTCGCCTTCGATCGCGACACCGTCTCGTGGGTTGATGCGGGTGCCATTTACCGTAATTGCCCCCCTGGCAGGCACCAGATAGGCGTGACGAGCAGGCGTGAGAGGGTGCGACACGCGTTCTCCCGAACCGAGGGTTGCGCCGAGCACGCGCGCATCGGCGCGGATCGGCAACGCATCGGCATCGCCCGGGATGCCGCTCGCCAGTGTGACGAGCCGGCCGGAACGCTCCGCCTTCGGGAAAGGCTTCTGGCCCCACGACGGCTGCCCACCGGCGCGTGTCGGCAGGATCCAGATCTGAAACAGCCGGGTCACTTCTTTTTCAAGGTTGTACTCGGCATGGCGCACGCCGGTTCCCGCCGACATCACCTGCACGTCACCGGCCGCCGTCCGTCCGGAATTGCCGAGTGAATCCTGATGCGTGATCGCGCCTTCCCGCACGTAGGTGACGATTTCCATGTCGGCATGCGGATGGGGCGGAAAACCCGTCTGCGGCGCGATTTCGTCGTCGTTCCAGACGAGCAGCGCCCCCCATCCCGTGCGGCGCGGATCGCGATATTCCGCGAAAGCGAAGTGATGTTTCGCCTTGAGCCAGCCGTGATCTGCGCCACCCAGGCTCGCAAACGGCCTCACCTCGATCATCGCATGGCTCCGGGATTCCGAGTTTTCCTCGCGAATATGGGTGCTTCGGTTGCGAATGGAAGCCAACTGCCAGGAGCCGGAACGAAGCCGAGCGCCAAGACATTCCGGAATCGTTGGGTTTTGTCCCGGAGGCTTGCATGTCCGACAATAAAGACGACGCCACCACGGTCCATTACGAGGGCCCCGCGGGCGGGTGGGGATCGTTGCGCGGCATGGGGCGTATCTTCGGCGCAGAGCTCGATGCGCCGGGCGTCATCGGCACGCTGATGCGGCAGAACAAGCCCGGCGGCTTCATGTGCGTCTCCTGCGCGTGGACAAAACCGGCCGAGCATCATCCGTTCGAATTCTGCGAAAACGGCGCCAAGGCGACATTGTGGGAACTGACCACACGCCGCTGCACGCCGGAGTTCTTCGAGAAGCACACGGTGAGCGAGTTGCGCGGCTGGAAGGACTACGATCTCGAGCAGGAGGGCAGGCTCACCAATCCGCTGCGCTACGACCGCACCAGTGACAAATACGCTGCCTGCAGCTGGGATGAAGCTTTCGCCGCCATCGGCGCGGAACTGAAAGGACTCGATCCCAAATCCGTCGTTTTCTACACCTCCGGCCGGGCGAGTCTCGAGGCGGCGTATCTCTACGCGCTGTTCGCGCGGCTCTACGGGCACAACAATCTCCCCGACAGTTCCAACATGTGCCACGAGACGACGTCGGTTGCGCTCAAGAAGCTGATCGGCGTGGGCGTGGGCACGGTCGTGCATCGCGACTTCCAGCTCTGCGACGCGATCTTTTTCTTCGGACAGAACACGGGCTCCAACAGCCCGCGCTTCCTGCACGATCTACAGGATTGCGTGCGCCGCGGCGTGAAGATCGTCACCTTTAATCCCGTGCGCGAGAAGGGACTCGAAACCTTCGTCAATCCGCAGCATCCGGGCGAAATGCTGACGGGCAAGGAGACGCGCATCTCGTGTCAGTATCACCAGGTGAAAGCGGGCGGCGACATCGCCGCGCTCATGGGCCTCTGCAAGCACGTGCTCCAAGCCGAAGACGCGATTGTCGCCGGCCAGAACCGCCACGTGCTGGACTGCGATTTCATCAGGAACCACACGACGGGCTTCGAGGAATTCGCCGCGAAGCTGCGCGCCACGTCGTGGGGCGAGATTGAACGCGAATCGGGGCTTTCGCGTGCGGCGCTGCATGACGCGGCCCAGGTTTACATCGACGCGTCCTGCACGATTGGCATATACGGCATGGGGCTGACGCAGCACGTGCACGGCTTCGAGAACGTCGCAACGTTCGTCAATCTCCTTCTGATGAAGGGCAACATCGGCCGCAACGGCACCGGTGTTTCGCCCGTGCGCGGCCATTCCAATGTCCAAGGCCAACGTACCGTCGGCATCAGCGAGAAACCAGAGCTCGTGCCGCTTGACACGCTCAAGGAGCTCTTCGGCTTCGAGACACCGCGCGAGAAAGGCATGAATACGGTCGAAACCTGCGAAGCACTGCGTGCTGGCAAGGTGAAGGCGTTCATCGGCCTCGGCGGCAATTTCGTCCGCGCGATCCCGGAGCGCGACATCATGGAGAAGGCGTGGCCCTCGATGCGGCTCACCGTGCAGATCGCCACGAAGCTGAACCACAGCCATCTCGTGAACGGCGAGATCGCATATCTCCTGCCCTGTCTGGGCCGCTCGGAGGAAGACGTCCAGGCGAGCGGCGCGCAGACGGTGACGGTGGAAGACAGTCTCAGCTGCATTCATGGCTCGGTCGGACGGCACAAGCCGGCGAGCGAACATCTGCTCTCGGAAATCGCCATCGTGGCGGGGCTCGCAAGGACGACGCTTCCGTCCAATCCCAACGTGAAATGGAACGAGTGGGTCGCCGATTACGGCTGCATCCGGGAGCTGATCGAATCGACCTATCCCGAGATGTTCCGCGAATTTAACAAGCGGTTGTTCACACCCGGCGGTTTTTATCGCGGCAACAGCGCGCGCGAACGCATCTGGAAGACGAAAAGCGGCAAGGCCGAATTCACTGTGCCTGAGAAACTGGCGGCGACAGGGCTGGGCGATGCGCCGGGGCGTTTCCGGCTCATCACGCTCCGCAGCAACGACCAGTTCAACACCACGATCTACGGCTACAGCGACCGGATGCGGGGCATCGAGGGCACGCGCGACGTGCTCCTGATGAATCCCGACGACATCGCGCGCGCGGGGCTACGCGAAGGTCAGGTCGTCTCACTCATCAGCGACGCGGAAGACGACGTGCACCGCGAGGTAGGCGGCCTCTCCGTCACGCCCTTCTCGCTGCCCGATGGCTGCGTGGGCGCCTACTATCCCGAAATGAATCCGCTCGTGCCCCTCTGGTATCACGACAAACAGTCGAAAACCCCGGCCGCCAAAGGCGTCCCCGTCCGCATCCGCGCCTGAAAAGGAATGGAACACGCGGTGCGGGGTGTACCGCCACGGCGCGGTACGCTTGCGCGCAGCTCGCAGGCGGGGGCAGAGTGACGGAAACAGCTACGGACATATTTTCTCCCATGCCGCTCGAACCGATTCGCCCGATCGAACTCGATGAGATCCAGGCGGCCGCCCGGCGTATCTCGGGCATCGTTCTGCGGACGCCGCTCGTACGCCTCGAACTCGGCCGCGATGCACCCGAGATTTGGCTGAAACTTGAAAATCTTCAGCCGATCAACGCCTACAAGCTCCGCGGCGCAGCCAATGCGGTGGCGCTGCTCTCGGACGACGAGCGCGGGCGCGGCGTATGGACGATCAGCGCCGGCAATGCCGGGCAGGGCGTAGCCTACGCGGCGGTGAAAGCTGGCGTGCCGTGCACGGTCGTTGCGATCGAGACCGCCCCGCATGCCAAAATTGCGCGTATGGAGGCGCTCGGCGCGCGCATTGTGCCGGTGTCCTACGAACGCGCCTGGCAGGCGCTCGACGAGCGCGCCTTTCCCGGCGTCGAGGGGACATTCGTCCACCCCTTCGACGATCACGACTTCATCGCCGGCAATGCCACCATTGGCCTCGAAATTCTGGAAGACGCGCCCGATGCCGCGGCGGTGATCGGCGCCATCGGTGGTGGCGGACTCGTTGCCGGGCTCGCTAGCGCGCTGAAAGCGCTGAAGGCGAAGATCAGGGTATTTGGCGTCGAGCCCGAAACGGCAGCGCCCGCCGCTCGCTCCTTTGCTGCCGGTTCGCCGCAGATGTTCGAGGACTGGCAACCCTCCTTTGTCGATGGCGCTGGCGGCAAAAGTATGTTCCCGCGCATGTGGCAACGTTTGCAGGGGCTGGTGGACGGCTCTATCGTGGTCCGTCTCGACGAAACGCGGCGAGCGATGCGTGTTCTCGCCGAAAGGACGCGCGTGATCGCCGAAGGCGCGGGTGCGCTTTCCGTTGCCGCAGCACTGACGGGCAGGGCGGGAAGTGGCCCAATCGTCGCAATCATCTCCGGCGGCAATATCGATCTCGACAAGTTCTTCGAACTGATCGCGATGGAGTAGGCGGGCGCAGTATGAGCGCCAGATGGTCCGCGCAGCGCAGCACATTCGCGGGCGGAGAGAAGGTCGCGATACTGCGGGATGGGAGCGCTGCATCGTTCCCGGAGGTGATCGCAGGATGGCAGGACAGTCCCGAATGCCGCGCCATATTTCTTCTCGCCCTCTCGCAATCGCACTTCGCGGCCTTCTTCTGGGAAATGCCACCGATCGCGCGCGGCCGTGTGGATATCCCTTACGAATGCGTGCTTATCGAAAGCCGGGCGCTCGCGTGTCTTGGGCCGGATCCTGACGCGTTTGCGGCGAAGTTCGAACGGACGGACGAAACGGTCGCGATCTTCCCCAATCTCGGCGGCGATGCGCTGCTCGTAGTGCCCCGGCAGGTTGGCGAGGCTTCGACTTACGCCCATCTGGCGGCATTTGTGCGCGATGGTCCGGAAGGGCAGAAGCACGACTTCCTGCGTGTGTTCGGCCGCGCGGCGGAACGCGAGATTCTCAACAGGTCTGGCCGCGTCTGGATCAGCACCTCGGGCCTTGGCGTCGCCTGGTTGCACGCACGCCTCGACAGCCGGCCGAAATACTATCAGCACGGGCCCTACAGGGAGTGTTAGCTCACGGACGCACGCCGAACATCGCGCATTCCGACCAGGCGAGATTGCCCGGTCGCGGCGGTGCATCGCCGATGTAATAGATGGGTGTGGTACGCCGGAAGAATCCCGGCACATCGGCAAGCGGTCCGTTCGCGTGCAGCATCACGCAGAAGATGCCGCGGCGCGCGAGATGCCTCCCGAGGTCGCCCGCGCAGAGCCGGAACTCCTCAAGCGCGCGGCAATAGACAAGGAGTGCCGCAACCGGCACGCCCGCCCGGCGCCGCACCGCAAAGACAAATGGATAGGTGTCCCCACCGCTTTCGCAGACAAGGCTGAGACAACCGAATTTGGCGTGCTGCCGGAGTACGCGACGCTCGAACTCGCCCAGTTCGGGCATTGCCTCTTCGGTATCTATCACTCGCGCGCGCCGGCGTGGACGCCCGATTGCGGGAAAGGCATAAAACCTGCCGGTGCAGAATTCGCGATAGCCTTGCGCTTTCAGGATCGGCAGGGTCTGCGGCGCCGGCGTGAGGTTGATGTAGGTCGCTTCGCGGTGGCGGAGCGCGCGGGCGACGAGCAGTGAAGCGAAGGCACGGAAACGGGGCTCGACATACCAGCTCGACACATTGCAGCGCAGGGCGGATTTTCCGTTCTCTTCGATCTCCGAAAAGATAAGGAGGAGCGCACCCACCGGCGTGCCGCCGCATTCGAGCAGATAACCGTAGCGCGGCAGGTTTGCGGGCGGATCGTGCCGCGCGAGCTGCCCGAGTGCGTTCAGCCAGAACGCGGGCGCGCAGCCGAACCCTTTCGCGAGCAGCGCCGCGACCGCGCCTCTGTCCTCCCCGCGGATCTCGCGGCAGCGGAGATGGCCGGAAGAAGCCGCTTCCGCAGCCGTGTCGATCGTACAGGCTTCGGGCACTGGTGATGAAATCCCTGCTCGGCGGCTCGGAAACGGGTCGGCCGGTTTCTTTGTTCCGGGATGTCGTTCCGTGCGCGGAAGAGCCGGCCGTGGCCGCGGGTTCAAACCGAATGCATGGCTTCTGCGTTTTGCAAAAGGCAGCCGGCTGCGCGGCGGGGAGTCCATGCGGGTCAGAGACGCGGTGTTCACGCAATTCCGGGAGGTCGCCCGGCAGCAGGATCGGCCGCTCTCGGAGTTGGGTGACAGCCTGCCGCTCGCCGACAGCGGGCTCGATTCGCTGTGTCTCGCCATCATCGTTGCCCGCCTTGAGGACACGCTCGGCGTCGACCCTTTCGCCACCTCCGACGACATTCCCACCACGATCGGCGATTTCGTCGCTCTTTACGAACGCGCGCTGGCGTGAGCGCCCCGCTTCGCCTCCTTGCGGCTGGCGCGGCCGCGCCGCAATCCGCGGTCTTCGCGACTGCCAGCGCGAAGCTCACTGCAAAGGAGGTCTTCGGGCGTTGCCATCTCGGCGGCGATCCCGCTCTCATCGGCAACCGCTCTGTCGTCGTGGCGACGCGCTCCCAGGCCTCCGCAGCGCTCGCGCTTCTTTCGCTGGACGGCGTGGCGCGGCGCCTCGTTCTGGTCCCGCCCGGGCTCGGCACCGCCGCACTCGAACAGGTGATGGCGCGAGCCGAAGCCGAAGTCGTGGTCTGTGAGCGGGAGAGCTGGCAGCCGCTGTTCTCGTCTTGGCCGTGCCTTACAGTTGATCCGCAGGGCTGCGCCGAGGCGGCTGCCCCGCAAGGAGGCCTCGCGACCGAATGGGTGCTGTTGACGTCCGGCACCACAGGCGTGCCGAAGCTCGTCGTGCACAGGCTCGCGACCCTGACTGGAGCGATGGCTTCCCGCGCAGCCTCGCCCCCCGCCATATGGGGGACCTTCTACGACATCCGCCGTTATGGCGGTCTGCAGGCCTTTCTTCGCGCGATTCTGGGCGGCGGTCCGCTGGTATTGCCTGATCCGGAGGAAACGCCCGAAGAATTTCTCACGCGCGCGAGTGAACTCGGCCTCGATTATCTTTCCGGAACGCCTTCGCACTGGCGACGCGCGCTGATGGGCCGCGCACTCGCGGGCCTTCGTCCGCGCTGCGTGCGTCTGTCCGGCGAAATCGCTGACCAGGTTCTGCTCGACAGAGTGCGCGAACGTTTTGACAAAGCCAGGATCGTGCACGCCTTTGCTTCGACCGAAGCCGGTGTGGCCTTCGAAGTCACCGACGGCCACGAGGGCTTCCCCGCGAATGTGCTGGAAAACACCGGCACCCCCGTCGAACTCAAGGTGAAGGACGGAACGTTGCGCATCCGCTCGCCGCGCACAGCCCTCCGTATCCTCGGGACCGACGAGCCCGTCGCGGATCCGGACGGATTTGTCGACACGCGCGATATCGTGGAGCGGCGCGGCGCGCGCTGTTACTTCGCGGGGCGCCGCGACGGCATCATCAACAGCGGCGGCAACAAAGTGCATCCCGAGGAAATCGAGGCATTGCTCAATGGCCATCCGCGCGTGGAGATGTCGCGCGCGCGGGCGCGGAAAAATCCGATTCTCGGTGCGATCATCGAGGCGGACGTGGTGCTGCGGAGCGCGGATGGCGCGCCGCCGCAGTCACCGCTGGAAGAGGAGCTTCTGCGCTTCTGCGCGGCCACGCTGCCGGTCTACAAGCGACCGACGAAAATCCGCGTTGTGCCTTCGCTGTCGGTCAGCGCGGCCGGCAAGCTGGAGCGTCAGGGTGCTTAGCGTCGTGGTAACGGGTGCAAGCCGCGGCATCGGGCTTGCGGTCGCGCAACGCCTCGCTTGCGCCGGACACGAGGTGATTGCCGTGGCGCGCTCCGCCGGCGCACCTCTCCAGAGCGCGATTGCGCAAGTGACGGGGAACCGGAGCGGATCCCTCCGCTTTCAGGCTGCCGATCTTTCGGATATCGGTTCGCTCGCCGCACTCGCGCGATCGTTGCGCCGGGAATGGGGATCGATCGCGGCCCTCGTCAACAATGCCGGTACCGGGAGCGCGGGCCTTCTCGCCACCATGCAGGACGGCGAGATCGAACGCATGCTTCGTCTCAATCTGCTCTCGCCAATGATCCTCACGCGGCACATCGTGCGCGGCATGATGGCCGACGGTGGCGGGCGCATCGTGAATATTTCTTCCATTGTGGGATTTGCCGGCTTCAAGGGCATGGCGGCCTATGCGGCGAGCAAGGCCGGCATGGTCGGCTTCACCCGGGCGCTCGCCCGCGAACTCGGGCCGCTCGGCATTACCGTGAACGCCGTAGCGCCGGGTTTTGTGGACACCGATCTCACGCGCGGCATGGGCGAGGCGGAACGCGCACAGGTGGTCCGCCGCAGTGCACTGCGTCGCCTCGCGGAGCCCTCCGACGTCGGCGCCGCAGTGGAATTTCTGCTTGGCGAGGGGTCCCGCAACATCACCGGAACCGTGCTCACAGTCGATGCCGGTGCGACGGCTTAGCGTTTCGCCGCACCTGCCGTGAAACTCCTTGCGGAACCTGCGAGGCATTCAGGCCGTTTGGTCAGAGGTTTGCAGAGATAATTACCCGCCATGGGGATGAATGCGCGGAGTACCGATGACGCGGTGGAGAACATCTGCGACCTGAACTGGGGGGACTTGTCAAAAGACAGTCTTACCAGCGTCGCTTGGGCGTATCATTACTTCTCGATCCAGTTTCGCGAAAACCTCGAAATTGCCCGTGCGCTCAGCCCCGACGATGAGAGCCTGAAAGAGCTCGAGGCCGAAGAGTGCCGGACAGCCAACCTTTCGCCCTGGGAAGGCGTGGCGATGCCCGGCGAACGCATGGACCACGACGAGTTCATGCGCCGCACGCTCACGCTCGCCCCGATCGGACCCGAACGTTGCGTGGTCCTGTGTGCGCACGGGCGAGCCTATCTCGACGCCGTGCGCAGTCTCGATGCCCACACGCGTGCGCAGAGCATTGTCAGCTACGAAGGCGGGGGGTTGGAGCGCGTGTTTTGCGCCATGCTTGGCGCACGCGACTGGCAGGGTCCCCTGCTTTCGGCATTTCGTCATTTCCTCGCGATGCATCTGAAGCTCGACGACCACCATGGCGCACTCGTCGGCCATCTCGACGCGGGTGAAGCCGCGGTCCCCTTGTGGCAGCTCTTCCGCGATCTTCTTGTTGCTTGCGTTCCGGACCTTGTCTCGCGTCCTGTGGATTCACGTGAGATGGACCGCTTCGGCGCATCGCCGGGCGCCACTGCGCTCGTATTGTCCGGTCTTCCGCTCGCCGCAGCATGACGTCCTGGCGCGCGGAGACGCTCGCCATCCATGGCGGGTTTGCGCAGGACCCTGCGACGCGTGCCGTCGCGGTGCCCATCTACCAGACGGTCGCCTACGCCTTCGACAGCTCAGCGCACGCCGCAGCACTCTTCGATCTCGAGGCGGAGGGCTTTCGCTACAGCCGCATCAACAACCCGACCGTCGAAGTGCTCGAGAAACGCGTGGCCGCGCTCGAAGGTGGTGTGGCTGCGCTGTGCGTCGCCTCCGGCCAGGCGGCCGTCCAGTATGCGGTGCTCAATCTGGCGCGGCCGGGCGCCAACATTGTTTCCGTGCCGCAGCTCTACGGCACGACTTACACACTGTTCGCCCATGTGTTGCCTACGATGGGACTGGAAGTCCGATTCGCGGCGAGCGACTCCGCAGAGGACATCGCGCATCTCGTGGACCGGCGCACTGTGGCCGTGTATTGCGAAAGCGTCGGAAACCCCGCCGGCAATGTCTGCGATATCGAATCGCTCGCAGGGATCTGCCGCGAAAGCGGTGTGCCGCTGATCGTCGATAACACCGTTGCTACGCCCATGCTGGTGCGTCCACTGGAATTCGGCGCCGACATTGTCGTGCATTCGCTGACGAAATACGCGGGCGGACACGGCACCACGCTGGGCGGCGCAATTGTAGACGGCGGCCGGTTTTCGTGGGGAGAGCATCGCGGGCGCTTCCCGATGTTCTCGGAGCCGGACGCTTCCTATCACGGCGTCATCTACGCCGAGCGTTTCGGACAGACGGCTTACGCGGCACGCCTGAGAAATCTCTGCCTGCGTAATACGGGTGCCGTTCTGCCGGCGATGAGCGCCTTCCTTCTGTTGATGGGAATCGAGACGCTTCCCCTGCGCATGGAACGGCATGTTGCGAATGCGCGGCGCGTCGCGATGTACCTGCGCGAGGACCCGCGCATCGAATGGGTTAATTACGCGGGATTCCCCGAACATCCACATCACACGCTGGTGCAACGCTACCTCGGCGGACGCGCCTCTCCGCTCTTCACCTTTGGTGTGAAAGGCGGGAAAGCGGCCGGCTGCGCCTTCTACGACGCGCTGAAACTCGTCAAGCGTCTCGTCAATCTCGGCGATGCCAAGTCTCTCGCCTGCCATCCTGCTTCGACGACGCACCGCCAGCTGTCCGAAGACGAACAGCGCAAGGCGGGCGTGACACCCGAAATGATTCGCCTCAGCATCGGCATCGAGCACGTTGAAGATATTATCACCGATCTCGACCAGGCGCTCGCCGCCGCTCTGTGCTGAGCCAGTCTCGAAGTGGCCGGGACAGAGGACCGTCTTTATCCTGACGCTGCCGAGCGGGCGCGCACGCACGACGCCCTCACGCGCACACTGATCGATTCGGTGGCGCGCGTTGAGCAGGGTCCGGTGACTCCGCGCCGTGACGTGGCGGAGTTTGGCGACGTGCTTGCACCTTTCGACTTCGCGGCGCCGCGCCACCTCGATGAAGTGATCACCTCGACGATCGGCATTCTTGAACGCGGTCTGGTGCACGTTACGCATCCCCGTTATCTCGGTCTGTTCAATCCCTCGCCGACCTTTCCTTCGGAATGCGCGGACCGCATCGTTTCCGTGTTCAACCCGCAGCTTGCGACGGCGAGCACATCGCCTGCCGCGATCGCCATCGAGCGGCATATTATTGCGGCGGTGGCGCGCCGCGCGGGATTCGAAGCACATTCCGGCGGGCATTTCACAAGCGGCGGGTCGGAAGCAAATGCCACGGCGCTGCTTTGCGCGCTGACCCGCGCCTGCCCAGGATTCGCGCAAAACGGTGCGCGGGGCTTTGCGGGTGCTCCTGTAATTTATGTCTCCCGCGAGAGCCATCTCGCCTGGATCAAGATCGCGCACATGACCGGAATCGGGCGCAAGGCGGTGCGCCTCGTAGCGACGGACGGTGCAGGACGGATGGATATTCATGCGCTGCAGGCGGCAATCGCCCGGGACCGCGAAGAGGGCCGGGAGCCCGTGATGATCGCGGCGACTGCCGGCACCACCGGAGGCGGCATGATCGATCCGCTCGAAGACTGCGCCTCGATCGCGCGAGCGGAAGGCCTCTGGTTTCACATCGATGCAGCGTGGGGCGGCGCCCTGATCGCCTCAGATCGTCTGCGCCGGCAGGTGCAGGGAATCGAACGGGCGGATTCTTTCACACTCGATGCGCACAAATGGTTCGCGGCATCGATGGGCTGCGGCATGTTCGTGACCGCGCATCCGGATTTGCTGCCTGCCGTGTTTGGTGTCGCGAACGCGTTCATGCCTTCCGGGTCGGGGAGCGTGGAGGACCCATATCTCACCTCCATTCAATGGTCGCGCCGGTTTCTCGGACTGCGCCTGTTTCTTTCACTCGCCTGCGCCGGTTGGGGAGGATATGGCGAACTCGTTGAACGCGCGGTCGCGCGCGCGGACCAGCTCAGGGAGATTCTCGTCACACGCGGGTGGCGGATTACCAATGAGTCGCCCGTGGCCGTTCTTTGCGCGGAACCGCCATCGCGTTCGCGGCGTACGCCTGCAGAGATCGTGGCTCAGGTTCGCGATTCCGGCCTGGCGTGGATTTCGACCGCAACCTTCGAAGGAGGCGCCGTGGTCCGTGCCTGCATCACCAATGCCGAGACGACGGAGGGCGACATCATCGTGGTTGCCGACGCGCTCGAGGAGGCGCTGTGACACCAGCACCTGCGGAGCGTAATGCAGAGACCGCGCGCCACACACGCAATGCCTGGCTGCGCGCGCTCGCTGGGACTGCCGAGGTGCGCCGCAAAGCCCTTACACTGCCGCAACTGGTCGAGCATCAGGCGGAACGCTTCGGCAGCGCAACTGCGCTCGCGGACGAGGGCGAGACCGTGAGTTTCGCAGAGCTTGCAGCGCGCATGAACGGCTATGCGCGCTGGGCGCGCGCGGAGGGTCTGGGGTTGGGCGAAACGGCCTGTCTGTTTCTCCCTAATTGCGCGGACTATCTCGCACTGTGGCTCGGCATGGCGCGCACGGGCGCTTCGGTCGCTCTCGTCAACACGAACCTCAAGGGCGCTTCACTCGCCTATGCGATCAGCATCGTGTCGCCCCGTCTGCTGGTCGTGGGCGCGGAACTCGCGCCCGAAATCGCGGCCGTTCTTCCCGAGGTCGGGAGAGGAGTAGGTGTCTGGGCGCACGGAGCATCAACGGGAGAATGGCCTCGGATTGAAACGGCGCAGGTTTCTTGCGCCGGCGTGCAGCTTCCCGATCATCCGCAGCCGATGAGCCGGGCGCTTCTTCTCTATACCTCCGGCACCACCGGTCTGCCGAAAGCGGCAAACATCAGTCACTTCCGGCTGATGCAGTGGAGCGCGTGGTTTGCGGGCCTGCTCGATGCCTCTCCGGCCGATCGCCTCTACGATTGCCTGCCGCTCTATCACAGCACCGGCGGAATCGTGGGGCCCGGCGCGATGCTGGCGGCGGGCGGCAGCACGATCATCCGCCGCAAATTCTCCGCACGCCGATGCTGGGACGAGGTGCGGGAAACGGACTCGACGCTGTTCGTCTATGTCGGAGAGCTATGCCGTTTTCTTCTCAACACATCACACTCTCCGCAGGAAATGGAACACCGGATCAGATGCTGTTTCGGCAATGGATTCTCTGCGAACATTTGGCGCGCCTTTCAGAAGCGCTTCGCGATTCCGCACATCCTCGAATTCTATGCCGCGACCGAAGGGGCCGCGGCGCTCTACAATTGCGAAGGCGAGCCCGGCGCGATCGGACGCATTCCCGGGTTTCTGCGCCACCGCCTCGATCTCGCGCTGGTCCGTTTCGATTTCGAGTCCGGAGTGCCGAAGCGGGGCGCGGACGGCTTCTGCATCGCCTGCGCAGCAGACGAGGCCGGAGAAGCACTTGCGCCTGTCGATCCCGAGCGGATCGGCGCAGGCGAGCCTTTCGAGGGTTACCTGGATTTCGGCGCGACCAAACGGAAAATTCTGCTGGACGTATTCGCCAAAGGCGACGCCTGGTTCCGCACCGGCGATCTGATGCGGGCGGACGCGCGCGGCTTTTATTACTTCGTCGACCGGATCGGCGACACGTTCCGCTGCAATGGAGAGAACGTCTCGACCGAGGAAGTTGCAGACGCGATTGCCGCCTGTCCTGGTGTGGCGCAAGCCGTGGTCTATGGCGTACATGAGGCCGATACGGACGGGTGCGTGGGAATGGCCGCGATCGTGACTGGCAGCGGTTTCGATCTCGAAAGTCTGCGGGGCTATCTCGCCCGCGATCTGCCGGCCCATGCGCGGCCGCGATACCTGCGCCTCTGCCCATCTATTGCGCGCACTGGCACATTCAAGCCGCTAAAACAACAGCTTGCGGCGGAAGGCTGCGATCCTTCCCGCACGGCAGACCCGCTCTATGCCGACGACGGAAATGGTTTTGTGCCGCTGTGCAGATAGTCGTTGCTGCGCCCAGCACATGGCACTTCGGAGCCACACTGGTTATTTGCGGTTTTCTTCCTACTTGCCGGCTGCTGCCATTGCTTAGAGGAAAGGACAATCCATGAAGCTCTATTACAGTCCCGGCGCCTGTTCGCTTTCGCCACACATCGTGGCACTCGAGGCCGGCATCCCGCTCGCCCTGGAAAAGGTCGATCTCAAGCTGCACCGCACCGAGCGCGGCGACGATTATTACTCTATAAATCCCAAGGGATATGTGCCGGCGCTCAGGCTCGATGACGGCGCCACGCTGACCGAGGGCCCCGCTATCGTGCAGTATCTCGCCGACCAGAAGCCCGCGAGCGGGCTTGCGCCCGCGAACGGCACCTTCGCGCGCTACAAGCTCCAGGAATGGCTCACCTTCATCAACGGCGAGATCCACAAGTCCTTCGGCCCGCTGTTCGCCGGTGGACCCGAAGAAACAAAAAACGCGGCACGGGAAAAGATCGCCAAACGCCTGGCGTATGTGGAGAAGGAGCTCGGCGACAAACCGTATCTCACGGGCGACGTCTTCACCGTCGCGGACGCCTATTTCTTCGTGATGCTGCTCTGGGCACATGGCCAGAAGCTGGATCTCGAGCCCTCTCCGAAGCTCGCCGCGTATTACGACCGCGCCAGCACCCGTCCGAAAGTGCGCGAAGCGCTGAAAGCCGAAGGCCTTTCGCCGTAACAGCGACTTGGGACCGCGGGCGTCCTCGCCCGCCCTTCGACAGGCTCAGGTGAGGAAAAAAAAGCAACCTCATGCTGAGCCTGTCGAAGCATGAGCCTGTCGAAGCATGTGGGAGAGGCGCCCACGGTCCCAAGCGTATCGCACACTCGTGCGGAACGCGCGTGCGGCGGCTATGTTGTTCCGAAGAATGCTCCGGGTGCGCCTGTGCAAACCGACACCTTCGCCTCGCCCGCCGTAACGCCCGCCATCCGCCGGGTGCTGCCGTGGCTTGTCGCGGTCGCGTTCTTCATGGAATCGCTCGACACCACGATCCTGAACACTGCGGTGCCGATCGTGGCCAAGGCGATCGGCACCACCCCGCTCAGCATGAAGGCGGTACTCGCGAGCTACACGCTGAGCCTTGCCGTCTTCATTCCGGTCAGCGGCTGGGTGGCCGACCGCTTCGGCACAAGGCGCGTGTTCGCCACAGCCATCGGCATTTTCACGCTGGGTTCGTGCCTCTGCGGCTTGATGAGCAACATCCACCTGCTCGTCGCCTGCCGGGTGCTGCAGGGCTGCGGCGGCGCCATGATGGTGCCGGTGGGCCGGCTCACGCTCGTGCGCACCTTTCCCAAATCGAACCTCATCCAGGCGATGAACTTCGTGGCGCTCCCGTCGCTTGTCGGGCCCATGCTCGGCCCCACGGCGGGCGGCTTCATCGTGGGCTACCTGCACTGGCGCGCGATCTTCTTTCTCAATGTGCCCATCGGGCTCGTGGGGCTCGTGCTCGTCTGGATGAAGCTGCCGGATTACCACGAACGTACCAAACCGCTCGATGTGGAAGGCATGATCCTTTTCGGCGCCGGGCTTGCGCTCCTGTCCTACGTGCTCGAAGTGTTCGGCGAGCACACGTTGAGCGCGCCGGAAATCCTGGGGCTTCTGCTCGTCTCGATCGCGCTCCTGTTCGGCTATGGCGTGCATGCCGAGCGCACGCGCTGGCCGCTGCTGCGTCTTGGCCTGTTCCGCCTCCGCTCGTTCGCCGCGGCCGTGGGCGGCGGGTTCCTGACCCGTCTCGGCATCGCCGGCGTGCCGTTTCTCCTGCCGCTGCTCTACCAGCTGGGGCTCGGATTCTCGCCGGTGCAGTCTGGCCTTCTCATCATGCCCCAGGCCGCCGCCGCGATGAGCACCAAGCTCTTCATCCGGCAGCTCCTCGAGCGCTATGGCTATCGCAACGTGCTGATCGGCAACACGCTGATCATGAGCATCTTTCTGATGCTCTTCGCCATCATCGGCATCGGCACGCCGGTCTGGCAGATCGTATTGCAGGCATTCTGCTACGGCGCGTTGACTTCGATGCAGTACACGAGCATGAACACGCTCGCCTATGCCGATGTCGCGCCCGCGAAAGCAAGTGCGGCGAGTTCGCTCGCCAGCACCTCCCAGCAGCTCGCGATCAGTTTCGGCGTCGCGATTGCGGGCCTGGCCACCATGTTCTTCGTGCCGCCGGAATCGCGCGCCTCGCACGCGGAGATGATCCGCGGTCTCCACCACGCCTTTCTCGCGCTCGGCGTCTTCACCGCGCTGTCGACGGTTGTGTTCAGCCGGCTCCACCGCGACGACGGCGCGACCGAAACACAGCAGAAGGATATCCATCTGGGGTAACGGACAGCCGCCCGTTGGCGAGGATATCCTACGCGCGCGGCTGGCGGGCGATGCGCAGATAGGGGCGCGGTGCCTTCCAGCCTTCAGGCCATTTCTTGCGTGCCTCTTCGTCGGAGACGGCACCGCTGATGATCACGTCCTCGCCGGGTTTCCAATTGGCGGGCGTGGCGACCTGATGCTTCGCGGTGAGCTGCAGCGAATCGACAACGCGCAGCACCTCGTCGAAATTGCGGCCCGTCCCCATCGGATAGACGAGGATCAGCTTGAGCTTCTTGTCGGGACCGACCACGAAGACGTTGCGCACGGTGAGATTGTCGGCCGGAGTGCGCTTCGACGGATCGCCGCTCGTCGAGGCGGGCAGCATGTCGTAGAGTTTCGACACCTTGTAATCCGCATCGCCGATCAGCGGATAGTTGGGCGCGGTGCCCTGGGTCTCGCGGATGTCCTCCGCCCATTTCGTGTGATCGCTCACCGGATCGACCGAGAGCCCGATGATCTTGACATGACGGCGGTCGAATTCCGGCTTCATGCGAGCCATGGTGCCGAGTTCGGTGGTGCAGACCGGCGTGAAATCCTTGGGATGGGAGAACAGGATTCCCCAGCCGTCGCCCAGCCATTCGTGAAAGCGGATGCGGCCTTCGGTGGTATCGGCTTCGAAATCGGGGGCGGTGTCGCCGATCTTCAGAGTCATGGTCTGCTCCTCCGGTTGGGAAACCGCGTTATAGCGGGCGGGCGGCCCGGTTTCAAATGTCTACTCAATCTGTCGGGATTGTTCGGGCACTCCGCGGCGGCCGTCGATTGCCTGATGATGCCGGATCACTTCCTGCACGATGAAGGCGAGGAATTTCTCGGCGAAATCGGGATCGAGTTTCGCGTCGCGCGCGAGCGCGCGCAGCCGCGCGATCTGCTGCGCCTCGCGTTCGGGATCGGCGGGGGCAAGCCCCAGCCGCGCCTTCAGTTCGCCCACCGCCCGCGTGCATCTGAAGCGTTCCGCGAGAATGTGGACGAGCGCCGCGTCGATGTTGTCGATGCTCTCGCGCAGGCGGTCGAGTTCGGGATCCTGCTGCATCAGCGCCGCTCTTCAAACCTGTTCGGGATATTGGTACCGCCAGCGGACTGGCACAACGGCCGCCAAGGCTCAGGGGTGCAGGGCGTGTTCCGGAAATTCGAGGTTGCTCTGGCCGGGCGGAACGGGCGCGGGATGCCACCAGTTCGGGCGTGTCGTGTAATCGCCGAAGGTGAGCAGGAACATCGTGAAGAGGAAGAGAAGCCCCGCCAGTCCCGCGAGCCACAGCGTCCCTTTCGCGCGCACGAGGTGCATGAAGAAGAGCGCGATCAGAATGGCCTTGATCATCCCGATTGCGGTCGAGACGAGCATGTTGCCGATCCCGAGCGGGAGCCAGGCGATCGTGCCGGTGGCGCCGAGCAGAACGCACAGCGCGAGCCAGACGGGGAAGGGGCTCTTCCAGATCCAGCGCCGGTCGGGATGCCCGCCGCTCATGTGGAGCGGCCCACCAGATAGAAGATCGGGTAGAGCATCACCCAGATTACGTCGATCAGATGCCAGTAGAGCGCGCTCACTTCGAGGGTGCGATGGAAGTTCTCCGGCAGTTCGGCGCGCCGCGCGATCAGCCAGACACGGCCAACCACGCCGAGGCCCACCGTCAGGTGGAGCGCGTGAAGTCCCGTCATCACCCAGTACAGCGCGAAGAACATCTGCGCCGCGGGCATCCCGGAGGGGAATTCCGCACCGGGAATGAGATGCTCCTCGATATCTTCGTGGTATTCGAGGCCTTTGACGATCAGGAACCCGAACCCGAACACGAGGGTCGCCACGAGGGCGAAGCGCACGAGTTTGATGTCCGTTCGCTCCTGTGCGCCGACCGCGATCGCGATCGCGAAGCTCGATGTCATCAGGATGAAGGTATTGAGCGTGCCGTAGAAGAAGCTCGCGTGTTTGCCCGCCTCGGCGAACGCTTCGTAATTCTGCGAGCGCAGCTCGGCATAGGCGAGAAACAGCCCGCCGAAGAAAAGCAGTTCGGTGGACAGGAATACCCACATGCCGAAGCTCGCCCGGAACTCCTGCTCCGGATCGCTCCAGCTCTCTTTTGTGATGAAGCTTGCGCCGCTCATCGGCCGGTGTCGATCTCGGTGAGATCGCCGGGATCCTGCTCGGCGTGGTAAAAGTAGGGCCCGTGCTCCACGCGCGGCGGAACGAGGAAATTCTCCTTGGGCGGGGGGGATGGCGTCTTCCATTCGAGACCGGTGGCGCGCCAGGGATTGGGCGGCGAGCGCTCCCCGTAGAACAGCGACCAGCCGAGATAGAACAGCGGCATGAAATAGGCGACGGCGAGAACGGAAGCGCCGGCCGACGACAACACGTGCCAGATCTGGAAGACGGGCGGATAGATCTCGTAGCGCCTGGGCATTCCGGCATAGCCCATGATGAACTGCGGGAAGAAGGTGAAATTGAATCCGAAGAACATCATGATCGCGGCCAGCCGCGCGGCGCCCTCGTGATAGAGACGGCCCGTCGCCTTCGGCCACCAGTAGTGCAGGCCGCCGAAGAAGGCCGAAACCGAACCGCCCACCATGATGTAATGGAAATGCGCGATCACGAAATAGGTATCGGTGACGTGGACGTCGATGGGAATCATCGCGACGAAAAGACCGGTGAGCCCGCCGATGGTGAAGAGTCCCACGAATCCCAGCGCGTAGAGCATCGGCGCCTCGAAGGTGATGCGGCCGCGATAGAGCGACGCCGTCCAGTTGAACACCTTGATTGCCGAGGGCACCGCCACGATAAAAGACAGGAACGAGAAAACAAGGCTCGCGTAGTTCGACTGGCCCGCCACGAACATGTGATGGCCCCAGACGAAGAAGCCGATCGCGGCGATGCCGATCATCGCATAGACCATGAATCGGTAGCCGAAGATGGTCCGGCGCGCGAAGCAGGCAATGATCTCCGAAACCACGCCCATCGCCGGCAGCACCATAATGTAGACGGCAGGGTGGCTGTAGAACCAGAAGATATGCTGGAAGAGAAGCGGATCGCCGCCGGTATCGGGATTGAAGATCGGCAGATGCAGCATGCGCTCGCACATGATCATCAGGAGAGCGGAGGCGAGCACCGGCGTGGCCAGCACCATGACGACGCTCACCGCATAGATCGCCCACACGAACAGCGGCAGCCGGAACCAGGTCATGCCCTCGGTGCGGCCGGTGTGGATGGTGGTGATGAAATTCACGCCTGTGGCGATGGTCGAAAAGCCGGTGATGAACACGCCGGCCGCCGCCGCGAAGACGTGGCTGTTGGAAAACATGGTCGAGAACGGCGTGTAGAAAGTCCAACCGGTGTCGACGCCACCGGCGATCAGCGAATAGACGGTAAAGGATGCGCCGATCGTGAACACCCACCAGGACAGGATGTTCAGGCGCGGGAACGCCACGTCGCGCGCCCCGATCATCATGGGAATGAGGAAATTGCCCATCACGGTCGGAATGGAAGGAATGAGGAAGAACCACACCATCACGATACCGTGCAGCGTGAACAGGCGGTTGTATTCGTCGGGCGAGAGGAAGTTGGCGTAGGGCGTCACCAGTTCGAGGCGCATCAGCGTGGCCGCGGCGCCACCGATGAAGAAGAAGAAGGTGATGCTCGTGGCAAAGAGAATGCCGATCCGTTTGTGATCCTTGGTGAACAGCCAGGAAGTGATGGTGTGTTCTTCGAGGTAGCTCGGTTCGCTGGACAGGCGTTCCGGCACGGCGTCGAAGGGAATGTCCGTCATGGCTTTCCTCCCGCGCGCAGCGATTTGATGTAGGCAATGAGCGCCGACACGTCCTCGGACGAGGCCACGCCCCGATACGACGGCATGACCGGCAGATATCCCTTGGCGATGTCGGCGCGCGGATCGAGGATGGAGCGTTCGAGATAGGCGTCGTCGGCCACGACGGTGCGGTTACCCTCGAGTCTCACGCGGCTGCCGAACAATCCGGCGAGGCGGGGCGCGATACCCGATCGGGCGGCATGGCAGGCGGCGCAGCCGAGCGCCGCGAAGCGCTGCGCACCAGAAGCGGGCAGCCCGCGGTCCCCGTTTCTTTCCGACCATCGTGCGTACTCCGCGGGCGTCACCACCACCACCTCGCCATCCATCAGCGAGTGATCGGTGCCGCAATATTCGGCGCAGCGGATGGGGAAAGTTCCGAGTTCGGTCGGCGTGAACCAGAGCGTCACGATCCGGTCCGGCAGCACGTCCTGCTTCTCGCGGAAAGCGGGCACGTAGAAGGAGTGGATCACATCCTGCGAGGTCATGTTGAGGCGGACGGGCACGCCCATCGGCAGATGCAGCGCGTCGATCTCGCGGGCGCCGGAGGGATGCTCGAATTTCCACATCCATTGTTTGGCGACGACACGGATGTTCAGCGCGTTTTCCGGCGGCGCGAAATGCACCTGACGCGCGCCGGCCGCCCAGGCAAAGATGCCGAGAAACGCGAGCAGCGTCGCAAGCGTCCAGCCGATTTCGACTTCACGCGAGAAGAACGCGGGCAGGCGTGTGCGCAGAGCCGCCGAGCCGGCGCGATAGCGCCAGGCGAAGATGACGATCAGGCCAAACACGATGACGATAATTAGAAACGACACGCCCACCATGGCGAAATAGAGCATGTCCACGCCGCGCGACTCGAGCGAGGCTTCGGGCGGAAAGGGAAAGAGCTGGTTCATGTGCGCCGCTCCGCTTCCTTCCGGCGCAAGAGCCAGATGCCGCCCGCGAGCGCGAGGAGGGTAAAGACAGCGGCCGCGTCCACCAACCGCCCGATCGAGGCCGTATAAATTCCCGTCGCCGGATCGTAGCAGTAACAAAGTAGCCGGAGACGATCGGCGAAGGTCTCGGCCGCGCCCGTTCCCGCGCCAAGCAGGGCGAGCCGCACGTCGGTTGCTCGCAATCCGGGCGCGCTCAGGACGGCTGCGAGTTTTCCCGATTTCTCCAGCACGAACGCGGCGGTGGGGTGGGCGAACTGGTCGTGTTCGGCGTCGTAGAGATAGCGGTAGCCGAGTGCGTGCGTGGCCGCCGCAAGCGTCGGCGCATCGGCGATGAGGATGCGGGTTGCGGCGGCGATCCGGGAATCGAGCTGCGGCCGAACGAACGCACGCGCTTTCGCAGGTTCCGCATTGGCGCGCAGGCCGATGACAAGGAGATGGAAGTCCCGGCCGGGCTTCAGCCCACTCTGCACGAGCGCCGCCGAAGTCATGGTGAGAATGGGCTCGCACAGGGTTTTGCACGAGAAGTCGGTGAACAGCAGAACGTCGGGCGTACCTCCCAAAGCGTTCCCCGCGCGCGCGGCTTTTCCGTCCGTATCGTGGAACAGAAGTGACGCCGGAATTGCAGCGTTCGCCGCTGGGAATACACCTACGTTGCGCAGCTGCGCCGGCGTCAGGCTGGCGCACGCGGGTGCCCAGACGAACAACAAACAAAACAATAGACACGCTGTCTTGGAGTACCACCTTGCATGCTTCGACAGGCTCAGCATGAGGGGAGTTTTACTTCCACAGGCATCGATGCAATTACAAGTCTCCTCGTCCTGAGCCTGTCGAAGGACTGCCAATGCAGGATCGGTGTTACTAACGTCCATGCACATCCTCCGCGGTGATCGGCGCGTAAGGATCGGGACGCGCGGCAATCTTTGCCATGGCGCGGGTGATCGGCAGCGCGCCGGTCGCGAGTGCGCGCTCCTGCGCGGCCAGATAGGGCGGCTCGAGTGCGAAAGGGTGGGTGATCAACCGGGGCGCGGGATAGCTCGAATCGAGCGGCGGTTTGGGGAACGGCGCGGCAGTCTCGTAAACATACATCAGGAACGCGAGGCCGATGAAGACGAACACGAACCAGCCGAAGACGATGGCGAACACGGAGCGCGCATGCACGTCGCCCGATTCGCGCCGGACCTTTGCAGGAATTGGCAGCGCGGTTGGCGCTTGCGGTTTTTGAGGGCCGCTCATGCGGCCGCCTGCGCGCGCACGCGCACGAACGACACGGCGAGCGCTGCCAGCACAAGAACGCCGGCTGCTGCAAATCCCAGCGCCGGCCATCCGAATTCCGGCACAATGAGCCATGTATCGTAAGCGAAGGCGCCGATGAGTATCGCAGCAGCCACAAATCGCAGCGGCAGAGCGAGGAAACGGGTCCGGCTCGCCAGCAATACAAACAAAGGCCCGAACGCGCCGAAGATCAGGGCTGCCCAGAGCAGCACCGGCCACGGCCAGGTCGCCCGCGTCGCGTACCAGGCGATGCGCGCGGGAACATCGCCGTACCAGGCGATCATGAAATCCATGAATTCGAGATAGAGCGAACCCAGCACCATCGCGATCAGAACACCGCTCAGATCGCTTGCAATGCGCGGCGGAAGCCTTCGCGTGAGAAGGATCGCGAAGGCGAGCGCGGTCGCGAGGTTGGAAACCGCGAGAAAGGCGCCGAAGGCGGTGTACATGGTCTGCGCGCGAACCGCATAGACCCAGTCGATCGCGAAGACGCTGAACGCAAAGGCGTAAAGCACCAGTCCGGCAGCGGCCGCAGCCATCGAGAGGCCGCGGCCGCGCCACAGGGCAAATCCGGACAGCAGAAGGAGTAGTACCACGCTGCGTGCGACATGACCGGGCGCATTCAGCCACAGCGCGCCGACGCCCGGCCGGATCGCGTTCCAGTGAAACAGGAACCCCGCGCTGCCGAAAACCGGAATGATCGCGATGAGAAGCGCGGGAACGAGCAGCACGGCCGAAGCGGTTGCCGGCGCGAGCGCCTCGTACCAGGCGCCGCCGGTGATCCGGCTGATAAGCGCAAGTCCGAGACTGCCGAGAACAACCCCGGCGCAGAAATCGAAGGCGATCAGCCAGCCCGCTGCAGCGGCGCGCGGCAGGAAAATGTAGCCCGCAATGAGAACGCCGAGACCGCAAAACGCGAAGAGCAGCGAGAGCCACCGCGTTCTCATTGCGGCGTCCCGCCTTGCGCATGCTGCGAGAGCTGGAGCGCGCGGATATAGGCGACGATCGCCCAGCGGTCGGGGGGTGCGATCTGCGCGGCATACGAGAACATGATGCCTTTGCCGTTCGCGATTGCGCCGTAGATCTGTCCTGCCGACTCGCCCATGGCTTCCGCGGATTCGAGCGACGGCGGCTTCGGATAGCCGCCCCGCACCACCATGCCGTCGCCCGCGCCGGTGTAGCCGTGGCATTCCGAGCAGAAGATGTCGTAGCGTTCGCGGCCGCGTGCCAGCAGAGCGGGCGTGGCATGCGGCGGAGTCTTTTCCGCGGCGCGATACGCCGCGTCCCCCTGCGCGACGACGCCTTCGGGCAGTGGGCGCGCCACTGCTCCGCTTGCCCAGGCGTCCGTCTGGCCGTTCGCAGTACCATGGTGCTGCACGCGCATGCTTTGCCCGCAGCCGACAAGCGCCAGCGCAAGCAGCAAGGCGGGCGCGCGGCTCATGTCTCGAGCTCCCGCACCGCCTGCGCGCCACCCGAAGCGAATGAGGTGAAGAGAGCATCGCGCGCAGCCCTGTCGCCCGGCGCCTCGACCGCCAATACGAAGGCATCGACATTTGCGCGCGCGATCAGGTCACTTTCGAAAATCGGACCGTGGTATCGCGGCAGTCCGGTCTTCACGAACAACGCGATCAAGCCGGCGACCGCGGCGGCCAAAATTCCGATCTCGAATGGAAACAGCACGAAGACCGGCCAGCTGTGGTGCGGGCGGTTTCCGGCGTCGAAGGGAAACGCCACCACAGCCGTCCACCATTCGATGAAATAGGCAACGAACGCGGCGCCGAATCCGGCGAGCAGCATGATTGCGCGAATGCCGCGATCGGTTTCGGGCAGCAGTTCGTCGAGCGCTTTCACCGGGAAAGGCGTGTAGGCATCGAGCACTTCAACGCCGCGGGCGCGCATTGTCCGGATCGCGCCCGCAAGTGCGTCGGGCGTTTCAAAGCTCGCGAGCAGGATCATGCGTGCCGCTCCTGCCAGCGGTCGTGCAGCAGCTCGCGCACTTCGTACATGCTCGAAGCCGGCACGAACCGCACGTAACAGAGATACATGAAGCCGAAGAAACCGAGCGAGCCTGCGAGCATCGCCCAGTCGATCAGCGTGGGCAGAAACGCTGCCCACATGGTCGGGCTGTAGCCGTGGCTCAGCGTGTTCCAGACGATGAGGATGCGCTCGAGCCACATCCCGACATTCACCAGCACCGCGATCGTGATGTTGAGCGGGATGGTGCGGCGGATGGCGCCCCACCAGAACGCCTGCGGAATGATGACGTTGCAGCAGATCATCGCCCAGTACATGGGGGCGTAGCGTCCGGTCATCTCGTATAGCGTGAACCGCCGCTCGGCGACATCGCCCGCGTACCAGGCGCTGAACCATTCGGTGAGGTAGGTGAGACCGAGCACCAGTGCGCCTAACAGCATCATGCGCGCGATCATGTCGAAATGTTTTTCGGTCACGATCGGCGCGAAACCGAACCCCCAGCGAAGCCCGCCGAGCAGCACTGCGACGACAGCGAAGCCGGAGAACATCGCGCCCACGACAAAATAGGGCGGGAAGATTCCTTCCTCCCAGCCCGGCATCAGGCTCGCCGCGAAATCAAGACCGACGATCGAATGCACAGAACAGACGAGCGGCACCGCGAGGCCCGCCATGGTGAAGTAGCAGCGCTGCTGCACCCGCCAGTGTCGGGCGGAATTTCGCCAGCCGAAAGCGAGCGCGCCGTAGAAGAGCCGGCCCATGCGGGTGCGCGCCGCATCGCGCGTGGCGGCCAAATCGGGAATGAGACCCATGTACCAGAAGACGATCGAGAACAGGAGATAACAGAGGATCGCCCAGAAATCCCAGATCAGCGCGCTGCGCCACTGCGGCCACAACCCCATCGAATTGGGGTACGGCAGAAGCCAGAGGAAATAGAGCGGGCGGCCAAGATGTATGATGGGAAAAAGCCCCGCAATGGATACCGCCATCAGCGTCATCGCTTCGGCGGAGCGGTTGATGGAGGCGCGCCATTTCTGCCGTGTGATGAGCAGCATGGCGGAGATCAGCGTGCCCGCATTGCCGATACCAATCCACCAGACGTAGTTGGCGAGCGGAAATCCCCACACCACCGTGGAATTGTAGCCGAGCTTGCCGATGCCGATGCCGAAGACGACCGCGATCGTCACCGCGAAAGCGAGTGTGAAAAGAAACGCGATAGTTGTGGCGATCCACCAGGCGCGCCAGCTTTTTCGCGCGACCAGCGGATCGAGCACCAGCGCATTGATACGCGCGTAGCTCTCCGCGCCCGTGTCGAGCCAGCGCGCGAGCCCGCTCACGGTGCCTTGCCCCAGGCAGGATTGGGATTGGCGACGTGGGCCAGATAGGTGGTGCGCGGCCGCGTGCCGAGATCGGCGAGCAGCGTGAAATGCCGCTTGCGCGATTTCTGCGCCACCACAAGGGCCTTGCGGTCGTCGAGATTGCCGAACGTAATTGCGCGCGTGGGACACGCCGCCTGGCAGGCCGTTACCACCTCGCCGTCGCGGATCGTCCGCTTCTCGCGCTCCGCTTCGCGCCGCACCCGCGTAATGCGCTGGACGCAGTAGGTGCATTTCTCCATCACGCCGCGGGCGCGCACGGTGACGTCGGGATTGCGCTGCGCCGAAACGGTGCCGGCGCCCATGTCGGCATAGGCCTGATAGCCCGCGTAATCGAACCAGTTGAAGCGGCGCACCTTGTAGGGGCAGTTGGATTCGCAGAAGCGCGTGCCGATGCAGCGGTTGTATACCTGCACGTTCAGGCCCTCCGTGTCGTGCACGGAAGCTTCGACCGGACAGACCGGCTCGCAGGGTGCGTCCTCGCAATGCATGCACGGCACTGGCTCGAAACCGATACGCGGTCCGCCTGCGTCGTCTTCGGAATAACTGTCGACGCGCAGCCAGTGCATGTCGCGATGACGATCGATCTCCTCCGGCCCGACCACCGGCACATTGTTTTCCGCCATGCAGGCGACGACACATGCATTGCAGCCGATGCAGAGCGCATTGTCGATCGCCATCGCCCAGGCGTAGCCGTCGCCGGGCTGGCGCTGTGGCAGGAGCGTTGGCTCGGCAGACTGGGGCTTCGTGATCGGATGCGCGAGACGCGCGAGCTCGGAAAGCGTCAGCCGCGGAAACAGCTTGCGGTCGGTTTCGTCGATGACTGCGTCGCCGAATGTGGAATGCGCGGGCGTTCCGCTTTCCGCCGGCGCGAGAGTGACGGCGTCGCTCCGCCGCGCCCAGAGCGGCCCCGCGTCGAAACCGATCCCTTCGCCAATAGGTCCGGCATGGGTGCGGCCATAGCCGAAGCGAATGGCGACAACGCCCTTCGCCTGGCCTTTGCGGATGCGCACCGGCGCTTCGACCGCTGCGGGACCGCAGGCAAGCCGCGCGAAACCGTCTTCGGCAATGCCGAATGCGGCCGCATCTTCCGGCGCGATCTCGATCGCGTTGCCCCACACTTCCTTGGTGAAAGGCTTGGGGCATTCCTGGAGCCATGCGTTGTTGGCGTAGCGTCCGTCCCACACGCTGGGATCGGGCGACGCCACAAGCGCAAGCCGCGCGGGGCTGGCGGGTTTTAATTGCGGCGCTACAGGCGTGTTTGTCGCGACCGGATGCGCAGCCGTTCCGGCAATGACGCCTTTTTCCAGCACGCCGCGCCACCACTGTTCGAAATCGCCGCCGCCGTGATTCCAACTCGCGCGCACCAGATCGTAGTCGCGCGGCGCGCGCATGCCCGCGAGGATCGCGAGCAGTGCCTGTGGCGTGCGCGAGTCGTAAAGCGGCGTGATCAGCGGCTGGACGATGGAAGCCGTGCCATCTGGTGCGCGGATATCGGACCAGCTCTCGAGGAGATGTGATATCGGCAGATGCCACTGGCAGACGTTCGCCGTTTCGTCCTCGTGGGCTCCCAGATGCGCCGTGAAGCGCGCGCGGCCGATTCGAGGCGCGAATTCGACGCCGCGGTCGTAAACCGGATTCGCGCCGATGATGACGAGCGCATCCACCGCACCGGAATCGAGGTCGTGTTCCAGCGCGGCGAGCGAAGCGGCATGCGGTTCGGGCACGGAATCCACGGGGGCGATGTAATCGACCGGCGCGGCGAGCTTCGCATTCATCCATGCCGCGAGCGCGTGCAGCTCTGGCGGGGCGTCACGACCAGCGAGAACGATTGCGCGACCGTGATGGGCGAGCAGGTCGTTCGCCACGGCCGCGGGTTCTCTTTCAAATCCGGCCGGCGGTGCAGACCCGCCGGCGCCGAGCCGCGCCGCAACCGCCAGCGCGAAATCGCGGATGGCCGCGGGCGCGAACGCAAGGCGGTGGTCGGCATTGGCGCCGGTGAGGGTCCAGGCGCTTTCGCAGACATACAGCCGCAGCATTCCGTTTGTTTGTTCCGGAACACGGCGCCTTGCGAATGCCCGCGCGAGCGCCGGCTGTTCCGGCCCGTGGCCCAGCGGATCGGCGCCCAGACACAGCACGACATCGGTATCGGCAAGCCGCGATCGCGCGAGCAGAGGTTTACCGAAGGCGCGCTTCAGGCCTTCCGTCTCGTTGTCGTCGTCGATCGGCTCGTAGCGATGCCAACGTGCCGCCGGAAAGCGTTTCGTCAGCGTCTGCCATTGCGCAAGGAATGTCGGCGACGTGATCCGTCCGGTGAGAAGGCGCAGCGCGAAATTCTGGTCCGCGCCCGCTCGTGCACGCGCAGCTTCGAAGGCCTGCGCAAACAGGCCCCAGTCCTCCGCTGGAAAGCGGCCGCGCGGAACCTTGCTGCGCGCCGGATCGTAAAGGTCGAGAATGTCGGCCTCCATGAACACGTCGGTGCCGCCGAGACTCGCCGGATGAAGCGGATTGCCTTCGAGCTTGGTGGGCCTTCCTTCGTAGGTGATGCCGATCACTCCGCGGCCGTAGCCAGCAAGCGCCATGCTGGTCGCGAACTTCAGCGGCTCGCCGGGGACGATCCGCTCCGGCATGTTGGCGTAAGGCACAATCTCGTTGGTCGGGCGAGAGCACGACGCCATGCTGGCCGCGACCGAACTCGCGAGAAGCTGCAGGGCGCGACGGCGATTCAGCGATGGCATGTCGAACAGTCCGTCAGATGGCGCGTGTCGATCAGGTAGTGTGCGATGCGGCGTCGGATGGTTGAGGGGTTGTCATCGGGCGACCAGTCGGTCGCGAAGATGGCGGTCGGCGCGCGCACGAAGCGGCCGGGATCGCGATGGCAGGCGAGGCACCATCCCATGGTGAGCTGGCGACCCTGGTACATCGTCGGCATGCGGCCGACCGGACCGTGGCAGGTGGTACAGCCTATCCCTTTGGCGATGTGGATCGCGTGGTCGAAATACACGTAGCCCGGCAAACGGTTCGCCTGCCCCCAATGCAACGGCGTCCCCGTGGCATAGCTCGCGCGCACCGGCGCCAGCACGGCCGCGTTGGTCCACAGATGGGCATGGCATGACATGCAGACTTGGGTCGGCGGCACGCCGGCGACGGCCGATTTCTCGACATCGAAATGGCAGTAGCGGCAGTCGATCCCGTCTTCCGTCACGTGATGCTTGTGGCTGAAGGGGACCGGCTGGGCGGGCGTGTTGTGAAGGTCCGTCATGTAAGGGGAGTTCATCAGCAGCACGTGCAGCCCCAGTGCGGCGATGGGTGCTGCCAGAATGCCGACAAGGACGAGACGTCCGATCGTGTTGGCGCGGGGGCCGAACAGCTGGGACACTCAGGCTCCGCCTCCCCTTCAGGAGGGGATGCGCCAGCCGGTGGCCTGGACGGTTGGTGCGCGCGACGGATCCCGCTCCGACGAGCCGAAAACGTGCATCATTTGCGAATGTTCCCGCGGCGCTCCGTCACGCGCCGTCCCGCCGGTTTGTTCGGCGAAGGCCCGTCGCAGTATGGTCGGGCAGAGGCGGCGGGCGGTGCATGCGCCGGAAGGGGCGATGAAAAAGGATCGGGAAGCCGACAAATCGAGTGCGGCGCAGCTCGGGCGCCTGGTGGTGGGAATCACCGGCGCTTCCGGGATCGCGGTGGGGGTGCGGCTCCTCGAACTTCTGAAGGGCAGCGCCGTCGAGACACATCTCGTGATGAGCCGGGCGGCGGAAATGGCGCTCGCCTATGAAACCGATCTGGGTCTCAAGCAGGTGCGCGCGCTGGCAGGGGTTCACCACGGCGCGATGGCGGTGGGTGCTTCGATCGCTTCGGGCTCGTTTTCGACCATGGGCATGGTGATCGCGCCCTGCTCGATCCGCACCATGAGCGAGATCGCGACCGGGGTTACGAGCACGCTCGTCTCGCGCGCGGCGGACGTGACGCTCAAGGAACGCCGCCGTCTCGTGCTCGCCGTTCGCGAGACGCCGCTCCATCTCGGGCATCTGCGCAGCATGACGGCGCTCGCCGAAATGGGCGCGATCGTGGCGCCGCTCGCGCCCGCCTTCTATCCCCGCCCCAAATCGGTGGACGACATGGTGGACCACATGGCCGGCCGGCTGCTCGATCTCTTCGGCCTCGAAACCGGCGCGGTGCGAAGGTGGGAGGGACCGTGACGATTCCCCAGCCGCTGTCATGGCCCGCAGATGCGGGCCAAGACAACACTATTAAGGTGCGACATAAGACGAGAGTTGTCTCACAGCATCGCGGGAATTACCCGGTCAGCCGGCGTGTGGCCGTCGGCGAAGGTCCTTGAAGTTGACGATGCCCTTCTCGCCGATGTCGATGCGGTCCGAACGTCGCTGCGTCAGCGCGTTGGATCAAGCCTGTAGATGACACCGCCGTCGTACTTGCCGCCCTGGAAGACAGCACCGAGGAGGGAGCCGTTCTGCAGGATCAGACCCGACTGCGGTTCCTCGCCGTCCGCGCAATCGGCCCGGCTGCAAAAGGAATGCAGTACTTTCTCCGCACTACCGGATAAAGAGAATACCACGCCAGCGTTTTTGGCACCGCCAACCTCCGTCGTGCCATAATAGGTATCACCGCTCTTCCCGGATCTTCGGGTCAAACCTGCCAGCGGAAAGGCGCCGTCGGTGCAGTCGGGCTGCGCGCAGAAGGTATAAAGCACGGTTTCCGACGAATCCGGATGCACTTCGAAGACGACCCCGCACCCTCCTTCATTTCCGTTGAAGCTGGGGCAGTTCGGATTGAGGTTACCCCCGGATGCTGTGGTTCCGTAGAGGTTGCCGTCCTTGTCCAGAACGACGCCCCCCTGGGGCACGGCCCCGTCGGAGCAGCCGGCCCTGGCACAAAAGGAGTAGAGCACCGTTTCCGTGCCGGTCGGGCTGACCTTGTAGACCGTGCCATTGCCAGAATTGGCGCCGCCCTGATAGGTCGTGCCGTAGAGATTGCCGTCGCGATCCATGATGACGCTTCCCAACGGATAACTGCCATCTCTACAGGCATCCTGGCTGCAAAAATTATAAAGCACCTTCTCCTTTCCATCGGGCGAGAGTTTGAACACCGTGCCGTTCCCGCCGGGCGTGCCGCCCACGACTGTTGCCCCATACAAATTGCCCTTGCGGTCCATGACGATGCCGCCTCCAGGGCCCGCGCCGTCCGCACAGCCGCTGCGCCTGCAGAAACTGTACAGGACGGTCTCCTTTCCGTCGGGCGTGAGCCTGAAGACGGTGCCTCCGTCATTGGCGCCGCCCGCGCTGGTCGTTCCATAAAGATTGCCGGACCTGTCGAGGATGAGGGGAGACTCAGGAAGATATCCATCGGGACAGGAGGGATCCCTGGCGCAAAACGAATACAGCGTCGTTTCCCTGCCGCCAGGAGTCAGCTTGAAAATCACGCCGCAGCCAAACTCGCAGTTCATTGAACCGCCAGAGTAAGCCGCACCATACAGATTGCCGGAGCTGTCCGCGACAAGGTCCGTGTCCGGTTCCGCGCCGTCAGGGCAGTTTTGCTGACTGCAAAAGGAATAAAGCGCCGAAAATTTCTTTGTTCCTGCCCCTGCCGGCATGCTCGCCGCGGCGAGCACGGCCAATGCGAGGCATCCCAGAACCATCATTGTCGCCAAGCCTGACACGTACAGCCTGACTTTCCGGACCAGCAGCCGAAAAGCGAGCCGACGATCGATCCTGGTCATCTCAAGTCCTCCAGCTAGGCGAAGCACCGGCGGCTGCGGAATGCTTCCGAGAATTGGTCGGAGCCCCCGTCACGGCGCGGGCCATGCATTGATGAGATTTGTGACATTTGGGGTGCCTATCCCCGTCGTAAAATCCCATCCAAGCTGTGAAGCATAAGCGGGATCGTACGCCGAATCGTTCGTCGACAGAACGCCGTTGGTGGCGCCATCGAGGAAGCAGTCGATGACCTGTCCTACGCTGTTAGGCCCGCACGGAACGACAGTGGTGCTGTCGCCGGATGACGTAAGGTCGGATATGTCGTAAAACACGCAGTTGTTGCCTGCTTTTGCTTTTACCGACAGGCAATTCGAATTTCCGTACTGCCCGTATTCCTCTTTGGCGAGCGTATAATAAATCGCGTTCGGATTGCCGACCTGTCCGCCATCATGCTGATCGATCAGCGCCTGAATACCAGCGAAAATCGGCGCGGAATACGACGTGCCACTGCCGGATGACCAAATATTCAGAGGATCAGTACATGCTTCCTTCCCGCCGAGATTCGAACTGTTGCAATATACCAACGCGTGTCCCCATTCCGGTCCGCCGGCGAAGATCGAAACATCGGGAACATCCCGGACATTGTCGGCCGGATTGCTCAGGATTCCGCTCTGCCAACTTGGCTTGGGATATCCAACGCAGCCGCCATCCGGCGGATTGAACCCTTCGGCGCAACTACTCGGGCCGCCGCTGCCGCCCAGGACGATGAGAAAGGGATAGGGAGGGTTCAGGTATTTCGAATTGTTGCAAAAGCCTGCCGGACCGTAAGTCTGCTGCTGCTGGGTATAATAGAGCGCAAGCAACACGTTCCCGCAGGACGAGTTCCAGGCGATTTCGGGAATGTAGGATTGTGCGGAACCCCAATAAGGTTCGTTTTGCGCACTCCAATAGCTGCTTGGGTTTCCCAGCGCCCAATCGCCAAAGGTCGTACCGCCGACCGCAACCACGTAAGGGCTGGAAGCATACCCGCTGACAGTAATCCCCTGTGTCGCGTATCCGCTGGTATCTGTGTAATCGCAATCGGCGGGGCCACCGTCACCCGCGGCGACAAAAATCGAAAAGCCCTCCGCGGCGGCCTGCTGATACGTTGCATTCAGAACCGAATTCCCGCCGGCGCCGAGATCTGCCTCGCATTCGCCATAACTGATGCTGATGATTTGCTGGCTGTATATGTCGACGTAGTTCTGCAATGCAATGAGATATCCCGGGAGCGTGGAGCCCGAATCCGCGCAGGTTGCTACGACGATGTTGGCGCCCGGCGCTGCCGCGCTCGCCCATTGGGGATCGAGCGCTGCCTCGTCAAAGATGTAACTCGAGCCGCCAGAGGGGTTGGTGCAAGTGTGCTCGTTCGAGTGTGCTTTGTACGGACTCACCAGCGAGAACAGTGAGGAAGAACACGATTGCTCCACGAACGTGACCCTGAAATTGCACCAGTCTTGACTTGGATTGCCCGTACAGCAGGGGTCGACGTCTTCCATCACTACGATTGTCTGTCCCGCGCCATTATAGGTCGAAACCGGAAAATTGTAGATCGTCCAGAGGTCGGCAGGCACAACCCAGTAACACGTGCTATTTTCATTGCCGTTCGCATCGAAGGGTTCACAGCTGCCAGGACCCTGCTTGGTGTACTGCGGCTTTGGGCGGAAGTCGTTCATCGTGGATCAGCGATTCGACCTGCCGCTCTTGTGCAACCGGGCGGCGCAGGGCGAGCTGCAGACCCGGAAGAGACATGCTATCCGGCACCCGCCCCAGATCATTTTCCGGCCGCGCTTCGGGGGGTGTGCTGCCGTGTAGGATTACGCGGTGGGTTTCGTCGATGCGCGAATGGATTTGGGGCGGCGAGACTGGAGCGTCCGCCGCCCATGCCGAAACGGTCAATCCTGGAATCAGGAGCGTGACGAAAAAAGCGGTCCTGAGAAACATTAGCCCCTCCCGCAGAATCCGTATCGCAGCATACCATCTGCGTGGCGGCCAGACCAGCGTCATAGCAGTCCGGCGCCGCGCCGGCTTGCCGCACCGCGAGGATCGCCCGGTCGGCTGGATCGTTGGCGAATCCTGGTATTGACAATGAGATTCGCCGCCGCCCGCTTCTGGAGCGCGGTGATCTACGACGGACCCCAGAGGCGAACGAAAAAACATTATCATGGCCCGCAAATGCGGGCCACCCAGGTGAAATCCGCTGCTCTTATTTGGTTCGGAACAGGTCACGCGTTTACTTTTCGCATTGACGCATTTGGGACAGGGCTGACGTCGCGGCTAAAGAGGCTCCTCTCGGTGAGCACGGGGCCTTACAAAAAGAGGGCAGTCTAACTGGGGTTAGTAGCATGCCGAAATATCTGCCGTTTGAAATCGGCATCAAATTCCGAACTAACCTTAGCAACGTGATCAACCTTCGGTGGAAGGCCAGTGGCATAATTGCTGACTTCCTCATTCCGCACGATGATCAAAGCTTAGTTCGAGTAGAGTTTGACAAGACTGTCGTGTTCGAACCTTGGATGAGATGCCACTTGGCACGGAGGAGCAGGCTCCAGACGAAGGCCTAGTGCCGGAACACTTCGCCTATCGCGTAATTGGCGGCAGTTTTTGGGAATTCCAATCAGACGCCCTAAAGCTTATTTTCAAATCGGCAGAACATTTCCGATTCGTCACAGGCTGGACTTGCCTCGACGTGATAGCCAACTCAGCCCCGCTCATCTCCGTGATTCTGGCTGGGGCGCCTGAACAAGGTTGAATTTCAAAATGCGCCACAGCCTGTTTCGGCACTCGTCCTGCGTTACCTGGGTGGCCCGCATTCGCGGGCCATGACAGCAATTGTGTACATGAGCTGATCGACTGGCAGCTTACGCAACAAACCCGAACGGCACGATTTTGTTGTCGACATCGTGGCCGATGTCGGCGCGACCAAGCCAGGCGATGCCGGACTCGGTGCACCAGTCGCGGACGATCTCTTCCGGCGTCTGGCCGAAGTCCGGATCGTTCGGCGGCACGGCACTGACGCGGCCGAGCCGGATGCCCGCAACGCGCCGGATTCCGGCGTTTCGGGTCACCTGACAGAGCGCGCGGTCAATCCGATAGAGATGCTCCGACACATCTTCGATCATCAGCACGTGCCGCGCGAGGTCCGGCTCGAACGGAGTCCCGAGAAGGTGCGACAGGATCGTGAGGTTGAACGCCGCCGCGGACGCTGTGCCGTCGAGCGAAGATTCAAGCACGGAGGGATCGCGCTCGATGAGCCAGGCAAGTGCGCGCGCGACCGCGGCCTCCCCGCCGTCGCGCAAAATGTCCGCGGGCATGGGCCCGTGCGCCACGCCGGTGAGCCCGCGCCCGTAAAGGGCCGAGAGCAGCGCACCCGCGTCGCTGTAGCCGAGATAGGCTTTTCCCGCCGCCGCGGGTTCGAGACGATCGAGCACGCGCGGCACGATCCGGCACGAACCGTAGCCGCCACGCGCGATCCACACTGCGTCGAGTGCCGGGTCGTTGGCGCAATCGAGGAACGCATCTGCGCGCGCGGTGTCGTCGCCCGCAAAATGCCCCCTCGTGAGAAAGCATTGCGAATGGAAGCGGAGCTCCACGCACCCGCCGTGCCGCGTGGCCGCCAGCGCGCGCACCCGCTCCGCGAGCCCCGGATCGATCCCCGAGCCCGGCGCCACGATTCCGATCCGGACGATTTTTTCGCTGCCCATCCGCCGTTTCTTGTCACCCGCCGGCGCGCCTTATAGCTTCCGCCGATGCAAAAATCCTGTTTCTTCTGCGGCATCGGCGGCAGCGGCATGCTGCCGCTCGCCCTCATCGTGCAGGCGCGGGGCGCGCGCGTGGCCGGTTCCGACCGCGCGCTCGACCAGGGCCGCACTGCCCAGAAATTCGATTTCCTGCGCGCGCACGGCATTGCGCTGTTTCCCCAGGACGGCAGCGGAATCCGCGATGCGTCCCAGACCGTGGTGACTTCCGCCGCGGTGGAGGACACCGTGCCCGATGTGGTGGGCGCGCGTTCTGTCGGCGCGCCGATTATCACCCGCGCGGCGCTTCTCGCCGAACTGTTCAACGCCGCGGCGCTGCCGGTCGGCATCGCCGGGACCAGCGGCAAATCGACGACCACGGGAATGTTGGGATGGATTCTGCGTTGCGCGGACCGCGATCCGACGCTGATGAACGGCGCGGTGATGAAAAACTTCGTCACCTCCGCGGTGCCGTTCGCGAGCGCGGTAGTCGGAGGTGGAGAGGTTTTCGTCAGCGAAGTGGATGAGAGCGACGGCTCGATCGCGCAGTATCGGCCGAAGATCGGTGTCATCACCAACATCGCGCTCGATCACAAATCCCTCGACGAGCTCTGCACATTGTTCGGCGACTTCGCTGCGCGATCCCAAACGGCGGTCCTCAACCGCGACAATCCCGAAACGGCGGCGCTCGCTGCGCGCCTCGATCCGGAAAAGGTCGTGACCTTTGCTCTGCGCGATCCACAGGCGGACATTGTCGGCGCAAAGCTGGCGCCACTGCCCGGGGGCGTGCGTTTCGAAGTTCGCGAGCGCACGAGCGACGACTTGGTCCCGGTGCGCCTTAGGGTGCCAGGGCGTCACAATGTGCAGAATGCGCTTGCCGCAATGGCAGCGGCGCGCGCCTGCGGTGTCGCGATTGCCGATGCAGCGGAAGCGCTCGCGAGCTTCGAGGGGCTCCGGCGCCGCTTCGAAGCGGTCGGTTCGGCGCGCGGCATAACCGTCATCGACGATTTCGCGCACAATCCCGACAAGATCGCGGCCACCCTCGCGACCGCGCACGAGTCCCCCGGGCGGCTGCTTCTCCTCTTCCAGCCGCACGGCTTCGGACCGCTCAAGCTGATGAAGGAGGCGCTCGTCGCGGCGTTTGCCACCGGCATGGGCGCAGACGATCTCCTCATTATGCCCGATCCCGTGTATTTCGGCGGCACCACCGACCGCAGCGTGGGAAGCGCCGAGATTGTCTCAGGCGTTGCGGCGCGCGGACTCCGCGCGCTTGCGATTCCCGACCGCGCGGAGTGCGGGCACGCGCTTCTCGCCGAAGCCCGCGCGGGCGACCGCATCCTCATCATGGGCGCCCGCGACGATACGCTGGCGACCTTTGCGAGCGATCTCGTCCGCGGGATCGAGGAGCGGTCCGTCGCGAGACAATAGCCGGGCGCAACGCGTGGGCGAGTTTCACGCGGGCACTGTCCGCGAATAGAATCGTGCGGTGATTCGGGACGGAATCGGGCGATGGTGAACAGGACGCCCGTCTCGCGCATTGCGCTGGTCGGGCCGATCGCAGAGCCCGGCCGGCCGGCTGTCGGCGGTTACGAAAGTTCCAATCTGCGATTGCTTTTGGTGCTCCGCCAGATCTTTGCGGACGTTCAGCCGCTCGCCTATCCGCAAGCCAGCGGATCCGCGATCCGCAAGTCTTTCCTCTATGCGCGCGGATTCTCGCGCCTGCTGGCGAATCTGCTGTTCGCGCCAGGCCGCGGCGCGGCGGTCCATTTCACGCCGCTCTGCCGGCATTTTCTCGCCGCCGAACTGCTCGTCGCTTTCATTGCCCGCCTGCGCGGGTATCGCCTCACCCTCGATTTGCGCGCTGGGATGCAGGAGACGTGGTTTTGCAAATCAAGCCCTCTCTACCGTTACGCATTTCGACGTCTGCTCTCACTCGCCTCAGCCATCACTTATGAAGGTGAAAGCTACGCTGGCTGGCTCGAAATCCTGGCGCCGGACACACCGAGGCGCCTGCTGCCCAATTTCGTTCCGGCAGGCATGCTGCGCCGCCGCGCAGATACAGCGCTGCCTTCGACCCCCAAGCTCGTCTATGTAGGCGCGGTTTCGGAAGCCAAGGGCGTCACGGCTGCCCTGCGGGCATTTCTGATTTTGAAGCGGCGCTTTCCCGGTGTGACTTTTGTTCTGGTCGGCCGTTGCGAACCCGATTACCGGGACGTCCTTTTGCGTGAGAATCTCATTGATGACGCCGTCACTTTGACGGGACCATTACCGCTGGAAGACGTGCAGCGCGAACTCGATCAAGCACATTTTTTCCCGTTCCTTACGCAGTGGTTCGGGGAGGGCCATTCCAATGCCATCACGGAGGCCATGGCGCGCGGCTGCGTCCCCATCGTCTCCGGGCACGGCTTTTCGAAAGCCGTGATCGCCTGCCCGGAGCTCGTGATCCCCGACCGCGAAGACTCAGGTGCAATCGCGGCGCGTATGGCCGAGATATGGTTATCGGGTCGCTGGGGCGAAATCTCGGACGCGATGACGCGGCGAGTCGCGGAAAATTTCACCGACCTTCAAACGCGAGATATTCTTCGCGTGGTCTATCATCATGATTACCAGCTACCGCCAAACATCCCTGATCGGCTTCAGACCGGCGGAGTGGCCGAGGGGCTTTAAGCCGTACATGGCCTCGATGGTCCGCAGCAGGGTGTAGTGGTCGATCTTTTCTCCGTATTGGCCGGACTTGACCGGCTCTCCCACGAAGATCGTGGGAATCTGGTTGTTTTCGCTGCCGTCGTCTTCGTCCCAGGTGATAATCAGCAGGCTGTTGTGCGACTGCGCCCAGCTCACATAACCCGAGAGATTGCTCTCGAGCCATTTGTCGCCTTCGAGAATTGTCCCGTCATGCATGTCGTCGAGCAGGTCGGGGATGACCCAGGAGACGGTAGGCAGCTTCGAATAACTGCCGGGAAAGCTGCTGAACGGCAGACTGAATTTGCCGGGGTCGTTGGTGAAATTTGTCCACGGCACGTGCTTTCTCGCGTATTCGCCCTGGGCGCAGACTTCCGAACCGCGACTCGGCAATTCTTCCGAATAGCCCTTGAACGAAAGCCCTGCCGCGAGAAGTTCGCTCTCTTCGTTGCCCACTTTGCGGAATATGTGCGGGCAGGAATCGTCGGTCACGCCCTGGTTCGAGCCGGAGAACAGGTCGAGATAATTCGGCTGGCTGGGATGCTCGATCGCGTAGGCATTGGTGAACAGCGCACCCGATTGCGCGAGCGAATTGATATAGGGCGCGTCCGCGTTGCCGATGATCTCGGAGTAGCTGTGGTTCTCCTCCATCACCACGATCACGTGATCGGGTTTGGGGACGCCTTTCGCTCGTGCCGTCATGACAGTGCAAACGAAACAGGCCGAAAGGACAAGAACGGCGCGAACCAGGGTGATTTTCATCCTGAGAAGCGCGGAAGAACTCAGAATCGCGCAACCCATGAAGTTTACTCGGAGAGCGGGTACTCGAGAGTCGTGATCGCAAATTCTTGGCATGTGAAATCCCCCTCCGCCCATCTTCGGGCAACAACAGGAAAATCCTTCATAAGCGGATCAGACGTCGTGTAGGCATGGATTACACTACCTTTTTCGTTCCCAGCGATATCAACAATCGCCCAAATATCGTTCCATGCGCCGTGGTGAACGAGAACCAGTGATGCTGACTGCTGCGCGACCTGGATTCTCGGACGGATTGCGAATGTCATCCGGTAGTAGCTTCCCGTCATGCATTTTAAGAAGCCGCGATTTTCATTCTCATAAACAGCGGTGTAGGGCAAGCTGATCTCAAATGTTGCATACGAACCGGGATCGGTCCGCAGTCCCTCCGGATCGGTTGGAGCACAGGAAACCGCCGTCGCGGCAACAGCGGCCACAACGAAGCATTGACGGATTGAGCAAATTATTCTTTCGACACGGTTGTCCCGCAATGCCGCTCCCGGTGAAATCCACAAGCATGAACTCTCACCTGCCGTCGCGGCCGTCAATCGCCTGCACCAGAGCTCAGGAGGCCGGATGTGCCGGCGGTGCGATGGTGGCCTTGAGCCAGGCGATGGCAGCGGGATCGTCCCAATGCGCGGGACCGATGGCGCGGGCGCGCTCGCGACCGTCGGGGCCGATGAGTGCACTCAGCGGCAGTCCGAAGGCGCCCATGGCGGCAAGGAAAGCGTGGTCGGAATCGCGGTAGGTGGCAAGCGCGCCTGCGCCATGCGCCTTGAGGAACGCAGAGGTGGCGGGCGCGGAGTCCTGCCCCTCGCTCACGGCCACGACGGTCAGGCCGGGCAGGGCATGGGCAAGGCGGGCGAGCGCGGGCAGTTCCTGCACACAGGGCCCGCACCAGGTAGCCCACAGATTGAGCAGAACGTGTTGGCCGTGGAACGTGGCCAGCGACAGCCGCTCGCCTTTGGCATTGGTGAAGGCAACCGCCGGGATCGTCTTCGGCTTCGCATCGGGCACAAGCTTGGCGAGCGCCGGCGGCGGCGGATCACCCGCGTGGACACGCCTTGCGCGGATCACATAGAAGGTGATGCCAAGCGCGATGGCCACGATGATGGCAGCGATGATGACGACAATGATGTGACGGCGCAAAACGGAGTTCCGTTGTGAGTGCGAACGAAATGTGGGGCGGCCGCTTTTCGGGCGGGCCCGCCGCGCTGATGGAGGAAATAAACGCCTCCATCGATTTCGACAAGCGCCTCGCCGAACAGGATCTCGCGGGCTCGCGCGCCCATGTCGAAATGCTGGCGGCGCAGGGCATCGTTTCGCGCGAGGATGCAGAGGCGATCCTCGCCGGTCTCGACCGGATCGGCGCGGAAATCGCCGAAGGCCGTTTCGTGTTCCGCCGCGCGCTCGAGGACATCCATCTCAACATCGAATCGCGGCTCGCCGAGATCGCAGGCGACGCCGCAGGCCGGCTGCACACCGCGCGCTCGCGCAACGACCAGGTGGCGACGGATTTGCGCCTGTGGACGCGCGCGGCCTGCGAGCGCGCCGATCGCGCATTGCTCGCGCTCCAGCGCGCGCTTGTCGCACAGGCCGAGGCGCATGCGGCGACGGTCATGCCGGGCTTCACGCATCTGCAGCCGGCGCAGCCCGTCACGTTCGGCCACCATTGTCTGGCTTATATCGAAATGCTGTCGCGGGACCGTGGGCGTTTTGCGGATGCGCGGGCACGGATGAACGAGTCCCCCCTCGGCGCCGCGGCGCTCGCGGGCACGTCGTATCCGATCGACCGCGAAGCGACAGCTGCGGCGCTTGGCTTCGACCATCCGATGCGCAATTCGCTCGACGCGGTGTCGGCGCGGGATTTCGCGCTCGAATATCTGGCTGCGGCGACGATCGCGGCGACTCATCTGTCGCGGCTGGCCGAAGAGATCGTGCTGTGGGTTTCCCCGGCGTTCCGTTTCCTCAAACTGAGCGATGCGTTCTCCACCGGCTCGTCCATCATGCCGCAGAAGCGCAATCCCGACGCGGCCGAACTGGTGCGCGCGAAAACGGGCCGTGTGCTTGGCGCTTTCGTGGCGCTCGCAACGGTCCTGAAAGGGCTTGCGCTCGCCTACGCGAAGGATCTGCAGGAGGACAAGGAAGCGCTGTTCGGCGCGGCCGACGCACTCGAACTGTCGCTCGCCGCAATGGCGGGCATGGTCGCGGACTGGACGGTGGAGGCGCAGTCCATGCGTGTGCGCGCCGAAGCCGGATTCCCCACGGCGACCGATCTCGCCGACTGGCTGGTGCGCACGAAGGGCAAGCCGTTCCGTGCCGCGCACCACGTCGCCGGCGCAATCGTGCAGCGCGCCGAGGCGCTCGGTCTCGCACTCGAGAAAGTGCCGCTTGCGGACATGCAGGCGATCGATCCGGCCATCACCGCGGATGTTTTCGATGTGCTCTCCATTGCCGCGTCGGTGGATTCGCGCCAGAGTTTCGGCGGCACCGCCCCCGCGCGCGTGCGCGAACAGGTTAGCTATTGGCGCGAGAAACTGGCGTGAATCCGGAAACCGGGAAAAGCAAATTGTTCACGCGGAGACGCGGAGTCGCGGAAGAACACCGCCAAGCCGCCAAGGCGCCAAGGAACGTTCGCGCGCGTCCGCGCGCCATTCCTTTTTGGCGTCTTGGCGGCTTGGCGTTTCAATTTTCTTTTCCGCGTCTCCGCGTCTCCGCGTGGAAACCTTTCGATAGCGGCCTCGCCCTGCGACTGCTTGTTGTGTTCGCTCTTCTTCTTCCGGCGGCGGGGTGCGGGACGAAGACCGAGCTGTTGATGCCGAACGGCAAGCCGACGCCGCACGCCCAGCGCGATCCCTCCCAGCCGCCGAGTCCGCTCTCGCGATGAATCACTTCACCTATCGGGACGGCCGCCTTCACGCCGAAGCGGTCGATCTCGCGCGTCTGGCGGACGAGGTGGAAACGCCGGTCTATGTCTATTCCACGGCCACGCTCGAGCGGCATTACCGCGTGTTCGCCGACGCATTCCCGGCCGGCACGCTGATCGCCTACTCGGTCAAGGCGAACGGCAATCTCGCGGTGCTAGGGACGCTTGCGCGGCTCGGCGCCGGCGCCGACGTGGTTTCGGGCGGCGAACTTGCGAAGGCGCTGGCGGCAGGCATTCCGCCGCAGAAGATCGTCTTCTCGGGTGTCGGCAAAACGCGCGCTGAAATGGCGCGTGCGCTTCAGGCGAATATTTATCAATTCAATGTGGAAAGCGAGCCGGAGCTCGAAGCATTGAACAGCGTCGCGAAGGAACTCAGTAGGACGGCGCCGGTCACCATCCGCGTCAATCCCGATGTGGATGCGGCGACGCACGCCAAGATTGCGACCGGCACGTCGGAAACAAAGTTTGGAATCCCCTGGCGGCGCGCGCGCGAAGCCTATCTCCTGGCTGCTTCGCTGCCCGGGCTCGAGGTGGTAGGCGTCGATGTTCATATCGGCAGCCAGATCACCACGCTCGCGCCGTTCGAGGCCGCGTTTGCGCGTATTGCCGAACTGATCGGCACGTTGCGCGCCGATGGGCACGCGATCGCGCGCGCCGATCTCGGCGGCGGATTGGGCGTGCTTTACGATTCCACAGAAACCGCTCCGCCCGATCCGGAGAGCTATGCCCGTGTCGTCGCACGCGCCGCAGACCAGCTCGGCGTCTCGCTTATTCTCGAACCGGGACGACTGATTGCCGCCAATGCGGGAATTCTGCTGTCGCGCGTCATTTACGTCAAAGACGGCGAGACGCGGAAATTTCTTGTGATCGATGCGGGCATGAACGATCTGATCCGGCCCGCGCTTTACGATGCATATCACGAGATCGTGCCCGTCCGCATGCCAACAAACGAAACTGCGAAAGAAACCTACGATATTGTTGGGCCCGTCTGCGAAACCGCCGATCGTTTTGCGCGAAGCCGAACGCTACCGCGCCTTGAAAGCGGCGATCTCGTGGCGATCCTGACGGCCGGGGCCTATGGCGCGGTGATGGCATCCGCCTACAATGCGCGGCCGCCCGCGCCCGAAGTGCTGGTGCACGGCGGGCAATGGAGCATCGTGCGCCGACGGATGAGCGATGACGAACTTGTTCGAACAGACCGCCTCCCGGCCTGGCTGGAAAGCTGAGCGTCACGAACGCTATGTCGCGCTCGCGCGCGCACTGCTCATGTGGGAGCGCGCGTGGCCGGCGCTGTGGCCGGCCAGCGGCATTCTCGGCCTCTATATCGCGGCGGCGTTTTTCGGACTGACCGATCTGTTTCCCGCCGCGTTGCGCGCGCTTGTCTGTTTCGCCGTGCTCTGCGCCACCGGCTATTGGCTGCTGCGCGAGTTCCTTGCCTGGCGCGTGCCGCGTTGGGACGAAGGTGCGCGCCGCGTGGAGCGCGACAGCGCGCTTCTTCACCGTCCGATCACCGAACGCGGTGACCGGCTCGCGGTGGGCGCCGGCGATGCGTTCGCAGAATCCCTATGGCGCGCACATCTCGCGCAGCTTCTGACGCGGCTCGGCCGCCTGCGCCTTGCGCTGCCGTCACCGGGGCTTGCGAACAGGGACCCGTATTCGCTGCGTTATCTGGTGCTTGCGCTGGTGGCGATCGGCGTACTGATCGCCGGCGCGGACTGGCAGCGGCGGCTCGCGCTTGCCTTCACGCTCGACGCGGGCGGCGGCGCACCGATCGCTGCGCTCGACGCCTGGATCACGCCGCCCGCCTATACCGGGTGGGCGCCCGTTTATCTGCGGGCGAGTTCGAATGCGCCCGTTGCGGTACCGCAAGGCTCCGAGCTTGTGCTGCGCGTGCATGGCGGACGAAGCGCGCCGCATCTGCAATTTTCCCCGGAGCCGTCCGGCGGCGTGTCCGATTTCGCAGGGCAGACGGGCGCTTGGGGTACGCGCGTGAAACTCACGGCCGATTCGCAGTTGAGCGTCGCGGACGCCGGCACGAATCTGGGCCGCTGGCGTATCCGGGCAATTGCGGATCAGCCTCCGGTCGTCGCCTTCGCCGCTCCGCCCGCGCGCACCGAGCGCGAGGCGCTCAAGCTCGCCTACACCGCGGGCGACGATTACGGCGTGGTCGGCGTGCGCGCGATCATCCGCCCTGTCGCGCGCAACGCGCATGGAGTTCTCTCGATCGACCTGCCGGTGTCGCAGGCTTCGGCGAAAACCGTATCGGAAACGGCCTATCGCGATCTGACCGCGCATCCCTTCGCCGGTCTCGATGTCGAAATCACGCTCGAAGCGAAGGATGGCGCCGGGCAGATCGGCCGCAGCAAGACAATGCGCATGCGCCTGCCAGAACGCATTTTCACCAATCCGCTCGCCCGCGCGCTGATCGAGCAGCGGCAACAGCTGGCGACGGATGCGCCCCATGCGCGCGCACGCGTGGCGGCGATACTCGATGCGCTCGCGATCGCGCCGCAGCGCTTCTACGAAAACCAGCCGGGCATCTATCTGGGCCTGCGCACAAGCTACTGGACGCTGCGGCGGGCACGCAGCACAGGAGATGTCGTGCGGGTGGAGGACATGCTTTGGCAGATGGCGAACGCCCTCGAACAGGGCGGCCTCTACGACGCCGCCGCCCGGCTGCGCGCGCTCGAGCAGCTCCTGAGCCAGGCGCTGGCGCAGGGCGCGCCGCAAAGCACGATCGACTCGCTCATGCAGCGCTATCAGGAGGCGCTCCAGAAATATCTGCAGGCGCTGGCGCAGAACGGCGCGCGATCCAATGGTCCGCCGCCGCCGGGCGCGAAAGTGATTACATCCAAAGACCTCGAAGAGATGATGAAGGCGATCCGCCAACTCGCGCAAACGGGCGCGCGCGGAAAAGCGCAGGAGTTGCTCGCCATGCTTCAGAACATGCTCGAGAACATGCGCTCGGCCGGTTCGAGCGGCAGCGGCCAGGGCGACAAGGCGCTGAGCGGCGCCATGCAGGGGCTGAGCGGGATGATCGGCAAGCAACGCGAGCTGCTCGACAAATCGCTGCGCCAGGGCGAAGGCGCCGGCGATCCGAAAGACGGCGGCGGGCGTGGACTTGCAGCGCAACAGGGCAAGCTGCGCCAGGATCTCGACCGGCTGCTCAAGGGCCTTTCCGGCCGCAAGGTGCCGGGCAGCGAAAAATTCGGCAATGCCTCGCGCGCAATGGGCGAGGCGCAGGGCGCGCTCGGCCAAGGCGACTTCAACAATGCGGGCCAGGCGCAGAAGAATGCACTCGAAAGCATGAAGAACGCCACGAACCAACTCGCGCAGGCGCTGGCAAAAGAGACGGGGCAGGGCAGCAAACAGGGCCAGCAGGGCCAGGACCCGCTCGGCCGCGCCTCGGGCGCTAATGGGGGAGCGGACGGCAACGTCCGGCTGCCCAGCGCCAACGAGCTCAAACGCGCGCGCGCCATCCTCGAAGAACTCCGCCGCCGCGCCGCCCAGCCCGGCCGGCCGAAGCAGGAGCTGGATTACATCGACCGGCTGCTGCGGGACTTCTGACGGAGACAGATTCATCCTTCGACAGGCTCAGGATGAGGCCCACATATTTATCTTAAAGCCCTCATGGTGAGCTTGTCGAACTATGAACGTCCGACACGTCAATCGCCTTTGGCGATGCCGTCGCGGCGCGGATCGGAGCCGCCGAGATAGCCGCCCTTCACGCGCTCGACGATATTGAGGCCGCTCTCGAGCGGCCGTTCGATCACGTGATGGCCCATCGCTTCGAGAGCCGAGGCATACTCCACGATCGGCGTATCGCTCTCGAGAATGGTGGGGCCGTTCGGATTGGCGTGATGCGGCAGCGCCGCCACTGATTGCGGCCCGAGTCCGCCGTCGAGCATCGCGACCAGCGTTTCCGCCGTGTACGGAATAATGATCGGGCCGCCGGGCGAACCGACCGCGATCCGGAAGCTTCCGTCACTGTTGAAGACGATAGTCGGCGACATCGCGCTCATCGGCCGCTTGCCTGGCGCGGGCGCATTCGCCACCGGCTTGCCGTCGCGCACCGGCTCGAACGAGAAATCGGTCAGCTGGTTGTTGAGGAAGAATCCCTTGGCCATCATCTCCGAGCCGAAAATGTATTCGACGGTGGTCGTCATGGAGACGACTTCGCCGCGTTCGTCCACAATCGACATGTGGCTGGTGCCCGGCAGCTGCGGACTGATCTGCGGAGAAAAGAGCGCGGCATGTTTCATGGGCGGCTCGCCCGCTTTCGCCTCGCCCATGTCGTGCGCGGGATCGATCAGCGCACTCCTCTGCGCGAGATAACCTTTGTCGAGCAGGCCCGCGACCGGCACATGGACCGTATCCGGATCGGCGAGCCACATCGCGCGGTCGGCAAAGGCAAGCCGGCTCGCTTCCGAGAAGAGATGAATCTCGGAAAGGGTATTCGGCTGGAGCTGCTTCGGCGAAAACCGTTCCAGCATGCCCAGGATCTGCAGCACCGAGACGCCGCCGGAACTCGGCGGTCCCATCGAGCACAGCCGCCACACGCGATAGGTGCCGCAGACGGGCGGACGCTCCTTTGCCTGATAGGAGGCGAGATCGGAAAGCGTCATGTTGGCGGGATTGCGCGGTGCGTGGTCGACCTTGTCGACAATCGCCTGCGCGATTTGTCCCGAGTAGAACGCCTTCGCGCCGCCCGAAGCGATGGCGCGCAGCGTCTTCGCGAGTTCGGGATTGCGAAGGCTCTCGCCCTGTTTCAACGGCGTGCCGTCGGGTTTGTAGAAGTAGGCACGGATGTCGGGCATGCGCGCCATCTCGGGCTCGTCGCGCAGCGTGGTCGCGAGCTTGCGGCCGACGGGAAAGCCTTTCTCGGCGAGCGCGATCGCGGGCTCGAAGAGTTTCGCCCACGGCAGGCGCCCATAGCGCTTGTGCGCCATCTCGAGCATGGCGACATCGCCCGGCACGCCGACCGAAAGGCCGCCCGGTATCACGTCGCGCTTCGAGCGTGGCTTGCCGCTCGCATCGAGAAACATGGTGGGCTTCGCCGAGGCCGGCGCGGTCTCGCGCCCGTCGAAGCTCGTCACCTGTTTTGTCGCGGGATCGTAGAGCAGAAGAAACGCACCGCCGCCGATGCCCGACGATTCCGGCTCGACAAGCGTCAGCACCATCTGCACGGCGATGGCCGCATCGACGGCCGAGCCACCCGCGCGCAGCATCTGCAATCCCGCATCCACCGCATACGGATTGGCGGCCGCCACCATGTCGTGCCTGGCGGGCGTTTCCGCCGCGCGGGCGGGCGTCCCGGTAAGAAACGCCAGCGTCGTAATTACTAATAGAGCGAGACTCATTATTCCCCTCTCCCCCTGTGGGAGAGGGATGCCGGTACGGCTCTCGACCGCGGCAGGCTGCGGGTGAGGGGCTATCGGAGAGACCGCGCGACCCTTCACCCGCATCTGTTCTGTTTCATGCACCTCGCGCTGCATCCCTCTCCCACAGGGGGAGAGGGGAGTTGCGAATCTCGCACGCAGAAAGCAAAGGCTCGGTTTTTTCATCGCTCGCATCATCCCATCCCTTTCGGCGCACAGGCGCGGGGGCTACGGTTGCCAGCGATGATGCGGGCGGGCAAGCGCAATCTCCTGACCGATGTGGCCGGGCTTTCCGTCGGCCAGGCCGAGGACGCGTCTGTGCGCAGCGGCGTCACCGTCGTTCTTGCAGAGCGCGCATTCGCCGCAGCGGTTGATGTGCGCGGCGGCGCGCCGGGCACGAGCGAAACCGAAACGCTCGATCCGGTGAATCTCGTGGGTACCGTCGACGCGATCGCGCTGTCCGGCGGCTCCATTTACGGGCTCGAAGCCGCGGCGGGCGTAGCCGCATGGCTGGGCGCGCGCGGGCGCGGGTTTCTGCTGCGCGCCGATGCGCCGCCCGCGCCAATCGTTCCCGGCGCTGTCATCTTCGATCTGGCCAATGGCGGCGAAAAGAAATGGGGGCTCGCGCCGCCCTATCGCGCGCTCGCGATCAAGGCCGCAGAACGCGCGGGCGCGGAATTCGCGCTCGGCAATGTAGGCGCGGGGCTTGGTGCAACGGCCGGGACGTACAAGGGCGGAACGGGCAGTGCGTCGGGCGTGACGGAGGACGGCTTCACTATCGGCGCGCTGGCGATCGTCAATTCCGCGGGCTCGCCTATTATTCCGCATACGGACGTGTTCTGGGCTTTTCTCTTCGAGCGGCATGGCGAATTCGGCGGGCGCCGTCTCGCGCCGGAATTCCCGCCCGTCGATGACGCACTGCCTCCCGACATGAAACGCCCGCCGCAGGCCGGCACGAACACCACCATTGCCGTCGTTGCGACCGATGCCGATCTGTCGCGCGTGGAGCTCAAGCGGCTTGCGATCATGGCATCCGACGCGTTTGCGCGCGCGCTCCGCCCGGTGCACACGCCGTTCGACGGCGACACGGTTTTTGCGCTCGCGACGGGCGCACGATCGGTTGCGGACCCCCGGCCGTTGGCGCTGATGCAGCTCGGCCATGCCGCGGCCGATTGCCTTGCGCGCGCCATCGCGCGCGGTGTGTATGAAGCGGGCACCTTGGGAGAGGCGCGCAGCTATCGTGATTGCTGCGCCGAACGGGAGAAACGCCGATGAACGATCACGCGATCAGCCGTCGCGTGTTTGCCGGAACGTCACTCGTGGCCGGTTTCACGCTGGCCGCGGGACCGCTCCGCGCGGGCGCGATCATCACCAACGCGAACGGGCTTGTCGCCGGCGAAGTGCGTGTGCCGGTGAGCGATGGTGCGATTCCCGCCTGGCGCGCGCATCCCGCTACGGGCGCGCACTGGCCTGTGGTGCTGGTGACGCAGGAAATCTTCGGCGTGCACGAGCACATCAAGGACATCTGCCGCCGTTTCGCGAAGGTGGGCTGCTATGCCATCGCGCCTTCACTCTATGCGCGTCAGGGCGATCCCGGCCGCTACACCGACATTCACAAGCTGGTCGCGGAAATCGTGTCGAAAGTACCCGACGCGGAAGTGATGAGCGATCTCGATGCGGCGGCGAGATTTGCGGGCCACGAAGGCGCGGATGCCGCGCGCCTCTCCATCATCGGCTTCTGCTGGGGCGGGCGCATCGTCTGGCTCTATGCCGCCCACGATCCTGCGCTCAAGGCCGCGGCTGCGTTCTACGGTCCTTTGCGGGCGCCAAGCCCGCGCAGTCCGCTTCGTCCGTTCTATCCCCTCGATCTCGCCCAGAAGATCGACGCGCCGGTGATCGCCTTTTATGGCGGCAAGGACGACGGCATTCCCGTTTCCGATGTCGAAGACATGCGCGCCGAGTTGGCCAAAGCGGGCAAGCGCGATTGCCGGATCAACGTGTTCATGGACACCGGCCACGGCTTCTTCGCCGATTATCGCCACTCCTACAATGAAGCCGACGCGAAGCTCGCCTGGTTGCGCACGCTCGACTGGTTCCGCGCACACCGCGCCATTTGATTCACGCGGAGCCGCGGAGGACCCGGAGAAACGTTTAACCACCAAGCCACGAAGGACACCAGGAAAGTGGGCGCGCGAAGCGCGCAACCAGCTTCGTGCGCTTCGTGTCTTTGTGGTGAATAGCTTTCACTCCGCGTCCTCCGCGGCTCTGTGTGCCTACTTTGCGTACACGCGGACTTCGCTCGACGAGATCGCGGAATCGGTCGAGGCGGAGACCGCCATGCGCGAGGCGGGAACCCCCATCGAGCTCATCGAACGCATCACCGCACGTGCATCGTGCACTGCGCTGTTCTGCGCGAGCTTGGTTCCTGCGGCGGCGACGCCGACCACATCGAAGGACGCGCCCGGTTTCGTCGCGAGCGCCTGCGACAGCGCCGAATAAAGCTCCTGATCGTAGGAGACGTGCGCGCGGTCGAATTTGATCGTGACGATCGGCGCACCCGTTTCATCTGCGGCGGCAACAGCGGGTTCCGGCTCGCGCGCGGCGACGGTCTCACGCGGGGCGGCCTCGCGGGCTACCGGTTCGCGCGCGCCCATGACGAGCGGCGAATAATCGCCGGCCTTGATGGCACTCGCGAGCCGCACGAGATTGCCCCGCTCATGCGCGACATAGGCGGTTTCGCGCCTGAGCGCCTGCTTCACATTGCGCACCAGCCGGTCGAGCACCACCGCGGTCTGCCCCGTTTCGTCGGAGAGCACGGTAAGCTGGCGATGATCCTCGTCGACCGCGCCGGACACATCGAAGGTGGCCTGGATCGTGTCGTATTCGGCATGCGCGGCCGAGGTATCGCCCGAGACTTCGCCCGCGAGCTGGGCGAGCCCGTTGATGTTGCCGGTGAGGGAATCGAGCGAGGCCTGCGCCCTGTTCCATTGCGCGATCAGCTCGGGATTGCCGCGCGTTGTTCCCGCTTCGAGCCGCGAGGAAACCTGCGCGGTCGCTTCCTGGTAGGCGGTTGAATCCTGCAGGCCCGAGGCCCGAAGATCGGCGTAGCGCTGGGCACCGCTGGAGAGTTTTGTCTCGATCCCCTCGATCTGCGAGCGCAGGCTCGCAATGGTCTGACTGACGGGCGTTCCGGTGGAAGGGCCGGGAGCCACGGCGACGGGCGCGAATTCTCCGCCAACGGATGGCGGCGCCATCTCCGCGGTAGCGACCGGTGCAGGCGCGGGCGCTGCTCCAGGAGGCGGCGCGGCGGCGGGCGGAGCAGCAACAGGTGCTCCCGCTTCGGCCGGCGGTGTTTCGGCGGGTGTGGATTCGGGTCCTGCCGGCGCTGGCGCCGGCACGGCTTGCGGAGTTGCCGCGGCGGTTTGCGCGGGTGGCGGCGGAGCCTGCTCCTCCATCGCGCCGAACAGCGCGTTGTCGATGCTGCCGCAGCCGGCGAGACTGAGCCCCGCGAGCGCCAAAATCCCCAAGGCAAGGCTGCGCGATCCTGCCGCCCCTGTGCGTCTCATGCGCGTCTGTCTCCGCTCGAGAGGCAGGCGACTGCCCCTTCGCCCCTTTGAGTCTGCCGCAAGTCCTGCGCGGTAAACCGGAATCGATGGCAGTCTTAACCACGTGGGCCCCCGCGAACAAGGGACAGCGCGCCCGCTTGCAACCGGTCCCCGCGCTCACTAGGTTTCGCGCCCGCCGCACCGGTAGCTCAGCTGGATAGAGCACCAGACTACGAATCTGGGGGTCGCGAGTTCGAATCTTGCCCGGTGCGCCAGTACTCCTGGGTTTTTTTTGTGAAGCCGGCGACGGTTGTTACAATCGGGAGTCTAGGGTCCATCGTCGCGCACCGATTGGCCCGCCGATATTAGTTTTGCTGCTGCGCGGCGGCGATGAATGCCCGCAACTTGAATATCCGAACTCACAGTTCTGCCGTCGATGCGAGACGCGCCAGTCTTTGTGACGAAAGAGCGGAGACCATGGCGTAGAACGCTCCGCTGGCAGAAAGAACAGGCAGGGACAAGATGCTGCGGATTCCTGCTTCCTCGTATGTGTTCCAGTGCGAGCTTGCAGTATCTCGGGTAAACGCATCAGAGACCAAGACGGGTCTCGTTGAAGCATGGCCTGTGAGCATAGCGAACCGTCAAGGTGATCAACACGGCCAAAGTACCGTTCAAACGTGGCCCCGACACCTATCTGCCCGACTAACTTGAGATAACGAAAACTGCCCCCCGTTAGCTGACACCTTCCGCAAGTGCTTTGTAACTCGGCAACAACGTCGGCCATGAGAGCCCGAACAACCGACCGGTCGCTATCGGGGGGATCACACCGAGATTCAAATCCAATGCGCATTCCTGCTCTCCCAGCTCTACCGGTCTGACCCCGGTTGGCTCCGACAATCAGTAAAATGGGCGTTGGCCGGGTGACGAGCAATGGAGGTGTTTCTCCATATACCGTCGGTGACCCCGGGCACGGAGCCCACTCGCGATATTGGCTGCGGCGAAAGCGAGAATCGGTGCGATCGCTGGCTTTCTAAACCGCCATTCGGCCCCACCACCGCTCGTCTGCCGTCCGTTCGTATTGCTTTTGGAGTTCAAAATGCAATCGAGCGGATTGTGCGCACGCCGGTGTTCAATTGCAGTCTGGGGTTCAGCTACCATTTTAAATCTGAGAGGCAATCTCGTTGAGGATTGGCAGCGACGGCCAGGTGAACCACAACCGTGCATGTTCATCGCTGGCGTGGTCGCTACGTGACTTGGCCGCAAACGATCAGATGTCCCGGTTCCTCTTCACGCTCGCTACTCCGGTCCAGCAAGTGTTTCCATCGCTGCCCTGTTCGCTGCGCGCATAGGGATGGGCATGGGCGCACGCGCGCCTGACGGCGCGCATGCGGCGAGGAGCTGGGTCAATGACTACCGGCAGCACCGGCCTTTAACGGGCCTGCGAAATATGCGAGCATCAGGTTAGTTCCGGAGGCAATGGGGCGATGCCGGAGCTGGCAAATTGGGGGCGGCCATGAGTCGCATCGCGATTGCTGTTGGGGCAGCGCTGCTGCTTTTCGCTTCGTGCGCCGTAGCGCAAGGAGCCCGGGGCTACCCGCTGGATGTCGATGCGTATCTCGCGTCGCAAATGGAAGCACAACACATTCCGGGGCTTTCGTTTGCGGTCGTCCGCGATGGAGTTGTTGTCGCATCGGGAGCCCGTGGCCTCGCAAACGTGGAACTCAGCGCTCCAGCCGGCGATGCGACCGAATTCGAAATCGCTTCGATGACGAAGCCGATCACGGCAAGCGCCGTCATGCTTCTCGCCCAGCAGGGAGCGCTGTCGATCGACGATCCGGTGGCGAAGTATCTGGCAGTTCCCGACACATGGAAGCGGATGACGATCCGTCAGCTCCTGTCGCACACGGCAGGCGTCAAAGACCACTTCCGTGATTTCCCTGCCTATCCGCCTCTGCCGCTCGATCGGCGACTCTCTTACACGAAGGACGAGTACCTGAAGGCGCATATCGATGCGCCGCTGAATTTTTCACCGGGCAGCCAGTGGGCCTACAGCGGTGGCGGATATGTGATCCTTGGCGCAATCATCGAAAAAGTCAGTGGCCAGCGCTACGCCGATTACATGCGTGACCACGTCTTCGGACCACTCGGCATGGAGCACACACATATCGCAAGCGTCAGCGATGTCATTCCAAACCGCGCATCCGGATACACCACCGAAGACGGCAAGCTTCGCAACGGCGCTTACACGGGAGAGGCGCATATCAGCGGGGCCGATATCGGCGTGCTGACGACAGCGGCGGATATGGCGAAGTGGCTGATCGCGGTGTCAACGCCACGCATGTGGACCGCGGCATCCCGCGATCTCATGTGGACTCCGGCGAAGCTGTCGGATGGTCGCGACGCGATCGCACCGACGGGATTGAGTTACGGCCTTGGCTGGTTCGTCTCCATGTTCGGCCGGTTCAGACTCGTCGGACATGATGGCTCGCTCTTCAACGCTTTTTCCTCATCGGTTTTCTTTTTACCGGAGAAGCAGTTTGGGGTTGTCGTTCTGACGAACCAAAGCGACGCGAACCCAAGGGCGATCGCGCTTGGTATTGCCGCCCGCTGCGATCCGGAATTGAAGCCACCGCATGAGCTCTCCCCTCAACCGGAGCGCAATCCGGCTGCAACTGCACGTGCAAAAGCCTTCGTGGCTGCATTGTTTCGTGGTGGCGAGCTGTTACCTTTCGCGACATCCGGACTCGTAAGGCATCTCTCGGCGATTGCGCATCCACTGGCGCCGGCAGGTGCTCCTGCGCCCGCAGTCGCTTTCATAGCGGACGAGGACCTCGCGCTCCCGATTCAGCGTTTTGGCGCTTCGGCTGTTCGCCTGGCATACTACAAAATCACGATCGAGGGGGACGACCACTGGATCACGCTTTATCTCACGGCGGCGGGCAGGATCGCTGATCTCGCAGGCTATTGAGCGTATAACGCGTGCTGCCCGGGCAGGTGGTCCAAGCGTTGCTGTTACAATCGCTCACGGGGAAAACCGCAGAAACCCTGGAGTTCTCACCAGATTTCGAATCTGGGGGTCGCGAGTTCGAATTTTGCCCGGTGCGCCAGTTTGCCCGAGATGATTGTTCTCGAGCAGTTCGGCATCAAGCCTGAGCACACGGGCGAGCCGTGCATTGGGAGTCTGACCCCGATCTTTTTGTTGGAGATCGGCGATGAAATCGGCATCGAGCGGGCGACCCGTGCCTTCGGCCGCCCGCAGTGAATCGAACCCGTCGTAACTTTCCTAGACCGGCAGCGTTGAAAATCCAGAGAGCGCGACGACATCGGCCGCGCGTCCGCCATTCCATCGGCGGGGCTCCTCAGACGCGCGGGTACGCGTGACTACGCCCACTTTCCCGCCCGACCCAAATGGCGCGCGCGCAAGCGACCCGTCGATGATAATGCGCCGATCGAGATCGCGCGCAGCTACGATGTGAGCCGGCGCAAGATTTCACGCTGCGACGGAAACCGGCAGATAACGAGCCCGGCGATCACGGCTTCTTAATTGCAAACACCGTGCCGTAGCTTCCATAGGCACCGCCAAGTTCGGTTGTGCCGTAGAGCGTGCCCTTCACATCGATCAGGCCGGCGTCGGGTTGCGTGCCGTCCGCGCAATTCTGCTGACTGCAAAAGAAATAAATCACTTTCTCCGCGCCGGTCGTCGGGTTGATCTTGAACACCGTGCCGCCGTGATTGCCGTTGCCGCCCCCGAACGTGGTGCTGTACAGCGTGCCGTTCACATCGATCAGGTTTCCCACGGGGGAAATGCCGTCGCTGCCGTTACCGAACGAGTGGAGCACCGCCTCCGCGCCGGTCGTCGGGTTGACCGAGAACACCGTGCCGAGGCCAGCTTCATAGATGCCGCCTGCCACCGTTGTGCCATACAGCGTGCCGTTCATGTAGAGCAGACTGGCCGAGGGGCCCGCCCCGTCGCCCGTGCCGCTGCCGAACGAGTGGAGCACCGTCTCGGCTCCGCTTGACGGGTCGAGCGCAAACAACGCGCCGCAGCCCCGGCCGCTACAGTCATTGGCGCCGCCGACGAACGTTGTGCCGTACAGCGTACCGTTCACATCGATCAGACCGTTGGCGGGCTCCTCGCCGTCCGCGCAATTCTGCTGACCGCAAAAGGAGTAAACCACCGTCTCCGCGCCGGTCTTCCGGTTGACCGAGAACACCGTGCCGCCGCCATTGGTGCCGCCATCGTTCGTTGTGCCGTACAGCGTGCCGTTCACATCGATCACGTTGCCCGAGGGCTCCGCGCCGTCGGTGCTGCTGCCGAACGAGTGGAGCACCGTCTCCGCGCCCGTCTTCATGTCGACTGAGAACACCGTGCCGAGGCCATCGGTGCCGCCAAATTCCGTTGTGCCGTACAGCACACCCTTCACATAGATCAGGTTGGCCACGGGAAACTCGCCGTCCGTGCCGCTGCTGCCGAATGAGTAGAGCACCGTCTCCGCGCCGGTCCCTCGGTTGATCGAGAACACCGTGCCTTGGCCATTGGTGCCGCCCGCATAGGTTGTACCGTAGAGCATGCGCTTCACTTTGATCAGGCTGGCGAGGGAGTACTCGCCGTCTGTGCCGCTGCCGAACGAGTGCAAGACCTTCTCTTTGCTCGCGGCATTTGCGGTTGCCGGAAACTGCAATGCGATTGCGCAGCCAACCGCGCTGGCGCACAGACCGAAGAACAGGCGATTCATTGGAGTTCCCTTTTTGAGCTGGGTGTTGTTGCCGGTCGCATCCTCGAGGATACGAGTGTTAGGCGAGTCTTGACCGGCGGGACGAGCCATGTCCTTCCTAAGATTCTTAGCCCCGCGGACACAGATCAGAGGATGCAGAATGACGGAGCCGTACCGCTTTGGCCGCTTCACGCTGGATCCTGCCGAGCGTCGATTGCGCGCGGACGGCGCGCCCGTTCCGCTGGGCGGAACTGCGTTCAACATTCTACTCACGCTCGTGGAAGGCCGCGGCGAGGTCGTCACCAAGGAAAAGCTGTTTTCGCGCGTCTGGGGCCATTCGGTCGTCGGCGACAACCGGCTCCATGTCCATATCAACGCGCTTCGCAAGCTGGTTGGCGACGGTTGCATTGTTACCAAGCAGGGCCGCGGTTACCGGTTTATGCCCGCGCCGCGTCCGATCCGGCGCAGCCCGAGATCGGGGGCATCGAATCCGAAATCAGGCAATTTACCGCTGCTCCAGACGGCAGGCGAAGGACTTGGACGGCTCGTCGGCCGCGACGCCCAGCTTCGCGCGCTCTCGAAGCTTCTTTCGCGCGAACGCCTCGTCACGCTGACCGGCCCCGGCGGCGTCGGAAAGACACGCCTCGCTCTGCATGCTGCGTCGGGTGCGGCGCCGCATTTTCCCGATGGCGCCTGGCTCGTCGAGCTGGCGGCACTGAACGACCCCGATCTGGCGCCGGGCGCGGTGGCGGCCGTGCTGGGAATCAAGATCGGCGGAAACGCGGCACCGATCGATGCACTGTCCCGGCGTCTCGCACGCCGGACGCTGCTCATCATGCTCGACAATTGCGAGCATGTCGTGGCGGCCGCGACCCGCCTTTGCGAGGCCGTCCTCGGCGCGGCACCCGGCGTGAAAATTCTCGCTACCAGCCGGGAGGCGCTTTCCTGTTCCGGCGAACAGTTGTTCGAAGTGCCGCCGCTCGAAGTGCCGCTTGAGAGCGCCACGCAGACGCGGACCGTGCGCGCAATGCCGGCCGTGGAACTCTTCGCAGAACGGGCGCGTGCGGCCGGGAGCGCCTTTCGGCTGGACGACAAAGACGTCTGCGTCGCCGCGAATATCTGCCGCCGGCTCGATGGTCTGCCACTCGCCATCGAAATCGTCGCCGGCTGGGCCGGCGTATTGGGCCTCGAGGCATTGGAAGCGGAATTCGACAGCTCCGTGCCAGCCTGGACGCTTGCGGGCAATATCGTGCCGCCGCGTCATGCCACGCTGGGTGCCACGCTCGAATGGAGCTATGGCCTGCTCTCGGTGGCCGAGCGAACGGTGCTGTGTCGACTGGCCGCGTTCGCCGGCGGATTCACCTTGGAAGCTGCCAAGGCCGTGGTCGGCGACGACACGGTCCCGCCGGCCCGCGTGTTCGAGCACGTCGGCATTATGATCCGCAAATCGATGATCACGGTCGTGCCGGGCGCGCGGCGTTACCGTCTTCTGGAGACGACGCGCGCCTTCATGCACGAAAAGCTCCTCGCATCGGACGAGGCGCCGTCCGTGCGCCGGCGGCATGCGGGTTATGTGCTTCGTTTGCTCGAGCGGGCGATGGGCGAGTGGGAAACCACGAGCGATGCGGTGTGGCTCGCGCGTTATGGATCGGTCCTGGACGATCTGCGCGCCGCGCTTGACTGGACCATCGTCGAGGAGCCGAAGACGGCGGTGGCGCTCGCCGGAGCCTCATGGCCGTTATGGCGGGAATTGTCGCTGCGTCCCGAAGGACGGCGTTGGCTCGGCGCTGCGGTTGTGCGGCTTGATAATGACACGCCGCCGGCGCAGGAAGCGCGGCTGAGGCTCGGCCTCGGCGACATGTTGTCAAACACCGCGGCCGTGAAAGCGGGTCATGCCGAGTTTGCGCGCGCCGCCGCGCTTTACCGGCAGCTTGCAGAGGAGGCCTGGCTGGGGAGCGCGCTCGCAGGTCTCGGCTCCGCACTCTTGATGCTGGGCCGTATCGAGGAAGCGGACGTGGCGATTCGTGAAGCGCTCAAGCTGCTCGATCGGGCGCGCTGCCCAAGAACGCTTGCAACGGCCTATTCCATCCAGCTTTGCATCGAAGCGAGCCTCGGCCGCTACGATGTGGCACGCGCTGCCGGGCAGAAATCCGTGCGGCTCTGCGAGATGTCCGGAAGCGGGCGACCGGCCTTTGCCGTCGCGGGCAATCTGATGGAGCTCGCGCTGCAGATGAACCATCTCGACGAGGCTGTTACATCGGGCCGGCGGCTCGCGGCGCGCTTCCGCGACACGACCCATTCCGACGTGCTGGGCTTTGTACTCGGGATCCTTGCCGGCGCACTTGTCGCGCGCGGCGATCTCGACGAGGCGCTCACTGTCGGGCGCGAAGCCGCGCCGCTGCTGCGCGACGAAGGCATGCTGTTCTGGCTTTTCGATCATCTCGCGCTGCGCGCGGGGCTTGCGGGCCTCATCACCGACGCCGCACGCCTCGCCGGCTATTCCGATGCCGTTTGCAGGACGCATGATCATCCGCGCGAGCCGATCGGCTGCCGCGCAATCGAACGGCTGACGAAACTTCTGCGCGACGCGCTCACTGGAGGCGAGATTTCCCAGCTCGCCCGGGAAGGCGCCTTGCTGACGGAACAGCAGGCGCTGACTCTCGCGCTGCGCAGTTGAGAGCGGCGTCACAATGCGATGGCGACATCGTGCGAGGCCTATTCTCGTGTCCCGCTATTTCCTGGCTCCTCCCTTGGCGATGCATCGCCGCGCTCAGCCCCCCGCAATTCCCCGTTGGCATCGTCACGACGCTCTATTGGCTGTTTGAGCAATATGACTGTAGCGATGGTTTCAATCCGGCCGCCGGATTGATCATGGACAAGCACGGACAGCTTTATGGAACGGCCGAATACGGCGGCAGCACAAGCTGCGACCATGGCTGCGGCATGATTTTCAAGTTGATAAAATAAGGCGCCTGGGACGTGCTGTGATGAGCCGGTGTCCTGGGTGCCGCTGGCCTACAAGATCCCGTCCTTCAACACGGCACATTAATCCGAGTTGGATGTCTTCACCCTCCTGCGACCTTCAATCGTGGCCGGCGATGTCGCTGGCCGAGGCTTTCGTCCGGGTTTTCTCTTGTTGCCCGCTGTCAGCGTCCACGCGCACACCTGCCCGCAGTCTGAGTAAAGCTCACCGTTCACGACCATCGGCGCAGCGCCGCTCGCATTGAGCCGGCCTCCGGACAGCACGCCGAGCAGGTGTTCAAACGTCAGACCGCTCGAGCAGCCAAAGTGCGGGGGACGGCGGGACACGCGATTGGGCTTGCACGAAGCATATCCTGCGCCCGGCAAGCGCCGGAGCGGCGCGCGTCGGGCTACGCCGCAGTCGCTCGTACTCGTTGCGTCTCCGGCGCGCGCATTCGCTCTCGTGGAATCCGTACGGTGACAACGGTTCCCGCCGCCACTTCGCTGTCGATGTCCAGTATCCCCCCGTGGAGTTCGACAAGGATTTTCGTCAGCGGCAGGCCGAGACCGACGCCGTCGAATTTGCGCGACAGGCAACTGTCCACCTGCCCAAACGGCGCCAGCGCGAGTTCGATCTTGTCGGAAGGAATGCCGATCCCGGTGTCCGCGATGCGGAACATCAGATCGCCACCCGCATTCAGACCAATCGTCAAGGTCACCGTACCCGAAGGCGGCGTGAACTTGACCGCGTTCGCGAGCAGGTTGATCAGAATTTGTTGCAGCTTGGTCGGATCGGCGAAAACGTGCGGAAGCGGTTCGTCGATGTCGCACACGAAGGCGATATCGGCCTTCTCTGCCATCACCCGGATTATCTTTTCGCAGAAGGCAACGACATCCGCAATTTCGACCTCCTGCTCGTTCAGCGTCAACCGGCTGGCGTCGGCTTTGGCGAGGTCGAGGATGCTGTTGATGATCGTGAGAAGATGAGTTCCGCTTTCCTCGATCACCTTCGAATATTCGAGGTATTTGTCGGGCATCGGTCCAAACACCTGCTGGTGCATGACGCTGGAGAAGCCGATGACGGCGTTGAGCGGCGTGCGCAACTCGTGGCTCATATTGGCGAGAAACTCGTTCTTGGCGCGGTTCGCGCTTTCCGCCGCTTCCTTCGCCGACAGAAGCCGCACCTGGTTTTCGCGCAGCTCCTGCGCCACGCGGCTCGTACGGAGCATATATTGCACGCGGTAGTTCAGGATGATCCACTTGATCGGCTTGTTGATGAAGTCTGTCGCCCCCACGTCGAAAGCCTTGACGATCGAGGGGACGTCATCGAGACCCGTCGCGACGAGAATGGGAATATATCCCGTCTCCGGTCGCTGCCGGAGTTCCTGGCAAAGCTGAAAGCCATCCATGCCCGGCATGAGGACATCCGCGATCAGCAGGTCCGGAGGATTCTCGATGCAGAGTTTGAGTGCGGTTTCGCCGTCGGCGGCCGTCGCAACATTGAATCCCGCGTCTTCGAGCGTGGCCGACATGAATTCCCGCACAACCTCGTCATCATCGACAATGAGGATGGAGGTCGTTGCTGGGCCTTCAGGCGGCGACATCGGCGGTCTCCATGAATATCCGCAAGCCCCCGGTCGCGGCGGCAAGGTCGGCGTCGAGTGACAGAAGGTGCGGTGTCACCGGCTCCAGTCCGTTCTCCCGCGCCAGCAGCTCAATCGTGGCGCAGCGTGACGAGAGTTGCAGGGCTCCCAGCGCCGCGGAGCTGGATTTGAGGCTGTGCGCCGTGCGCCATACGGCGTCCCGGTTTCCTTCCGCATGCATCGAGAGAATGGTTTTCGCAAGTGTGGGTGCTTCGATCAGGAAGCGGGAGATTATCTGTCTCAAACGTGCCGCGCCCTTGGCGCCCTGGAAGGCGCGTATCCCGGCAAAGACACTCGTATCGATTGCGGGTGCAGGTGCAGGTGCCGGAACTGCATTTGCTTCGAGCGCCGGCTCTGCCGCTACCGCCGCGCGGATGACCGGCGTCAACCAGCGACGCAACGCCTCGCCCATCTGCCTTTCGCTGAACGGCTTGGTGAGAAAATCATCCATGCCGGCCCTCAGGCATCTTTCGCGGATCTCGATCAGGGCATGCGCGGTCAGCGCTATGATAGGCGTCCGCTTTGTTTCATCCGCGGGACCTTTGCGCAATTCAAAGGCGCGGATGCGCCTGGCGGCTTCCAGGCCGTCGATGACCGGCATCTCGCAGTCCATCAGCACGACGTCGAATTTGTCCTGCATGAACAGATCGAGCGCCGCGCGACCGTTCGGCGCCGTGACCACCTCCAGTCCCATGGATTCGAGAATGCCGGTCACGACTTCCCGATTTACGAGATTGTCTTCCGCTACCAATATGCGGCCGTCAAACGACAGGCGCTTCTCGCGCTTTTTCCGTTTCGCCGAGAAGGCTCGCCGGTCGCGCCCTTCACTTTCGGCGGCCAGATGCGCGAGGCAATTGTACAATTCGGAAGGACGAGCCGGTTTTCCAAGTGTGGCGACGGCGCCAAGCTCGCCGATCCGTTCGTCCGCGATCGTGGCTTCCATGCCGACGAGCAGGATCAGCTCCGACGGCCGGCGGCCGGCCCTGATCGTTCTCGCGAGATCGACGCCGGCGCGTCCGAAGCCCTTGAGATCGATGATCGCGACTTTGAAATCGGAACCCTCGTTCGCGGCCTCCCGCCACCTCGTTTCCGCCTCCGCCGTGGTGGTGACGACATTCGCATGGATTTTCCAGCTTTCAAGGTATCGCGACAGGACTCGCGCGCTGGCCGCGTTGCTGTCCGCCACCAGCACACGGAACGTGTCGGCGAACGTGTGCTTCGCCGGCGCGTCGCGTTCGGCGGAAGCCGGACAGCCCATCTGCACCGTAAAGTGGAACCGCGATCCGCGACCGCTTTCGCTGTCGAATCCAATATGACCGCCCATCAGTTCGACCATCTGCTTTGTAATGGTGAGACCGAGTCCGGATCCGCCCCGCGCGCGAGTCATGGATCCGTCCAGCTGCTGGAAGGATTGAAAGACCTTGTCGTGGTCGGCGGCGGCGATGCCGATGCCCGTATCCTCGACCGAGCAGGCGAGGACCACCCGATCGGCCGCGCGGGACCGGGCTGCGACTTTCAGAAAGATCTCGCCGCGTTCGGTGAACTTGATGGCGTTGCTGATGAGATTGACCAGAACCTGGCGCAGGCGAACGGGATCGCCGCGCAGATTCGAAGGCACGTCTTCGGCGATCTCATAGATGAATTCGAGCCCCGCACTCGCGCAGCGCTCGGAAAAAAGATCGACCACGTCGCCGATCATGTCACGCAAATCGAATTCGACCTCGAACAGTTCGAATCGACCGGCCTCGATCTTGGAGAAATCGAGAATGTCGTTGATGACGCCCAGCAGCGCCTGTCCCGATCGATTCAAATTCTCGACAAAACGTTCCTGGCGATCGTTCAGCGATGTCGAAGTGAGCAGGTTCGCGATGCCGAGAATGCCGTTCATCGGCGTGCGGATTTCGTGGCTCATCGTCGCCAGGAACTGCGACTTTGCCGCGTTCGCCGCTTCGGCTTCCTTGCGCGCCCTGTCGCCGCGCGCAATTTCCTCCTTCAGGTTCTGGGCGAGTTCGTTCTGCTGGCCTGCAAAGCTTGCCACCATCGTGCACGCCGCGATCAACCCCACAAACAGCGTTATCAGCATGGCGAGCAGCGTCGGTGGAAAGACCATTCCGTTGTGGACCAGCGCGTTGTCGAGCGGATAAAACAACGACGCCTGCATCGCCGTGTAATGCATCCCGGCGACGGCGAAGCCCATGACCGACGCTGCAATGAGCGTGGAGAAAAAGGTC
>DASXYZ010000033.1:0-3929 GCA_036502185.1 Rhizomicrobium sp.
CGCGACGTCCACGTCGCCGGAAAGGTTTGCATCCACTTGAGCGTCGTACGTCGAATAGAGGACGTAATCGATTTCCACTGCATGTTTGGCGAAATATTCTTTAAATCCCTCCCAAATCGTCACCACTTTGGGATCGTACGCAACGGCGCCAATGAACAGCGGTTCACCTGCGGATGATCTCGACATTGTTCCGCCCCTGCAAATTTGGGCGCGCCGCTAGAACAGCGGCAGCCCCAGACTCGCTTTGCCGATAAAATCTTTAAGAACGTCGCTAGACGGTGCCATCACGGAGGCCGCCTGTGCGTCGCGGAAAATTCTCTCAAGGCCTCCGCGTCGGCCGAACGCCCATCCGCCGCCCAGAGTCATCGCCCGGGAAACAGCGGCCAAACAGGCATCCGCGGCAACAACCTTCACACCAAGCACATCGAGCATCGCCGCGGGATCGGCAGCCAGCGCCTTGCGAATTGTTTCCCGCAAGTAGGCTTCCCCAGAATTCACCGCAAGCGTGATCTCGGCAACCAGGAATTGGACGCGCGGGACCGACGCGAGCGCCGCGCCGCCGGCGTGTTCGTATTTGCGCGCCCCCATACGCCCCACAATCATTTGATGCGCCGCCTTCGCCAAGCCGATGGAAACGGAAGCAACGCCGATTTGGAAAGGCGGCAACGCAACCTCAAGCATGCTCTGGAACCCGCTGCCTTCCGGCCCCAGGCGCGTAGCGTCATCGATCTCCACATCGGTTAGCGACATTGGCGCGCTGCCATTGCCTGCGAGACCTAGTCCCTCGAAGCGCCCTTTCGGCGATAACCCGGCTGTGTTCTTGGCGATCAGATAAAGGTTGGTCTCGGTGGGCGCGCTGGCGCCGGCCTTGCGTGCAGAGACGACGTAGCTGTCCGCCTCCCCGGCGCTGGTCACGAAACTCTTCGCCGCGCTGAGCGTTTTCTTCTCACCGTTTACGCGCACTTCGCTGACAGGCGCGTAAAAATGGCCCCCGGAGCCTACTTCGCTGAAAGCCAGCGTGCTGATATGTTCGCCGCGGGCGCAGACCGGCAGGACTTCCTTCTTCAGAGCATCGGTGCCTTTGGCGACGATCACGGCAGTTGCGCAGAAATGCATAAGCGTCACCATGGCCGTGGATGCACAGCCCTGTGCCTGCACCTCCAGTACGTGCGACATTTCGGCGAGTCCTGCGCCTGCTCCCCCATATTGCGGCGGGATCAGCAGGCCGAGCACGCCGGACTTGCCAAGCGCCTCAAGGTTTTCCCGCGGGAATCGCCTCGATTGATCGATCGAGTCGGCGCTCGCGCGAAGCAGCTCTTGCGAAAGCTTTTCGTTTGCGGCTAAAACGGCCTGGATGTCCGGCATGGACCCTCCTCTGCCCAATCGAGCAGCTCCTTTGACGATTGGAAATTTCTGTGATTGCGAGCTAATTCAATTTGATATGGCAGTATGCGGCGGAAATCGGAAGGCGGCCGCCGGGCGCCTTTAGAAGGAAATTCAAGTGAAGCCGGTGGAGCGGCTAGCCGATCGCTGAGGAGTGTTGAGAGAAATCAACGCAATACCCGCGCGCTTCCAGCATCCATAAGCGCGAGACGCAGTATAGGCCGTCAGCAGTTTTCTGCCAAGTCCGAGCTTCCGCGCGTCGCATTCTCGACGGAAAACGAAGCAACCACCGACGTGCGCCGTCATTCTGCTTGTCCTGACGAGGGAAGGGGGCGAGGTGTCCCGGTTTTTCTCTTCCCATTCATCCGGTTTGGGGATGAATGCCCGCGACACGCAGCCGAAGCGCGCGTTTTGCGCCCCGGATGCAGCTGCGGGGGACCTCTCTTCGATGTTGAGGCGAGCACTGCCGCTACGCCTCAAGGCCGCGCGTCCATCATTCTCGACCGAGAACGCGGCTATCCATTAGCAGGCCGCCGATCGCTGTAGCGGATTCACGAACTCTCGTTTTGTCCTGGACACCGTGACTGGATCACAGTCCTCTCGGAAGTAATCCATTTGAGCGATTAACGCGGAAACCGAGCATGTGGAGTACTAGCCGGGCAGTTGGCCGGTCAGATGACTAATCGGGACTTGACCTCGGGCGCAAGCCTCCCGAATAATCGGCTCATGTCTGGCACCGGCTTCATGAACGTCGTAACGCAGCCCGCCGGTGCGCACTCGACAAGCGTCCCAGGACTCGGCACATTTGCCGCCGGGCCGACAATTGGATCGGACGGCACCGTCTATCTCGGCAGCCTGGAAGGCAAGGTCATCGCGCTGCACGCCGACGGCACTCCCTACTGGAATCGGGAACTGCCGCCAGCGTCGAGCGAGCACATCGTCACCCCGATCGCCGTAGACGCCGACCAGAGTGCGTATGTCGTCGGGGTGCACACCGACGCCGTTGTCGACCATCGAGCGGCGGCCGGATCGGCGCGCTTCGTCGCATATCGCGCAACCCTCTACAAGTTTACGGCGGGCGGCGGTGCGCCGGTCGGCAACAGCACCCCGATTCCGGATCTCCGACCAGGGTCCGCTCCAGGGGAATTCGGTCCATCGTTTGTCGGCGAACCCGCGATCTGGCAGTTCGATGCCGACCGAGCGGTCATCGTGCCCGTAGGCTACCCGACGCTGAGCGGCGCGGAGCTGCACATGCTCGCCTTCTCGCCGGGGGGCGGAGTGATGGCGGATGTGACTGTCGGCCGGTGGTCCAGCGGTGATGCGACCGGCGAAAGTGATTTATGGGAATATTTCGCTGGTTTCGAGCCCGCACCTATCTCTCTAACTCCCACGGTGTTGACGACGCCGATCCCCGGCCCCAGCATTTTCACGAATCTTCTTGGCGGAACCCCGTTCATCACGATCGCCGACCCGCTGCAGCGCGACATCGTCAGCTACACGTTCTGTGTGGGCGCTGCGTGCTCGCCCGCGCCCGGATTCACCGAGCGGGTGCGGATTGGATCTGGGGGCCGCACGTTGCTGTCGGGTGCCGTGACCCTGTCGGACCAGCATTCGGTCGTCGGCACGGACGATGGCATCGTGTTTGGCGGACCGTCGCTGGCGAGCGCAGACGCGCTGACCGGTCTGGGCCACGTCGCTGTGACGCCGACGCAGGGCTTTGGCTACCGCCTTGTGCTCCTCAACAACGATGGCGTCGTCGCCGTGATGAAAGATCACACAATCGTATCGCGCATCTCGATCAGCGGCTTTCCGGCGGCTCGGGCGGCGGCATCGCGAACGAACGTGTTCGTCGCAACAAACGACGGGTTCCACACGCTCGATGCGCTGGCACAGACGGAAGTGCTCAACTTTCCGTGGAATGGCGTCGGGGTGCTGCCGCCCGCAATCGGGCCGGATGGCCGTGTCTATGCGATGACGGCGAATACGCTGTTCATCTTCCCGCCGCCTCCCGGACGCCGGGTCTTCGATCCTCAACCGATCTAGGTTTCGCTGGAAGAGGCGTTGCGTCAGCCTTCTGCCACTGGACCACGCTATTGGGGTTGCCGGTCTTGCGAGGGTTGCGCACCTAGACTGCGAGCGCGCGCACCCGGTCCTTCTCGACTGAGAATGAAGCTATCACCATCAGCATGCCACCAATCGCCGTGGTAATGCACGGCACGATCAACGAATAGCGAATCGCTTCCGCGCCCAGCGTCGGTAACAGGTGATCGCTCACGATTCCCGTAACCAGCGGACCAATTCCCAGCCCCACGAAATTCGCCAGCGCCAAAAACAGCGCCGAAGCCAGCGCCCGCATTCGAACCTTCGCCACGGATTGCAACGTCGCCCACATCCCGCCCGTAGGTATCGCAATCAGAAAATAGTTCACCGCCATCACCGGAAACATCACCCGCAAGCTCGGCGTGAACAGAAACATTAGCATCGTCGGGCAAGCCGCCACGTATCCAAGCGCAGGGACCAGCAGCTTCAACTTATCGCTGCGTTTC
>DASXYZ010000034.1:0-8542 GCA_036502185.1 Rhizomicrobium sp.
GCCGCTACATGTCGCTGGAAACCATCGCGCCATTGAGCGATGATCCCATCGTCAGGCTGCCGGCAGTGGCCTGACAATCCGGCCAAACCTGCCGGAGATCACGAGCCACGCGCTCCTACACCACTTCCGGGGACACGATCGAGTAAAACCTTCAGCCTGTTCAAAGGTGATTGCGCGCCCCTCCGCCGAAATGATTTTCTTGATTTTCATTGATTACCTCTCAAGGCGGCGTTCTAGCGCACCGCGCATCTGGTTTCACCTTTCGCGCGAACAGTCGGCGTCAACTCGCAGCAACGCACGCAGACAGCGTTGATCGCTGTGCGAGCGCAACGGCATTCCTGAGTCTTCCCAGGGCGTTCTGCTGGATGGGGTAGAAAAGGGGGTAGGTCGGTAATTGTTGGAAAATATGCAATTGACTCAATGGCTTATTAGTGATTTTGGCGGATGGGGTGGGATTCGAACCCACGAGACCCTTGCGGGCCTGCCGGTTTTCAAGACCGGTGCTTTCAACCGCTCAGCCACCCATCCGGAGGCGACTCCGACTAACGGAGCCTGCGCAGGAGCGCAATGCTTTAGAGCGAGACCGGCGACATTGAATCGTCTCCAATGTTGCCGTCTCCAATGTTGTCGCTCGCGAATGCGGACAGGCGGCGATCCCTTTGCTCACCATGGCCGGCTGTGTGACCCGGCCACCCAGCGCGCAAGCGTCCGCGAGCGCATGACTCTTCTCGATGGTCCGGATTTAAACGCCGCGCCGACGCCCGGCTGCTGGGGCCGGGTCACAGCCCGGCCATGGTGAAAATGTGGATTACCTCGGCGCCGATGCGAAACCGCGGCCCACGACACATCTTATTTGATCCAGATCGAGCGGAATCCGCGTTAGGCGACCTGAAGTCCAAGATGCTGCTCCATGGGCGCAAAGTCGCGGTCGTCGTGAAACAGCCGGTATCCTTGCTCGATACAGAACAGGCCGATGACGATATCCGCCGTCTTGCGAATCGTAATGTCCAATTCGCGCAGCCTGAGACAAATTGCGGGCGGCGCGCGGCGTTGCGCGGCCCGAATTAAGGAGCGACACGACGGCATATTGGCTGAGTGCGCGTTCGATGCGTGCCGCATGCGAGTCGTCGCGAGCGCCCGGGATTGCTGTCGCAACCGTACCGGCAGCCGCAAGCCCTCTGGCCCGCTTTGTCGATAAGCCGGTCGCCGCCATGGCCCGAGACAGCAGTTTGTCATCGATCTCGATGTTGCTTCGCATTCCGGCTGTTCCTGGTTATGTATCGAACAGATAATTTGTACGATCGAAGCTGCGTGACAACCGGCGGCATATTCGCGCCGGAGGCGGCGGTTCCGGCAACATACGGAATTTTCGAGTCCGCCCTGTCGGATTGCGGGCTCCGCCTTCGTCCTTGGAGCGATACCAGGACGGGAGGCACAGGTGAGCGCGCATCGGGCGGAATTGGGCAATTTGCAGATGGGCGCTGCGCTCCTGTCGGCCGCTGTGCTCGATGCCTGGACGGCCCTGCAGATGCGGGACTTCGGGTCCCTCGCCGGCGCGGGGACGACTCTTCGTCTGGCGATCGATCTCTGCTTCCCGCGTTTCGAATGGCCGCAAATTCGCGGATTTATTTCCAGTCTGTTTCGCAACAGTGAGTTCGCGGGCAGGTGAGAAGCGGCGCGCCCGGCGCGAAAGAGATCCCGCCGAACGCGCCGGTTCAAATATACCTTCAGGCATTCACATACGCGACGCGCGATAGGTGGCCAGTCGTTCCCCCCGCGCTTTCGCGGCACGACAAGAAACTTTTTTTCCTGGTCCTCTCACCGACCGGCCCGGAGTTCGCCTCCGTGTCCACCGCGCCCAAGCTGTTCCTCGGTGCCTTGGGCGCCTGGTGGTTAAAATGTGCTTCGACGCCCGGCTTGGCCTAAAGCTTGCTTTAATCTTTCGCTGTGGGGCCGCCCGCCGACGCCGTTCCGATTTGAACCAGCAGCGGCGGGCGGGGATTTCACCAGGGGACGGTTATGAGCAGGTTCAGTTTCATGTTCGATCCTAACTTCAGGGCGCGCAATCCGAATGGCGAACCGGCGGAAAGTCCTCGGCCACGCCTGTCGCTGCTTTCCTGGACGATGCTGTCCGCCACCGTTGTGGCCACCGGCGCTGCAGCGCTGATCTGGTTCGGCTAAGCGCATTCCAGAATCGGAGCGGGCCTCCGTTAACCATCCGTTAGGAGATTCGCTGGCCCAATTCCCCACATGCGGGGTGTGTTCGGAAGGGCAGTGCTGGTGTGCGCGAGTGCGGTGCTCGCGGCGGCGTGCTCGACCGAGCCGGATATCACCTCCGTCAACCTTCCTTCGAGCAGTGGTGCGTATCGGGTCGGGCAGCCCTACGAGGAGAACGGACAGTGGTATTACCCGCGGGAGCAGCCGGGTTATGACGAGGTTGGCACTGCCTCTTGGTATGGCCCCGGTTTCGACGGCCGCCTCACTGCCGATGGCGAGGTTTACGACGCGAACGGACTGACGGCCGCCCATCCGACGCTGCCGCTTCCGGTCCAGGTGCGCGTCACCAATCTCGACAATGGCCACTCGCTCGTGCTGCGCGTCAACGATCGCGGGCCGTTCGCCCGCGGCCGCATCATCGATGTCTCGGCGCGCGCGGCCCAGCTCCTTGGCTTCTACGACAAAGGAACCGCGCGGGTGCGCGTCACCTACCTTGCGCGCGCGGACGGGCAGGGCGCGGTGCCGGACGTCGAGGACGCGCCTGTCGTCACAGCGACGGCGAGAGCGGCACCGACCGCGCCGGTGCAGATGGCGGCGCTCGATCCGGTGGCGGTGGGCCCGATTGCGAGCGCACCGCCTCAAACGGACACGGCGCAGCCGGACGACACCGCAGCCGACGGCGGCGTCCCGCAACTCTATGTACAGGCCGGGACGTTTTCGCAGCTTGCGAACGCGGAGCACTGCAGGCGGCGACTTGCCGCTGCCGGCAATCTGACGATTTCTTCAATCGACAGGGAGGGACGGCTTCTTTATAGGGTGCGAGTCGGCCCGTTCGACGATATCGAGGCCGCCAATGCGGCACTCGCCCGGCTCACGGAGCTTGGCGGCAGCCACGCGAAAATCGTCGCCGACCGGTAGTTTGCAAGTACGGAAGGAGTTTCCGCGAATGCGCCTCTCGCGCTTTCTCTCCCTTTTGCTCGTGGCGATGGCAGCGGTTGCGTTTGGCGCGCAGAGCGCCAGCGCCGCGCTGGAAACCGCCGCCGAGCATGCTGTGCTGATGGACGGCGCAACCGGCCAGGTTCTGTGGGCCAAGGACGCCACAACGCCGTCGCCGCCGGCCTCGATGAGCAAGCTGATGACGCTCGAGCTGCTGTTCCAGCGGCTCAAGGACGGCCGGGTGAAGCTCACCGATACGTTCCCGGTTTCGCAGCGCGCCTGGGCGACGCAGGGATCGAAGGGGTTTGCGCCGCTCGGGGCGCGCATTCCGGTCGAAACGCTGATCCGCGGCATCATCGTGGCCTCGGCCAACGACATGTGCGTGGTTGTCGCCGAATCGCTCGGCGGATCGGTCGAAGCCTTTGCCGACATGATGAATGCGCGGGCGAAGCAGCTCGGGCTCACGCATTCGCATTTCGTCAATCCCGACGGGCTGCCCGAGCCGCCGGGGCAGATGATGTCGGTGCTCGATCTCGCGAAGCTCGCGCGGCACCTGATCTACGATTATCCGCAGTACTACCATTACTTCTCGGAACGCACGTTCACGATGGATCTCGGCAATGGGCACAGGATATCCCAGCCGAACCGCGATTCCGTGCTCGACAAATATCCGGGGACCGACGGGCTCAAGACCGGCCACACCGATGCCGCAGGCTACGGTATCACCGTCTCTGCCGTGCAGAACGGCCACCGGCTCGTTCTCGTGCTGAACGGCCTGCGCTACCCGCAGCTCGATAAAATGTCGCCGGCCGCGCAGGATTGGCATGGCGTGCAGCTGCGCGGCGACGAGGCCGCGCGACTCATGGGCATCGCCTTCCGCGAATTCCGGCAGTACCACCTGTTCAAGCCCGACGAAGTGGTGGGCGAGGCGCAGGTCTGGCAGGGCGTCAGTTCAACCGTGCCGCTCACGGTCGAGAAGCCGCTCGACGTCACCATGCAGGTGGAATCCCGGCCGGGAATGAAAGTCTCGGTTCTCTATGATGGGCCGGTGAAGGCGCCGGTGGAAAAGGGCCAGAAGGTCGGCACGCTGAAAATCACCGCTCCCGATTATCCGGGGGTGCAGTTCCCGCTCTACGCAGCAGAGTCCGTTCCGCGTACCGGCATCTTCGGGCGGATGTTTCTTGGGCTGCGCACGCTGATCCTCGGTCCGCCGGGCAGCTGATGTCCGCGCCGGTTTCACCCGCGCGGTTCATCAGCTTCGAGGGCGGGGAGGGCGCAGGTAAATCCACCCAGGCGAAGCGGCTTGCGGCGGCGCTCGAATCGCATGGGCTTTCCGTCTGCCTCACCCGTGAACCTGGCGGTTCGGCCGGCGCCGAGCAGATCCGCGCTCTGCTGGTCGAGGGCGAACCCGGCCGCTGGGATGTGTCGAGCGAAACGCTGCTCATGTTCGCCGCGCGCGTGGATCATCTCGCGCGGACCATCCGCCCGGCGCTCGCCGCCGGGCGCTGGGTCGTCTGCGACCGCTTCACGGATTCCACATACGCCTATCAGGGGGCGGGCCGCGGGCTCGATGCGAAAACCATCGCAGCGCTCGACAACCTCGCCACCTGCGGCTTCATGCCCGATCTCACCTTCATCCTGGATGTGCCTGTGAAGACAGGACTTTCCCGCGCCGGCGGTCGCCATGGCGAGGAATCGCGCTTCGAGCAGTTCGACAAAAGCTTTCACGGGCGCCTGCGTGACTTCTTCCACGCGCTTGCCGCGCGCGAACCCGCCCGCTGCATCCTGATCGATTCGACGGCCCCGGTCGAAGATGTGTCGGCGCAAATCTGGCACGTTGTCTCCACCCGCTTCGGCCTCTGACACGGGCACTTTCCTTCGCCAGCGGAGGACGCCTGGAAAAACGGGCACTCGGAGACGCGGAGTAGAAAACACGATGCACAACAAGGCGATGAAGCAATAAGAAGATGTTGCGCGCGAAGGCGCGCAGAAACCCTCGCCGTCTTACTGCCGCCTTGTGAATTCTCTTCTCCGCGTCCTCCGCGTCTCCGCGCGAATCCTTTGCCGGCGGATTGGAAGTCGCGCGGGGGAGGAAAGCCGATTAGGTTCATCGCAACCGGGACGAAAGCTCCATCAGGGTTGCAACATGGCCAAGCGCGCTCGCGAGAATGAGGAGCCGTTCGAGAGCGACCGGATCGCAGGGCAGGCGCATCCGCGCGAGACATTGGCGCTCGTGGGCCAGGACGAAGCGCTCGGCCGCGCGAGCCGCGCGATCCGAAGGGGCCGACCGCCGCAGGGCTGGCTGATCGCAGGTCCGCCCGGCATCGGGAAGGCGACGCTCGCCTACCGCATCGCGCGCTATCTCCTCGCCTTTGGCGCGACCGACCGCGGACCGGTCGATCTTGTCGTGCCACCCAACGATTCCGTGGTGCCGCTGGTGCGCGCCGGCGCGCATCCGGGGCTTCTCGCATTGAAGCGCGGTTTGAATCCCGACACCGGAAAGCCGATGACGGTTCTCTCCGTCGATGAGATTCGCCGGCTCGGAAATTTCTTCGGCTTGACGTCGGAGTCGGGGGGCTGGCGCGTCGCGATCATCGATACCGCCGACGAAATGAATGATCAGGCGGCGAACGCGCTGCTCAAGGTTCTCGAAGAGCCGCCCGCGCGCGCGCTGCTGATGCTGCTCGCGCATGCGCCCGCGAAGCTCGTGAGCACCATCCGCTCGCGTTGCCAGCTTCTCGGATTGCGGCCGCTTCCCGATGCGGTGCTCGTCGGCGAATTGGAACAGCGCCTGCCGAACCTTTCGGCCGCAGACCGCGCGCGACTCCTCGCACTCTCCGGCGGCTCCCTGGGCATGGCACTGAGGCTGGTTGCGGACGACGGGCTGAAGCTCGCGGCCGAGGCCGAGCGGCTGATCGATCGCGCGGGCTTACCCGATTTCGCCGGCACGCTCGCGCTTGCCGAACGGCTGAACCGGATCGATCGCGGAACGGAATCCTTCGGCGGCTATCTCGCGCAGATTCTCGCGGAGCGCATCTTCGCGCGCGCGCGCGAAAATGCGCCGGATCTCGAACGCTGGGCGGCGCTTCACAACCGCATCGCCGCCAGCTTCGCGCGTGGGGCCGCATTGCATCTCGAGCCGAAGCAGACGATCCTTTCAGCGGCGCGCGCACTGGACCTTGCGACACGCCGCGGCCCTTTGTGAGTCTCGCGAATTCTTTCATGCTCGTCGACAGCCATTGCCATCTCGATTTCCCGGAATTCGCGTCGGAACTGCCCGATGTCGTGGCGCGCGCGAAAGCCGCGGGCGTCGGTGCCTGCGTGTCGATCGGCACCAGGCTCGCACGCTTTGCCGGCGTCGCCGCGGTCGCGGAGCAATTTTCCGATGTCTACGCCACCGTCGGCAGCCACCCGCATGAGGCGGCATCGGAGCCGCTCGACGGGCCCGAGCCGCTGCTCGAACGCGCGCGTACGCCAAAAGTCGTCGGCATCGGCGAGACGGGACTCGATTATTACTACGAGCACAGTCCGCGCCCGCAGCAGATCGCGAATTTCCGCGCCCATATCGCCGCCGCGCGCATGCTGGGTCTGCCGCTCATCGTGCACACACGCGATGCGGAGGACGACACGATCGACATTCTCGACGAAGAAATGGAGAAGGGCGCCTTCACGGGTCTCATCCACTGCTTCACGGGCACGCAGAGGCTCGCCGAAGCGGCGCTCGATCTCGGCTTGTACGTTTCGGCGTCCGGGATTGCGACCTTCAAGAAGTCCGAAGCGTTGCGCGAGGTGCTCCGCAGCGTGCCGCTCGACCGTCTGCTCGTGGAAACCGACGCCCCGTATCTCGCGCCGACGCCCCATCGCGGCAAGCGCAACGAGCCGGCGTTCGTCGTCCACACGGCGGCGCTGCTCGCGGAGCTCAAAAGAGTGTCCGCCGGCGAAATCGCCGCGGCAACGACCGACAATTTCTTCCGCCTCTTTACCCGCACCGCCCGCCCTGCCGATGCCGAGTAATTATAATCATTCTCGCCGCTTTTGTTCACGCGGAGCCGCGGAGCCGCGGAAAGAATCACCACCAAGACACGAAGAGCACAAAGGAATCTGCGCGCGAATGCGCGCAACTCGTTCTTCGTGTCCTTGGCGTCTTTGTGGTGAACTCATTTTGTCCGCGCCTCCGCGTCTCCGCGTGCAAAGTCTGCCATGACCGACCGGCTCGTTGTCACCATTCTCGGTTGCGGGTCGTCGGGCGGGGTGCCGCGGCTCGGCGGACCGGACGGGAAGGGCGACTGGGGCGCCTGCGATCCGGCCAATCCGAAGAACCGGCGCTGGCGCTGCTCGATTCTCGTCCAGCGCCAGTCGGACGCGGGCACGACCACGGTGCTGGTGGACACCTCGCCCGATTTGCGCGAACAGCTGCTCGCGGTCGGTGTCTCCCGCCTCGACGGCGTCGTCATCACCCACGATCACGCCGACCAGCTGCACGGGATCGACGATCTGCGGCTCGTCTTCCACGTCATGCGCGAGCGGGTGAACGTCTATAGCGATCGCGCGACACTCGAAGGCATCGTCGCGCGCTTCCGTTATTGTTTCGAAACGCCCAAGGGCAGCATCTATCCGCCGATCCTGAACCCACATTCGATTCCCGAGCCCTTTGCCGATTTCGCGATTTCCGGCCCCGGCGGCGCCGTTCCCGTGCGCGCGTTCCCGCAGGAGCATGGCGAAATCCGCTCGCTCGGGCTGCGTTTCGGACCCATCGCTTATTCGGCCGACGTCAATGGCTTACCCGAAGAAGCATTTACGGCACTTGAAGGCGTGAAGTGCTGGATCGTGGACGCGTTGCGCTACACGCCGCATCCGACGCACGCCAACGTGGAGACCGCGTTATCGTGGATCGCGCGCGTGAAGCCCCGACATGCGGTTCTCACCAATCTCCATCTCGATGTGGACTACGATGCCCTCAAGCAGCGGCTCCCCGAAAACGTCGACCCCGCCTATGACGGCCTGGTGATTCGGGCGGGACTTTAGACCATCTTGCTCCGTCTCGCTCTGCCTTGGCGAGAAGGGGAAGCGCCAGTGGTGATTGAGGTCGAGCGCCCGCGGTGTTTTCGCAGCCGACGACAGGAGCAGTTCAGCAACGCCGACACCCGCGGTGCGGCGGACCGGCGCCAACCGGGATGAAGGGCGACACCTTGCAAACCATACGCAGGTAAATCAGGGCGCGTATGGCGCGGAAATCCCGACTCCGGAACCTAGTGGCTCACGTCATTGAATCTGACGTGGTTTTCTGAATCACTGTCGCGGCACGCCAGCGATGGAGGTGATTCGTGGCCGCGAAAGAGACTGCCGTCAAGAAATACGTTGTGCGGCTGAGCGCTGACGAACGCGCACA
>DASXYZ010000035.1:0-5627 GCA_036502185.1 Rhizomicrobium sp.
AGCGCAGCCGGGCTCTGCTGGAGAGCAACCCGGTGAGGAATAGCCGGTGGAAACTCATCGATGAGTGGCGGGCTGACGCAATCGCTGCGCCAGCCCCGTTTCCCACCCACTCAGCGATAGATTTCCTCATTCCAAAAAAAACTCACCTCAGACCCTTGCAAACGGGCGAGAGGTCCCGCTTGCGCGGGAATGACAATTTCGTTGATAAGCAAGTGCGGGCGCGCAGAGCCGCCGCTGCACTGGAATCTTCGAGATAATCGCGTTCCAGAGGGAATCTCGCCGCGCGAGGCGCTCGCGTGCATCTCCGCGGCTATTCTTCGTTACTCCTTCGCCTTCGCCGCCTGCCAGAGCGCTTCCATTTCGGCGAGCGAGGCGTCGGCGAGCGCACGATCCTCATTCGCAAGAGCGGCCTCGATCTGTCTGAACCGCCGCACGAATTTTGTGTTGGTGGAACGCAGCGCGGTTTCCGGATCGACGCCCAGATGGCGCGCGAGATTGGCCACGGCAAAGAGCAGGTCGCCGATTTCGTCCTCGAGCTTTTCCTTCGACGCGCCGCGCCCGCGTGCCTCCACGATTTCGGCCGCTTCCTCGGCAATCTTCTCCACCACCTTCGGCGCGGAATCCCAGTCGAATCCGACGCCTGAAGCCCGTTGCTGAAGTTTCAGCGCACGCAAAAGCGCGGGCAGGGCGGATGGCACATCGTCGAGCAGCCCGCGCAGCTTGGCCGCCCGTTCGCGCGATTTGTGCGCTTCCCACGCCGCCGTCTGCGCGTGCGCCGTATCGATGCCCGGAGCCTCGGCAAAGACATGCGGATGGCGCCGCAGCATCTTGTCGGAGATGCCTTGCGCGACCGCCGCGAAATCGAAAAGCCCCTGTTCCTCAGCCATTTGCGCATGGAAGACAACCTGAAGCAGGAGGTCGCCCAGTTCTTCCTTCAGCGCCGGCCAGTCTCTGTCCTCGATCGCGCCCGCCACCTCGTAGGCTTCCTCGATCGTGTAGGGCGCGATGCTCGCGAAACTCTGCTCGCGGTCCCACGGGCAGCCGCGCTCCGGATCGCGCAACCGCCGCATGATCGCGAGCAGCTCCGATGTCGTGCCGTTTGTATCTTTCGTCATGCGACCATTGAAAACGCCAAACGCTTCGGCAGGCAAGATGATCACGCGGAGCCGCGGAGGCGCGGTGGATTAATTTCACCACAAAGAGCACGAAGGACACGAAGGAATAAGGCGCGCTTCGCGCGCAATCCTTCTTTGTGCTCTTGGTGCTCTTTGTGGTTCAATTCTCCGCGGCTCCGCGTGCAAACAGTTACACGGTGTCGGCTTCACCGGCCGCTTTCCACGCTTTCTCGATGAAGGCGAAGATTTCCGGATTGAGCGGCAGTTTGGACGCCGCATGCGGATCGGCCATCGCTTCGCTCCACACCGCCTTGGCTTTCGCCGCAATTTCGGGATTGCCGCCGGTGAAAAGATTCACCTGTGCCTTCCAGCGGCGGGCGAGGTCTTTCGCTTCCGGCGACATTGGATCGCCATTCGCCATCAGCGTGCGTGCCTCGGCCATGAGCCCGTCCCAGACCCGCGCGACCTCCGTCTGGTCGTAGGAGCGTGTGCGCAGCTCGGCTCTTTCTTCTTCGCTGTAATGCCTGTCGATGAGCGGATTGAAGACCGCCTTCATCTCGTCTCTTTGTTCCTGGGTCGTCATCGTTGTCTCCTTTGTCAGTTGGATGAGATCGTCGATGGAGAGGGTCGCGCCCACCGCGAGCTTTCCGCGCGCCGCACGCACGAGGGTGAGCGCGCGATCCACGCGCTCCTGGTCGCGCGCCAGCATTTCCTCCTGCGTGGCAAGCAGAGCCTCGAGCACGACCGGGCGCCGCGCGAGAAGATCCGCGATGCGGGCGAGCGGAAGCCCGAGTCGCTTAAGCGCCAGGATCTGATGCAGCCGCGCAATTTCGTTGGCACCATAGGCGCGCCAGCCCGACTGCGAGCGCAGCGGCGCCACAAGGCCGCGCGCCTCGTAGAGGCGCAGCGCCTTGGGGCTGACGCCCATGCGGCGCGCCACCTCTGCGGGACTGAGATGCCGGTCTTCCGCGGCGGACATGGCCACACTCCTGATCGACCCTGCAGCCTCTGAGGCCTGCCCCAAGGGTCGGGTCAAGAGACTTTTTTGAGCTCCGGTAACGCGGGCGCTTTCATCTCTTCACCATGGACGGGCCTGACCCGGCCACCCAGCCACCGCGCCGGCGCGCGGTGATTGACTCGTAGCGCTCGCGCACGCTCGCTTCCCGGGTGGCCGGCTCGGAGGCCGGCCATGGTGAGTAGCATTACAAATGCACGAGGCCGCGGCGGAGGCCGCGCGCGACGGCTTCGGCGCGGTTGGTGGCGCCGAGCTTGCGGAAGATCGACTCGGCGTGGAATTTCACCGTGTGCTGCGAAATGTCGAGCCGCCGTGCGATCGCCTTGTTGCTGAGCCCGTCGGAGAGCGCGACCAGTATCTCGATTTCGCGCGGCGTGAGCAGCGGTTGAGCTATCGCGTCATCTGCTTCGAAATATTGCCGTGCACCGCGTACCACGAGCCCCGCCGCAACTGCGCGCAGCGCCGCATCGATCTGTTCGGGCGAAGCGTCTTCGGGGAGTTGCCCGGCGGCGCGTGAATTGCGTCCGCCGAGAACGACGGCGACTGTTTCATCGGAAATCCCGGCATCGCCATCGACAATGACGACATCGGCCTGCGCGGCCTCTGTGATTTCATGGCCCAGCGCGCGAACAAGATGTTTCAACGCACTTTCCCGGGAACCCGCGCGCACGCAGACGCGGAGCAGGGGCGTGGGTTGCAAGGCGGACGCCGCGTCAGCCATCGGCGGGCCAGGATGCTACTGTCGTGCGAAGCGGCACCGCCGCACCCCCACGCAGCACGGTCAGCTCCATCTCCCGCCCGATGCTGTCGGGCCCGAGCCGCTCCGCGAGATTGCGCGCATGACCGGCGCGCGCGCCGTCGAGCCCGATCAGGATGTCGCCCGCGACAAGCCCGGCACGCGCGGCCGGCCCGTCCGCGACCATGGACATCACCATCAGTCCGCTGTCGCTTGCCGCCGCTTCGCGCCAGCCATCCGGTATCGCCACGGGCTGCAGCGCCACGCCCAGCCAGCCGCGTTCGATGCGGCCGTGCGCGAGCAGCGCCTCGACGCTGCGCGCGATCGTGGACGGCGGAATGACAAGCACATTTCCGCGATGGCCGAGCGTGGACATTCCGAGCAGGGCGCCGGATGCATCGAGCACCGGTCCGCCTTCTTCGCACTCCGACAGCGCGACATCGAGCGTGATGCGCCGGTCGATTTTTCCGCCCGCGCGGCTGCGCCATTCCGGTGCTGCGGAACTGATGATGCCGAGATGCGCAGCTATTCCGCCATATCCGTCGGCCGCGCAGGCGAGGGCGAGCGATCCGGCCAGCGGATCGGCCGGCTCCGGCAACGCTTCTGCGAAAGTCGATTCAAGCTTTAGGACCGCAACATTGGTGCCCGCATCGCGGCCCGCAAGCGCAGCCCGCGCGGATGCTCCTCCGGCCAGAACGATCTCGTATGACTCCACTTTGCCGAGCGCCTGCTCCGAGGCAACGACGACATCGGACCGCCACGCGATCCCGCTGCGCCAGCGCGAGCTTCCCCAGCGGATCGCAGTGGTGAAACCGCGCGCGCCTTCGCTCAGCGCGGCGAGCGCGTTCGAAAGTTCTTTCAGCGAGTTCGTTCGTGTCATCGCGTGCTCCCGTTTAGATAGGAAGGAAAGTGCGATCTGCCGAGGTGCAGCGCCATCGGCCGGATGGGGAGGGCGGCACCCGGACAAATGCCCGGGTTGGGGCGCGCCCGCAGCGCACGCATGTCACGTTGATGTCGATCTCTGCTGCGGCGGCCGAACCGCTTGATCCGTATTCCGGCTGCGTGGCGCGCGCCTTCGAGCAGGTGGGGCCTGCGGTTGCGAGCGTCGCGGCGGGAAACGGCCGCCAGCGCGGGCAGGGCTCGGGCGTCGTCTTCACGCCCGACGGGTATCTGCTCACGAACAGCCATGTCGTCGCGCGCGGGGCGCAATTGGCCGCCACGCTGCCTGACGGACGGACGTTCGACGCCGCGCTCGTCGGCGATGACCCGGCAACCGATATCGCCGTGCTGCGGCTGCAGGGCAGCGGTCTGCCGCATGCGGAGTTCGGCCGCTCGGCCACTTTACGCGTGGGCCAACTCGCGGTCGCGATCGGCAATCCGCTCGGCTACCAGGCGACGGTCACCGCAGGCATCGTGAGCGCGCTCGGCCGTTCGTTGCGCGGGCGCTCGGGACGGCTGATCGACAGCGTGATCCAGACGGATGCACCGCTCAATCCCGGCAATTCCGGCGGGCCGCTGGTGGATGCAGGCGGCCGCGTCATTGGCATCAACACGGCGATGGCGGGTTTCGCGCAAGGCATCTGCTTTGCGATCGGCATCGATACGGCCGCGCACGTGGCCCAGCTCCTCATGCGCGAAGGCCGCGTGCGCCGCAGCCGGCTCGGGGTTGCCGGCCAGACGGTGACGGTTCCGCGGCCCGTGCTACGCCAGCTCGACCGCACCGCCGCGACTGCCGCGATGGTTCTCGAGATCGACCCGGATGGCCCTGCAGGAAAAGCAGGCGTTGTGAAAGGAGATACGATCGTCAGCTTCGCAGGGGCGACCGTGACCGGCGTGGACGATCTCCACCGGCTCCTCACAGCCGAGCGCGCCGGGCGCGACACCGAGTTGCACATCTGGCGCCCGGGTGGGTCGGTTCGCCTTGCCGTGCGTCCGCAGGCCGACGGCTAAAGTCCACGGCATGGGCGAGCCTCCGGCTGCAAATCACACGGAGAGGAGCGGGTTTTCCACAGAATCTTCCGAACGCAAGCGAAGGCGGTGTTCGGCCGCTCAACCACTCGATGCTTGCGAGCCAATATTTCGTATAATCGATATTATGGGAACTCTAGGTGAGGGATGGGCCCCAAGCCTGTGTGACCGGACGACAATTGAGCGCTCACCCGCGCGAACAACCGCACCACGGTCGGACAGCCAAGCCTTTTGCCGCTGCAAAGCTGCATGGTTTTTGGACGGCCGGCGAAACGCTCGCGTGATCGACGGACAATCGATTGGCGATGGCCGACGCGGTATAATGGAACTCCAGTGAGTCGGGGCGGCTCTGGCAATCCACCCCGTCTCGAATCGGGGATGGAGTTGGGCCGAAGTCGTCGTGCGCAAACGAATGGGTAATCGGTAGATTCGCCCAGTCAGAGGCATGGTCCGCAAAGAAGGGGATGGGACATGACCGATTTTGAGCTACGAGAAACGCTGGCGCGAGCCTGCATCGAAGCAGATGCCGCGAAGAGGCAGAGCGATTTCAACGCAGCAGAAATTGAAGCGCTCAGGGCCGAAATTCGCGAATTGAAGGACTTGCTCACGTACAGGAAGGGGGGTGCATTGCACCGGGCAATCGGAGCGCAAATCTAGTGCCCCGAGTCATTGGAACTGAGGGTATAGCCGTTTGAGTTTTATGCGGGCATCCGCGGTTGTGAATTGCCAATCGGCTTTAGCGTGATGCGTATTGCGATTCCGCTGCCATTCGGCGACTTCGCTGGTCAGGGCT
>DASXYZ010000036.1:0-42276 GCA_036502185.1 Rhizomicrobium sp.
ACTCAGCCCACGCGGCAAATGCGGCTCAAGCCCCTTCCATTGCCGGTCATTCAACCAGAACAAACCTTCACGCATGCTTCTCCCCTGCGAATCAGTTCGCAGTCAAAGAATCACCGGACGCGGATTAGGTACAGACCCTAGGTTACTGACGATCGGCCAACCTGCATGTCTCTGAATAGTCTAGCATGCTCTGAGCCATCCTGTTAGAGTGCTCGGGTGGCGGCTGCGTCGCCAAGACCAGGTGTCTCGCATGGCCGCGCAGACGGCGGCGGCAACTCTACCGTCGGAGGCGTCGGGATGCTCAAGAATAGGCTTCTGACAACGACCGCCTTGATGATTGTCGGGTCCATTTCTTTGGCCGCTGCCCAGTCAGCCGCGATTTCCGGGGGCAAACTAGCAAACACTGGCGTCGCCAGCACATCTTTCAAGAGCCCTCCCGTGAAGATGGCGGCGTCCGCCTATGTCCATGGCGCTGGTGTCCCCAGCCGGGTTGGCCTCGCGCCCGCACAGGGCGTCCTTACGACATTCGACAGTCCCGGCAGAGATAGAAACAGGGAATTTTTGTGTGCCTATGGCTACACGGTGTACCATTATTACTCTCAGTCCAGCGAAACCCGACGAGGCTGGGTTCACTACGCCGTGCCAATCACGGGGACAGGCGCGACAGTTAGCAAAATCACGGTCATGGACGGGCCGTCCAGCGACTCGGATTCTCGCAGGTTCGTCGTCGGGATATACCAAAGCACAAAAAAGGGTAAGCCCGGGAAAGTGATCGCGAGCGGCAAAGGACTTGCAAGTGTTTCGTGTTCTAAGACGACGGTAGTTATCCCCAAGACCTTCCTTACGGCCGGGGAGACATACTGGATCGAGGAAAGGCTCCACGTGCCCAATAGCGGCGCCGGCTCTTACTATCATGCGGTGAAATGGGGGTACAGTTCGAACGCGAAGCACAACGCGTACTACCAAACGTATGCATTTGCCATGTCTAGCTCATCATATAGCTCGCTTTCAGATTGGCTTCCGGTGTCGGGGCCTGCGCCCTTTGTGAGAGTGAAATAATGGTGAACTTGCCGCGCAACTTCGGTGCGCTCCAAGTTACGCCAGATCCATGGTATCCGCTGACAGTCGCTGTACCGAGCGTAAGGACTGGTTATTGCCATAATGCCGCTGGGTAGACGTTGGAGTTAATCGCAACGCGCTTGTCGTTCGACCACGAAGACGCTTTGACGGCCATCGGACGAGGAACAGACTCGCTCTTCGCAAAGGCGCTTCAGGACCTGTCCGACTTATGGCCGCTACGGCGCGGACGTGTCCGGGACGCTGCCCACGCGCTCAACGACGGTCGTGTGGACGAAGCCAACCGGGCGATAGCCAAGGTCCTATTCAAGCATCCGCGCGACGCCGATGCGCTCAACCTTATGGCGCAGATTTGCCTGCACGCTGGCGACAATGCCGGAGCGGAACTCCTCCTGGCACGCTGCGTCCAGGGTTCGCCGCACAATGAAGCCTATCGCTATAATTACGCGCTCGTACTGTCACTTCTCGGTAAGGTCGACGAAGCGCTTGCAGAAACAAAGGCATTATTGGAAAAGTGCGCTGGCAATCTGTTGTTTCGTAACTTGTGTGCCGCGCTATTGTGCAGGAAGAGGCATTTTGCAGACGCGTCTGCATGCTATCGAGGGCTAACCAAGGATTATCCGGATTCCCCGGAACTTTGGTGTAGGCTGGGCAGCACGCTTCGAAGTTTGGGTGGACATGCGCAGGAGGCAGTCGACGCGTTCCGAAAGGCGGTCGAACTCGCTCCCTGGATGGGTTCGGTCTGGTGGTGCCTTGCCAGCATGAAGACGTTCGGGTTCTCGGAAAGCGACATTAGTGTGATGGAGAGCCAGCTTGGCGACGCACCGGCGTCCACCGAACATCGCGCTGAGATGCACTATGCCTTGGGCAAAGCATATGAGGATCTCAAGAGTTACGAAAAGTCCTTTCAACACTATTCCCGAGGAAATGCACTCCGGCGTGTCGATCTAACTTATGACCCGGACGAGACGACGGCCATGGTGTCGCGGGCGAAAACCGTATTTAAGCAGGAACTGTTCGGAGAAAAATGTGGAGTCGGACATGACTCGGTCGAACCCATATTCGTGCTGGGTCTTCAGCGAGCGGGCTCGACGCTGGTCGAACAGATTCTCAGCTCACATTCGCAGATCGAGGCTGCCGGGGAGCTGCAATCAATTCTCCGCGTCGTGGCAGAGGATGTCATGCCTAAAACGGGTCCGGATTACCCGAGCGGCATGGAAAATCTGGCCGACGACGATCTCAGGAACATGGGCGAGAGATATCTGCAACTTTCTCGACCTTACAGAATGCTCAACCGGCCGTTCTTTGTTGACAAATGCCCTTTCAATTTGTGGCACGTCGGGTTGATCCACCTGATCCTTCCCAGTGCCAAAATTATTGATGTGCGCAGACATCCTATTGGCTGCTGTTACGCCAACTTCACCATGAGCTTCGGTCACGCACCGCCTTTGTCCTATCGGTTGACAGACATAGGCCTCTTTTACAGGGACTACGTGCGACTGATGGCGCACTTCGACCGCGTGCTGCCGGGAAATATTCATCGGATCTTTTACGAGCAGCTTGTCGCGGATCTTGAAGGCGCGGTACGGCGGCTTCTTGATTTTCTTGGCCTGCCGTTTGAATCGGCCTGCCTCGAATATTACAAGAACGATCGTGCCTTCAATTCCTTCAGCAATGAGCAGGTGCGTCGTCCGATCTTCGAGCACGCGGTTGATCGATGGCGCAACTACGAACGTTGGCTCGGGCCTCTCAAGACGTCCCTGGGTTCTGTTCTCGAAGCCTATCCCGGCGTGCCCGAGTTTGACGGGTGACCCAAGCATCGACGTCTCCTCGCCCGTCTGCCTCCCTGCTCAACCGTCAGCGATGGCACGGATTTGGCAACACCACTGCCGGCCTCGAGCAGAAAAACGCGCATCGCGGCGCCGCCATTCGCGCGCACGATCGCCTTCGAAGATCGGAACAGGTGAAGCTGTAGGACGGCCCGGTTTGGGTGCGCGCAGGTGCGCCGGCGGGAGCCGGAGCGGCCACGGCCGGCAACGCTCCGAAGCCCGCAAACAGAAGCGCGGCCAGCGCGCGCGGAACGATCAAGCGGCACATCCCTCGTTGCTCTTCCGGCGCACACGCGCCTGCGCTCCAGGCCCACGTTCCTTCAAACACGGATGGAAGCAGTTTAGCGCAGGGTACGCGGAGGATGCGCCGGGGACGCAGAAGACCCTTCGACAAGCTCAGGGTGAGGAAATCCCTTAGGGTGAGAAAACCCCTCAGGGTGAGGAAAACTCTCATGCTGAGCCTGTCGAAGCACGAGCGTGTCGAAGTATGAGCCTGTCGACGCACGCGCGCTTTGCGCGCCATCATTTCCTCCGCGGGCTCCGCGCATGCTCCGCGACCTCCGCGCTGAATCTGTTTTCACCAATCTTTCATCCGGGTACCAGACTGCCGATTCGCAACGCGCTTATCCACAGCTCCGGCGCCGCAGGGTCATCCTCTGCATGGCGCGGCCGGCACGCCGCGGATAGGCTTGGTGCGCCTTGTCATCCACGGGCACATTCGTCATGTCCCACGCAGACGAATCTTCCCGCCGTTTTCGCACCGCGCGGTTTCGGAAATTCCTCGTTCCGGTGCTGCGCAGCGTGCGGCGCACCGCGGGACGGCTGCGGATTCTCGATCTCGGCGGCACGGCTGCCTATTGGAAGCCGCTGGCGGACGAATTGCGCGACCTCGATGCCGAGGTGCGGGTGGTCAATTTCGATACCCGCGAACTTGACGCGAGCGACGGCTTCGGCGGCCGATTGACCTTCGCCACCGGCGATGCCCGCGCTCTCTCTTTCCCCGATCGATCGTTCGACCTCGTGCATTCCAACTCGGTGATCGAGCATGTCGGCACATGGCCGGACATGGAGGCGATGGCGAAAGAAGTTCGCCGCCTGGCGCCCGGCTATTTCGTGCAGGTCCCTTATTTCTGGTTTCCCTACGAGGTGCATTACCGCGCGCCCTTCGTGCACTGGCTGCCCGATCAGCTCCAGGCGAGGCTGTTCATGCGGTTCAGGCTGGGCGACTCGCGGTATGCGACGGTCGCGGGCGCGATGCGCAAGGCGCAATACACCCGGGTGCTCGATGCTTTTCAGTTCCGGGCGCTGTTTCCGGACGGGCAAATCGCGCGCGAGCGATTCGCCGGGCTCACGAAATCGCTGATCGCCGTCCGCCTGCCGGAAGCCGGGTAACAGCCGCGCACGGGATTGGTCTTGACGGGCCGAGCGGATAGGTTCGCGCCCCGGTTCAAAGAGTCGGGGGGCTGGAGAAACAGATGCGGAATGCGGGTGTGGCGTTCGCCCTCGCCGTACTGGCACTGGCGGGCTGCGCGGAGAACGTGCCGACCGTGCGCTGGTCGAAGCCGGCGGCGAGCTACGACGAATTCGTGCAGGATCGCGCGGCCTGCGCCAGCACCGCGCGCGAAGAATCGCAGCCGTTCTATCTGGGCGGCACCCGCTACGCCGGACGGCCCGATGCGGTGGAGAGCGGGCTCTTCGTCCCCTGCATGGCGGCGCGCGGCTGGCACGAGGATCCGAAAGGATTTGCGGCGCCGCCGGACGACAGGTTCGCCTTGTGGCCGTGAGACATCCTGAGGGTTCGGGGGAAAGCGATTCCATGCCTGCGCACAAAGCCATTCCCGCCCACGAGCGGCTGATCTTCGCGCTCGATGTTCCCGATGCGGACGACGCGCGACGACTGGTCGAGCGGCTCGGCGACACGGTCGTCTTCTACAAGCTTGGGCTCGAACTCTTCATGGCCGGCGGCTATTTCGAGCTGCTCGCCTGGCTGAACGAACACGGCAAGAAAACCTTCGTGGATCTGAAATTCTTCGACGTGCCCAATACGGTGGCCGCGGCCGTGCGTCGGCTGCGCGGCCGCGGCGCCACCTTCGCCACCGTGCACGGCAACGATGAAATCCTCAAAGCCGCCGCGCAGGAAAAAGGCGACCTCGGGATTCTCGCGGTGACCGCGCTGACAAGTCTCGACAATGCCGATCTGAAGGATCTCGGTTTTGCGGTGGACGTGTCCCAGCTCGTGCTGTCGCGCGCGCGCCGCGCGCTCGACCTCGGCTGCGACGGCATCGTGTCGTCGGGCCTCGAAGCCGCCCGCCTTCGCGAACATCTCGGCGAGAAATTGTTGATAGTTGTTCCGGGCATTCGCCCGGTCGCGAATGTGGACGACCAGAAGCGCACCGTGAATGTGGAAGACGCATTCCACCTGGGAGCTGATTACATCGTCGTCGGGCGGCCGATTCGCGCAGCCGGCGATCCCGCCGCCGCCGCCGCGGAGATCCAGCGCCGCATTGCTGCCGTATTCGGTTGAGGGAACCAGAGCCGCCGCCACGCCCGCGGGCCGGAACCGATGGCCTCGCGCTGCCGTTTTTCAAGGAGGGCTTTTTGCGGCGACGTGCGGCATCTGCCGGATGTCGGCGCCAGCAGGAGTTCCGCCATGCACAAACATTCCACAATTCGAATGGGGCTGGGATCGGGGCTGTGCGCCTTGGCATTTGGTGTTGCGATGCCGGTTTTCGCGCAAGGATATGATGTCAACGAAACGCCTTACAGCGCCGGTCCGAACGAAACCGTGACCGTGATCGCGCCGCGCTTCCATGCCGATTCGACTCCGCTGAACGGGCCGCTCGAAAAAATCTCGCTGTCGCAGCCCATCCACTATCGCACCGGCGATCTTTTGACGCCGCGAGGCGCGCGCGCGCTGCGGCGCCGCGTCTGGTACACGGCCGCGGAGGTCTGCGGACGGCTGGCCGAAGCCTATCCCGTGTACACATCGACCACGTCGCCACACTGCTTCCGCGAGGCCTACTCGACCGCGATGGCAAAGATCGACGCGCGGATCACGGGCGCGAGGCTGGCGTATTACGGCTCGTATTACGGCTACTGACGCAGCGCATGCGTCACCTGGGATGACCTGCATTCGTGGGCCATGACATTTTGGGAAAATAAGTACCTGTCATGGTCCGCCGGAGTGCGGGCCACCCAGCTGAAACCTGCGGCGGCGATTAAGGAACAAATCCGGTCCTGCCCTCGGACCTCCCGCAGCAGGCGGTGATCTGCTAGCATTCCCTTCCGGCCCGCGCTGCCGTAGGCCGAAAACGGGGAGGGCGTCATGATTGAATGGATGTTCAAGGGGCGCGAGTTCGTCAATTGCAATTGCGCCTATGGCTGTCCGTGCCAGTTCAATGCGCTGCCCACGCATGGCGATTGCAAGGCGGTGATCGGCATTCAGATCGACAAGGGCCATCACGGCGAGACGCCGCTTGACGGCCTGCGCTTTGCCGGAATCTTCGCCTGGCCGGGGCCGATCCATCAGGGGAACGGGCAGGTGCAGCCGATCGTGGACAAGCGCGCGAGCGAGGCGCAGCGCGAATCGATTCTACGCATCGTGAGCGGCCAGGACACCGAGCCCGGTGCCACGATCTTCAACGTGTTCGCCGCCACCTACACCACTGTGCACCCGCCCGTGTTCGCCGATATCGATCTGGAGATCGACGTGGACAAGCGCCGCGCGCGGCTCACGGTGCCAGGCCTCGTCGAGCAGCGCGGCGAGCCGATCGTCAATCCGGTCACCGGGAAGGAATATCGCGGGCGGATCGATCTGCCCAACGGCTTCGAATATTCGCTGGCCGAAATGGGCCGCGGCTGGTCCAAGACGCACGGTCCCATCGCGCTCGATCTCGCCAATTCCTACGGACAGTTCGCGGAGCTGCATCTCTGCCAGGCCGGCATCGTGCGTTGACGGCGGCGGCCGACGCGGCCCTCCTCTCCGTTCTGAAGCGCGACCGGCTGGTCGTCGGCGCGGCGCTGGCGCTCGTCACCCTCGCGGCCTGGAGCTACGTACTCTGGCTTGCGGCCGCGATGAGCGCCGCCGCACCTGCCATGCCGGGCATGGACATGACAATGGCTGGCGCGATGGCGCCGGGATTTGCGCGGTGGACTCTCGCTCGCGCCGTTCTCGTCTTCGCGATGTGGGCGGTCATGATGATCGGGATGATGATGCCATCGGCCGCGCCGATGGTGCTGCTTTATGCGCAGGTGGCGCGCCAGGCAAAGACGCTCGGCCGCACATTTGCGCCGGCGGGGTGGTTCGCGTCCGGCTATCTGCTGGCGTGGACATGTTTTGCGGCGCTCGCCACGCTGGCGCAGGCCGCTCTCGAGCACGCGGCGCTGCTTTCTCCCGCGATGGCGAGCGCGAACCGCTGGTTCGGCGGCGCCGTACTCATTGCCGCCGGGCTTTATCAGCTCACACCGTTGAAACACGCCTGTCTCACGCAATGCCGCGCCCCGCTCCAGTTCGTGCAGCGGCATGGCGGCTTTCGCGCGGGCGCGTGGGGATCGCTGCGTCTCGGCACATTGCACGGGTTTTATTGCATCGGCTGCTGCTGGGCGCTGATGGCGCTCCTGTTCGTCGGCGGCGTGATGAATCTTGTCTGGATCGCGGGCATCGCGATTTTCGTGCTGGGGGAGAAGGTTCTTCCCGGCGGGGCCATGTTCGGCCGCCTCGCGGGCATGGCCGCAGTCGCCGCCGGGGTGTGGGTGATGTTCGGGTGAGCGGGAATGGCGCAGAATCAATTCCCGACCGCAGACAGACTGTGGTTCGACGGATATAAAATACCGGGAGGGCCCGGCTGCTGGTCAACCGAACAGATCCGCGTTCGAACCGGTTCGCACCAAAATCAGCTGCGTTTCGTCTTCGCGCCAGATCAGAAGCCAGTCGGGCGCGATATGGCATTCCCGGCAGTTCTGCCATTCGCCTCCGGGGCGACGGGGCCTGTGCCGGGGCGCGAGCTGTTCGCCGCGGGCGAGATGGTCGACAAGCGTCCACAGGCGTTGCACCGCAAGCCCGCGCCTGATCGCCAGCGTCGTCACGTCCATCTCGAAGCGGCCTGTGGTCAGAATCCGCTTCATGAAATTTTCAGGTGAATGCCTTCTTCAGGGTCTTGAGGTCGGACCAGTCCCGCAGCACACCCCTCTCGGCGTCGCGCAAAGCCTTGCGCGTAGCTGCGTTCGGAATCCGCACGGAAAATGGCAGCCCGCGATTGAGCGCAATCTGCCGATAGAAGATCGTGATCGCCTCGGTCGGGGTCATGCCCAGCCGGTCAAGCACCGCTTCCGCTTCGTCCTTGAGTCCGGGTTCGACCCGGGCCCGGATCATTTCTGTCTTGCTCATCGCCGTCTCCACCCGGCCTTGAGCGTACCACAAATGGGGAACACTACAACATCGCGCCCTTGTCGGCCGAAGGGCGGTTTTCGCATCTCGACAGGTCGGTATTTCTCTACCGGCCTGGCCACCACTGTTTCCACTGCCGCATACAAGGTTCGGACTGCGTGCCGTGCTCATTGTCAGGCCCCCTTGGCCACATTCGACGTGCACAGCCGATCCTACAAATTATATCCCGCCTTCCTGGCCTGTGCGAACCACGGTTCCATCGAACAGCGACTGCGATTGGTGACCCAGGCGATCGCCTGCACCGTCGAGTCCACCTGATCGTCGTGCCTCGAATTCGGAAAGCTCGTCAGCTCGCGCAGGTAATCGTCGAGCCAGGGCGCGCTCTTCGGCAGATGCACCATGCCCTGCTCCATGGTGGCGCATTGCGCCCATAATCGCAGCTGCTTGTCGCCCACCGGCTCGCAGGCCTGCACGCCGCGCACGCTGTCCCATTTCAGTTCCTGGAGGAGCTGCGTGCCGGAGGCGCGGTCCTCGATCAGCACCACGCTCGCGCAGTGCTGGGCGATCATCTCTTTCAACGCGCGCTTGAGCTCGTAATACTCCATCCGGCGGCGAAGGACCGCGAGCAGCCACAGATGCTTGTCCTTCACGCCCCAGGCCGTGAACACCGTATAATCGCTGAGTTCGCTCGCCTTGTTGGCCGTGTCGCAGGAGAGCACGCGCTCATTGAAATTGCGCGGCAGCTCGTGCGGCTCGTAGCGGGGAAACCATTTCGTCTTGACCATCACGCCTTCGCGCGCACACGGCGCCTGCTGGTATTGCGCGAGGAAGGCGGCCGAACCCATCTGCGCCTTGAGCCGCGCGAGCGTGTCGGCGGATTCGCGGCCGGCATGAAGAACCTCGCCCGCCTTGCGCGCGAACGTCCGCGGGCCGTATGCCGTCTCGACCGTCCAGCGCGCATCCTCTTCCGCAATCGCGGGGAAGGAGAGCAATTCCCAGCCGCCATTGGCGACTACGTGGCCGATCAGATCGTCTTCGTGCAGCCGCTGCATCACGATCACGATGGCGCCGTTCGTCTTGTCGTTCAGCCGGGTGAGCAGAGACGTGTCGAACCATTCGTTGACGGCGTTGCGGCGGGTGTCGGACCAGGCCTCCTCGGCCTTCAGCGGATCGTCGATCACGATGAGATCCGCGCCGCGTCCGGTGAGCACGCCGCCGATGGAGGTGGCGAGGCGGAAGCCGCCCTGCGTGGTGGCGAATTCGGAAACCGCCTGCTTGTCGGGCGCGAAACTTGTGTCGAACAGCGCGCGATAGAACTCCGAGCCCATCAGCGCGCGGCAATCCCGCGACAGCTTGTCGGCAAGGTCCTGCGCGTAGCTCGCGCAGATGATCTGGCGCGTGGGATCGTGGCCGAGCAGGAAGGCCGTGAAGGCGATCGACACCAGATGGGATTTCAGGTGCCGCGGCGGCAAGGCGATCGCGAGCCGCTTGAGTTCGCCGCGGCGGACCGCTTCGAGCTTCGCCGCCATCACCTCGATATGCCAGTTGCCGAGATACGGCGTGGCGCCGTTCAGCTCGCGAAAGGCGCGGTGGCTGAAGGCGGTGAAATCGCGGCGGAGGATGTCGCGGTACTGCGTGGCGCTTTGGTCGCTCACGCGCTCACCCCGTCCGCCGCCCCCGGCCGAACGCCCGGTTCGGCATTATCCTCGCCTGCGGAGGAGGAAAGATTCAGCCGGCGATGGATTTCGGCGACGGCTTCGCGATCAGCGTCGGTGAAGACCGCGCCGCGGCCCACCGCGTCCTTGAGCGCGGCTTCGGCCCGATCCACGCGATCGATGACGAGCTGCGCCGCGCGCTGGTCGCCCGTGGCGGCCTTGTCGAAGGCGGCCAGGATGATGGCCTGGAGCCTGGTGAGGTCCTGTCCGTTCGAGGCGGCATTCGCCGCAGCGAGAATTTGCGCGGCAAGGTTCTTCGAGCCTTTGGGACGGCCCTTGGGATTGCCGGACTGGCCGGGCGTGAAGCGGGACATGCGGCGAAGTCCATCGGGGTTGGGAGGTTCAGAATACACCGGTACGGTTGTATCTCAAACCAATTCAGCAGAGAATACAGGCGGGGTCCGCCTGTTCCGCTGTTCGCCCCGATTTTGCGAAGCCCTTGAAAAATCGTGCAAATCCCGTCTGCGGCCGCGCTTTGGTCCGCGCGGCCAAAAAATTTTCCTGTATTCGCCTGTTTTCAGGGCGGCGGCCGCGCTTGACGGGCTGCATGATCGCCCGCATGAGGCGAGCGAACGAGGGCCCAGCATGACGGCGCATGCACCTGCCGAAAGACGCGAACTGTTCGAGTTGATCCGGCGGCGCTCGTTCCGGCGCGGGTCATTCACGCTCTCCTCGGGCCGGCAGAGCGAGATGTATTTCAACCTCAAGCCCACCATGCTCGACCCGCGCGGGGCTTACCTCTGCGCGGCGGCGTTCCTGGAACTGCTGATCGAACAGCAGGCGCAATACGCCGGCGGCCTCGAAATGGGCGCGGTCCCCACGCTCGGCAGCCTTGCCGCCCTGAGCGCCATGCAGGAGCAACCCGTGCGGACTTTCTTCGTGCGCAAGACCACCAAGGCGCACGGCACGAAGGAACTGATCGAAGGTCTCGCACCCGGCGAAACACTGGCGGGCGCGCGCGTCCTGATTTTGGATGACGTCGCGACGACGGGACAATCCATCCTGAAAGCCGCGCACGTCGCGCGCGAGGCGGGTGCCGCGGTCGATTGCGCACTCGTCCTCGTCGATCGCGAGGAGGGCGCGCGCGAAGCGCTCGCGCCCGACGGTCTCCGTCTCCTGTCCGTCTTCCGCGGCCCGGAGTTCCTGGAGAACCGCTAATTACTTCCGGAACGGCCGCCCCCCTTCCGCGGGGTCGGTCATCCGCGTCTAGCGCCCGGTCATATGTTCGCTGCCAGAGCGGCGGCGGCGCGGTCATGTGCAGCTTGCCATTCCTTGAGCAACGGGCGCTGCATCAATGCCCGCCATCGCAAATCGCTGGTTATTTTCGACGGGAAGTCGGGATCGGTTATCAAATCCAGCATCTGCACGTCGCGTGCATCGTAGGCCTTTTCAAACCAGCGGATCGCATCGCCGACGTCCATCCCCAGCGCGTAAGCCCAGCCAACGGAGCTCGCGGGAACATCTCCCGCCGCATAAGCGCGCTCGGTAAGGTGCGCGAGACGCGCCAGTTCGCGGCCGTCGCCGCTGCGCGAAGCGATGAAGAGCCGGCAGGAATCGGTGTCGGCGCCGTCGGTGCCATCCGCACCGACCAGGCGATCGCGGAGAATTTTCCCGGCCTCGTCCAGCTTCCCAGAGTCCGCGAACAACTGGCACAGTTGGAGCTGGGCAAAGGTGAAGTTCGGATCCAGCGTAAGCGCGGCCTGCTCTTCGGCGATGCCGGCGGCGTTGCGATTCAATCCGTGAAAGGCGCTGCCGATATTGGCCCGATAGAGCGGCGCGAGCGGGTCCAGCGCCGCGGCGCGCCGCCAGTGGCCGATCGCCGCGTCCTGCAAGTTCAACGAAGAAAGAAACAAAGCGTAGGTATGCTGCGCTTCCGCACTGTTTGGATTTCGGCCAAGGGCGCCTCGCAGAACGGAACCGGCTTCGGCCCAGTTCCAGCCGGATATGGCGATCTTTCCCTCGATGGCCGTGGCTTCGAAATTGCCGGGATCGAGCCGCAGCGCCGTGGAAATTTCCTTTCTTGCTCCCGGCAACGCGCCGAGGCTTTGCCCATTGAAGTACATATGTGCCCAGGTGCCACCCAATGCCGCGTGGGCGTCGGCAAAACGGGGCTCCCGTGCAATCGCCTGCCTGAAGAAAGTCACGGCACGCTGCATGTCGTCCTTATTGCGTTTGTTCATAAAAACCGGCCCTGCAAAAAGGCCGTATAGGCCTCCGGGTCGATCCTTAACGGGACATGTGCGGCTTTGACCGACGCCTTCGCCGGGAGAAGCCGCCCGGTCAGCGCACGCGCGATCGTGTGCGAGATTTCGGTTTCAAGGCCCAGGATGTCGGATAGCTGCCGGTCGTAGCTCGCCGACCAGATGTGTAAATCGTCGCGAACATCGATCAGCTCTGCCGTGATTCGAACTCGGTTCTGTTCGCGGCGCACGCTTCCTTCCAGAACGGCACCCACGTCGAGCGCCCGGCCGATGGCCCGGATGGTCGTGCTTTTGCCTTTGAATGAAAAGGACGACGTGCGCGCCACCACGCGCAAGCCAGGCACCTGCGCCAGTTCGTTGAGCAGCTCTTCGGAAATGCCGTCGCTGAAATATTCATTGGCGCGATTGTCGCTCATGTTGTCGAATGCAAGCACGGCGATGGAGGCGTCCGCCGGGCCGTTGCGCATTGGCCGCGGGGCCACCGGCGCGCGCGAAATCACAAACAGAAGCTCGCCCAGAGACAGCAGCAGCACCGCGCCCAGCAGCGCCAGGAGAGCGATTTCGCGGTGCGACACGGCGATCGGCGCTGCATCCGCGGCGCTGCGGGGCGACGTCATGAGCCGCGCCATCAGCAGGGCCGCCGGGAATCCGAGCGCCACGGCAACGATAAAGGTTCTTAGCGTCCAGGCCGGCGCATCGAATGCCGGCAGCACAATCGACGCGACCTGCACCAGAAGCCATCCGGCGACCGCATAGGCCGCCGCGATGCGGTCCAGCCTCCGCGCAAGTATTGCCTGAAACAGCGCCTGCATGCGCTCCTGCCCAGCCGCGCCCCGGCCCATTCCTACCATATTTCGAAAGACCGGACATCTCGCGCGCGCGGCGCCCGGCGGAATCAAGCGGGACGAATCGGGAATGAATCGGGAGCGGCGTTAAGCCGCTTGGTGAGACACCTACATAATTCCGGTTACTTCCCGATGCAGAAGTCGCGGAAGACGGTGTCGAGGAGTTCCTCTATGTCGACTCGGCCGGTGAGGCGGCCGATGGCGCGCAGGGCGAGGCGGAGGTCTTCGGCGACAAGCTCGCTCTCGGTCTGAGCAAGGGCACGCGCCAGCGCCTCGGAGGCATCGGCACCGCATTCGCGGTGGCGGGCGCGGGTGAGAGCTGCGGATTCGCGCGGCCGCTCGAGGCGGGCGCGCACCTGTTCGCGCAGCACCTGCAATAACGTATCGAGACCTTCGCCGGTCCGCGCGGACATGCGCAGACCTGCGCGAGGAACGGGCCAGGGCAGATCGCATTTGTTCCAGACGGTGACGCTCGCTTGCGCGATCGCCTGCTTGGCGAGACCCGCGAAGGGATCGGCCGCCGTGCCGTCGAGTACGAGCAGCGTCATGTCGCTCGCGTGCGCGCGGGCGAGCGCGCGGCGCACACCTTCGCGCTCGATAGCGTCATTCGTTTCGCGCAGGCCGGCGGTGTCGGCGAGATGGACGACATAGCCGCCGAGATCGAGCCGCGTCTCGATGATGTCGCGCGTCGTGCCGGGCGTCTCCGACACGATGGCGATATCACGTCGCGCCAACGCGTTGACGAGCGAACTCTTCCCGGCATTGGGCGCGCCAATGACAGTAAGAAACAGACCCTCGCGTACGATCTCGCCACGGCGCGCATCGTCGAGATGGCGCCTCATTTCCGCGTGCAGCGCCGCAAGCGGCGCGCGCAGGCGTTCCTCGATATCGTCCGGCAGCTCCTCCTCGGAAAAGTCGATCGCCGCTTCCGCCCAGGCGAGTGCCGCGATCAGCCGCGCGCGCCAATCCTCGTAGAGCTGTGCGAGCGCGCCTTCGTGTTGGTGCAGCGCCTGGCGCCGCTGCGCCGGCGTTTCCGCATCGATGAGATCGGCGAGCGCTTCGGCGCGGGTGAGATCGAGCTTGCCGTTTTCGACGCCGCGGCGGGTGAACTCGCCCGGCTCGGCTGCGCGCAACCCCGGCATCACGGCGAGCGCCTCGAGGGTCGCCTCTATGATGGCGCGTCCGCCATGCACCTGAATCTCGGCCACGTCTTCGCCGGTTTCGCTCGCGGGCGCTGGAAACCACAACACCAGCGCCTGATCGATGTAGCCGCCCTCGGGATCGCGGACGTGCCGCAAAGCGGCTTTGCGCGGCGCGGGCAATGCGGCTCCACAAACACGCCGCAGCGCCTCGCCGGCGTGCGGGCCTGAAATGCGCACCACCGCGATGGCCGCCCGCCCGGGCGCCGTCGAGACCGCGTAGATGGTGTCGCGCGGGGACTCCGCCATTGCGCTCAGGTTGCGAGATCGCGCCCGGGCGACGCGGTCCCATCCTTCGACAGGCTCAGGATGAAGGCCTCATGGTGAGCCTGTCGAACCATGAGTATTTCAACGCGGCGGTCTGTCCCGGGTGGGCGCGCGCTGGCTTTCGCGCACGAACCGCTGGAACTGCTCGAGACCCTGGCTGCCCCACGAGAACCAGGTCTTGAGCATGGCCTCCGGGTCGCTCGCCGTCTCGAGCGCCGCCATCATGCGCTTCTCCATCTCGGCGGTGAGCTTTTCCTGCAGTTTCGTCACATCGGGCAGGCCCATTATGCGGCGCGCCTCGTCGGGCGTCAGATCGAGATCGAAGTGGAGTTTCATGGCGGGTTCCGGCTTGTGAGCGGCCCTTGGGGCGCGCTAGAGGAGGCTAGAACCATCGGCCGCCTGCCGCAACGGCGCGGGCCGCAAGCCCGCCCTCGAACCGGGAAATCACGATGAGCGAAAACCTGCTCGGCCGCGAGACCAGCCCCTATCTGCTTCTGCACAGGGACAACCCCGTCCACTGGCGCCCGTGGGGGGCGGACGCGCTCGCCGAGGCGGAAACGAACAACAAGCCCATCCTGCTCTCCATCGGCTACACGGCCTGCCATTGGTGTCACGTGATGAACGAGGAGAGCTTTCAGGATCCGGAAACCGCGGCGCTGATGAACGAGCACTTCGTCAACATCAAGGTGGACCGCGAAGAACGCCCGGATATCGACCAGATCTATCAGACCGCCGCCAATTCGCTGGGGCACACGGGCGGGTGGCCGCTCACCATGTTTCTCACGCCACAGGGCGAGCCGTTCTATGCCGGCGCCTATTTCCCGAACGAGGAGCGCTATGGGCAGCCGGCGTTCAAGCGCGTGCTGCCCGAAGTCGCGCGGCTCTATCGCGAGCAGCCCGATCCCGTCGCCAACACCACCGCGCGTGTCCAGCAGACATTCGCGAATCTGTGGTCGCGCGATACCCGCGGAAATCTCGATTCCACCATCCTCGATCAATGCGCGGTTCGCGTCGCCCAACGTTTCGATATTTTCTACGGCGGGATCACCGGCGCGCCCAAATTTCCGTCGACCGGGCTCCTCGAACTTCTGTGGCGCGCGCATCTGCGCACAGGTGTCCCGCAATTTCTCCAGCTCGCGCTCACCACGCTCGATCACATGGCGCTCAGCGGCATTTACGATCATGTGGGTGGTGGGTTCGCGCGCTATGCGACCGACGAGCGTTGGCAGGTGCCGCATTTCGAGAAGATGCTCTATGACAATGCGCTCCTGATCGACATCTACACGCTCGCCTGGCAGCACAACCGCTCCGCGCTCTATCGCGAGCGCATCGAAGAGACGGTGAACTGGTTGCTGCGCGAGATGCTGGTCGAGCACGGCTTCGCGGCAAGCCTTGACGCCGACCAGGACGGCGAGGAAGGCAAATACTATCTGTGGAGCGAAGCGGAAATCGATGCGGCGCTCGCCGGCACTTTCGTGCAGCGATTCAAGGAAGCCTATGGCGTGCGGCGCGACGGCAATTTCGAGGGCCGCAATATCCTGCAGCGCATCGGCAACCCATATCCCTTGCCAGAAGCCGACGAGGCGCTTCTCAGAAAACAGCGGGAGTTGCTGCTCGCCGCGCGTCTCAAGCGCAAGCCGCCGCTGCGCGACGACAAGGTGCTCGCGGACTGGAACGGCATGGCGATCGCGGCGCTCGCCAATGCGGGCATGGTGTTCCGCAACGCATCCTGGACAGCCGCGGCCATCCGGGCCTTCGACTTCGTCGAAAAAATTCTCGGCGACGGCGGCCGGCTCCATCACTCCTGGCGCAACGGCGCGCGCCAGCATACGGGCTTCGCCGACGATTACGCGCACATGGCGCGCGCGGCTTTCACCCTGTGGGAGGCGACCGCCGACCGGCGCTTCCTTTCGCGCGCGCAAGCCTGGGCACACGTTTTGAACGAGCATTTCTGGGACGCGCAGAACGGCGGGTATTTCTATACGTCCGACGATTCGGATCCGCTGATCGCGCGCACGCGCGTGGTGTTCGACCAGGCCACGCCTTCGGCCAACGGCGTGATGGTGGCGCTGCTGTCGCGCCTGCATTTTGCGACCGCGGACACCCTTTACCGCGATCGCGCGAATGCCCTGATCGAGGCGTTCTCGGGCGAGGTGACGCGCGCCTTCCTGTCGATGGGCTCCTACCTGAACGGCCTCGATCTCGCGATCACAGGGCTGCAGATCGTCATCGTGGGAGCCATCGACAGCCCGAAAACCCACGAGCTTGCGAGCGCGGTTTTGGGGCGGAGCCTTCCCAATCGCATGCTGATGGTGCTCGATCCGCGCCAGCCCCTTCCGCCGGGGCACGCGGCGGCGGGCAAGACGATGCAGAACGGCCAGCCCACCGCCTATGTGTGCCAGCGCATGACCTGTTCGGCGCCGATTACCAATCCCGTGACCCTGTCGCAGATGCTGCAGCTGCCGTCGCGTCCGCAGGGTCAGGCGTAGCGTTCGTCCAGGCCGCCGGGCAGCGCCGCCGAAATTTCCGACGTTCGGTTCGTCCTGTATTGAAGTAGGCTCTGCGATGGGCCACGTGTTGGGGGGCCCGCGAATGCGGAAACGGTGTCGCTGGGGCGCGATTCTAACTATGAAACGATAAGGCTTGAACCGTGAACGATATTCACGTGAAGCCACAGCTCGATCCGATTCTGGCGTCGCGGCTGGGCATCGGGCGCAAGGGGCGGCGGCGGCGCCGTTGGCTGTGGATCACCTCAGCCGTGGTCGTGCTTGCCGCCGGTAGCGGGTGGTCCTACCTGCACGCCCGGGCGGCACATACATACGTCACCAGGCGCATTACGCGCGGGCTTCTGGCCGTCGATGTGAGCGCCACGGGCACGCTCGCGCCGCGCGACCAGGTCGACGTGGGTGCGGAAGTCTCCGGCCGCATCGATCAGCTCGACGTCGATTTCAATGCCCGCGTGAAAAAAGGCGAGGTGCTGGCCCGCATCAACAAGGATCAATACGCGGCTCAGCTGCGCCAAGCGCAAGCAAGCCTCGAACAGGCGCAAGCCACGCTGGCCCAGACAAAGCTTACCCATGCTCGCTATCTGATGCTCGAACGCCACGACGCCATCTCGCGCGAGCAGATCAATACCTCCACCGGCGATCTCGCCCGCGCCGTGGCGGGTGTCGATCTCGCGCGCGCCCAGGTGCAGCAGGACCAGACGCTGCTTGCCTATTGCACCATCTATTCGCCGATGGACGGCGTGGTGCTCGACCGCAAGGTCTCGGCCGGCCAGACGGTCGCCTCCACCTTTTCGACACCGGTGCTCTTCACGCTCGCAAGCGATCTGACGCAGATGGAATTGGACGTCGACATCGACGAAGCCGATGTCGGGCAGGTACGCCCGGGCGCCAGGGCCACCTTTACGGTCGATGCCTATCCGGACCGCAAGTTCGCCGCGCATCTTGTTTCGATCCACAACGCACCCAAAACCGTGCAAGGCGTCGTCACCTATCAGGGCGTGCTCCTCGAAGAGAACACCGGCGGATTGCTGCGCCCCGGCATGACCGCAACGGCCGAGATCGAAGCCGCCACGGTAAAGAACGCGCTTCTCGTGCCCAATGCCGCTTTGCGCTTCGTGCCGCCGGACGACGTCAAGAAAAACGCGCCGCCGGCGCCGCCCGCACTCAACGGTGTCAATGGGGCGCGGGTCTGGACCGTCAACGGCAAAACACTCAAGCCGCACGATCTGCGGCTTGGTTCGACGGATGGGCGCCAGACGCAAATCCTCTCCGGCGATCTCAAGCCGGGCGACGAGGTCGTCACCGATCTCGCCGACAAGCCGCAACAGCAGACGAGTTCGTAGTGCGGCGGCGGTCGATGGATTCACGCAGAGACGCAGAGCCGCAGAGGGAGATCAGGCGCGCAGCGCCAATAGGTTTCCAGGACGCTAACCGCCAAGACGCCAAGTCGCCAAGGCACCACGAATCCCTTGGCGACTTGGCGTCTTGGCGGTTTTTTTCGGTTGCCCTTTGCACAGGACATCTCTGCGGCTTTGTGCGTCTGCAGGAGAATCTTTTGCCGGCGGTGCAGTCGGGTGGATCACACTGGTGATCACCGATCAGCCGCTGATCGCGCTTCAGGGCGTGAGCAAAATCTACGGCAGCGGCGAGGCCCAGGTGGCGGCGCTCGCCGGCATCGAGCTTGCCGTGCAGGACGGCGAATTCGTGGCCGTGATGGGCCCGTCGGGATCCGGCAAGTCCACCTGCATGAACATTCTGGGCTGTCTCGATGTACCGACCGGCGGGAACTATTACTTCCGTGGCGCTGATGTCGGCAGCATGACGCGCGAGCAGCGGGCGCTGCTGCGTCGCCATTATCTGGGCTTCGTGTTTCAGGGCTTCAATCTCCTGAAGCGCACCACCGCGCTCGAGAATCTCGAATTGCCGCTCATCTATCGCGGCACGCCCAGGGCCGAGCGACGGCGTCTCGGCCTCGAAACGCTCGCACAAGTCGGTCTCGCCGATCGCTGGCATCACACGGCAGCCGAGCTCTCGGGCGGTCAGCAACAACGCGTCGCCATCGCGCGGGCCCTGGTGACCTCGCCTTCGGTGGTCTTTGCCGACGAGCCCACTGGAAACCTCGACTCGGCCAAGAGCCATGAGATCATGCAGCTCCTGAAATCATTGAACGTGGAGCGCGGGCTCACCATCGTGCTCGTCACGCATGAGGAAGATGTCGCCGCCTATGCCGGCCGCCGGGTGCGCTTCCATGACGGGCTGATCGTCTCCGACAGCGGAGCGCGCGCATGATCTGGAACGCGCTGCTGCTGGCATTGCGCGAAATCCGCAACAACCTGCTGCGCGCGGGCCTGACCACACTCGGCATCGTGATCGGTGTCGCCGCCGTCATTCTGATGGTGACATTGGGCGCAGGCGTCAATCGGAAGGTGACGGGCGAGTTCGCTTCGCTCGGAAACAATCTGCTTGCGATCATTCCCGGGCAGCAGAACGGACCGCCTGCGGCCGTCACACCCTTCGACATGGCCGTGGTCGACAAGATCCAGCGCGAAATTCCCGATCTTTCAGAAGTCGTTCCCGAGCTTTCGGTGCAGGCAGTGCTCGTCAACGGCAACCGCAATCACAACAGCCAGGTCAACGGCACGACCAACGCCTACCTCCACAGCCGCGACTGGAGACTCGTGGCCGGCCGCGAGTTCTCGCCGGCCGAAGTTCTCGCCGGCAAATCCGTCTGCATTCTGGGCGAGACCGACCGGCGCGAGCTTTTCGGCGACCAGATGCCCATCGGCCAGCGCATCCGCATCAACAAGATCACCTGCGAAGTCATCGGCGTGCTCGAGCCGAAAGGCGTGAGCACCTTCGGACAGGATATGGACGAGCTCGTGCTGATGCCGCTCAAGGCCGTTCAGCGCAAGATCGCCGGCAACACGGAAGTCAACGTCATCCGCGTGCTCGTCGACCGCTCGGAGAACATTCCTCACGTCAAGGACCTGATCCAGCGCCTGATGCGGGAGGCGCGGCATATCATTCCGGGCCAGGTTGACGATTTCTCCGTGGAGGATCTGCAGCAGATCTCCCAGATCGTCACCACCGTCACGCTGGTGCTGACGGCGTTTCTGTCGGCCGTCGCGGCCGTCAGTCTTATCGTCGGCGGCATCGGCATCATGAACATCATGCTCGTCTCCGTGACGGAGCGAACACGCGAGATCGGCATCCGTCTTGCCATCGGCGCGCGCGAGCGCGACGTGCTCCTGCAATTTCTCATCGAGGCCATCGTGATGAGCGCGCTGGGCGGTGTGCTCGGTGTTGCCATCGGGCTCGGTGGCTCGGCTGCCATTGCTTCGGCGCTCAAGTTTCCCTTTGTGTTTCAGCCCGCCATCGTGGTGATTGCCGTCGGCTTCTCCGCGCTTGTCGGCGTCGGCTTCGGCTTCTTTCCCGCGCGCCGCGCCGCCCGCCTCGACCCGATCGAAGCGCTCCGGCACGAGTAGCGGGTGCCCGCGACGTAGCGCGGCAGAGCCCGATTGGCTAACCTCCCCGCGGATATGCGCGAGGAGCAGTCATGAGCGGCAAGGAAATCAGCATCGATACGACCGACGGAGTGTTCGGCGGCTATCTTGCCGCGCCGGCCACCGCAAACGGCGCAGGCATCGTCATCATCCAGGAAATCTTCGGCATCAACCGGTTCGTGCGCGCCGTAGCCGATCAGTATGCGTCCAGGGGTTATTTCGCGCTCGCGCCCGATCTGTTCTGGCGGCTCGAACCGGGGATCGTGCTCGACGACCGGATAGAGGCGGAAAAGAATCGCGCATTCAGCCTGTTTCCAAAATTCAACGTCGATCTCGGCGTCAAGGACATCGAGGCCGCGATCCATCATCTGCGCGGCACCGAGAAGTGCACGAAAGTGGGCGCAGTCGGCTACTGCCTAGGCGGGCTGCTCGCCTATCTAGCCGCTACGCGCACAGATGCGGATGCGTCTGTCGGCTATTATGGCGTGAGCATCGAGGAAAAGCTTGGGGAAGCCACGAACATCAAAAAACCGCTGATGTTGCACATTGCGGAGAAGGACAGGTTCGTGCCGGCCGCCGCACAGAAGCGAATCAGGGACGGCCTCAAAGGTAATCCGCAGGTCGCAATCCACCTCTATCCAGAGATGGACCACGCCTTCGCGCGCGTGGGCGGCGAGAACTACGATCCGGCGAATGCGGAACTCGCCAACAGCCGCACCGCCAACTTTTTCCGCCAACAGCTGGGCTGACTATTCGGCGGGCTCAGGGTGAGGAGATGGCCTCATGGTGAGCTTGTCGAACCATTACCAACTCGGACGAGGACCATGAAAGCCATTCGTTTTGCAAAGACCGGCGGGCCGGACGTGCTCGCCCTGGAAGACATCGATCTTGCCCCGCCGGGCGGCGGCGAAGTCCGCGTGCGCCACACCGCCATCGGTGTGAATTTTATCGACACCTATCAGCGTTCCGGGCTCTATCCGGTATCGCTGCCGTCGGGTCTGGGCCTGGAAGCCGCGGGCGTTGTCGACGCGATCGGAATTGGGGTTGAATATTTCCAGCCCGGCGATCGCGTGGCGTATTGCAGCGGCCCGCTCGGCGCCTATGCAGAAGCCAACAACGTGCCCGCGGAGCGCGCGGTCAAGGTCCCGGCGGGAATTTCGGACGAGACCGCCGCCGCATCGCTGCTCAAGGGGATGACCGTGCAATATCTGCTGAAGCGCGCCTATCCCGTGAAGCCCATCGAAACGATCCTGTTCCACGCCGCGGCCGGCGGGGTGGGGCTGATCGCCTGCCAATGGGCCAGATATCTGGGCGCATCGGTGATCGGCACCGTCGGTTCCGACGACAAGGCCGCGCTCGCGACAGAGAATGGCTGCGCCCATGTGCTCAATACGCGGAGCGGCGACTGGAGCGCGCGGGTGCGCGAACTCACCGGCGGCGCCGGCGTGCCGGTGGCCTATGACGGGATCGGCAAAGACACCTTCGCGGGCTCGCTCGATTGTCTCGCCGTGCGCGGCATGCTGGTCAGCTTCGGCAATGCGAGCGGCGCGGTCCCGTCTTTCGATCCCGGCATTCTCAGCGCCAAAGGCTCGCTCTATCTCACCCGTCCGACGCTCTTCGATTACATTCGCACCGCCCAGGAACTGCAGGACACGGCCGACGACCTGTTCGCGGTGATTCAATCGGGCGCGGTGAAGATCGCCATCAACCAGCGCTTCCCGCTGGCAAAGGCGCGCGAAGCGCACGCGGCGCTGCATTCAAGGGCAACGACCGGCGCGACAGTGTTGATTCCGTAGCCGGAAAATCGCTCATTTCACTGGCTCGTCGCGGCAAGACGCTTTGTCGGGCGTGTATTTGTTGTCGCGCGTGTTCAAATAAACACCTGTCATGGCCCGCCGGTGTGCGGGCCACCCAGCTGAAATCTGCGCGGGCGTCCACAGAAGAAATCCGGTCCGCGATTCGGATACCGCGCATGCGTCACCTGGGTGGCCCGCACACCGGCGGGCCATGACAGTCGTGGGGGCGGCGGCGGCCGCACTGGGCCTTCCCAATCGCGGCCGCGTCCTACGTATTCATGCTTTCGAAGAAGTCGCCGTTGGTCTTGGACGAGCGCAGCTTGTCGAGCAGGAATTCGATGGCGTCGATCGTACCCATGGGTGCGAGAATGCGGCGCAGCACATATGTCTTCGCGAGCGTACCCTTATCGACCAACAGCTCGTCCTTGCGCGTGCCCGAGCGCAGGATGTCGATGGCCGGAAACACGCGCTTGTCGGCCACCTTGCGGTCGAGGATGATTTCCGAATTGCCGGTGCCCTTGAATTCCTCGAAGATCACTTCGTCCATGCGGCTGCCCGTGTCGATCAGCGCGGTGGCGATGATGGTCAGCGAACCGCCCTCTTCGATGTTGCGCGCCGCGCCGAAGAACCGCTTGGGCCGTTGCAGCGCGTTGGCATCGACGCCGCCCGTCAGCACCTTGCCCGACGAGGGAACGACCGTGTTGTAGGCGCGGCCGAGGCGGGTGATCGAATCGAGCAGGATCACCACGTCGCGCTTGTGCTCGACGAGGCGCTTGGCCTTCTCGATCACCATCTCCGCCACCTGGACGTGACGCGTCGCTGGCTCGTCGAAAGTCGAGGACACGACCTCGCCTTTCACCGAGCGTTGCATGTCGGTCACTTCCTCCGGCCGCTCGTCGATCAGGAGCACGATCAGATAGCATTCGGGGTGATTGGCGGCGATCGCCTTCGCGATGTTTTGCAGGATCACTGTCTTGCCGGTGCGCGGCTGCGCCGTGATCAGCGCGCGCTGGCCCTTGCCCTGCGGCGAGACGATGTCGATGATCCGGCCCGTCTTGTCCTTAAGGGTCGGGTCTTCGATCTCCATATTGAGCCACTTCGTCGGATAGAGCGGCGTCAGATTGTCGAAGTGGACCTTGTGCTTGATCTTCTCGGGATCCTCGAAATTGATCGTGGAAACCTTGAGCAGCGCGAAGTAGCGCTCGCCGTCCTTGGGACTGCGGATGGGACCGTCCACCGTGTCGCCCGTCCGCAACCCGAAGCGGCGGATCTGCGAGGGCGAGACATAGATGTCATCAGGGCCGGCGAGATAGTTCGATTCCGGCGAGCGCAGGAAGCCGAAGCCATCCTGCAGCGTCTCGAGCACCCCGCCGCCGGTAATCTCGACGTTCCGTTCCGCGAGCTCCTTGAGGATGGCGAAGAGCATATCCTGCTTGCGCATCGCCGAGGCGTTCTCGATTTCGAGATCCTCCGCGAAGGCGAGCAGATCGGTGGGGGTTTTGGCCTTCAAATCCTGCAGCTTCATGGCCTGCAGGCCGGATTGCACTGTCATGGGGATTGCACCTGGAAAGGTAGCCTTCGGGGAGTTGTTCCGCCGCCCACGGCGTAACGGGAGATTCGGCGGAGATTTGTCTCAAGCCACGCCGGCTCTGGCCGGCATCAACTTCGCGTTTGTCCGACGCGCGTTGCCCTGTGGCGTGATTGGGGAACTAACGCCTTATACCGCGGTTTCGTGCCCCTTGCAAATGGCTTTCTTCGGCCGGTTCAGAATGGCTTAACCACCGCGAGGATGACGATCGCCACAAGGAGCACAGTCGGAACCTCGTTCCAGATCCGGTAGAAGCGGGTGGAATGGCGGTTCGCATCCGCACCGAATTCCCGCACCCAGCGGGCGTACAGCCCGTGCACCCCGCTCATCACCAGAACCAGCCCGAATTTCGCCTGCAGCCAGTGCTGACGCCAGGCTTCGCTCGAAAAGGCGAGGCACAGACCCAGCACCCAGACGGCAATCATCGCTGGGTTGACGATGGCCTTGAGCAGGCGCCTCTCCATTTTCTTGAAGCGCTCGGACTCCGCGGAGCCGGGCGCCGTTTCACAGTGATACACGAACAGCCGCGGCAGATAGAGCATCCCCGCCATCCAGGCGATCACCGCGAGGATGTGGAGTGCCTTGACCCACAAATAGTATGTACCGAGGAATCCACTCATGCCGGCGCCTCACGAAATCCGCATCCCGCGAAACGGGCCGGACAGATTCGTCCTTCGCCGCAGGTCATCGGCCGCGCCGCCGCGGCGGCCTTGAGCACCAGTCGCGCGAGACCGTCGATGTAGGCATCGCTCGTGCCGACCGTCGGCACGCGAATATAATCCGGAACACCCGACTCGCGCGCGATGCGGGCATAATCGATATCGAGCTCGACGAGCGTTTCGGAATGCTCGGAGACGAACGCAACAGGCATTACAATGAGCGCCCGGCCTTCCGCACCGGCGCGCCGGATCTCCGCGTCGGTCGCGGGCTCGAGCCATGCCAGCGGTCCGACCCGACTTTGATAGCTGATGCGCCAGTCCAGGCCGCGCGCGCCACACCGTTGAAGGATCGCCGCCACAGTCTGCTCGATCTGCCACTGGTACGGATCACCGGCATTGACGGTGCGCTGCGGAAGACCGTGCGCAGAAAACAAAACACGGTATGTCTGCTGCGGTTTGCGTGCGGCAAGGGCCGCTTCCAGCCGTTCCACCAGCGCAGCAACGAATCCGGCATCCCACGGATAGCAGCACACCCGCCGCTGCGGCGCGCCGAGCCCAGCAGCGGCGGCGGCCGCTTGCCAGTCGCAAAGCGATGAGCCGCTCGTCGTGGTGGAATATTGCGGATAGAGCGGGAGGAGAACGATCCGGTTCGGTGCATAAGCCTTTACCACGAGTGCCGTCTCTCCGCTCAGTGGGTGCCAGGCACGCATGGCGATAAACACCCGAGCGTCCATGCCCTTCCGCCCGAGCGCCCGTTCAAGCTCGTCCGCCTGTGCGCGGGTTTGTTCGAGAAGCGGCGAACGCCCGCCAATGTGCCGATAAATCGACTGCGCCGCTTCTTTTCGCCTGCGGGCGATGGCCCACGCGGCGGGACGGCGAAGCCACGCCGGCAATCGAAGAATCGCCGGGTCCGAGAAGAGATTGCGCAGGAAAGGCTCGACCGCCGTCAGAGAATCCGGCCCGCCCAGATTGAAAAGAACGATAGCGAGCTTCACCGTCCCGCCCGAACGCGCGCGACAAATTCCGCCACATGCTCCACGGGTGTCTCGGGCAGCACGCCGTGCCCGAGATTGGCAATGAAGGCGACGTCCGCTGTGGCCGCGAGGAGCCGGTCGATTTCGTCTGCCATCGCCGAACCGCCGGCCACAAGCAGAAGCGGATCGAGATTGCCCTGCAGCGCCACTCGGCCACCAAGCGTTTCGACCGCCCGTCCGATCGGGACTGCGGTATCGAGCGAAACCGCATCCACGCCCGTTTCGCGCGTATACAGCTCATAACCGGCCTGCGTGGCGCCGCGCGGAAACCCGATCACTTTCACGCCGGCACAGCTTTCCTTCACCCGCGCCACGATGGATTTCGTTGGCGAGATCACCCAGTCATGAAATGCCTTTTCGGGCAGGCCCCCGGCCCAGCTGTCGAAAATCTGGATGACGTTCGCGCCCGCCGCGACTTGCGCGCAGAGATGCGCCGCAACGCAATCGCAGATCACGCTCAGAAACCGCTTGAAATCTTGAGAGTTGCGGTATCCCCAAAGCCTGGCTGCGCGCTGGTCTTTCGAAGCCTCCCCCTCCGCCATGTAGACTGCAAGCGTCCATGCTCCGCCCACAAATCCGATCAGATCACGCGCGCGATCAAGGCGCTGGGCGACGAGATCCATCGCCTCATAGACAGGCGACAGCTTTTCCCGCCACTGAGCCGGATCTCTTTGCAGTTCCTCAGCCGAAAATGTTTGCTCGAGCCTTGGACCTGTCCCTTCCTCGAACATCACCCGCTTCCCGAGCGCGTGAGGAATGACGAGGATATCGGAAAACAGGATCGCCGCATCCAGTCCGAAACGGTTCACCGGTTGCAGCGTCACCGCCGCGGCGGCGGCAGGGTTCATGCACAAATTCCAGAACGACCCCGCTTTCGCGCGAGCCTCGCGATACTCGGGAAGGTACCGGCCGGCCTGCCGCATCAACCAGACTGGCGGTGGCGTCTTTTTCTCACCTCCGGCGGTCCTCCACAGCGTTCCTCTTCTTTCTTCAGACAAGCCAGAAAGACTCCTAGATGATGATGAATGTTGTTGGGGCTGTGAAAAGCGTGGAGAACCGGGGAACGGTCGGGCTCTGTAGGCCGCAAACCCGCAAGACTCAAGCTGCCGGCGACCACTAGCGACCGGTGGGGCAACAGTTGATGGACGGCGATGAGCCGTGGATGATTGGGCGAAACGCTGTGGAGGACTGTCGGTTCCGCATCGCTCTGTGGACAACGGGGAAAGGCAGTGGACAATTTGCGCGAGTTTCATCTGCACCTGGTTTCCGACGCCACTGGCGAAACCCTGAATGCGGTCGCCAAGGCGGCAAGCGCGCAATTCGAAGGCGTGCAGCTCCAGGAGCATTTCTATGCCCTTGTTCGCAGCGAACGGCAGCTCGAGCGGGTGATGGCGCATATCCGCGAGCAGCCGGGGCTCGTGTTCTTCACGCTGGTCAATCCCGACCTGCGCCGGATTCTGGAAGCGCAATGCGCGCAGCTGGGGGTCCCCTGCCAGGGTATCCTGGATGGTCCGATCGCCATGATGCGACAGTTTCTCGGAGCGGCCGAGACGCACCGTCCGGGCGGACAGCACGAAGTCGACCAGCGCTACCTTCATCGCATTGAGGCATTGAATTTTGCCATCGCACATGACGATGGCCAGGCGCTCTCCCTTCTCGAGCAGGCGGAAGTGGTTCTCGTCGGCGCGAGCCGCACCTCCAAGACTCCCACCTGTGTCTATCTCGCGATCCGCGGCGTCTGTGCGGCCAATGTGCCGATCGTTCCGGGCATAGCGCCCCCGCCGGAAGTCCTGTCCGCGCAGCGCCCGCTGATCGTCGGATTGTGGGCCTCGCCGGACCGTCTGGTACAGGTGCGGCGAAACCGGCTGAATACGCTCGGGGAAGTGCGCTCGACGAGCTATGTCGATCTCGACAGTGTGCGCGCCGAAGTGATGGCGACACGACAGCTGTTCGAGCAGCGCGGCTGGCCGGCGATCGATGTGTCGCGCCGTTCTGTCGAGGAGACGGCTGCCTCCGTGCTCAATCTCCTGGTCGAGCGGAGGGAAGCGGGTCGCGCATGAAGCCGCTCATCCTTGCTTCGGCGAGTTCGGCACGCGCGCGGCTCCTGGCTGCTGCGGGTATCGCGTTCGAAACTGTGCCTGCGGCTATCGATGAAGAAGCAAGCAAGGCGGAGTGGATACGAAGCGGCCGCGAGATCGCCGCTCTTGCCGGCGCGCTGGCGCAGGAAAAGGCGCTCGCTGTCGCGGAATCGCACCCGGATCGGATGATCCTCGGCGCCGACCAGTTGTTGGTGCTGGAGGGTACGTCGGTCAGCAAATGCGCCACATCGTCGGAAGCGCGCGTGCTATTGCGCCGGCTGCGTGGGCAGACGCACGAGCTTGTCACCGCCGCGGCCCTCGCGGGGGACAAACGTGTTCTTTGGCAGCACACCGACATCTGCCGGCTGACGATGCGCGATTTCAGCGATTTGTTTCTCGAGGAATATGTTGCGAAGGCAGCGGGCGCGATGACCGCCAGCGTCGGCGCGTACGAAATCGAGGGTATCGGCATTCAGCTGTTTGAGCGCGTGGAGGGCGACTTCTTTTCCGTGCTTGGCTTGCCGCTGCTGCCCCTGCTGGCACAATTGCGACAGCTGGGACTCGCAAAGGCATGAAACGCGCGGGCGTGATCGGTTGGCCGGTGAGCCACTCCCTGTCGCCACGGCTCCATGCTTTCTGGCTCCGGGAATACGGAATCCACGGGGCCTATCTGCCACTGCCGGTGCTACGCGAAGATTTCTCCATCGCACTTCGCGGCCTGCGCGCAGCCGGGTTCGCGGGTGTCAATGTCACGCTGCCGCACAAGGAGGCGGCGTTTGCGCTGGGCGATTCCTCCGATGACGACAGCAGCGCGGCGGGCGCAGCAAATCTCCTTCTGTTCCGCGATGGGCGCATAGAGGCCCGCAATACCGACGTGGAGGGGCTCGCAGCAAATCTCGCCGCGGAGATGGACACAGCGGCACTTCAGGGAAGTTCGGCTGTCGTCCTCGGTGCCGGCGGTGCTGCGCGGGCGGCCGCTCTTGTCTGTGCGCGCCTGGGCGCAGCTGACGTTCATGTCCTCAACCGCACCCGCCAACGCGCGGATCGTCTCGTGGCAGCGCTAGCGCCTGTTGCCCTTGCGCAGCTCAATGCGGGTTCGCTCGACGACTGGCCGGCGCTCGCGTCCGCCACCCACCTTCTCATCAACGCGACAAGCGCCGGGTTGCGCGGAACCTCGTCGCCGGACGTCGCGCTGGACGCGCTCCCGCAAGACGCAGTGATATGTGATCTGGTTTACGATCCCCTCGAGACGCCACTGCTTGCACGGGCGCGCGCGCGCGGACTGAGTTGCGTGGACGGCCTCGGCATGCTCATCCACCAGGCCCAGCCGGCCTTCGAAGCATTCTTCGGCGTCCGCCCGGTTGTGACGGAAGCCGTAAGGCGCCACCTCGAAGAGGCGCTTCGCGATGCCGGCTAGGCGGCCGCTCGTTATCGGCCTGACCGGCTCGATCGGGATGGGAAAGACCGAAACGGCGCGGATGTTCGCGCGGCTGGGCGTGCTGGTGCATGATGCGGATGTGGCGGTGCACAGGCTCTACGAACCGGGTGGGAAGGCCGTTTCTGCCGTCGCCCGTGTCTTTCCCGATTGCGTGAACCACGGTCGCGTCGACCGGACATGCCTTGCGGCGCGCGTGCGCGATCCGAAGGCGCTCGCGCAGCTCGAAGCCATCGTTCATCCGCTGGTCGAAAAGGCGCAGCAGGCGTTCATCGCGCAGGCGTCCAGAGGCGGCGCGGAGCTGGTGGTTCTCGATGTCCCGCTTCTCTACGAGACCGGCGCCGAGGCGCGCATGGATGTGGTGGTGGTTGTCTCCGCGCCGGAAGACATCCAGCGGGCGCGGGTTCTGGCGCGACCGGGCATAAGCGAAGCGATGCTCGACCGGATTCTCGAGCGCCAGATGCCGGATGTGGACAAGCGGGCTCGCGCGCATTTTGTCGTGGAGACCGGCAAGGGATTGGAGCATGCTTTCGCGCAGGTCGAATCCATCGTGAAAGCGCTGCGCGCGCGAGGGGAGGGGGGCGGGGATGCGTGAAATCGTGTTCGACACGGAAACGACGGGGCTCGATCCGTCCGATGGCCACCGGATCATCGAGATCGGCTGCGTCGAATTGTTCGAGCACATGCCGACGGGCCGGAGTTTTCAGTGTTATCTCAATCCCGAGCGGCCCGTCCCGCTGGAATCGCAGCGTGTGCACGGACTAAGCGACGCCTTTCTCGCGGAAAAGCCGCTCTTTTCATTCGTTGCGGAGGAACTGCTGGCGTTTTTCGGCGACGCTCCGATCATCATGCACAACGCCTCGTTCGATCTCAAATTCGTCAATGCGGAGCTTCTGCGCCTGGCGCGACCGGGGATTCCGGTGTCCCGCGCCATCGACACGATGGAAATCGCCAAGGCGAAACTGCCCGGCGCCCGCTATTCGCTCGATGAATTGTGCCGCCGCTTCGGAATCGATCTCTCGGCGCGCACCAAGCACGGCGCGCTTCTCGATGCCGAGTTGACGGCGAGGGTGTATCTCGAGCTTGTCGGCGGCCGGCAGACGCGGCTGCGCCTCGCGCCGGAAGAATTGGCGGCTCCGCTCGCGTCCGAGCGGCCCTGTGCGCCCCAAAGAGGCATGGAACTCCCGCCGCGGCTCAGCCCGGCGGAACTGGCCGCGCATGCGGCTTTCGTTGCAATGGACCTCGGGAGCGAGGCTGTCTGGAACTGGCAGTGATCGGGGAGGATGTTCCGTTCAGACGGTCGCCTGGCCCGCGGCCATCTGCTGGTTCTGGGCCATGCGTGAGCGATAGAGCGAAGCGAAATCGATCGGCTCGATCATCAACGGCGGCATGCCGCCATCGCGGATCGCGTCGGCAACGATCCGCCGCGCGAACGGAAAGAGCAGATGCGGTCCGTCGATCAGCAGGATCTGTTGGAGGATTTCCTCGGGCGCGTTCTGGATCACGAACAGGCCTGCATAGGCGAGCTCGAGGAGAAACAGCGATTTCTCTTCCGCCTTTGCGGAAACACGGAGTTTCAGCTCCACTTCGAATCGCTCGGCGTCAAGCCTTCGTGCCTGAAGATCAACGCCCAGATCGATCTGCGGTCGGGCCGCCATGTTCGTAGGCGCGCCGGGATTTTCGAAGGAGAGGTCCTTCACGTATTGGCCGATGATCTGGATGTGCAGCGGCGGCCCTTCCGGCCCGCCTTGGGGATTTCCATTCGGTCCTGCACCCGTGCTGCTCATGAAATTCTCATCCCGGAAAAACGCGCGGGGCTACCACGGATGGCCAGGACTGACAAGCCGAGCCACACCCGTCTCGAAAACCGCGCGACGAAATCCCATCTGAAGAATTGAGAGGGCGCGAGGACTGCAATGATGGACCGCGCCCTCGCGATTAAGATAGGTTCATGTCGGGAGCGGCGCGGCGGGACTGAGAGGCTTACCGATGGCAGATTCGCAACTGCTCGCAATTCTCCTCGTCGCGATGGTCGCCGCCATCATCCTTTTCCGGCTTTACACGGTTCTCGGCCGTCGTACGGGGAATGAGCGTGAGCCCCGGGACAGGCTCGGCCGGATCGGCGGTACAACGCCATCTCCGGCGCCCCAGAACGTCGCGGCGCTGCCCGACCGGACAGCTGCGTCCGCAGAACAGGCGCAGGCGAGCGGCGATCCCGCGAGCGGACTCGTCCAGATCAAGCTCGCGGACAGTCATTTCGAAACAGAACATTTCCTGGACGGCGCGCGCCATGCTTACGAAATGATCGTCAAGGCGTTCGCGGCGCGCGACCGTGCAACCCTGCGCCCGCTCCTGAGCGATGAAGTGTTCTCCGCGTTCGACGCGGTAATGCGAGAACGGGAGGCCAAAGACGAGGCGGTTAGCTACTCCTTTGTGGAATTCAAAAACACCCGCATCGTGCATGCGGAGCTCAAGGGTACAGCCGCGGAAATCACCGTGGAATTTACCGCGCAATTCATTTCCGCGACCACCGACGCGAGTGGCATGGTGATCGAGGGCGATCCCAAGGCGGTTCGCGACGTGACAGATGTATGGTCGTTCGCGCGCGATATTCACGCCAGCGATCCCAACTGGACGCTCGTTGCCACGGCGGGCGCGGGTTGAGGCGCACGCGGACGGCCCGCGCAGGCTGGCCGATTGCCATTCTCATCGCTCTCCTGGTCCTGGCTGCGGCCTTGTGGTTCGTAGTTCGGCCAACTGCGCCTCCGGCCCTGAAACTTCAGCCAGTGGCATTCTCCGCGGTGCCCCAGTGGCAGGCGAGCGATCCAATGTCGGCGCTTGCCGCCTTCCGCCGCTCGTGCACGGTTCTTTTGCATCATCCGGCCACTCAGACGATGGGAGGAACAGGTTACGCCGGCCGCGTTGGCGATTGGCGGGATGTCTGTGCGGATTCGCTGCGGGTTTCCCCAGGCGCCGCCGCTGCGCGGGCCTGGTTCGAGAGCCGCTTTGCGGTCTTCGGTTTGCACGCGGGCGGCGGCACGGCATTCTTCACCGGCTATTACGAACCGGAGATCCGCGCGAGCCGTGTGCCGCACGGCAATTTCACCACGCCCATTTACGGGCTGCCGCGCGATCTCGTGAGCGTCGATCTCGCTCTGTTTCGCAACAATTTTCCGGCAGTCCGTCTCGAAGGCCGGCTGGTCGGCAATCGGCTCGTGCCTTATGCCGCGCGCGCGGAAATCGACGCGAAGGGGCTGAACGATGCGCCCGTGCTGCTTTACGCGGCCGACCCGATTTCCGTATTTTTTCTTCACATCCAGGGATCGGGCCGCGCACTCCTCGATGACGGCTCGATGCTGCGGCTCGCTTACGCCGGACAGAACGGCCGTCCCTACACGCCGATCGGGCGCACGCTTATCGAGGAGCGCGCGCTCGACCGGCAGCACCTGTCAATGCAGGCGATCCGCGACTGGCTTCAGCGCAATCCCGCCCGCGCGCGCGAAATCATGGAGAGCGATCAGTCTTTCGTGTTCTTCCGCGAATTGCCGATCGGCGATCCCGCGCTCGGCAGTCCCGGGAGCGAGGGCGTGCCGCTGACGCCGGAGGCAAGTCTCGCAGTCGATTCATCCATTCATCCGTTCGCCGTGCCGATGTTTATCGCGACCACCGCGCCCGGGCCCAATCTCAGTGAGCCGGACAGACGTTTCGCGCGCCTCCTGATCGCGCAGGACACAGGCGGCGCCATCAAGGGCCCCCTGCGCGCCGATATTTTCTGGGGGTTCGGCGCTGATGCCGAATCGGTGGCCGGCCGGATGAAATCCCAGGGCACCTTCTTCGTTTTACTTCCGAAGAGTCTGGCGGCGCACCTGCCGCGTCGGTATCTGGAGACTTCGTGATGGCCAGCAAACGCGAGCCGACGGGTGACGAGCGGGAGCTGTTCGAAACGGCGCTCGCCGATGCCGTGCCGCTGAAAGCGCAGCCGCGCCGGCCGCGCAAATCCGCTGCTCCAAAGTCGCGCGCAGCGAAACCGCCGCCCCAGACACCGCCCGAGACACCGCGGCCGGCGCAGATACCCACGCGGCGCACCGCAGGCATTGACGGCAATACCGCCGACCGGCTGAGGCGCGGACTGCTCGAACCGCAGGCGCGACTCGATCTGCACGGGCTTTCGGAACACGCCGCGCATGCCGCACTCGTCACGTTCGTGCGCGGTGCGAAGCTGCGCAGATTGAGGCTCGTGCTCATCGTCACCGGAAAGGGCGCATCCCGGAAAAATGAAAGGGAAGAGCCATTCGATCTCGGGCTCGACATGCGAATGCGTGGGATCTTGCGCAGCATGACGCCGCGCTGGCTTGCCGAACCCGGCCTTGCGGAGTTTGTCGCCGATGTGCGCGAAGCCCACCGGCGCCATGGGGGCGGGGGCGCGCTCTATGTCTATCTGCGCAAGGGATGACCGGCTGTGAAGCAGACGTTCCGTTCGGTGACGATCGCCACAAACGGGTCAGGTTTTTATCCGTTCGGCGAACAGACGCTCCAGTTCGTGAGCGAGAGCCGGATCGCGGAGGGCCTTCTCACCTGTTTCATCCGCCACACTTCGGCGTCGCTGCTGGTGCAGGAGAACGCCGATCCGGATGTTCTCGCCGATCTTGAAAATTACATGCGTCGGATCGTGCCGCGCGATGGCACGCATTATCGCCACGACGCGGAAGGGCCGGACGACATGCCAGGTCACATTCGTGCCGCCCTGACCGCCACCTCGCTTTCCATTCCGGTGCGCGGCGGAAAGCCCGAACTCGGCACCTGGCAGGAACTTTATGTCTTCGAGCATCGCGACGCGCCGCACCGCCGCGAAGTCGCCTTGCACCTGATCGGCGAATGATCCTTAGCGCGGTGGCATTCGCACGGCACCGTCGAGGCGGACGCAGGCACCGTTGAAATAACGATTGCGGATCATCTCGAGCGCGAGCGATGCATACTCCGCCGGATTGCCGAGCCGCGCGGGAAACGGCACCTGCGCGCCAAGCGCGTCTTTCACCTGCGCCGGCATGCCCTGCAGAAGCGGCGTATCGAACAGCCCCGGCATGATGGTGTTGCAGCGGATGCTTTCCTGCGCAAGGTCCCGCGCGACAACGAGCGTGAGGCCGACGATGCCGCCCTTCGAGGCGGAATAGGCGGCCTGCCCGATCTGTCCGTCCTCCGCCGCAATCGACGCGGTGTTGACGATCACCCCGCGCTCCCCGTCCAGCGGATCGAGCGTCAACATGCCCGCAGCCGAATGGGCGATACAGCGGAACGTGCCGACGAGATTGATCTGCACGATGCGATCGAAATCCCGGGGCGGAAAAAACCGGATCTCGCCGGTCTTGCGGTCGCGCGAAGCCGTCCGTATGGCGTTGCCGGTGCCCGCACAGTTGACGAGGATGCGCTCCTGGCCGTGGGCTTCACGGGCGCGGGCGAATCCTTGCGCGACGCTGTCGTCGCTCGTGACATCCACCTCGCAAAACGCGCCGCCGATCTCTTCGGCGATTTTCTCTCCACGGTCCCGTTGCAGATCGAAGATCGACACCTTCGCGCCGCCACGGGCGAGTGCACGCGCGGTCGCTTCTCCAAGCCCCGACGCCGCGCCGGTGACAACCGCCGAAACCGAAGCCCCAGGTTTCATGAATGATCCTCTCGCGCAACGATCCGTGCGGCTTTATTTAAAATGAGCAGGATGTGTTTGGAAAGGCGAGAGGCGATGGGGGCGCGCCGCGACTACAACCGCCGCGCCTCGCGCCGCAGAGGTGTCTCGGATTTTTCGCTCGCAGCGCTCGCGAATTCCACGGCAATTCCCGTCTCATGATGGCGCACGACGCGCCCGGACATCTGTCCGATCATCACGATTTCGCCAATGGGCGGCCGCGACACCGTCTTGAGGGAGACGCCGCTCAACGACAGGTCTATCACTTCGCAGGCGATCGTTTCACCGTCTTTTCGGGTAAAATGGGCGATGCCCTGCCCCGCTACGCGCTCGTGCCGGCGCAGGATCGTATGGCTTTCCGAGCCGCGGGTTTGCAGGTGCCCGAGCAACTCGGCCACGCGATCCTGCTTCATCGCCGAACAGCGCAATTGCGCTGCAAAGCGGTCCCATTCCGAACGCACCACTTCGGCGTCGAACCTGCCAAAGCCCTCAACATAGAGAACGATGAAGGTTCCGGTTGTGGGAATAACATCCGAGATCACCTGCGCGCCGCCGGGCGACATTTCGACGATGCGGCACTCTCCCTCCCGCCCGTCGCCTGGCACGAAGATGCGACCGGCGATGTCGACCTCCACCCGCACATGACGGCGTCGCTCCGCCAACGCCTTGGCGATCACGGCTTCTCTGTTGAGCAGCATGGAAGGTTTTGAGCGGTCGATGGCCCACTCTCCTCAAGCGAAATGTACGGCTGAACCCTACCGCCCGAATGTCAACAAGCGGTTAGCGGGGCAACGTTTTCCGGGGCTGGGGAATTGGAGGAACAGCCGCTTCGCCTGCGCGGACCTGAAACCAGGCGCCGAATTCGCTTCCGGCTCTGCGTGCCGGGGAATAGACTGGACTGAAATAGCGGGAGGCCTGCAGTGAGAACGACGGGAATCGTTGCGGCGGCCTTCGCGCTCGCGCTTCTGGCAGCGCGTGTGAGCGCCCAGGCCCCGTACCAGTTGCACGAGATGAATTTCGACATGTGGTGTCAGGAGCAGCAGCATCTGCCACCGGAGCGCTGCGACAAGCGTCTGCCGGAAGACGACGCGGCGTTTCAGGCCTACACCAACAAGATCGAGAACTACGAAATTCCCTATCTCCAGCGCCGCAAAAACGACCAGACGCTCAACAGCGTCATCATTCACAACGATCCGGTCGATCACCCGACTCTGCCGTCGCAGCCTCAGACCAACCAGCCCGCCGGCCACTGAAGGCGGCCGCGGCTCGCGGTGCTTTCAGAAAGCTGTCCCGACATGGCGAAAGACGTCCAGCGCTCCCACGAGCTGCTGCATTCCCTGGTCCAGATCGCAATGCAACCGCGATGGCTCGTGCGAAACCACGAGGCGCAAGTGCGGGCTCCGGTGCGCAGGTAAGCGGCTGTGGAATGGCGGAGCTGGGGGCGGTGGATCGATCGTGTCCACAATATCGCGCTCCCCTGCCGTACCCGAATCGATCAGCCGTTCGGATACAATCGGCCGCCCCGCGAGCTGCGTCAGGTCGCCCAGCAAGTGGGCAATACCAAGGAACCGTTGTGGCGCACCGACGCCGGAGGCGAGCGGTGCCAGCACCGTTTCCACTTCAGCGACCGCGCATTTTTTGGTGGTGCCGATCGCGGACAACCATATTGGCTGGCTTGTGCGGAGCGCGCGCGCCAGAAGCCGCGCCAGCGGTTCGCGGCCTTCCGTCTCCCAATGGTCAAAGAAGCTCGTGCCCCGCAATTCCAGCCCGAAGCGGTCGCATAGGGCGGTGCCAGCGAGCCGGTAGATCGGACGCTCGCAATTGCGCGCATCGAGAATGAAGACGTGCGGCAGCATCCGCTTCAGCGCGCGGGGGTCGATATCGGCCTGATCGGGAACGTTTCGGCCGGCGCGCAGCCGGCTCCAATAGCCGACAAGCAGGTGGCTGTTGCGGTGTTTCATCTTGCGTTCGCGCTCGCCCCCGGTGTGCCGCTTTGCGCCAGTTCGCAACGACGTCGAGCCTGGCTGAGAGGCAAAGGAGCGAAAGCCGTGCCAACGGCTGTGGGCTAGCGGGTCCAGGGCCGGCGAGGCCGCCCGAACAGCGGAAAGCGCTCCGATTTGAAGAGCGGCGTCAGCAGGAGCCCGGCGCCAAAGCCGCCCACATGCGCCCACCAGGCGACGCCGGGCTCGTGGGGATTGCTGAAGGTCGCGCTGGCGAGCTGCATCACAAACCAGAAGCTCACGACCCAGAACGCGCTGAGCGCAAAGGGATAGAAGATGATCCCGAGCGGCACGATCACCGTGACCCGGGCGCGGGGAAAAAGCAGCACATAGCCCGCAAGGGCGCCGGAAATTGCGCCGGAGGCTCCGATCATGGGAACGCGCGAGCCGGGATCTACGAACGCAAGCGTGAGCGCAGCCGCCACGCCGCAGGCGAGATAGAACACCGCGAAACGCAGATGCCCCATCGCGTCTTCGACGTTATTCCCGAAAATCCACAGGTAAAGCATGTTGCCCGCGATATGGAGAATCCCTCCATGCAGGAACATGGAGGTGAAGATCGTTGCGGCAGGAGCAACGGATATAAGGCCCGGAGGCGGAGGCTGGGCATGGAGGAGGTGGGCGGGCACGAAGCCAAGCAGGGCGATCGCCGCCTGCATTTCGTGCCCCAGCGAACGCTCCCAGAGATAGGCCGCCACGCACAGCGCGATGATGAACCAGTTGACGACCGGAACGAGCCGCGCCGGATTGTCGTCCGAGATCGGGATCATGGCGAATGCCGGCCCGCGGTGCTCGCCCCGCGCCTCGTGCCGTTCCGGCACAGGGCCGACGCTTGCCCTGTACGCTCGAAATGGGCGTCGGTGAGTGGTCTTGCGAGAGCGAGGAGCAGGGTAAACAATTCTCTTACGGGACACCATTTGCGCACACGCGCCACAGTGGCCGATCCCATATTGGTTTTGCCATTCCCGCGGAAGCGCAAAACCTCTTGGGGACGCCCGCGATCACAAGGGACGGGACCGATGACGGGCGCCTGCTCCGCTGGTATGATGCGCCGCACCCGAGCCGGGGTATCCCCATGAATGTCCACGAATATCAGGCCAAGGCGATTCTGCGCGAGTTCAATGTGCCCATGCCGCGCGGCGCACCTGCGTTCACCGCGGCCGAGGCAGTTGCGGCGGCCGAGCAGATCGGCGGTCCGGTGTGGGTCGTCAAGGCACAGATTCACGCGGGCGGCCGGGGCAAGGGTGGCGGCGTGAAAGTGGTGCGCTCGATCGAAGAGGTGCACGCAGAAGCCCAACGCATGCTTGGAATGACCCTCGTCACGCACCAGACGGGAAAGGAAGGCCGCGTAGTGCGCCGGCTCTACGTCGAGGACGGCTCGGCCATCGCGCGCGAGCTCTATATTTCCGCCCTCGTCGACCGCGCGACGGGGCGCATCGCCTTTATCGCCTCGACCGAAGGTGGCATGGAGATCGAGGAGGTCGCGAAGCACAAACCGGACCGTATTCTCACATTCCAGATCGAGCCCGCCGCCGGCTATCAGCCTTATGTGGGGCGCGACATTGCAGACGCGCTGAAGCTCGAGGGCAAAGCCGCACAGGAGTGCGGCAGGCTCATCGAAGGCCTCTACGGCGCGTTCGTTGCGAAGGACATGAGCCTTCTCGAGATCAATCCGCTCGTGGTGACGAAGGAGGGCGCGCTCGTCTGTCTCGATGCCAAGATCAATTTCGACGACAATGCGCTGTTTCGCCATTCCGACGTGGCGGCGCTTCGCGATCCCGACGAAGAGTATCCGACCGAGCGCGAAGCGGCGAAATACGATCTCTCCTACGTCAAGCTCGACGGCATCATCGGCTGCATGGTGAACGGCGCGGGGCTCGCCATGGCGACGATGGACATCATCAAGCTGTTCGGCGAGGAGCCCGCGAATTTCCTCGATGTGGGCGGCGGCGCTTCGCGCGAGAAGGTTACGGCGGCCTTCAAGATCATCGTCTCCGATCCGCACGTCAAAGGCATTCTGGTCAACATCTTCGGCGGCATCATGAAATGCGACATCATCGCCGAAGGCATCGTCGCCGCGGCGAACGAAATCGCGCTATCCGTGCCGCTGGTCGTCCGGCTCGAAGGCACCAATGTCGAGAAGGGCAAGGCGATCCTCGCTCAGTCCGGCCTTCCGATCGTATCGGGCAGCGATCTTGCCGATGCCGCGCAGAAGATCGTTCAGGCCGTGCGCAAGCAAACGTGATTCCGCAGCTCGAGACCGAACGTCTTCTTCTGCGCGGCTGGAGAGCGGAGGATTTCGAAAGTTACGCGCGCTTCGTGGCCGATCCCGACGTCGCACGGTACGGAGAGCCGCTTTCGCGTACCGCAACCGCGCCAGTCAGCGCGTGGCCGAACGGTGCGGCGAAGAGCGGGTGACCAAATTCCGGGGCAGGAGCTTTAGAACGCATGTGCGGAGCGTTGTGCGCGAGACCCGGGCGCGGGACCTGAACCCTATGTAAGCAGGTCATATCTCCACCGCGCTATACCGACAGCTTCATGGCGAAGCTCGTCGCGGTCAACGCCACCGTCGCCAACATCCAATATCTCGGTGGCGGGGTCTCCACATCGAGAACCCGCACACCTTCAACGCGCTCTATCCCGATGCGGCGGCCACAGCCGCATACGGCATCGTCACCGCCAAGCACGACTACGTCCTCGACGCGCAGGTCGACAACGCCAAGGTCGCCGCCGTGTTCCTCGCGCCCGAAAACAACCAGGCTCGCACGGCCAGCCCACGATCGAGGGGGTATTGTGCTATTCTCGGGCAGGAAACTTTCGTGGGGATACGAGGATGAGGACATGCGGTCGAACACTGCGCAGCGGCGCGAGCGCAGCGGCGATTGCAACTGTTGCGCCGCTCCTGGTCGGCGGCGCAAACGCGGCGGTGGTGATCTCGTCGGGGGCAACGCAGAACATCAGTTGCGCGAGCGGCGTGTGCGCGCCGACAGCGGCGGACGCCGTGCTCAATGCAGGTGATCTCGAAACGCTGCTCGCGTCGGGCAATGTCATGGTCACGACAACCGGTTCCGGCGTGCAGGCGAAGGACATCCGGGTTGCCGGGCCGGTGTCGTGGGGCACCGGCAGCGCGCTGACGCTGGACGCCTATCAGTCGCTCACCATCAACAGGCCGGTGTCGTTGCAGGGGCTGGCGGGACTCACGCTCGCGACGGACGCCGGCGGCAACAACGGCGTGCTGTCGTTTGGCCATCATGGCAAGGTGACGTTCGCAAACCTGTCCAGCAGTCTCACGATCAACGGCACCGCCTACACGCTGGAGAACTCGATCAAGTCGCTGGCCGCCGCCGTCGCCGCCAATCCGAGCGGCGCCTTCGCGCTCGCCAACAGCTACGATGCGGGCCAGGACGGGACATACACGAGCGTGCCGATTCCCACGCCGTTCACGGGAACGTTCGAGGGGCTCGGCAACGCCATCTCTCATCTCTCCATCAACGACGCGAACGACACGGAAGTGGGGCTGTTCGCGGAAATTGGCGTAACCGGCATGTTGCGCGATATCCATCTTGTGTACGCCAGCGTGACCAGCATGGCGAATGACGCGGTAGTGGGAACGCTGGCCGGCGATAGCGAGGGTCCGATCACGAACGCCACTTCCGAAAGTGCGTCCGTCAGCGCCGGCGCCGCCGAAGCGGGCGGATTGGTGGGCTGTCTCGCCTGCATCGATTTCCTGAACCCCACAATTCTGCGATCCTTTGCTTCCGGTATCGTCGAGGGTTCCGATACTGATAGTGCAGTCGGCGGGTTGGTGGGCTTTGAAGAGCGCGGCAACATCATGCAGTCAGGTGCGGACGCCAAAGTTTCCGGCGTGTATGGCGGCGGCTTGGCCGGCCGTGTAGAGGGTTCGATCGATGAATCATTTGCCATCGGCAAAGTGCGGGGCAGCAGTATAGCGGGCGGATTGATTGGCGACGGTGGCGGGACGATCGCCAATTCCTACGCCACCGGTACGGTGAAGGGAACAATGAGCTACACTGATGTGGGGGGATTCGCCGGCGTCATCGATTTCGCTTCGGTCAGCGATTCCTATTCTACGGGTCACGTGAGCGGCGGCAAGGGCGGCGGCTCCCGCGGCGGTTTCGTCGGCCACGTCGGCGAGGGCACGTTCACGGATTGCTACTGGGACACGACGACGAGCGGCATCGTGAATCGCGGCGCGGGGAATATGAAAGATGAACCCGGCATCACCGGGTTGACGAGCCAACAATTGCAGTCCGGACTGCCGCAGGGCTTCGAGGCATCGGTGTGGGGGGAAGCTGCGGGGGTGAATGACGGATTTCCCTACCTGCTCGACAATCCGCCGCGATGAGCCCGGGCCATCCATGAATGCGCTTGCCGGGAGCGCATGGAATCCGCCTCGCAATCCGACCGTGTCGGTATCCGGCTTTTGCACAAACGAACTGTTCTGCGACCTGGGGCTTTTCCAGAGGGGGCAAGACGATGAAACTTTTCGCCATTGCTGCCGCGATCGCGGCGATTGGCATGGCCTGCGCGGCCGCACAGGAAATACCGAAACCGGTCAAGGAAATCTCCGTGGTGGGGCCGCCGCTCTGCACCTCCGGTCCGGGACTGCGATGCACCGATCTGACTCTCTATCCTTACATCTATGTCGACGGGTTCTTCGCGCCGTCCGACGGCGGCGGCGGATATTTCGTTCAGGGAGCGTGTAACAGCAGCTCGGACAACGGCGGCACTATTCTGCAGGACCATGCACACAACTGCTTCTACCGGGCGAGCACGAACTGGAACGTCCGCGAATGGGGGGCGCGGTGCGATGTGGTGGTGCCGGCCGCAACGATCTCCTACTCCGGCTATCCGTCGACGACGCTGACGACATCCGTGCCCGTGTCCCTTCCCTTGAACTCCACCGGCACCCCGACGATCGTGATTCCCGGGCTTGGCGGCGAGCCGTATTCCGTCATGGGACATCTCATGAACAGCAACGGCTCGAATCTCTCCAGCAACGGCAGCGGCTATGCACCGGGCGACCGCGTCACGTTTCCGCTCCCGGGCGCCAGTTCGAACATCGCCATCGCGGTGGACAGCGTGAGCGGCGCCGGCGCGATCAGCACCTGGCATTTCCTGAGCTATGGCAGCATCATGTCCGGGCCACTGCCGTCGTCGATTTCGGGTACGAGTGTCAGCGGGACGGGCGCCACGCTCGCACCCGCCTGGACCGGTTCCACCTATGTCGGCACGATCACCGGCATCAGCCCGGATGGCAAGACGATCACCGTCGCATCGTCTCCCGACATTCCTGCGAGCCGCTTCGTGAACAGCGGCTGGTATTACGGCGACGACGACGGCGCCAACATCAACAACGCGATCGCGCAGCTTTCCGCAGCGGGGCCGGGCGCGCCGCAGCTCAACCTGCCGGGCAATTGCGGCACCACGGTGCAGATCAACGCGGCGACCGCCTC
>DASXYZ010000037.1:0-14480 GCA_036502185.1 Rhizomicrobium sp.
TGTGCGCGTTCGTCAGCGCTCAGCCGCACAACGTATTTCTTGACGGCAGTCTCTTTCGCGGCCACGAATCACCTCCATCGCTGGCGTGCCGCGACAGTGATTCAGAAAACCACGTCAGATTCAATGACGTGAGCCACTAGGCAAAACATCCCGTTTCAAACTCGCGAGTCGGCCAAATTCGAATGCCCGAACGGATTGTCGTCATCGGCGCGGGACAGGCTGCCGCGCAGGCCGTAGCCACGCTGCGCGCGGAGGGTTTTGCCGGATCGCTTGCAATCATAGGCGACGAGCCCTTTCCGCCCTATCAACGGCCGCCGCTTTCAAAGGCCTATCTGGCCGGTACTTTCGAGCGCGAGCGGCTGTTTCTGAAACCGGAGAACTATTACAGGGAAGCCGGCTGCGAACTGATCCTCGACGCAACGGCAACAGCAATTGATCGCGTTGGAAGGTCCGTTCACCTCGGCGAGGGCAGAACTCTCCCGTATGACAAACTCCTGATGGCCACCGGCTCGCGCGTTCGACGCCTGCCTATTCCGGGCGCTGATCTGGCCGGCATCTTCCATCTGCGCGGCATCGCCGACGTCGATGCCCTGCGCACTGCATTTGCCGGCGGCGGCCGGCTCGCGGTGGTGGGGGGCGGCTATATCGGCCTCGAAGTGGCGGCAGTGGCTCTCAAGCTTGGACACGCTGTCACCGTCTTCGAGTCGTTGGACCGCGTCATGGCGCGGGCCGTGTCCCCCGAGATTTCCGCATTCTACGAAGCGGTGCATCGGAAGGCGGGCGTCGGATTCGAGCTGAACACGACTGTGCAGGCATTCGAAGGGACTGGCCGGCTTGGCGGTGTGCGTGCGGGCGGAAAGATTTACGCCGCAGACTTCGCTCTGGTGGGAATCGGAATCCTACCAAACGTGGAACTGGCGCAAGCGGCCGGGCTTGCCTGCGACGACGGAATCGTGGTGGACGACTGCGCGCGCACTGCCGATCCTGCGATTTTTGCGGCGGGTGACTGCACGCGGCACGTCGGAAGAGACGGAACGCCGATCCGGCTCGAGTCGGTGCAGAACGCAATCGATCAGGCGAAGCACGCGGCGCTGTCGATGCTCGATCGCCCGGTGCCGTATCGCGAAGTGCCGTGGTTCTGGTCGGACCAGTACGATCTGAAACTGCAGATTGCGGGGCTCGCGCGCGACGACGATGTCCGCGTGCGCCGGGGCGATCCGGCGACACGGAAATTTGCCGTATTCCACCTGCGCGCAGGGCACGTCGCGGCGGTCGAGGCGGTCAATGCCGCGCCGGAATACATTGTCGGGCGCAAGCTGATCGCGCAGGAGGTTTCTGTCGACGCGGCGAGGCTCGAAGATACGTCCGTGCCGATGAAATCATTTGCTTGAGAAACGGAAAATCGTCTGATGCCGAAGATCACCTATATCGAACACAACGGTAAGGAACACGTGGTGGAAGTGCCCGCTGGCTGGTCCGTCATGGAGGGCGCAGTCAAGAATCTCATTCCCGGGATCGATGCGGATTGTGGCGGCGCCTGCGCCTGCGCCACCTGCCATGTGCATGTCGATCCCGCCTGGGCTGGCAAACTGCCTCCGAAGCAGGACATGGAAGAGACGATGCTCGATTTCGCGCAGGAGCTCCAGCCGACCAGCCGGCTCTCGTGCCAACTGAAGGTCACCCAGGCGCACGACGGACTCATTGTGAGAATGCCGAAAAACCAACACTGAAGCGCCGCGATCTCGAATGCTAACCGGCCGTAGCTTCGGCGCGTTCGGGTTCGACCCGCAGCGGAATGTGGCATCGCACCGTGGTGCCGCGATCGGGCGCGCTGTCGATTTCCACCCAACCTTCGTGCAGCTCGATGAAGCGGTTGACGAGCGCAAGTCCCAACCCCGCGCCAGCCGGCTGCCCGCCGCGGCCTTTGGCGCTGAACCGGTCGAAAGCGTTTGCCTTCACTTCCGGCGCGATGCCCGGACCGGAATCCGATACGGCGATCTGGACGTCGTGATCGACAATGCATGCGGACAGCGTCACGCGACCGCCATGTGGCGTGAACTTCAGGGCGTTGGACAGAAGATTGAAGACGACCTGCCGGATCCGGCGTCCGTCCACCCGGATTGTTCCGATATGCGGATCCCAGTCGCGGCTAAGCGTGATCGCGAGACTTGCGGCGTGCTTCTGGAGCGTGTCGGCGGCGCGCGACAGCAGCACGTTGAGATCGACGGGAGCTGGTTCGAGCCGCATCGCGCCGGAATCGATCAGCGCCAGATCGAGGATGTCGCTCGTCACCTCGGCGAGATTGTTCGAGGCGGAGAGAATGTCGTCGACATATTCGGCCTGTTTGGGTGCGAGCGATCCCGCCTGCCCCGCGGCCAGAAGACTCGCGAAACCGTGGACGGCGTTGAGAGGATCGCGAAACAGAAACGAGGCGTGGTGCACGAAATCGGATTTGAGCCGGTCGGCCGCCTCCAGCGCCTCCGCGCGATCACGCAGCGCGCTCTCGATCCGGGAACGGTCCGTCACGTCATCAAAGGTAATCAGCGTCGCGCCATCCGGCAGCGGGGCAAACGCCAGCGCGAACACGTTCCGGTCCGAACGTTCGATCTGTCCCCAATTCCTGCTTCGCTCCGCGCCGGAGGCAATGCTCAGCGCCAGGCTCTGCCACATGCTCGCATCACCAAAGCGTGCGCCGCACATTTCCGCGATTTTCTGCACATGCGGTTCGCCCGCGAGATCGGCGGGTTCGAGTTCCCACATGCGCGCAAAGGCGGCGTTGTGGAGTTTGAGCCGCGCATCCGGGCCGAACACCGCAACGGCTTCGCTCAGTGTGTCGAGGGTAGCCGATTGTACCTTGATGAGGGTGTTATAGGAACTTTCGAGCGCCAGCTTTTCAGTTACATCCTCGTAGAGGTAGGTGAGACCTCCGAACGGGTGTGGCTGGGCCACGACCCGCAAGGTCTTACCGCCAGGCAGGTACCAGAGATCTTCCGGCACGTAATCCAGTGCGTGTCCGTACAAGGCGAGTCTCTGCCGCTTCCACGCCTGGTAGTCGCGCTGTTCCGGAAGCTTACGCGTTTCGCGCAGCCGGTCGAGGATCTCCTCGTCGGTGGGATGCAGGTCGAGCCAGGAATCGGGCAGGTTCCACAGACGCTCGAAGGCGCCATTATAGAATGTCAGTCTTCGCTCCCGGTCGAAGATCGCCACCGCGGTCGCCAGTTTGTCGAGCGTATCGGCATGCGCATCAATGTGCTGCTGGAGTCTGGCTTCGGTATTCGACAGTTCTGTTACATCTATGGCCGTACCCACTACGCCGTTGGCGACCGGGATATGGTTGAAAGCGAGCGCGCGCCGCTGCCCACCAACCACGGCATAGCGCTTCGACTCGAGCGCGTGTCCGGCGGAGCGCGCGGCCGACGCAAGGTCGCGATCGGATTTTTCGATCGCCGCCTGGGTGGCAATGGCCGTCTCCAAATCGGGCTGGCCCGCCGCGGCCACAAACGCCCGGTTTCCCCATTTCAGGGCGCGAGTGCGGTCGCGCAGCCAGACTGGCAGGGAAATCGCATCCAGAATGGCCCGAAAATCGGTTTGTTCGACGGAGCCGCCATTTTCTACCCAGATGGCGGCCATGGCACCCACTGCCCGGCCGCGCAACTTCACTGCATTCCCCTGTTCGTCGCGTGCATCCAGCAGGAACGGCGCCCCCCTCTCCGCCAAAGCGTCCAGCGCTTCTGCCAGCGCAATCGCATCCGCCCCGGCAAGACAGGACTCCACGACAGCTTCGGCCGCACCATAACTCTGCGGCGGCGCTGCCTCGGCGCCCCAGGCGATGAGCGGATCGCGGCCAGCCGTAAGAAGTGCGTCGCGCGCACCGACAGATGCCCGGGCGGCCGCGCCCGCTGCGCGCAAACGCCGGCGCAGGCGCAAGATCGTTCTGGCTAGAGCCAACGCCCAGAGCGCAGCGCCCAGAGCGAGCGCGAGCGAACCCAGAGCGATAAAGGCTGCGATCATCGCCTGGGCATCCCCGCGCGGTCGGGAAGATATTGCGGCAGCCTCTGCGGCCGTCGGCACCTCAAGGCCGGACGCATCCTCGTCGGCGACCCCCGTTTTCGCCCGAAGGCGAATCACCTTGGAATCATCATGATAGGCGCCGAGGAACGCCTCGAATAGATAATGTGGTTAAAAAATAGTAAAACGCCATACCTTCCCCTCTAAACCAGATTTTGGGCTGCCTCTGCTGGGGACAAGCGGGGGGTGACTTCACGGCATCGGCTAATCAGGCGGGTGTCTGGTACGCTCCACCCGAAGGCGAGTCTCCATGAGCGACAGTACGGAACAGCATCCCTCCCCTCGAGAGTTTGTCCCGATATTCCGGCAACTTTTCGATCAACAGTCCTCGACCTTCACTTACCTGTTGGGAGATCCCGCGGAAGGCGAGGCTGTCATGATCGATCCGGTCTTCGAACAAAGCCGCCGCGACGCGGCTCTTGCGCGTGAACTCGGGCTCACTCTCGTCTGGACTTTGGAAACCCACATTCATGCCGACCACGTCACCGGAGCGTGGCTTCTGCGCGAAAAGCTCGGTAGCCGGATCGCGGTGGCCAAAACGAGCGGAGCAGCCGGTGCCGACCGCTATCTGTGCGACGGCGACAAAGTTGCATTTGGCCGACTGACGCTCCGGGTCATGGCAACGCCGGGCCATACAAGTGGCTGCCTCACCTTCGTGAGTGACGATGAAACCCGCGCATTTACCGGGGACTGTCTGCTCGTGCGGGGAACCGGCCGCACCGATTTCCAGGGCGGGGACGCCGCGCAGATGTATCACTCTGTGCGCGAGCGTATTTTCTCGCTCCCCGATTGCTGCCTGCTGTTTCCCGCTCACGATTATCGCGGCCTCTCCTGCACGAGTGTCGGCGAGGAGCGGCGGTTCAATCCCCGCTTGGGGGATACGGCGGGGCTTGAGGATTTTTGCGGCCATATGGCGAATCTGAAACTTGCCCATCCAAAACAGATCGATGTCGCGGTGCCGGCAAATCTGCGATGCGGGCGACCCGATTCGATCCCGGCCGAAACCGATCCGGACTGGGCAGCGCTCGCCTATACGTTCGCGGGCATCTGGGAGATCGCGCCGCATGCGCTCGAGGAACACGCGTCCGAAGTGCAGATCGTCGATGTGCGCGAGGCCTGCGAGTTCGGTGGCCCTCTCGGGCACATCAGGGGGGCGAAATTGATACCGCTTTCGGAGCTTGGCGCGCGCACACGGGATATCGACCGCGACCGGCCAGTGGTCGCAGTCTGCCGCGCCGGCAGCCGATCGGCGCAGGCTTATAATATCCTGCGGCAGGCCGGCTTCGCCCGGATCGCAAATCTCGCCGGCGGCATGCTGCGCTGGCGCGCCGAAGGATTTGGCGTCGAGGGCGACCAGGACTGATTGCGACTTGTGATTTGACGGTTCCACCGCGCGAAATTCGAGCAATCCCGCCCGAGTATTCCCGGATCGTTCATGTTGCAGCCACGTTAGGAAGGTGTCGCGTGCCGTTATTCGGGCGCGCGAGCCAATCGGATGTATGATGTATGACACTCGTACTTGTGGTTGAGGATGAATTTCTCATTCGCATGAATACCGTCGAGATGGTGGAAGAAGCGGGATATGCGGCGCTTGAAGCGGCGAACGCGGATGAGGCCATCGGCGTTCTCGACCGCCGCGACGACATCGCAATCGTGTTCACCGATATCAACATGCCTGGCTCGATGAATGGGCTGGAACTCGCGGAGGCAATCGCCGACAGCTGGCCGCATATTCGCGTGGTGCTGACCTCGGGCCGCTTCATTCTCCGGGACGAGGATCTCCCGGACAACGACCGGTTTATCCTGAAGCCGTTTGATACCGGTCAGATCGCCAACGTTCTGCACGACCTCGCCGCCTGAGTCTGGCGGCATTCATCTGATTTAACTTAGGGACATTTCGAGTACCCGGAATCAGGAGTTGAGTGATAGAGCCGCCGCTCCCATGGTTCGACAAACTCACCATGAGGCAAGAAAACGGCCTCATCCTGAGCTCGTCGAAGGATGGGACCCGAGTCACCGAACGCTGATAGTGGGTACTAGGCCGCCTCGCGTTCGGCGAGACGAACAAGCCGCGCGAGCGTAGTCTGCACACCCTTGAGTCGCGCTTCCGGCGTCGGCCAGTCGCGCGCGATGACAACTCTCTGGTCCGGGCGCACCCGCATGGTGGACTGGTGCTCGGCGATCAGGCGCACCAGGCCCGCAGGATTGGGGAATTCGTTGTTGCGGAAGGTGAGCGTTGCACCCTTTGGTCCCGCTTCGATCTTTTCCACTTCGGCTTGACGGCACAGCGCCTTGATCGCGACGACATCCAGCAGATGGCGCACTTCCTCGGGCAGTGCGCCGAAACGGTCGATCAGTTCGGCAGCGAAGCGGTCGATGTCCTCTTCGCTTTCCAGGGCGGCGAGGCGGCGGTAGAGCGCCATTCGCAGATCGAGATCGGGAACATAGGCTTCGGGAATCAGGACTGACGTTCCGATATTGATCTGCGGCGACCATTGTTCGTCGGCTTCCCCGATATCGCCTGCCCGCAATTGCGCGACCGCCTCTTCCAGCATCTCCTGATAGAGCTCGATTCCCACCTCGCGTACATGGCCCGACTGTTCCTCGCCAAGAAGGTTGCCGGCGCCGCGGATGTCGAGATCGTGGCTCGCGATCGAGAAACCCGCGCCCAGCTGATCGAGCGATTGCAGTACCTGAAGGCGCCGCTCGGCCGCTTCGGTGAGCTTCCGGTCCGAGGGCGTGGTGAGATAGGCATAGGCACGCTGCTTGGAGCGGCCGATGCGTCCGCGCAGCTGATAGAGTTGCGACAGTCCGAACATGTCGGCGCGGTGGACAACCAGCGTGTTCGCGGTCGGAATGTCGAGCCCGCTCTCGACGATATTTGTCGAGACGAGCACGTCGATCTTTCCGTCGTAGAACGCGGTCATCACGTCTTCGAGCGCGGCCGGCGACATCTGGCCGTGTCCGATCGCCGCTTTCACTTCCGGTGCGGTGTGCCGCAGGAAATCCATCGCGTCGGCGAGATCGGAGATGCGCGGACAGACATAGAAGCTCTGCCCGCCGCGATAGTGTTCGCGCAGAAGTGCCTCGCGCAGCGTGAGCGGATCGAAGGGCGTGATGAAGGTCCGCACCGCCAGGCGATCGATGGGTGGCGTGGTAATCAGCGAGAGGTCGCGCACGCCGCTCAGCGCGAGTTGAAGGGTGCGGGGGATGGGCGTGGCGGTCAGCGTCAGCACATGCACGTCCGCCTTGAGCGCCTTCAGACGCTCCTTGTGCGAGACGCCGAAATGCTGCTCCTCATCCACGATCACGAGTCCGAGCCGCTTGAAGGAAATCGACTTCGCGAGGAGTGCGTGCGTGCCGACGACGATGTCGACGTCGCCTGCCGAAAGTCCCGCTTTGGTTTCCCGCGCCTCTTTGGTGGATATGAAACGCGATAGCTGCCGCACCTTTACCGGAAAACCCTGAAAGCGCTCGCAGAATGTTTTGTAATGTTGCCGCGCCAATAGGGTGGTCGGGACAACCACCGCCACCTGCGCACCGGCCATTGCTTCCACGAAGGTCGCGCGCAGTGCAACTTCCGTCTTGCCGAAACCAACGTCGCCGCAGACGAGCCGGTCCATCGGCCGGCCCGTCGCGAGATCTTCGATGGTTTCGGCGATGGCGCGCTCCTGATCCTCCGTTTCCTGCCAGGGAAAGCGCGCGCAGAATTCGTCATAAAGTCCTTCGGGGGGCTGGGCTGCCGGAATCGATTTCAGCTGGCGCGCCGCGGCGATTCGAATCAGTTCCGCGGCGATTTCGCGAATCCTCGCCTTCATCCGCGCCTTGCGCTGCTGCCAGCCCGCCCCGCCCAGCCGGTCGAGCTGCACCGTGCCTTCGTCACCTCCGTAGCGGGTCAAAAGTTCGATGTTCTCGACGGGCAGAAACAGCTTGCCGCCTTCGTATTTCAGTTCCAGGCAATCGTGTGGCGCGCCCGCGGCATCGATCGTCTGCAATCCCGTATAGCGGCCGATGCCATGCTCGATGTGGGTTACGAGATCGCCTGCGGCGAGACTTGTCGCTTCGGCAAGAAAACTCTGGGAGCGCCGAGTCTTTGTGGTGCGCGCGCGCGACATGCGTTCGCCCAGGATGTCCTGCTCGGTGATGATCGCGAATTCCGGCGCTTCGAAGCCGTGCTCGAGGCACAGCACGCCGACGCCGACCGCCTCGGCTCGCATGGCGAGCGCATCCGGCCAATTTGTAACGGTCCGCATCGCGCCAAGCCCGTGATCGGACAGGACTCCGCCCAGCCGCTCCGCCGAGCCCGAACTCCAGGCCGCGACCAGCACGCGTTTTTTTGCGCTCTGCAGGATTCCGGCGTGTTCGGCCGCGGCTTCGAAGACATTGACACGGCCCTGCGCGCGCTCGGGTGCGAAGTCGCGCCCCGGCTTGCCTCCCGCGTCGACGGAGCGCAGCGATTCGGGCGCTTGAAACGGCGACAGTTCGCGCAACGCGCGATGCGCAAGCGCCGACTTCCATTCATCGTCGGTCAGATAGAGCTGCTCGGGCGGCAGTGGCCGGTAGGGCGGGCCGGACGATTTGTCGTTACCCGTGCCGGTCAACAGTTGCCGCCGCGTCTGGTAGTAATCGGCGATCAGCGCGTGCCGCGCGGCGCGCGCCTCCTCCAACGGGTGCGAAAGAAACAGGAGAGGCGCATCGAGATAATCGAACAGCGATTCGAGTTCCTGGTGGAACAGCGGGAGCCAGTGCTCCATACCGGCATGCTTGCGCCCGGCGCTGACCGCTTCGTAGAGCAGATCGTCGGGCCCGGGAGGACCGAACATCGCGACATAGCCCGATCGAAAGCGGCTGATGGATTCCGGATCCAGTGGTGTTTCGCTGGCCGGCAGGAGTTCGATCTCGGAAATTTCAAGGTTCGAAAGTTGCGTCTCGGCATCGAACCGCCTGATCGCCTCGAGACTGTTCCCGAAAAAATCGAGACGCAGCGGGTCGCCGGCACCCGGCGGCCACAAATCCACGATCCCTCCGCGCAGGGCAAAGTCTCCGGGTTCCCGCACCGTGCTCGCGCGGACATAGCCGTTCTTGACGAGAAAATCGACGAGCTGCTCATGCCCGATTGTCTGCCCGGCACGCGCAAGGAAACTGGATTCGCGAATCGCGGCGCGCGGCGGCACGCGCTGGAGCAGCGCATTCACCGGCGCGACAACGATCACCGGGCCATCGTTCCTTCCGCGCGCGGCCAGTGTGGCCAGCGTGGCGAGCCTGCTGCTTTCGATATCGGGTTTGGGCGAGAGCCGGTCATAGGGCAAGCAATCCCACGCCGGGAACGAAAGGACGCGCAGGTCCGGAGCGAAAAAACCGATCGCATCCGCAATGGACTGCGCTGCGCTGTCATCGGCTGTGACGAAGAGCACGACCCCATTGCGCCGCCTTGCCGCTTCGGCGGCGAGCCAGGCGTCATAGCCGCCAGGCGCGCCCGTGAGCACCAGACGGCCGGGCGTCCGCGCGATGTAAGTCAGACGTTCCAAGTGGGATTCTTCCGGTTACAAAGCGCTTTCAGGCGCGCGAACACGGGCGTGTCGTGCGGTTCGGGAACGCACGCTTGCCCGGTGAGCCAGTCATAGACTTCCTGATCCGGTGCATTGAGCAGCGCCTCAAACAGATCGAGTGCGCTTTCGTCCAGTTCGGCCAGATAGAGCTCGGCAAACGCGCCGAAGATGGCGTCAGCTTCCTTGAATCCGCGCCGGGCCGCCCGGAAGCGTAGTTTCCTGCGCCGGATATCGATTGGAACTTCGCTCATCGCGCCGGATATAGCGCGCGATACCCCTGATGGGCCAGCGCGTTCGCCTTTGGCGCCTTTCCCGCGACAGGATCGGCGCCGCCGCGGTCGAAATGGATTGAGCGGGATGCTCCTGTCTTTACGAATCCTCGGCGACGACTATATTTTCTCCGGCAACATTCGCGAAAGGAGGTGATCCAGTGTCTCATTGTCATGACCTGCGGCCCACGAGGCGCGCGACCTGGATCTTTTCGAATCCGGAGATTTACGCGGCCTGAACGCCGCCAACTGACAATGGAAGGGCCGCCCCGCAAGGGCGGCCCTTTTCATTCCGCGGAAGCCACAGGCGTGCATTATCGCAATGCGCTGTGGGCGAAGCCGGCATGCAGAAAAATTCTGCTTTTGCGATAGCGTTCAAATCTTCGGGATCGGATTCGGGAGCCAGCGGCTGCGCCTTGCCGATGCAGCGTGAGTGGCCTAAAGCGCCCCACGACACCAAGGGATCCATCCATGCTCGACCGTCGCAGCCTGCTCCTTTCCGGAGCGGCGACCACCGCCTTTGCAGTTGTGGACGTTCTTCCCGTTCGCGCCATATCGGCACCGGCGCAGAGCAGAGGCGCCGCCGCCCTGGACGCGCTTTTCGATCGCTTCATGAGCGAAAATCTCGACCGCTCGCCGATTTTCGCCACGTCGCTCGGGCTGGACACCGGTGCCCGCGCGCGTCAGCGCGGGGAGGTGGACGACAATTCGCTCGAGGGGATTGCAGGCGACAAGGCGCTCGAAGCCGACCAGCTTCAACGGCTCCAGGCATTCGACCGCAACAGCGTGAGCGGGATGGACCAGCTGAACTACGACATTGTCCTGTTCAATCGCAGGACCGGAGACGCCGCGAACAGGCGCTACGATTTCGGTACCGGCGGTGCGGGCAGCCCATATGTCATCAGCCAACTCACGGGAATCTATTCGCAATTCCCTGATTTTCTTGACAGTCAGCAGCCGGTCGAAAACAGGACTGATGCGGACGACTACCTGTCGCGGCTCTCGCAAGTCTACAGCCTCCTCGATAACGACAGCGAAGTCGCCCGTCACGATGTGGCGCGCGGCGTTATCCCGCCCGATTTCGCACTCGACAAGACGCTGACCCAACTCAAGACGCTAAGGGCCGTCGATCCCGGCAAGTCCGTGATGGCGCAGTCGCTCGGCCGCCGCGCAAACGAGAAAAACATCAGGGGGGATTACGGCGTGCGCGCGGCCAAAATCGTCGCACAATCCGTCTATCCCGCGCTCGACCGGCAGATCGCGCTCGTTCAGGAGATGCGGAGCAAGGCGAATCACGACGCAGGTGTCTGGAAGCTGCCGAACGGCGGTCAGTACTATGCCGATTCGGTCCTGTTCTGGACCACCTCGACCATGTCGCCCGCCGACATTCACGCGACCGGCCAGAAGGTCGTCGCCGACTACACGGCGCGCATCGATTCCGAAATGAAGAAGGCCGGCCTGAACGGGGGCACCGTCGGCGAGCGCCTCCGCAGGATGTATGATGACCCGAAGTTCCAATACCCGAACACGGATGCGGGCAAGGAGAAACTGATCGCCGATCTGAACAAAAAAGTTCAGATGGTACGCGCAAAGCTGCCCGAATATTTCGGCACGCTGCCCAAGGCGAACCTCGTCATCAAGCGCGAGCCCAAGGCCACCGAAGCGGGTGCGCCCGGGGGCCATTACAGTCCCGGTTCGCTCGACGGCAAACGGCCCGGCATGTACTACATCAACCTGCGCAACACCGCCGAAGTGCCAAGCTGGACTCTCGGCACGCTCACCTATCACGAGGGTATTCCCGGTCATCACCTTCAGCTCAGCATCCAGCAGGAGGCGAAGCTGCCACTGATCCGCAAGGTTTCCTTCTTTTCCGCCTACATAGAAGGCTGGGCGCTCTATTCCGAGCAGCTGGCCGACGAGATGGGCCTTTACGCCGACGATCCATGGGGACGCATCGGCTACATGCACGACGCGATGTTCCGCGGCGTGCGTCTGGTGGTGGACTCGGGCCTGCACGCGATGAAATGGACGCGCGAACAGGCGGTGAAATACTACACTGACACTTTGGGCGATCCGGAAACTTCCGCGGTTACCGAAGTGGAACGCTATTGCGTCTGGCCCGGGCAGGCCTGTGCCTACATGCTCGGCAAGCTCGAGATTCTCAGGCTGCGGGAGAAGGCGAAAATGGCACTTGGCGCGAAATTCGATATCCGCCAGTTCCACGACGCGGTGCTGCTGGGCGGCGCGGTGCCACTTTCGATTCTTGACCGCATCGTCGACCGCTATATCGCGGAGAAGCGTTCGGCCTGAGCACTGTGCTGCGGCAAGAAGTTGGCCGCCCCGATTCGCCTCCCCTTGGCCACCGTTGCGACATAGGATCGCCAACCGGGAGGAGTGGTGGGGATGTCGAAAAATTCGGATCGCGATCTGGGTATGGAGCGGCCCATCGCCAGACGCGATTTTTTGCAGGGCGTGGCGATCGGCGTGACACTGGGTGGGCTTGCGCCCGAGCTCGCGCAAGCCGCCGAGCGGGAAGCGCAGGATATTCCCGGCTATTATCCGCCTACGCGCCATGGAATGCGCGGCAGCCATCCGGGATCCTTCGAAGCGGCGCACGAATTGCGCGACGGCGATTTCTGGAGCCACGCCGCCTCACTTGTCGACACAGGCGAAAATTATGATCTGGTCATCGTCGGCGGCGGCATCAGCGGTCTTTCGGCGGCCTGGTTCTATCGCGCGGCCAGACCGGACGCAAAAATACTGATCCTCGAGAATCACGACGATTTCGGCGGGCATGCCAAGCGCAACGAATTCCACGTGAACGGCCGGATGGAGCTGATCAACGGCGGCACGCTCGGAATCGACAGCCCCTATCCTTACAGCCGCGTAGCGGCGGGGTTACTGAAGGCGCTCGGTGTTGAGCCGGCGAAGCTCAGCAAAGAATGCGACGACGCATCCGTATATGCAGGACTGGGTTTGGGCGTCTTCTTCGACCGCGAGACCTTCGGCACTGATCGCCTTGTGCATCTGACGGCCAATGCTCGCGGGAAGGCAGGGCCGAAAGAGTGGCGCGCCTTTGTCGCAAATGCGCCGGTCAGCAAATCCGTCAAACACGGCATCCTGAAAATCGAAACCGGATCGGACGACTATTATCCGGGCCTTTCGGGCGATCGGAAGAAAGACCGGCTGTGGCGCATCTCATACCGGGACTATCTGCTGCACGTGGTGCGGGTCGACCCCTCCGTCATGCCGTTTTACCAACATCACACCGACGAATGGTGGGGCTGCGGAATCGACGCAGTTTCAGCCCTCGACTGTTGGGGCATGAGCTATCCGGGATTTGCCGGACTGAAACTTGAACCGGGCGGACCGAGCCTGAAGCGGATGGGCTATACGCCGGCCGGGTATTCCACCGCCGGAGGCTCGGAAGAGTTTCATTTCCCCGATGGCAACGCCTCGATCGCGCGACTACTCGTGCGGGCGCTGATTCCCGGATCGATGGCCGGACACGATGCGCGCGACATTGTTACAGCGCGTGCGGATTATGCGCGGCTGGACAGGCCGGGGAATGCGGTACGGATCCGACTTAATTCCCTGGCGGTGCGCGTGCGCAATGGCGGCAAAGGCGTGGAGGTCGCCTACACGGCGAGCCGCGGCGGCGGACCGGTCCTGCGCGTGGGTGCGCGCAACTGCGTGCTCGCAAACTGGAACGCGATGATCCCCTTTCTCGCGCCGGAATTGCCGCCCGACCAAAAGGCGGCGCTGCTCGCCATCGTCAAGTGTCCGCTCGTCTACACGAACGTGGCACTGCGCAACTGGACCGCCTTTCGGAAGCTCGGCCTGCGACGCGTGCAGGCGCCAGGGTCGTATCACGTCAGCATTACTCTCAATGCGGCGGTGAACATCGGCGGCTACAAAAGCGTGCGCGATCCGGAACAGCCGATGCTGGTCCGTCTGGTGCGCGCGCCGGCGCGCGCCGGGCTTTCCGAATACGATCAGAACCGCGCTGGCCGGATGGAACTGCTCGGAACATCATTTGATGATTTCGAACGCAACATCCGGGATCAGTTGACGCGCACGCTCGGCCCGGCTGGATTCGACCCGGCGCGCGACATCGAAGGGATCGCGGTAAATCGCTGGCCGCACGGCTACGCGCCCGAATACAATTCCCTGTGGGACAGGGATTTCGACGCCGACCACACCCCGAATCTCGTCGCGCGCCGGCGTTTTGGACGCATCGCGATCGCCAATTCGGACGCCGGCTTCGCCGCCTATACGGATTCGGCAATTGATCAGGCTCACCGCGCGGTCGACGAACTGCTGGGGGCCTAAAAGGGCGCGCAGCGCCCGAAACAATTCGCGGCAAATTAGTAACTGTTCGTCAAACATTATCACGGGTCCGCGCGCGGGCTCATTGCCGCCGTTCGAATCCCGCGATAGGATTCGCCCACATCCTAGTGAATCGAATCTAACACTTGATGCCCGCGTCTGACGGCGGCGATGATTTTGGCTGGGTCTGCGGTCCAAACGAATGGCTTTGGCATCTGGTTCGTCTCCTGGATGAATCGCTTGATTGCTGTCTGCAGCTCGACAA
>DASXYZ010000038.1:0-9082 GCA_036502185.1 Rhizomicrobium sp.
AAAATTCTCCGCGGCTTGCATGGCTGACTCTCCGGCCGAATCATTGCTCAACCAGCGAATCACTCCGCTCGCCACAACGGAATCGCACCACACCAAACCGAGTCAATCTGCCGCGCTGAGATGTGTAGATGCCCTAGTCAACGGAAGGGTGGCGAAATCGTCGTGCGGCGCGCGGGCCGCTACAGTTCCAAGGACATTCATGCCGCTCTTTTCCCGGAAGGCGCGCCGAAGCGGAAAAGCAGTAACGAGATGAAGGAGGGAATCCGCGCGCGACTGCGAAAACGCCATGCGCGCAGTTGATACGAACCTGCTGGTGCGCCTGATTGCCCGCGATGATCAGGGGCAGCTTAAGGCCGCCGAGGAATTCGCAGCGAAGGGAGCATGGATCTCCCACGTGGTGCTGGCCGAGACAATGTGGGTTCTCGAATCGGTCTACGAGCGCGGCCCTCGCGCAATCGCAGACGCAGTTGAGATGCTGCTCCGCCATGCACAGCTTGTCGTGCAGGACGCGGAGGTGGCGAGCGCGGCGCTGGCGCAATTTCGCAGGCGTCCGGCGGTCGGTTTCTCCGACTGCCTCGTCGTCGAAACAGCGCGCAAGCACCGACACCTCTCGGAACATTCGACCGCGATCCGGCAAGGCTGGAAGGAACGCAGCGGCTGTAGCCGTCACGCGCCTTTTGCCAGTGCTGCACGCACCCGTGCGGGCGTCAGCGGCAGATCGCGGATGCGGGCGCCGGCGCGGGCGAGCGCGTTGGCGATGGCCGCGGAGGCCGGACCCTGCCCGGCTTCGCCCACGCCGAGAAACGGCGTGCCGGGACGGTCGAGCACAATCACTTCGACCGATTCCGGCGCCGCGTCGAAGCGCAGGATCGGATAGGAACTCCAGTCCCGGCTCGTGATCTGTTTGCGGTCGAACGTCACTTGTTCCAGCAGCGTCCAGCTTGCGGCCTGCAGGATCGCGCCTTCGATCTGGTTCCTGATGCCGTCGGGATTGACTGCTTCGCCCGCATCGACCGCGGCGACGACGCGGCCGGACTTGATCGCGCCGGTTTCCGGCTCGACCGACAGATCGAGCGCGACCGCGCAATACGCGGCGAGATTCTTGTAGCGCGCAAAGGCAAAGCCTTTGCCGTGGTGCGGCCCCTGCCCCCGCCATTCGGTCCAGTCGAAGCGCTGCGCGGCCGCGCGGATCGCCGCGGCCGCCCGCGGATCGGAAAGGTGTTTGAGACGGAACGCCACCGGATCGGCGCCCGCGGCGAGCGCCAGTTCGTCCATGAAGCTTTCGATCGCGAACACGTTCATCTGTCCGCCGAGCGAACGCAGTGCCGAGACGCGCAGTGGCATCTCGGGGATGAAGTGATAAACGACATGCGCGTCGGGAAATTCATAGAGCGGAATGCTGTTGCGGTCGCCGCCGCCTGCCGGCATCGGCAATGGCTTCGGTGGCGGTACCGGCAGCGGATTCGGCAGAAGCGCATTCTGCAGAAACAGACCGCCCTTGCCCGGCCGCTGCGCATGGGTGTTGCTCCACACCGCATGACGCCATTCGGCAACGCGGCCCCGCGCATCGAGCGAGGCTTCCGAATCCACGATCATCGCCGGCCCGTAAGGCTCGTGCGCGTGCTCGTCCTCGCGCATCCATTGCACGCGCACCGGCCGGCCCGGCACCTGCTGTGCAATAAGGGCTGCGTCCGCCGCCGCGTCGTCGGCGCCATTGTGGCCGTAGCAGCCCGCGCCTTCGACATGGATGCAGCGGATCGAATCCCCCGGCAAACGCAAAAGCTCCGAGAGGGCGTTGCGCAACGGAAACACGCCCTGCGCGTGAGTCCAGACGGTGAGTTCGTTGTTCTTGAACAGCGCCACTGCGCAGGAGGGACCGATCGCTGCGTGCATCAGATAGGGCCGCGTGTAGCGGGCCTTCCGTGTACGGACGGACCGTGCGACGGGGCCACTCTTGTCGAACACCGGAACTTCCTGCGCCGGCAGGTGCTGCAGCGTCTCGTCGATATGCGCCTGGTCGGGCAACGGGCGCGGCTCGCTCCAGTGCGCGCCGGCCGCAAGCGCGCGCGCGGCAAGGATCGCCTCCCATTCGCGCGCCGCGACCACCGCGAGGTAATCGCCATTGCGGATCACCTGCAGCACCTGGGGCATGCGGGAGACGGGCCCGGTATCGACGCTCACGAGCCGCGCGCCGGTGCCGGGTGGGCGCACCACGCGCGCATGCACCATGCCGGGCAGGCGCAGGTCCTGCACAAAGGCCGCGCCGCCGGCGAGCTTCGCCGGTATATCGACGCGCGGCAGCGAACGGCCGATCAGCCTGTACGCGCGCGGATTGGTGAGCGGTGACCTCGCCGTGGCCTCGACATGCAACGACAGCCGCGCAGCAAGATCGCCGTAGCGGACCTTTCGCCCGTCCGGGGCCGCAATCGTGCCGTTCGCCACGAAAAGCGTCCCGCCAGGCAAATTCCATTCGCGTGCCGCTTCGGCCACGAGCAGGGCGCGCGCCTGCGCCGCCGCGTTCCTCACGGCGGTGGCACTGTCCTGCATGGAATGGCTGCCGGCGGTGTAGCCTTCGTCGGGCGTCTGCGCGGTATCGGCCGTTATCAGCGCGATTTGCTTCGGCGACACCTCCAGTTCTTCGGCGGCGACCTGCGCGATCGCCGTCTTGATCCCCTGCCCCAGTTCCGCCTTGCCGGTGAACACGGTGATGCGTCCGTCGGCGCCGATGCGGATCCAGCTGTCGAGATACGGCGCTTTCGCGAGATCGCCGGGCAGTGCCGGATTTGATTTCGCCTTCGCTGTCCCTTCCGCGCTCGCGTAGGGCGCAATGGTGAACGAAACTACAAGCGCGCCGCTCGCGTGCAACACATCGCGGCGCGAGAGCGCGTTCATGAGCCACCACCCTGCGCGAGCTTCGCCGCGCGGCGGACGGCGCGCAGGATTCTGTTCTGCGTGCCGCAGCGGCACAGATTCGGCATCATGTGCGCGCGGATCTCCGCATCCGTCGGCGACGAATTTTTCCCGAGCAGCGCAGCCGCGCGCATCACCATGCCAGCCGTGCAGTAGCCGCACTGCGCCGCCTGCTCGGCGATGAAGGCCTGCTGCAGCGGGCCGGGTTGTTTCTCCGTTCCCAAACTCTCGATCGTGCGGATGTCGCGGTTCGCCAGAACCGCGATCGGCGTGATGCAGGAGAAGATCGCTTCACCGTCCGCGAGCACCGTGCAGGCGCCGCACTGCCCGAGCCCGCAGCCGAATTTGGCGCCGTTCAGCTCCAGGTCGTTGCGCAGCACATACAGCAGCGGCGTCGACGGATCGGCGTCGATCTCGTGCGAACTGCCGTTGACCTGCAGCTTCATGGCCGGTCCCCGATCTGCGCGGCGTGCCTGCAAAGCCAAGAAGGCCGGAGGACGAGACTTCGTTCCCGCCGCCGATTACGTGCGTCCCTTCATGGACCTGCGGCGGGACGACATGGCGAGCTTCAGACGGTCGAGGGCTGTCTCGAAGCCGCCGATAACGAACAATGTGCCTGACGCGATCGGAGCGCGGGCGGACGCACCCGCCCAGCGCCGCCCCGGATTTGATGCGGGGCGGCGCGGACGAGGGTCTGATAGGACTTTCCTAGTTCACCGTTATGGCGACCGCGGTTGATGGAATGCCGTTGGCGACGACCTCGAGCTTGCTCGCGCCCGTTTCCATGCCGGAGGGAACGTCGAAGTTCGTGGTGATCGTCTTTTTGCCGGTGGCCACTCCCATCGAACTGTGATCGTGCGTGCGGCAGTAGAAGACATCGCCGGTTTTGTTGTTGGTGATGCGCACCAGGGGATAATTGGTGTGGGTTTCGAACTCGTCGCCGAAAGACCCGCCCTGGTCCAGTCCGTTAAACTGCGTGCCGGCGATCTGGTATGTCTGACCGCGCGTCGCGGTCGACGGCGAACTGGTGATCGTCGGCGCCCAGGCGGTATTGTAGGTGCCCTTCGTCTGGTAGACGGCATAGCCGCCGACGAGCACCTCGCCGGTCGGAAGCGGCATCAACGATCCGCTGCCAAAGAGAGAGATCGAGTTCAGGTTCTTCCCGTCGAACTCGTAGAGCCGCCCGCTCTCCCCTTCCACCAGCACATTTCCGTTTGGCAGAATTGAGATCGGATCATCATACGACTGGTCGCCGTTCGGGAAATCCGGGCCGGCCGCCCACGTTCCCCTCTTTCCTTTCGAGGGCGGCGTCCATATCGCCGTGTGACCCGTGTTCTGGCCATCGGGTGTCGCACCGGTCGCGAACACCGTGCCGTCCGGCCGGCGCACCGCAGCGCCCGTTTCGCCCGGTGGATCGTAACATTTTTGATTCTGGCGGCCATACGGGATGCAGGTCCCGCAGCAATTTTGCGGCCCCCGCAGGTCGACGCCGCCGGTATCGCCCTCGTCGATCCACTGCCCGGTCTTGGGGTAATACCGCTCCGACTTCGGATGCGCCTTCACATCCACAGTCAGGAATGTCCCGTCGGGAAGCAGCACCCAACCTTCCTCGGCGATCATCTTGCCGTTCTTGCCCGTCGAGGTGAGAGGACTCCATGTGAGCGTTGCGGGATCGAGCGCGGCCATCTTGGTCTTGAACTTGTAGCCGACCACGAACCGGCCATCCGCCAGCACGATGGAGGGAGCATCGCCGATGTTCGACCACCCCTTGGGCGGCTTGATGGACGTCCATTTGTCGACGAGCGGATCGTAAATCGCGCTCTGGTTGGTGAAGGCGAACTCGCCGAAATTGTATTCGCCGCCGGAAATCACCAGTCTGCCGTCCGCCAGCACGGCTTCGGCCTGTGCGTAAGGCGAGTAATCGGAAGGCAGACTCGCGATCTGCTTCCAGGTGCCGTTTTTGTAGCTGCCCGTGTTGTCGGGCGTAAGTTTCCACCAGTCACTGTCGCCATAACCTTGCGCGATGACCGTGCCGTCGGTCATCTGCATGGTGATGATGGCGCCGTCAGGCGGTTGATGGGTGAGATTCGTGAGAGTCTGTGCGCCCGCAGACAGCGGCAACGCGGCAAGAACCATCGTAAGCGTGAGTGCGAACCGGTGCCCCATGGCGACCCTCCAGATTGGCGAGAATTGCGTGATTTATCGCTGGCGAGCACTTACAGCCAGACGAGAACGGGAATCAATATGCCGGGGAGGCCGTTTCAGTGATCCGAAGCCTCTTTCCTGATCCCCCGCGCTTGCGACAGCGCGTCGCTCCAGGGCGCATGTCCGGCAAACCGCGCGCGCAGAAAATTCGCGAGTTCCGCGATCCTGGCGTCATCGAGCGTTGCTGCGAAGGGCGGCATGTAGAAGCCGTCGGGCCGCCAGGGAATGCCGTGCAGCAGAATCTCAAGCGTATCGCGGGGCGAGTCCTCCGCCAGCGTGGTGGAATTCGCGAGTGACGGCCAGCGCGATGACTCGTGGCACCCCGCGCAGGCACCCATGAAAATGGCTGCGGCTTGCGGAGCCTGCGCAGCCATTTGACCGCGCATGGCAGGTTTGCGCGGCATCAGCGAAGCCACATAGATCGCGATCGCGGTCACATCGGCAGGCGGCGCTGCGCCCAGCGACTGCGTCACGCGCCGCATGGGACCGACGGCGGCGCCGTGGTGGAGGTCCATCCCGGTGCGCAGATAAGTGGCGATCTCCTTTGCCGTCCACGGCTCGGGCGCCGGCGATCTGTAATTGAGGGGCGGCGCGTACCAGTCTTCGGCCATGCCGCCATCGAGCACGCGATGCATTTTCTCGGCGCCGAACGCATTGTGCGGGGTGTGGCAGGCGCCGCAATGACCGAGCGTTTCGACGAGATAGGCGCCACGGTTCCAGCCGGTGCTTTTTGTTCTGTCGGACCGGAAGGGGTTGCGGTGAAAATAGAGAAAATTCCAGCCGGCGAGCAGCGTGCGGATGTCGAACGGGGGCAAAAGCCGGTTGTGCGGCGCCGGCGCAGACACCTGCTCGCGCGTCATCAGGTACGCGTAGAGCGCGGCGATGTCGGTGCCGCTCGTCTGCGCAAAGTGGTCGTAGGGAAAAGCGGGATAAAGATGCGTGCCGTCGCGCGCGATTCCCTGGCGCATGGCGCGCCTCAGCGCGTCGAGCGACCACGTCCCAATGCCGGTTTTCCGGTCCGGCGTGATGTTGGTGGAGAAAACGGATCCAAAGGGCGTTTGAATGGCACGTCCGCCGGCAAGCGGCCGTCCGCCGCCGGCGGTGTGGCAGGCCATGCAGTCGCCGAGCGCGGCGAGCGCCCGCCCGCGCGCAATCTCCTGCGCGGAAAAAGTCGAACGGGGCGGTGGGGCGATGGCAGGAATGGCCGCGCGCCACGACAGGAGCACGCCGGCGATCACCAGCGCCAACAAGGTCAATCCGCAAAGAAGGAGCCAGCGCGGTCTCACAACACCCCCGCCTGCACCGCCAAGAAAGCCCGAGCCGGAGGGTTTCGTTCCCGGGCGGTCGCCTAAAGCGCGCTCGCAACATCGGTGCGCGAAAAATCGTCGCCGACGAAGAGGAGCGCGCAGCCGCTTTCTTTCGCCAGAACATAGGCGAAGCAGTCGCCGAAATTGAGCCCGGCCGGGTGAAAGCCCTTGCCCCATTTCCGGTATGCGTCCCCAACGGCCACTGCGGCGGACTTCGTGAGGGTCACGGTTTCGAATCCAACGCTGTCGATCAGCTTGCCAATCTCGCCGGCTATTTGACGGCGCGCGGCCACGACCAGCAATTCGGCGAGCGTGGCGGCCGAAATCAGAATCTCGGATTCTCTTTCCAAAACCGCAAGGCAGGCCCGCCCCGCCGGCTCCCCAAGAATAATCGCAACCGGCGCCGAAGTGTCGACAACGATCACTTCGGCAAGCCGTATTCGTCGTAGAGAAAATCCTGGCTCCTTGCGGCGGAGGGACCACGGCGCGCCTTGCGCCTGCCGGAACCGAGAAGGGATTCGAGAATCTTGCGCCGCGCGGCGCGATCGGGAACTGCCCTGATCGGCACAAGCCGGGCCACGGGCTGGCCATGGCGCGTGAGCACGACTTCGTCCCCCATTTCCGATCGCCGCACCAAATCCGTCAGCTGTCCCTTGGCTTGCGTCACCGAAATCTGCATCTTCGTCCCTTCTGGACCATACACGGGACCATACTTTTGGACCATCATGCGGTCCAACGTCAAGCAGAAATGGACACCGTGAATAATCCAGATTCTCGGCGTGATCCTCGCCGGCGGCGCAAGCCGACGCTTCGGCACCGACAAATGCGCGGCGTTGCTCGGCGGACGGCCGCTGCTTGAACGGGTGCTGGAACGGGCGCGGCCGCAGGTGGAGCTATTTTTCCTCAAGGCGAGCGATCCGGAAATCGGCAAGAGCTTTGCCCCGCCTGCACCGCCAAGAAAGCGCGAGCGGGACACTTCGTTCCCGCTGCCGCGTTAACTCTCGAATAGCTTCCGAACTGTTTCGACGGGGATCAGCATGATTCTTGGTCCAAGCGGCGAAGCTACGAATCCATGTCTCTCGTAAAAGTCGACTGCATCCTCGTCGATTGCATGGGCCAGAATTCCACGCACTCCCGCAACCTCCGAAGCAGCGAGGCAGCGGCGCAGCGCATCCCTGAGCAAATCGCGTCCGAGCCCCAGGCCTTGGTATTCGCGATCCACGGCAAGCCTGCCGATAAGCAGCAGAGGAACCTGTTCGGGCATCCCGCGACGGAGCTTCGCGTTCGGCAGAACCGTGCGCTGCTCCATGGCGGTTGAGATCGCGTAGTACCCGACAACTCGGGTGGCCACCACCGCATCGCAGACGACGTAAGTTCGCGCGGACAATCCTTCGCTGGCCAGCGCACGCACTCTAAGCCAGTCGTCCAGCAAAGGGTGACGCCCGTTCCGGAACGTCGAAACATCGTGTCCTGTGGTCAGGCGCTCGGGTGTGCGGACCCGCCGCCTTTCCACCCCTTCGGCCATTACGACTCCCAGATGGGCTTGCGTCTCATGCGTGCGCGCAGTTCCACCGACGGCTCAGGTGCGCGGTCGAGCATCGCCAGAAACTTCGCGTGCGCCTTGTCATCGAGAAAAAACGTGCGCTGATCGAGAAGCATCTCTTCGGCCCGACGGCGCGCACTCTCCAGCATGAATTCGGACAACTTCTGCCCTCGCAGCGAGGCCGCACGATTGAGCAGCGTCTTGGCCTCCGTCGATGCGCGGATCTGAATGACGTCGTCTTTCCTGGCTGCGGTTTTCCTGACGTTTTGGCTTCGCATCGTTGTAGTATCCAGGAACTCGGACGCCACCGCTAGCGCGTTGTAAGGACAATGTCAATACAATGCGCCCGAGCTTGAATACATGACTCCTTCCCGAATTCTCGGTGCGATTCTCGCGGGCGGCGCAAGCCGGCGGTTCGGCGCGGATAAGTCTGCGGCTCTGCTGGGCGGCCGGACACTTCTCGAACGGGTCGTTGAACGTGCGGGTCCACAAGTGGACACACTGCTGCTCAACACGAACGACGCGGCGCTCGGCGAACAGGTTCCCGGCATCGAACAGCTTGCCGACAATGCACCGGGCGAAGGACCGATTGCCGGAATCCTTGCGGCACTATTACAAGCGGAGCGGCGCGGCTTCACCCACGTCGCGAGCTTCGCCTGCGACACGCCCTTTTTTCCGCGCGACGCGGTCAGCCGGCTCGCGGAGGCTCTGCAATCGTCGAAGTCGGATTACGCCGTCGCGCGCTGCGCCGGGACGATCCATCGCATTTTCGCGCTCTGGCCGGCGACTTGCCGCCTACGCCTCGAACAAGCGTTTGCAAGCGGCGCCCGCAGCATGCGCGACATCGAAACATGGCTCGCGCCAGACTGGGCCGATTTCGCACCCGAAGGCGGTCCCGAGGGCGATCCCTTTTTCAACATCAACACACCGGACGATCTAGCAAAAGCGGAGTGCTGGTTGGCAGATGCATCCTTCTCCTAGTGGCTCACGTCATTGAATCTGACGTGGTTTTCTGAATCACTGTCGCGGCACGCCAGCGATGGAGGTGATTCGTGGCCGCGAAAGAGACTGCCGTCAAGAAATACGTTGTGCGGCTGAGCGCTGACGAACGCGCACA
>DASXYZ010000039.1:0-1767 GCA_036502185.1 Rhizomicrobium sp.
GGGCCAGAGTCCGCGCGGATCGGCGCGGCGCTGCGGATCGCGCGCGAGCCAGTCCATGTCGCCATGCGCGCCGGCGTCAAGGAACTCGCGAAAATGATTGGCGGCGAGCGAAATCGCATCCGGCGCCGTAACGCCAATGCAGTCGAAACCGAGCGCTTGCGCCTCTCGCGTGAGCGCAACTTTCAGGTCGGGAGCGTTCAGAAGTCCAGGTCCACATAGGTCCGCGAGGCCGGCACGCCCGCCAACCATTCGCTGAGCAGCGGGCGGAACGACGGACGGGATTTCACCCGCGCGTACCACGCCTTTGCTGCGTCGTCCTCGCTCCATGGCACATCGCCCAGATAATCGATCGCCGATATGTGTGCGGCGGCGGCAAGATCCGCATAGGTCAATCGGTCGCCGGCCAGATAGTTTCGCCGCTGCGCCAGCCAGCCGATGTAGGAGAGATGATAGCGCACATTGGCCTTGGCCGCGCGGATCACATCCGCGGCCGGCGCACCGCCGCCGTTCTCCTCGCTCATGAAACGTTTGTAGATACGCTCCGTCACCAGCGGGTTCGAGGCTTCCTCGAAGAACTTCTCGGTGAACCAGGCCATCAGCCGGCGCACCTCGATGCGCTCGCCCATCGACGTCGGCAACAGCCGTCGCTCGCCCATCTCGGCGCCGCGGGTCTCGTCGATGAACTCGGCAATGATCGGCGCGCTCGGGATCGCCGGTTGTCCCTCGGTGAACAGCACCGGCGTGGCGCAGGCGGGATTGAGCGCCAGAAAGCCCTCGCGCCGTTCCCACACCCGTTCTTCCACCAGCCGCAAATCGAGCCCGTATTCCCCCAATACCAGGCGAATAAAGCGCGAATGCGGACAAAATGAATGGTGAAACAGCGTGTACATTGGGGTCCCGTTGTAGGTCGCGCCGGATTAAGGAAATGTTCAAATACTTGCAAGGGCACGGGCCAAGGTACTGGTGCCGCAGACCTGAAGTCCTTGACACAGTCGCGGAGGAACCGGGTTCAGGGACTTCAGATCGAAAGCGGCACTAGAATCATAGATTTGCTAGTGCCCATGACTTTCCGAAGTCCGCGAAAAGGTATTGCGGCGATTTAGCGCGCGGACTTCGGAAAGTGGGCACCAGGCTAAGGGCCCGGCACAAGCGGCGTTTTTGCATTTTGCGATTGCGGGGCCAGAACGAATAGGCGAGAAGGGCCCGCTTCTCCCTCCGAATGATCAAACGGATTGGCGCATGATGTCAGATGCTTTGCGGGCGGTGATCCTCGGCATTATCGAGGGCGTGACGGAATTCCTGCCGGTGTCCTCCACCGGCCATCTCCTGCTCGCCGAACGCTTTTTCAATCTGGGCGAAGACAATTTCTGGAAGAGCTTCGCGATCCTGATTCAGCTCGGTGCGATACTCGCGATCGTGGTGATCTATTTCGCCAAGCTGTGGAAGATCGCGCTCGGCATGTTCACCAACCCCGCCGATCGCCGCTTCGTCATCGGCCTTCTCATTGCGTTCCTGCCCGCTGTGGTGATCGGCCTGATCGCCGGCAGATTCATCAAGGAAGTGTTGTTCAATCCCTGGGTCGTCTGTTTTTCGTTGATCGTCGGCGGCGCCATCCTGCTTTGGGTCGATCAACTCGACCACAAGCCGCATGAGCATGACGCGACGCGCTTCCCTCTCCTCACCTATCTCTGGATCGGCATCGCGCAGTGCCTGGCGATGATTCCCGGCGTGTCACGCTCCGGCGCCAGCATCGTGGCGGCGATGCTG
>DASXYZ010000040.1:0-78563 GCA_036502185.1 Rhizomicrobium sp.
AGGCCGCTATTGCGTCGAATCGATTGGCCGTGTGGAGAGTTGGCGGCGCGCCCTGCACATCATGGCCGAGCTTGCCGCTGTACCCGCCCACGCCAAGGACGAAGCCGTCATAATTCAGGTTCACACGGCCTTCGAAATCCAGGGTCTTGGAACGGTTGGTGCCGCCGCCAATGGGTGCAGCTTTGTAGCCGGCACCGTTGATGACCGAGAACTGATAGTCGACCAGGCCATCCGCGAGCTTGCCGAGGAGGTGCGCCCCCCAATCCGCCGATGTGCCGAATTTGGTGCGATCGATCAGCGTGTTTTCGACATAGCGATAGCCATAGAGGCCTTCCACGAACGGAATCCAGGGAAGATCGGCGGAGCCGGCGCGGACGACGAGCATTTCGCCGAAGACATTCGCCTGCAGATAGGCCTTCTTGATGTAGATTTGGCTCGCTTTCGTTGTGCCGTCATAGGTGACATCGGTCGTGATATTCGCCGACCACACGTCGTCGAACTTGTGATCGATCGCGACATAGAACCGTTTCAGGTCGAAATTCGTCCCCTCGTCCGGCTGCTTCACGCCATCCGACTTGTGCTGGATATTGCTCAAATCGATGAAAGCCGTACCGCCGATACTGGTGTTATCCCACCAGCCCGGCAGGAGGCTTGTCGGCGGCGTTTGCTGTTCGGCGGCGGCCCGCGCGGCGTCCTGGCGCTGTTCCGAAATTTGAAGTTCCTGCTCCAGCGCATCGATGTGCATTTTCAGTTCAGTGTTGCTCGGTTGACTATCTGCCGTTTGAGCGCGCGCGACTGCGGTGGTCGCCAGAAGCGCCACCACGAAAATCGAAATCTCCTTCATTCACCCCTCCGATCGATCTGTTGAATGAGTCGAAAGGATCGGTTCGCTTTTCGGATCCGGGCTCACCCGCGCGGAATATTCCGGCCCTCCATCACGGGGCAGTGACGGAACTGTGAAGTTTTTGCGAAGGCGGCTGGCGACAAGCGGACGCGGTGTTAGTCCATTTTGCTCACGGGCGAGGATTCCTTGGCGACCGTCGAAAGTTGACGCCGCCCGCGCGATCATTTGCCGCTTGGATCGTGCGAAAGTAGTGACGATGTGTCTTTGTGCTGAAGCGAGCTTGCGCTCCCCTTGGATGAGGCAAGAAATCGATCAATCGAGACCGATAGTCGCTGAAACCGAGTCGTACGACGGCGGGTTACGGAGAGTGGGATCCGGACTACTTGAAGGGCGCGGCGGCCGCAATCGATGCGTGGTTCGCACGCGTTCAGCAACTCACGGACGAGTCGCTGTTTTCCCAAGGAATTCCCAAAATTCTCCGTATACGGAGGAAAAAGCGCGCGCAAGCGCTTGAAAACATTGGAGCGGGCGACGCGAATCGAACGCGCGACCCTAACCTTGGCAAGGTTATGCTCTACCCCTGAGCTACGCCCGCGTCCAAGGCGGCACTTATGGCAAGCGGGCGCCGGATTTTCAAGGCGGGCGTCGTGGGCGCTTGACTGCCCGGCTGCCGCACAGTGATTCACTCCGCTCGCGGACGCTTGCTACCCGGTGGCCGGCTCTCCGGCCGGCCATGGTGAGAGAGTGGGTGCCCCGCGGCCACGCGGCGCGCCCCTTCCCGTTACCGTATGAACCCGGGGGAGTCCCATGAGCGAATATCTTTCGGCGGGCGATCTGGAACTGCTCGAACCGGCCAGCCTCCTGCCGGCCTTGCCCGTTCCTACGCGCACGATCTCGAACGGGGAGTTCATGCCGGGGCCGCAGACGCAGGCGCAGAGAGAGGTCGAGGCGCGCATCGAGGCGGCCGCCACCGCACTTGCGCCACGACACGGCATGCCGCGGCGAAGCTTTCTCACGAGCACCGCCGGCATGGCGGCCGCCTTTGCCGCTATGAACGCCGTCTATGGGCCGCTGTTCGATGTCGAACCCGCGGAAGCCGCGGAGCCCGGTGTGGCCGAGGCGCGCGCGGGCGCCCTTTCCGGGCAGTTCATCGTCGATCTGCACACCCATTACATCCGCGACGATGCGAGGCCGGGGCTGCAATGTTTCGGCGAGCTTCGCGAGAAGACCCGGCAGAAGCACGAAAATCCGGAACTGCCGGACCGACCGGCCACGCTCGACGATCTCCACCTCGGCACCTATGTGCGCGAGATGTGGCTCGACAGCGACACCAAGATCGCTGCGCTGTCGGGTGCGCCGTCGGAGGTGAAAAAGGACTGGCTCCTGCCCAACGACGCGATCGCCGACGCACGCGACCGCATCAACCGCTTCGCAGGCTCGAAGCGTCTGCTCTCGCACTTCATCTTCACGCCGGGCCAGCCGGGCTGGCTCGAGGAGATCGACCGCGGCATCAAAGTGCTGAAGCCCGACGCCTGGAAGGGCTACACAATCGGCGACAACACGCACAAGAACCTGAGCCGCCATCCCTGGCGCATGGACGACGAAACGCTCGCCTACAAGGCATATGAGAAATTCGCCAAGGCCGGCATTCGCAACGTCGCCATCCACAAGGGGCTGTACACGAAGAGCGACGAGGAGAAATTCCCGAACCTGATGGAATACGCCCGCGTCGACGACGTGGCGAAAGCGGCGAAGGACTGGCCGGGGCTCAACTTCCTCATCTATCACGCGGTCTATCGTTTCACCGGCGATGGCGAACCGAAACTTGCGCTGGAGGAATTCGACAGGACCGGCCGCATGGAATGGGTGAGCGATCTCGCCGACATTCCGGAGAAACATGGCGTGACGAATGTCTGTGCCGATATCGGCGCGAGCTTCGCCGCGTGCTGCGTTGCCGAGCCGAACACCGCTGCGGCGATGCTGGGCATTCTTCTGAAGGGCCTGGGCCCCCGAGCGCGTTCTCTGGGGCACCGATTCCATCTGGTTCGGTTCGCCGCAATGGCAGATCGAAGCGATGCGGCGGCTGGAAATTCCCGAACAAATGCGCCGCCGCCACGGCTTTGCCCCGCTCGGCCCGGCGGACGGAGCGGTCAAGTCGGCGATATTCGGGCGCAACGCCGCGCGGCTGAACAATCTGGAAACCGTGCGGCACGCCGATCTGCTGGACGATTCCCGATCCGCGCGGCGTGAGCGCGGCTTGGAGCGCACAAACCGCGCCTATGGGTACATCCGGAAGTCTCACCCTTCGACAGGCTCACGGTGAGGTGAATTTCTTGCCCTCGTCCTGAACTTGTCGACGGATGAGGGCTCCGCATGCGCAGACGCGGAGATGGAGCGATTTCGGAATGCTCAGATCACTGATGCTATTCGCCGGAATGGCCGCGCTCGTTGGCAATCTCGGCATCGTACATGCGAAACCTTCCTCATCCGTGGAGAACGCGCCAGTCGCGCGACTTGGCGGCGCGCCAGGCCGAACGGCAATAGCGTTCATCAACGTGAACGTGCTGCCGATGGATCGCGAACGCGTGCTCCAGCATCAAACGGTGCGTGTCGCGGACGGAAAAATAGTCTCGGTAAAGCCTGCCGGCGCGGCAACCATTCCGGCCGGCACGAAGCGCATCGATGCCCGCGGCGAATGGCTCCTGCCGGGGCTCGCCGACATGCATGTGCATGTCCAGGTGAACGCCGATCTGGCCCTGTTTATCGCCAATGGCGTCACGACGGTTCTGCACATGGGTCTGGCCCCATCCAGTATGGTCGACCTCGATCGTGAGGACATCGAGTCCGGAAAACTGGTCGGACCGCAGATGTTTTTCGGTTTCATTGTCGATGGCAGCCCCAGGCTTGGCCTGCCTTATGTCAGCACACCCGAAGAAGCCCGCGCGATGGTGCAATTCGCCAAGGCCAATCGCTACAACTATATCAAGGTCTACAACAATCTGAGCCCTCAGGAACTTGCTGCGATTGTCCAGGAGTCGCAACGGCTCGGCATGGCCGTCATCGGTCACGGCGTGCGTTCGGTAGGTCTGCCGGCTGCCCTGGCGAGGGGCAGGTGATGGTGGCTCATGCCGAAGAATTTATGTACACCGCGTTCGCCAATGCTCGCGACGACGCGACTCTCCGGCGCGTGGTGGCCGCAACGCGTCAAAGCGGCGCCTGGGTTACGCCGAACCTGTCAGGATACGAGAATTTCGCCAGACAATGGGGTAAGCCGACCGTCGTTGCTGCCTTCGTGCATGCGCCGCAAGCGGCATATTTGTCGCCGCAAAAGCGAGTCGATTGGGCTACGTCGGACTATCAGTTCCGAAAGGGCAGCATCTCCGGAAATATCCCGTTCTTGCGCCGCTTTACCAAAGCATTGTCGGATGCCGGTGTTCCTCTGCTGACGGGTACCGATACGCCCCTGCCCGGGCTGATGCCGGGCTATTCCGAGCACGATGATTTGCACACTCTGGTCGAGGCGGGGCTCACGCGCTATCAGGCGCTGGTTGCCGCGACCAGCGGACCGGGAAAGTTTATCAGGCAAACCGTCCCGGGGGCCGAGCCATTCGGGACGGTCGCGCCCGGGATGCGCGCCGACCTGCTGCTGGCGCGCGCAAATCCCCTGAATGGATTGGACACCTTGCGCAAACCGGCCGGCGTGATGGCGGATGGCTGCTGGTATGATTCCGCCGCGCTCGGCAAGCTTCTGGACGACCGCAAACATCTTTATGCGTCCGTGCTGGAGCGCGGGATCGGCGGCGAGCAATCAGAACGGGAACCTGTACGCCAACGAAGCGTTAGCCCGCCGCGCGAACTTCGCAAATGATCCCAACATGCCGGGAAATCCCCGCTCGACGGCCAGCATTGCCGGACATCCTCTTCATCCGATGCTGGTGCCGTTCCCCATCGCCTGTTTCATCGCCGCGTTCGTCACCGATGTCGTGTACGCGAAGACCTACGATATGCAGTGGGCGAACATGTCGGCGTGGATTCTGGTGGCGGGACTGATCGTCGCCTTCTTCGCCGCGATCGCGGGGCTCATCGATTTCTTCAGCGAGCCGCGCATTCGCGCTCTCGGAAACGCCTGGATTCACGGGCTTGGAAACGCACTGGCGCTCATCCTCTCGATCGTGAATGTTCTGATCCACAGCCGCGATGCCTACACTTCTGTCGTGCCGACGGGCGTCATTCTCTCCGGCATCGTCGTCCTGCTCCTCATCGTCACCGGCTGGAACGGCTGGGCCATGGTGTACCGCCACCGCGTCGGCGTGCGGGAAACGGAACGGCCGTGAGAGCCCGGCACGTTCTTCTGTTTGCCTGCGCGGGACTTCTTGCCTGCGGCCCTGCGCCGATGGATCCGAGGAAACAGATCGGTCCCCATCCGTATCTGCCGCCGATCCATCAGTATCTCTTCCCGCCCATGCATGTGGTGACGAACATCGGCTGGGGTCATGCCACGCCGAAGGCCGCTGCCGGTCTCGCGGTGAAGGCATTCGCGACGGGTCTCAAAAATCCGCGCTCGCTATATGTGCTGCCGAACGGCGACGTGCTGGTGGCCGAAACCCAGGGCCCGCCAGCGCCGGTCCATCGTCCGAAAGAAATCGTGATGAACTGGATCGAAAAGCAGTCGCATTCCAGCGTGAAGGCGCCAAACGACATCCTGCTGTTTCGCGATACGAAAGGGGATGGTGTCCCGACCTTCCACAGCGTGTTCATCGCTCATCTGAAGTCTCCCTTTGGTGTTGTGTTGGTAGGTCAGGATCTTTACGTCGCCGATACGGATGCGGTGCTGCGCTTTCCGTACCGGACCGGCGAAATCCATATCGATCCGGCGCCCGTGAAACTCTGCGATCTCCCCGGCGGCCCGATCGATCATCACTGGACGAAGAGTCTGACTGCGAGCCCCGACGGCAAAAAGCTCTATGCCGGCGTCGGATCGAACAGCAACATCACCGAAAACGGAATCGAGGCGGAAAAGGAGCGGGCCGCGATCTGGGAGATCGACCGCGCGACCGGCGCGCACCGGCTCTACGCCACGGGCCTGCGCAATCCCAACGGCCTCACCTTCGAACCGACGACGCATGTGTTGTGGACGGTGGTCAACGAGCGCGACGAACTCGGACCCGACCTCGTTCCCGATTTCATGACGTCCGTGAAGGACGGCGGCTTTTACGGCTGGCCCTACAGCTACTACGGACAGCATCTCGACCCGCGCGTGATGCCGCAGCGGCCCGACCTCGTGGCCAAGGCGATCGTCCCGGACTACGCGCTCAGCAGCCACGTGGCGCCGCTCGGACTTGTTTTTTACACCGGCACGAATTTGCCTGCGCATTACCGCGGCGGCGCCTTCGTGGGCGAACACGGCAGCTGGGATCGCGAAAAGCTCAATGGCTACAAGATCGTCTATGTGCCCTTTGCGAACGGCAGGCCCGCCGGCATGGCGGAAGACGTGGTGACGGGATTTGTCGAGGGCGACAAGGCGCATGGCCGCCCGGTCGCGCTTGCCGTCGACAAATCCGGCGCCCTGCTCATTGCCGACGATGTCGGCCGCGCCGTCTGGCGCGTCACCGCAGCCGGGAAGTAATCAGCTCCTTCACGGAGACCAGCGCACCAGCGTTTCAAGGACGAGCGCGCCCTCGAGCGTGGTCTCTCCGATCAGCACGGTCGCGGGCACTTTCACGTCGAAGGCGGGCGAGTACCAGCCGGGACCGGGGCGGTCAGAGCCGCGAACCGCGCGCCATGCGAGCGCCTCCGGAAGCGCAAGCCGGATGGTGGCGCCGCCGCGGGCAAGCTCGGCCGTGTGGCCGTAGAGCGCGCAGCCGATATCGAGATGCAAGTGATAAAACATGCGCAGGCGCACGGCGCGCGCGGCGCTCACCGTGTCTGCGATCCTGAGCGTGCCCGCCCGCCGGTCGAGTTCGACGTCGCGGCGGTGGCGGCCGCGGAAACGCGTGCGCGCATAGCCCTCATGCTCGCCTGCCGCGCGCGCGATGGGACTGTCCTCCGCAAGGCCGTCGACCGCCAGAAGCCGCGTGCGGGCATGGCGCGTCCACAGGAACGGGCCGCCGCTTTCAGACTGGCTGCGGCCGTCGAGTTCGATCGTATTGTGCGCAGCGGTGGAGCGAAAATATTCCCGCCATGGGCCGGCGTAAGCATACGTGCCCGGATCCACCAGAACGGGCAGGCCGCCATAGCGCAGCTCGATCGCGAGCGCATCGGCATGGCCGTGCGCGGCCAGCGAGAGATAACCGAGCGGTCCGGCGTCGAAAGCGCACCAGATTTCCTCATGCGTGCCGCGGCGTGCGCGGAGGACAACGAGACCGGAATCGTTGGGCACTTCCTCTGCTGCCATTCCCGGAAAGATCGGCGAACTGGGTCCCCGCTTGCGCGGGGATGACACGTTTGGTGTGTGCGGGCTTTCATTTTGCGCGAGCGGAGCGAGCAGCCAGCCGCGCAACGATGAGGCTTCCCGCGGCGTGCTTCCAAACCAGGTCTCTCCTACATAGGCGAGATCGTGCCAGCGGTCGTAGTCGGGTGCATCGAGGAGCAGGCCCGAGGCTTCGTCACTATCGCCTTGGCGCGCTGGATCTCCGCGGCAATCGGAATTCTTCGCGAGCCACGCGAACATGCGTCGCGCGCAATCCAGAGCGCCGGCCCCAATTGGATGTCCACTGAGTACGCCCTCGATCAAACAAACCAGAAGCGCCTCGAGAACGAAGCCGTTGTAATCGGAGGCGAGTTCGCGGGCGTAGCCTTCCCCAAAAATCTGCCGCGGAAATTCGCATTCCAGAATCGCTGCGGCGTGATCGCGGAAGTGAGCGGCGCGCGCATGCCAGGACATGCAGGACGCCGAGACGTAGAGTCCCGCCATCTCATAGATGAGGTGATTGTTGGCCGAAGAGCCGCGGCTGCGCCGGTTTGCCAGCCACCATTGATGCAGCACGACCGCGCGGGCGAAGTCCTCGTTGTCCTCGAAATGAGTGCTCACCTCCGGCCAGTCCGCAAGCAGCCGGCGCGTCCAGGCAAACGCGATGAGCCGCAGGCCGAGTTCGATGCCGCTCGCCCAGTGAATTCCGGCGAGAAACGGATTGGCCCCGATCCAGGATTGGATCTGCGCCGCCGCGGCGCGCGCATAGCGTTCTTCGCCGGTGAGCCAGTACGCCATCGCGAGCAGAGTCGTTTGATGATGGCGCGACAGCTCCCAGATATATTTGGTGTCGAACGCGGGCGCACCGCCCACGAACCCAATGTCGAAGGTGAAATCGTCGGTCGGCGCGCGCGCGCCCGTTTTGGGATCGAGAAACCAGTCGACGTCGGAAGTCACATCAGTTCGCTGGATCGCGAAAGTTGGATATTTGCCGTCTAGCAATTTCTCCGCGACCCGGAGGAGTCGCTCGCGTGCGTGTTCCGGTGCCTCGCCGTCGCGGGCGCGCGAAAGGCCACTCACAAACTTCCGCTTCGCGCAGAGCGTGAAGGGTGCTTTTCCGGTTTCGAAGTATCGCTGACGCCAGTCGTGTTCTTGCGCACGGTCCGCGACACGCGTCGCGATTTCGCGCGGCCCCATGGCCGCAAGACGCCGCAGATACCAGCGCAGGTTCATCGGGCTTTCAGACGAAGGCGCATAATTACTTCGGACGAAGTGCCCCCTCCACCGCTTCGCGGTCCCCCTCCCCCACGCGTTTCGCGTGGGGGAGGAAAAGCACCGGCGCCTTCCTGCCCCGCCGCCAGGCGGGCGAGGGGAACCGCCGAAGGCGGTGTAGGGGGCAACCACCGCGCATCCCTTTTCAGACCAGACGCACCGCTAACATTGTCGGCCTCAACGCGCGCACCCTTCGCAGTCGGCACGCCCTCAAGGATTAGTTCTCCGCCTCGGCACCGAAGCGGTCGGCTCCCTTACAGTGCGACGGCGCGACTCGGAACTATAGGAAATGATGCGCGCCCGTCCACGCCGCCCCGCCGGAACGGGGGAGGCCTGTGACATGCCTGCAACGGCAGAATTGGCCGTGTTTTCGGGAGGCTCTGCCTTGTCGGCTGAGTGTGACTCAGATATTCGCGGTGTGAGCGTCGCGCGGGAAGCGCTCGGCGCCTGGTCGAGGGGCGATGCTGCAGTTCGACAATGTGGGCATGCGCTACGGCGCAGGACCGGAGGTTCTGCGCGATGTGAATTTCCGCCTTGATGCGGGCTCATTCACGTTTCTCACCGGCCCCTCGGGCGCCGGCAAATCGACGCTCTTGCGGCTCATGTACCTGGCGGAGCCGCCCACGCGCGGGCTGATCACGCTGTTTGGCTGCGACCTCGCCACGACACGGCGCTCGCGGTTTCCCGGCCTGCGTCGCCGAATCGGCGTGGTGTTCCAGGATTTCCGACTGCTCGACCACCTGTCGGCGTTCGACAATGTCGCGCTGCCGCTGCGCCTCGCCCGGCGCAGCGTCCACAATTTCGCGCGCGATGTGGAAGAACTTCTTGGCTGGGTGGGGCTCGGCGAAAAACTCGACGCGGAACCGCCAATCCTTTCGGGCGGTGAACAGCAACGCGTCGCGATCGCGCGCGCGGTGGTGGGGCGCCCGGATCTGCTGCTCGCCGACGAGCCGACGGGCAATGTCGATCCCGACATGGCGCAGCGGCTGATCCGCCTGTTCGTGGAGCTCAATCGGCTCGGCACCACGGTCCTGATCGCAACGCATGATCGCTCGCTGCTCGAAAGCACACGTGCCAGAGAGATGCGGCTCGTCGACGGCCGGCTGGTCGAAATGCGGCTGCAGCACGCATGAGCGCGCAGCGCCCAGGCCGCATCATGCCGCGCTGGGAAGGCGCGGCTCCGCTCGACCTTGCCATTGGCGTGATGGCATTTCTCGCGGCCCTTGCGGTCGGCGCGTCGCTCATTGCCGCGCGCACCGCCGAAGGGTGGCGCGCGGGACTCGCGTCGGGAATCACCGTACAAATTCTTCCGCCCGAAAGGGGTGCGATCGAGCCGCGCTGGCAAAACGAGGTGGACGCGTCGCTTTCGCTGCTGCGCGGCACATCCGGTATCGCTCGTGCAGAGCCAGTCAGCGACTCCGACACGCGCGCGCTCGTGGCTCCCTGGCTCGGCACGGGCGTATTGCCGAAGGAGCTTCCGTTGCCACGGCTCGTGGATGCGACACTCACACCCGGCGCCGCCATTGATCTTGCTGGTCTGGCGAAGCGGTTGAAACAGGTCGCGCCCGATTCGCTCCTGGACGACCATTCGTCATGGACGATGCGTCTCCAAAGTGCGGCCGATGACGTCATCTGGTCGGCGTGCGGCATTCTCGCGCTCATCGCGCTCGGCACCGCAGCCACCGTCACGTTTGCGACACGCGCCGGTCTCGCGGGTCACCAGCCCATCGTGTCCCTGCTTCACCAGATGGGCGCGCGCGCGGGCTTCATCGCGCGCGCCTTCGAATGGCATTATTTTGCGTCGGCGCTCGCAGCTGCTGCACTCGGAACCGTGCTGGCCGCCGCCGTGTTCGTCTTGGCCGCCGGACTGGAGGGCGCGGGCCTTGCGCCGGTGCCCTTTCTGCCGCCACTCGGTCTGGGGCTTGCGGAGCTTCCCTGGCTGCTTCTCGTTCCCGCGGCGGCCGGAATCATCGCGCTCGTCACCGCGCGGATTTCCGTCCTCGCGGCACTGGCCCGCAACTATTGAAGCGGAGCGGAATGGAGTAGACTGAAACCGCGCGCCTTCGCGCGCCTGTCGGAGGGACAGTGGAAGCTTTGCAGAGTTCGGCCGCAGATCGAATGTTCTGGCGCTCAGCCTTTGCTCTTTTTGCCCTGTATCTTGTCGGCTTCGCGGTGTTCGTCGCGAAGCTCCCCACCGCCGCGCCCCGTGCGGTGCATGCCGATGCGGTGGTGGCACTCACGGGCGGCGAGGACCGGCTCGACGTGGCAGTGGCTCTGTTCGAGCACGGCATCGGCCGGCGGCTGCTCATCACCGGTGTCTATCCGTACATGACGAAGTCGCTGCTCAAGCCGCTGCTCCATGGCGGCCCGCGCTTCGATTGCTGCGTCGATCTGGGATTTGCTGCGACCAACACCCATGGCAACGCGATGGAGACCGCGGGCTGGGCGCGCGCGCACGGCTACCATAGCCTCATTGTTGTGACGGCGAATTATCACATGCCGCGCAGCCTTGAGGAATTTTCTGCCGCCATGCCGGGCGTGAAGCTCGTTCCCTATCCCGTTCCCGAAATCGCAACCGCGAAACGCTGGTGGCTCGATCCCGGCGCGATCCGCGCGCTGCAATACGAATATGCGAAATTCCTCGGCAGCTTCGCGCTCAGGACCGTCTATCCGCATCACTGGACGCAGACAGCGCAGGCCCGCACCACCGCTTCATGACCTGGCTGCGCTCGGCGATCTTCTTTCTCTGGTTCGTCATTCTCAGTATCGTGCTGCATATCGCGTTTCTGCCGGCGCTCGCGGTGTCGCGCCGCGGCGCGGTCACCGCTGCCCGGCTGTGGTGCGGCGGCATTCTTTGGGGGCTCAAGATCTTCAACGGCCTCGATTACGAAGTACGGGGCGCGACTCCCAGGTCGCCCGCGCTGGTGGCGTCCAAGCATATGAGCATGTGGGACACGGTCGCGCTGTTCTATCTGATCGGCGATCCCGTGTTCGTGCTGAAACGCGAACTGATGCGCATTCCGTTCTACGGCTGGTACGCGCGCCGCGTCGGCATGATCGCCATCGATCGCGAGGCCGGAGGCGCTGCGCTGCGCAGCATGACCAAGGATACGCGGCACGCCCTGGAGCAGGGCCTGAGCGTCGTGATTTTTCCGGAGGGCACGCGCAAGAAGCCCGGCTCACGCCCCGACTATAAACCGGGTGTTGCCGCGCTCTATCAACGCCTCGACGAGCCCTGCATTCCAGTGGCGCTCAACTCCGGCCTGTTCTGGACCGGACCCGCGGGGTTTGTGAAAAGGCGCGGGCGCATCGTGCTGCAGTTTCTGCCGCCAATCGCCGCCGGCCTGAAGCGCCAGGAGTTCATGCACACCCTCGAAACCCACATCGAACAAACAACCGCCGAACTCCTCCGCGAGGCCCGCGCGCAGTTGGCGGGAGAACCACTCACCACAAGGTAATGACGGACGTATAGCGCCGATCAGCCATGGAATACTCGATGGCAAATTTCACCTTCCCCTTGCGCAGCTTTGCACAAACCTACGCTACCAGGTACTTGCTTTTCACCGGCCTGCGCCTGCGCTGGTACATTCGTGCAAGCGGCGATCTATTAGCGCGGCATTGGCAGTGGTTCCTGATTGCCGGTCTGATCGTGCCTGGCCCGCCGATCGTCGGGCTGTTTTTCCTTCCGGCGCTGGTGCTGGAAGCGGTGATATCACACCAGCCTGATCTACTTTGGCAACTCGTTGGCATTTTGGCGGTGCAGCTGACGGCACTTTTATGGATCATACCGCAGCGTCGGCTCTACTCCGGTGGCGGCTTCATGGATTATGCCTCCACTCTGCCGTTGTCGAAGAGTTTGTGCCTCGGTGTCGATCTGACTTTGCTGATTGTTGCAGACACTTTGGCAATCGTTCCGGCCTTTATCGCAACGGCGCATGCTTTAGCGACGCAATCGCCAGACAGGGTGTTTCGAGTTTGCGCATTGTGGGTGCTGTTGGGCTCGGCGTGTGTCGTGCAGATGGTTGCGCTGGAAAGACGCGCGATTGCTTTTCTTAGCATTGCTCTGGCTGATGTTGCGTTGGGATCGAGTTTGGTTTTGCCTGTCGGTGGTCTGCGCTTGCCGCTGCTGGCGCTGGCGCTTGCCGGTACAATCGCGGGACTGTTGATTAGGGGGCCCGCAAAACGTTTCAACCCGATGTCGCTGACCTTCATGAATATTCGGCGGACGTCATCGATCGCGCGTGTGTTGGGCCACTATTCGCCGCCCTTTCTTATCCAGTGCAAAGCCTTGGCAGCGCGTCCAGGACCGGCCGTGTTACGCTTGAACACGGCGATCGTCCTGGCGCTGGCGGTCGATCGCCTGATCGCGATTTTCAATTTCGATTCGCGTTCCCTTCCCACTGTCATTCTGGCATTGGCCGCGATTTCCTTGATCCTGAGCGGCGTTTACCGAACGCTTCGCGATGCGCACGCGCCGATGCAGGCATATTTGGGCGCGCTGCCGATATCGCCCCGGTATTGGCTGACCCGCGATACGGCGTTTGTACTGCTGCTCGGCGTTGCACCGCTGTGCATCCTCTTGTGGCCTCTGGTTGCGCATGATCTTTCGCCGTTGTTTGTGTTGTTTGTTCTGGCGGCGGCATTTCAGGCATTGCTGGCGTTGCAGCGCCTGCCGCTGACATTCGGAGAGCGCAACGCGGTGCTGTATCGGTTCATCCTGGCGGCGTCTTGGTCGGTGGCCGCGATGGCGGCAACGCCGCGATGAACTCGGATATTTTGCTGCGTTTCGACGGGCTCGCAGCGTCGTATGGACGGCACGCGATCTTCCGTTCGGCGAGTCTCGCCCTGGGCGCCGGTGTCTATGCTTTGCAGGGTCCGAACGGGATCGGAAAATCGACCCTGCTGCGCCTGTTGGCGGGCGCGCAGGTTGCGGATGCGGGTGAGGTATGGATCGACGGCATCAGTCTTATGCAGGCCTCCGAAGAAGCGAAGCAGCATCTTTCCTACGTGCCTGACGAGAGCCCGATTTACCCCTTCATGACCGGAAACGAGCTGTTGCAGTTTGTCGCTTCTATCAAACGGGCCAAAATCGGCGGAAACGTGCATGCGCTGATCGGAGAATTCGAGCTGTCCGCGCATCTGGATACCCGCTTTGACGCAATTTCGTTGGGAATCCAGAAGAAGATGATGCTGTGTGCAGCCTGGATCGGCGCCCCCCGCGTGCTCCTTCTGGATGAGCCAAGCAACGGGCTGGATCAGGCCGCACGCACCAGTCTCGCCCGGTTGCTTGGCACGTCGAGCCAGAACGGCACCGTCCTGTTCACTGCCCATGACGCCGATTTCGTGGCAACGACGGAGGCGTCAGTCATCGCAATGCAGGACATCTTCGAGCCCAAGGAGATGAACTCACCCGAAAGGGGGACGTGAAGAGAAATTCGGGATCACCTGCCATTATCCGTTCGAAACGCAATAGAAATCACTTTCCTGAGGAAGGAGGTTGCTTAGGTGTATTTCGTCGTCGTTGCTGCCACCGTGATTTTCGCGGGCACCTATCTGGTGCTCGCGATCGGCAAGCTGCCCGGTTTCCGGCTCGACCGCGCGGGCGCGGCGCTGCTTGGGGCAAGCCTCATGGTCGCCTGCGGCGTGCTCGCGCCGGCGGAGGCGTTTCGTGCCATCGACGGCAACACCCTCGCGCTCCTGCTCGGCATCATGATCGTCGTCGCCAATCTGCGCCTGTCCGGATTCTTCCGGCTGGCGACAAACTGGATCGCGCTACATGCACGCCATCCGTTGCTGCTGCTGGCGGCCATCGTGTGCGCCTCGGGCCTCTTCTCGGCCTTTCTCGTCAACGACACGATCTGCCTCGTGCTGGCCCCACTGGTTCTGGATGTCACGACACGGCTGAAGCGCGACCCGGTGCCCTATCTCCTCGCGGTGGCGATGGCTTCGAACTGCGGCAGCACCGCCACCATCACCGGCAATCCGCAGAACATCGTCATCGGAAGCCTGTCGCGCATCCCTTACGGCAGCTTTGCCGCCGCGCTGTCCCCGATCGCGTTTGTCGGGCTCGCGCTCACCATCGCGCTGATCGCGCTCGTTCATCCGCGCGAGTTTTGGTCGCACGAGCGGCTCGCAGCCGTTCCCGAGCGCGCCGCTTCTCACAGGCCGCTGATGATCAAATCGCTTCTCGTAACATTGGCACTTGTCATTCTCTTCTTTGCTGGCGCCGCCCCCGCGAAGATGGCGATTCTCGCGGGCGCGTTTCTTCTTCTCACGCGGATCGTCAAGAGCACCAAGGTCTATTTCGAGATAGACTGGCCGCTGCTGGTGATGTTCGCGGGATTGTTCGTCGTGGTGGCGGGTTTCGAGAAGACACTCCTCTCGCCTGCCGCCATCGCGGCCGTCCGGCGGCTGCATCTCGAACAGATTCCGGTCCTGACTGCGGTGACGGCCATGCTGTCGAACCTCGTGAGCAATGTGCCGGCCGTTCTCGTGCTGCGGCCGTTCGTCCATGCGCTGCCTGACCGTGACACCGCATGGCTCACCGTGGCGATGGCCTCGACGCTCGCGGGAAATTTCACAGTGCTCGGCTCAGTGGCGAATCTGATCGTCGTTCAGAAAGCAGCGACGAAGGGGGTTGCGATCGGCTTCTGGGATTATTTCCGGATCGGTGCCCCGCTGACGCTACTCACCCTTATATTTGGCGCACTCTGGCTTGCTGTTTGAGCGGCCATACGATAGAACATTATGAGAACATTATTAACAGCCATCAGCCATCGGCGGACCCGCGATGAACGATATCTCCCGCCAGATCTGGGACATGAAATACCGCTTCAAGGCGGCGGACGGGACGCCGATCGATCGCGACGTGAGCGAGACCTGGGCGCGTGTCGCGCTCGCCGCCGCCGAAGCGGAGACGCCCGAAACGCGCCAGCGCTGGGCGCTCGCGTTCGGCGAAGCGCTCGCCGGCCACCGTTTCATTCCGGCCGGCCGCATCCTTGCGGGCGCCGGCACCGCGCGCAGCGTGACGCTCTTCAACTGCTTCGTGATGGGCGCGATTCCCGACGACATGGGCGGCATCTTCGCGCATTTGCGCGAGGCCGCGCTGACCATGCAGCAGGGCGGCGGCATCGGCTACGATTTCTCCACGCTCCGGCCCAAGGGCGCGCCGGTTGCGGGCGTGGGCGCCGACGCCTCGGGCCCTGTCTCGTTCATGGGCGTGTGGGACGCGATGTGCCGCACCATCATGTCGGCCGGTTCGCGGCGCGGCGCGATGATGGCGACGCTCGCCTGCGACCATCCCGACATCGAACTCTTCATCGACGCCAAGCGCATCCCCGGCCAGCTCGCCATGTTCAATCTCTCGGTGCTGGCGAGCGACGCATTCATGGATGCGGTGAAGAATGATTCCGAGTGGCGGCTGCAGTTCGGCGGCAAAGTCTGGCGCAGCCTGCCCGCGTGCGCGCTGTGGGATCGCATCATGCGCGCGACATACGACTACGCCGAGCCGGGCGTGATCTTCATCGACCGCATCAACCGCGAGAACAATCTCGGCTATTGCGAGACCATCCGCGCGACCAATCCATGCGGTGAGCAGCCTCTGCCGCCTTACGGGGCGTGTCTGCTGGGATCGATCAACCTTGCAAAGCTGGTGCACAATCCGTTTGCCGAGGACGCACGCCTCGACGAAGCGGAACTCGCGCGGCTCGTGGGCATGGCGGTGCGGTTGCTCGACAATGTTATCGACATCTCCCGCTTTCCGCTGCCCGAACAGCGGCAGGAGGCCATTGCCAAGCGGCGAATCGGGCTTGGCGTTACGGGGCTTGCCGACGCGCTCATCTTCTGCCGTGCGCGCTATGGCGGACCGGAGAGTCTGAGCCTGATCGGGCGGTGGCTCGAGGTGCTGTCACATTCGGCCTATGCGGCTTCTGTGGAGATTGCACGCGAGAAGGGCGCTTTTCCGCTGTACGACCGCGATGCGTATCTCGCAGCCCCGCATATAGGTGCGCTGCCGCAGCCGATCCGTGACGACATCGCCACGCATGCCATCCGCAATGGCTTGCTCACCTCCATCGCGCCGACCGGCACGATCTCGCTGTTTGCCGAGAACGTTTCGAGCGGAATCGAGCCGGTGTTTGCCTATAACTTCGCCCGCAATGTGCTCATGCCCGACGGAACGCGCCGCGTGGAAACCGTCGCGGACTACGCCTGGACGAAATACCACGAAATGTTCGGCGCGGGCGCAGACCTGCCCGAGTATTTCGTGACCGCGCAGACTCTTGCGCCCGAGGATCACCTGGGGGTACAGGCGGCGGCACAGATCCACATCGACAGCTCGATCTCCAAGACGATCAACGTGCCGGCCACGATCTCCTTCGAGGATTTCAAGACCGTGTACATGAAAGCCTATGAATCGGGGTGCAAGGGCTGCACGACGTATCGGCCCAACGATATTCGCGGCGCTGTGCTCGAAGTCTCCTCTTCCGCTGAGGTGACTTTAACAGAGCCTGCGGCGCAGGAACCGGCACTACCGCTCGCCCTGCCGGTCGCCGTAGCGCATGACTTCGAGGAATCCGACGGCGTCGTGTACATGACGAAGCCCCTCGATCGCCCCGAAGTCCTGCTTGGGCAGACCTACAAGATCAAGTGGCCCGATTCGGACCACGCGTTCTACATCACCATCAACGATCTCGAGAAGGACGGGCGGCGCAGGCCCTTCGAAGTGTTCATCAACTCCAAGAACATGGAAGCCTATGCATGGACGCTCGCGCTCACCCGCATGATCAGCGCGGTGTTCCGCCGCGGCGGCGACGTTTCCTTCGTCGTGCACGAACTCAAAGCCGTGTTCGATCCGCGTGGCGGCCAGTGGATGAACGGCCAATATGTGCCATCCCTCCTCGCCGCCATCGGCGAAGTCATAGAGCGCCATCTCGTCGCCACCGGCTTCGTGCCGCCGCGCGAAAGCCTCGCAGACTCACAGACACCGCAGGCAATCGCGATCGCCGCGGGTGAGTTGCGGGGCCGCACCTGTCCGCGCTGTGGCTCGCCTGCACTCATCCGGCAGGAAGGCTGCGACACCTGTGTTGCGTGTGGTTTCTCCCGTTGCGGGTAGAGTGCTGGAGCAAGATACCAAGTGCTTCGACAGGCTCATGCTTCGACAGGCTCAGCATGAGGGAGAATAAAAGTCCTCACCCTGAGCTTGTCGAAGGGCGACAGGCTTATGCTTCGACAGGCTCAGCATGAGGTGAATTAATTTTGTCAAACGCCAGTGCAATTATAGGTCTCTTCATCCTGAGCCTGTCGAAGGACGCACGGCGCCAATGCAGATTTCCTGAACCGACTACGGAGTGCCATGCGCTATTCGAGCCGACTGTTCCTGTATGCGCCGCTGATCGTGCTAGTGATGCTCACGATCGCGGCGAGTGCGCACTGGCAATCCGTCGCGGGCGGCCTTGAGAGCTGGCTCCGACGGTCGAATGGCCACGAGATCGCGCCCGGCGTAACTTTGCGTTTCGCTTCGGAGTCCGTCGGCGGGTTTCCGTTCAACGTGGACGCGGTCCTGACAGATGTCACAATCGGGGTGCGCACCGCCTTCGGGCCCGCGCGCTGGCACACCGAGCGCTTCGCGCTGCACGAACTCACTTTCGGCCGCGCCCAGCAGATCTACGAGGCCGCGGGCTCGCAGACACTTTCCTGGATCGATGCGGAGCACGTGCCGCACCACTTCGCGTTTGTTCCGGGATCACTGCAGGCGAGCGCGATTTCGTCGCAAGCCCGGCTCGTGCGCTTCGATCTCGATATCAACGGGATCGGCTCGCGCGCGCTTTCGGGCGCACGCGCGCAATTGCATTTTCGCAAGTCGCCGGGACACGACGCCATCGATCTCGTCTTCAGCGCCGATGGCCTGCATCTCGCGCGCGATTTGCGCGCCGGCTTCGGGGCAGAGATCTCGCACATCCTGGTGCAGGCACGGCTGACTCCGGCCGGAGAATCCGCACCTCTGTTTGGCGGCAACGACAGCTGGGACGGCGCATTGGAGAAATGGCGGCGCAGTCACGGTGCGTTGCGTCTCGACCGGGCCGACGTCAACTGGGGCAAAATTCGGGCGCAAGGTAGTGGCGCGATTTCGCTCGATGCGGCACATCGCCTCACGGGAAGCCTCGCACTTGTGATCGCGGGCGCGCCGCAGTTGCGAAACGCCGAACCCGGCGATGCGCGCCTCACGCATGCGCTTGAAGATTTGACAAAAGTTGGAGGAGGTACGCCGCTTCACATTCTGGCGACGTTTGCATCAGGAGCCGTTAACCTGCGGCTAACCCGTGTGCCGCAGACTGCCACATCTGCGGGCAAAGTCGGGGCGCTGTATTGAGTTCGTGTACGGATGGTTTTGGCGACACACTCTGCGACAATTCGCAACGGTTCCCGTCACATTCTCACCACGATGCGTTATCAGGCTCGGACCGTCCGTGAGTGAGGGGTGCCAGTTGCACCGGGGACGCCAAAATGCCGAACTATGAAATCCGCTACCTGAACAGCGAGGGCGAGCTCGCGCTCATCCATAAGACAAACCAGCTCGACGACGAAGCCGTCGATCTCGCAGCACTGCGGATCCTGATGGGCTCGGGGCTTGCCGATTACGAAATCTGGCGGGAAGACGAAACCGCTCGCGACCCTTCGCCCTAAGTCCGGCCGTGCGGACGGCCGAAATTCGGCTCGCCGCTGTCCTGGCCGGCATCGACGACCGAGCGGCGGATCGCGCGGGTGCGCGTGAACAGGTTGAACAGCATGTCACCGTCGCCCCAGCGGATCGCGCGCTGAAGCGCGCTGAGATCCTCGGTGAAGCGGCCGAGCATTTCGAGCACCGCCTCGCGGTTGTTGAGAAACACGTCGCGCCACATGGTCGGGTCCGACGCCGCGATGCGCGTGAAGTCGCGAAAACCGCCGGCCGAATATTTGATCACCTCGCCTTGCGTGACCGTTTCGAGATCGTCGGCCGTTCCCACGATGTTGTAGGCGATAAGATGTGGTACATGGCTGGTGATCGCCAGCACGAGATCGTGATGCTGCGCGTCCATGATTTCGACCTGGCTGCCGCAACGCTGCCAGAATGATTTCAGCGTTTCGACGCGCGCCGGATCGGTGTCGGGCAGTGGCGTCAGAATGCACCACCGACCATCAAACAATTCGGCAAAACCCGCATCCGGGCCCGACTGCTCGGTTCCTGCAATCGGGTGAGCGGGAATGAAATCGACACCGTCGGGCACGAATGGCGAGACGTCGCGGATTACCGATGTTTTCACCGAGCCCACATCGCTCAGGATTGCGTCGCGCATCAGATGCGGCGCAATGTCCCGCGCAAGGCCACCGAACGCGCCCACCGGCGTTGCAAGCACGACGAGATCGGACTCGCGTACGGCCGGTGCGAGCGTGTCGTGCAGCGAATCGGCAAAGCCCAGCGCGCGTGCCCTCTCAAGGGTCTGTGGCGTGTGGGCGAAACCGGCGATGTGCGCGGCGAGTCCGGCACGCCGCATCGCCCGCGCCAGCGAGGAGCCGATCAGGCCGATGCCGAGGAGGGCGACTTTCCCGAACAGCGGCCGCGAATCGGCACTCACCGCACGTGCCTCCGCACGAATTCCACGAGTGCGTCCACCACACCGCGATTGGCGGCCGCGCTGCCGATCGTCAGCCGCAGGCACTGCGGCAAACAGTAATTGGAGACCGGACGCAGGACAAACCCCCGCTCGCCGAGGAACGCATCGGCGCGCTCCGCATCGGCAGCCGAGCGGAAATGCACCAGCACGAAATTGCCTTCGCTTTCATCGACACGCAGGCCCGCCGCGCGAATTTCGCGTATGAGCCAGCTTTTCCATTCCGCATTGTGCGCAATGGAGCGCGCCACATGATCGCGGTCCCGAAGTGCAGCAATGGCGGCGCGCTGCGCGGGAATTGAAACGTTGAACGGCCCGCGCACGCGGTTGATCGCATCTGCCACTGCCGGCGGGCAGTACGCCCAACCCACTCGCAGCCCCGCGAGCCCGTGGATTTTCGAAAATGTGCGCGTCATCACGACATTGTCGTATGACGAGACGAGCTCCGCGCCTGTTTCGTAATCGGCGCGGGAAACATATTCCGCATAGGCCGCGTCGATCACGAGGAGTGTGGATGCCGGCAGGCCGCTATGCAGGCGCCGCACCTCCGAACCCGAAAGACAGCTTCCCGTCGGATTGTTGGGATTGGCGAGATAGACAAGGCGCGAGCGCGGTGTGATGGCGGCCAGCATCGCGTCTACATCGGCGCGGAAATCGCGTTCGGGCACCGCAACCGGTACCGCACTGTTTGCCAACGCGGCGATCCGGTAGACGATAAATGCGTGGGCCGTGAACAGAACTTCGTCGCCTGGCTGCACATAGGCGCGCGCAAGCAGCGACAGCAGTTCATCCGATCCGTTGCCGCAGACGATAAGCTCCCGATCAAGGCCATGAGCTTCCGCGAGCGCCTCTCGCAACAGGCGTGCGCTGCCTTCGGGGTAGAGCGCAAGCTCGCCGCAGGTTTCTTCGTACGCCGCGATGGCCACGGGGCTCGCACCGAGCGCCGATTCGTTCGAGGAAAGTTTGAAGCCGGTTTCAGTTTCGCCCAACGGCGCGCGTCCGCCGACGTAAGGCGAAATATCGAGGACACCCGGTTTCGGCTCAGGGCTCATGCCGGGCAAGCGGTCTCAACAGGATCGGCATATCCGCCGACCAGCGCCACGCTTTCGATTGCTTCGCCAGCCAGCTTGGCCAACGTGGGAAGCCTCTCGTCGTCAGCCGCCACGAATCCCTTGTTGGCGACCAGCAGGCGCGTTGCCACAGTCATTGCGGCTTCCCGGCTGCCGGCGAGGATTTGCGCGTGAAAGCCCGCCTGACGCAGCAGCGATTGCAGCCGCGCGCGGCTCGCTCCGGCATGACATTCGAGGCGGAGCAAAGTGGTGTCGTGGCCGGTTGATTCCTGTTCGATGGTGCCGATCACATAGCCCTGCGGCAGGGGCATGGGTGAGGGATCGTTGCGCAGGAACGGCAAGAACTGCGCAATGCGCGGACCGGGATGACCGAGGGGCGCCAGTTGTTCCCACCACGCCTGACCGCTTTCCACGCTCTCTGGCGGCGGCACAATACCGAGCGCAGACCGGTCATCTGCGCAGGCATGCATGATCGCCGTCGTCGACATATGAGACACAATGGGCAGCATCGACCCGAAATGCACGCGCGCAAGATCGCGGAAGCCCGACGCGTCCTCGCCCGCGAAGACATGCAGCGTCGTTTGCCTGTCGGACGCGAACAGGATGTCGGACCATATGTGGACGAGCGCGCGCGGCGGAAAGTTTCCGGAATGCCGCGACAGGATCGTGCGCAGAATTCGCGCTGTCTGTGCGGCGCGCAGCGGTGCCGGAACGCGCGCGCCATCGGCTTCCGCGGCGTCGAGCTCGGCCCGATGCTTCAGAAGATCATGAATCTCGCAATCCAGGCTGGGGACATCGCGGCGCGTCCTGTCGCTTAAGCCTGGGCGCATGTTCTGTTGCTCGGGCTGCTTTCTATGCACGACCGGTGTACCGGAAAGGTCATTGATATAATGGTCCCGCCTTGCGAAAGCAAAGCGTCGGCACTGGCAGTGTATCCGCACCGTCGACCATCAACCCGTCGGTCGAACCGTGGCCGACAGCCTGGAAAGTCCGCGATGGTTGATCTCGCAGTCCCGCGCTTCCTGCGTCCCCTGGCAGCACCAGGTGCCGATGCCGGCCAGGCGATCAGCTTTGGCCCGTCTCAGCCGCTGATACTGGATTGCGGGCGCGAGCTCTCGCCTTTTACCCTCGCCTTCAAGAGCTACGGCGCGCCAAATGCGGCCCGGAACAATTGCGTGCTCGTCTGTCATGCCCTGACAGGCGACCAGTTCGCTGCAAGCCGTCATCCGTTGACCGGCAAGCGCGGCTGGTGGGACCTGATGATCGGCCCCGGCAAGCCGATCGATACCAACCGGTTCTTCGTTCTCTGTCCCAATGTGATCGGCGGCTGTATGGGATCGACGGGGCCCGCCGACAACGATTCCGCCACGGGCAAGCCTTACGCGCTGTCCTTTCCGCTGATCACCATTCGCGACATGGTGCGCGCCCAGGCCATGCTGCTCGATGCTCTGGGCATCGAACGGGTCCTTTGCGTGCTTGGCGGTTCCATGGGTGGCATGCAGGCTCTGCAATGGGCCGTGAGTTTTCCCGAGCGGGTGATTTCGGCAGTTCCCATCGCAGCAGCCGCGCGTCACTCGGCCCAGAACATCGCCTTCCACGAAGTCGGACGCCAGGCGATCATGGCTGATCCCGAATGGAAGGATGGAGCCTACCCGCTTCACGGGACCCGGCCGGCGAAGGGGCTCGCCGTGGCGCGAATGGCCGCGCATATCACCTATCTCTCCGAATCGGCGCTACAGCGGAAATTCGGCCGCACGCTTCAGGATCGCGCCGCGTTTTCCTTTGCCTTCGGACCGGATTTCCGGGTCGAAAGCTATCTTCATCATCAGGGGATCACCTTCGTCGACCGCTTCGATGCAAATTCCTACCTCTACATCACCCGCGCGATGGATTATTTCGATCTCGCGGCTAAGCATGGCGGTGTGCTGGCCGAAGCCTTCCGCGGCTCGCGCACCCGCTTCTGCATCATCTCCTTCACCAGCGACTGGCTGTTTCCCACATCCGAGAGCAAGCGCGTGGTGCACGCGCTGAATGCCGCGGCAATGAACGTCAGCTTCGTCGAGATCGACACCGATCGAGGCCACGATGCCTTTCTGCTCGACGAACCCGAGATGTTCGCAACGGTACGCGGATTCCTGAACTCCGTCGCCGGGCAGGAAGGCATTTCCTGATCCTTCCATGAAGCCGCTGCGTCCCGACCTCGTGGCCATTGCGGCGCTAATTCCCGCCGGATCGCGCGTGCTCGATGTCGGCTGCGGCGAAGGCGGCCTGCTCGAATATCTGGTGCGCGAAAAACAGGTGGACGGACGGGGCGTCGAGCTGTCGCAGTCCAACGTCAACGCCTGCGTGGCGCGCGGTCTGTCGGTCGTCCAGGGCGATGCCGATACCGATCTCGCGGATTATCCCTCCGCCGTGTTCGACGTGGTCATTCTCAGCCAGACCATCCAGGCCACGCGCTCGCCGCGCGCCGTCCTGGCGCAGCTCCTGCGGATCGGACGTCACACGATCGTCTCCTTCCCGAATTTCGGCCATTGGCGAATCCGGCTTTCGCTGTTTGCTTCAGGGCGCATGCCCAAGACAGCGACGCTCGGTTATCGCTGGTACGAAACCCCCAACATCCACCTTTGCACGATCGGTGATTTCACGACACTGGCGAGCGAATGTGGTGCGGCTGTCAAACAGGCGTTTGCCATCGACACCAAGGGCCGCACGCGCCGCATGCACGCCGCCTGGCGACCCAACCTGCTCGCCGAAGGCGCAATCTTCATGCTCACTGCGGCAGCGCCCGCGGAATAAGGTCACCTTCCGACGGCTGCAAGGACGCGCTTGCGGATGCGGAACTTCCCGGGGACGGCCATCGCGTACAGCGATTTTGTCGCTTCGACGATGTGCACCCCGGCAAGTCTCGGCCAGGCGGTGCGACCGACGCGCTCCCAGGCCACGCCGCTGCGCACCAGCCTTCTCGAAGGGACGGGCGGAAAGAACAGCGCCGAGTCCCAGCGCTCCGGTACGAACATGGAATCGCGCATCAGCTTTTCCAGCTGGCTCCGGCTGAACGGCCGGCCATGCGCGAATGGCGTTCGCTCGACCTGCGCCCAGAGACTGGCGCGGTTGGGAACGACGCAGATGAGCCGGCCTTGCGGCGCGAGCACGCGCCAGATCTGACGCAACAGCGGACGCACGGATTCGGCGCATTCGAGCCCGTGCACGACGAGTATCCGGTCGAACAGTGAATCGACGAATGGCCAGGCGTCCTCGTCGCCCCGGGCGACGGAGCGCAGATCAGTGGCACTGATGTCGTGCTGCGCCGGAACGAGCGCCGCAGCACGCTCGGCCTCGCCGGCAAACGGCCGCATGTATGGGAGCGCATATCCATAACCAAGGACGCGCAGTCCGCGGACATTGGGCCACGCCAGCCGGACCCGCCGGAAAATTGTCCGGCGCGTGACCTGCCCAATCGGCTCCTCGTAAAAGGACTGCGGGTCCTTCGAACCGGGCTGCATGATACCTGCCTAGACCCAAGGAATAGCCCGTTCAACCCGTAGCGGCAGCTTGCTAACATGTCCCTCTTGGAGAAGCGCCATGACCCGGCTCGAAATCGAACCCGTTCCCTGCCTGAAGGACAATTACGCCTATCTGCTGCGCGACCGGGGCGAGGATTTCTGCGCTGTGGTGGACCCTTCGGAGTCCGCGCCCGTAAAGGCGGCGCTCGCAGCACGGGGTTGGCGGCTGACGCACATCCTGAATACCCATCATCACCCCGACCACACGGGTGGGAATTCGGCCCTCAAGACCGAATTTGGCGCCACCGTCGTGGGACCCGAAAAGGACCGCGCGCGAATCCCCGCACTCGACGTCGGCGTGGAGGAAGGCTCGCGGTTTGCGCTCGGCTCGCATTCGGCGCAGGTGCTAGAAATTCCGGCTCATACCCGCGCTCATATCGCGTTCGCCTTCGAAGCAGATGAGGCGGTGTTCACCGGGGACACGCTTTTTGCCATGGGTTGCGGCCGGCTGTTCGAGGGCACGCCCGCGATGATGTGGGCCAGTCTTTCCAGGCTCGCGAAACTCGCCGATTCGATGCGAGTCTATTGCGGCCACGAATACACGCTGAACAATGGCCGCTTTGCACTGACGCTCGAACCGGACAATAGCGATCTGAAGACCCGCATGGGCGACGTCGAGAGGCTTCGCACAGACGGACAACCGACCATTCCTTCCACAATCGATCTTGAGAAGCGCACCAATCCGTTCCTGCGGCCCCATTCCGCAGAGATCCGCCGCACCATGAACATGCCGGACGCGAGCGACGTCGACGTTTTCGCGGAAATGCGCGCCCGCAAGGACCGGTTCTAGCTGAGCACCGATCTTGCAGGCGATCTGCGGTTGCGCCATTTTCGGACAACGTCATGATCCTGACCTGCCCCGAGTGCCAGACGCGCTATCAGACGGACCCGGCGCAGTTTCCGCGCGAAGGCCGAAAGGTGCGCTGCGCAAAATGCGGCCATATCTGGCACCAGACTGCGCCGGAGCCGGAACATGAATCTCCGCCGGTAGCGGCCGCAGCAGTCCAGGCCGAATCCCGTTCCGCCGATTTCGCCTCCTTCAACCGTTCGACCGCGGCAGATGAGGGTAAGCCGCAGCGCACCCGACGCTCCTGGGCGGAACGGCTCGGGCTTCTTGCGGGCTGGACGACGCTTGCCGTGGTAATCGGTCTGATCGGCTGGACAACGTTTCGATTTCGCGAAGACATTGCAACACTGTGGCCGCAATCGTCGTCCATCTTCGCCACCTTCGGTGTAGCGTTAAACGCGCACGGCCTTTCGATCGACAACACCAGCTACCGCCGCGAGACCGCGAACGGACAGCCCGTCTGGATCGTCACGGGCAAACTCGTCAACAGATCGGCACATGACCTTGTTGTCCCGCCTGTGCGGGTCGCGCTTACCGACGGCGCTCGGCGCGAACTCTATCACTGGACGGTTCGCCCGCCGCAGCGGATCCTCAAGCCCGGACAAATCCTGGGCTTCTCTGCGCGAATCCCGAGCCCCCCGGCCGGCGCGCGCGAGGTCCAACTCGGTTTTGCGGGCCAGGAGTGACGGACCGCCGGCAACTTCGCGTGCTGTTTTCCGAATCCGAAATCCATGCGCGTGTCGCTTCACTGGCTGAGGAGATTTCAGCCATGCCAGATCCGCCCGATCAGGCGTTGCCCATTCTGACTGGCGCCTTCGTGTTCGCGGCCGATCTGTTGCGGGCGCTCGACGGGTGCGGACTGTCTCTTCCGATCGAGTTCCTGCAACTACGCTCCTACGGCGACACGCGCGTCCCGCAAAACGACGTCCGCATTCTCATGGAGCCCGGCGGTGCCGTCAGCGGGCGGCATGTGCTTCTCATCGACGGCGTGCTCGACAGAGGCCACACGCTTGCAAAGGGCCGCGATCTCGCGCTCGGCGCCGGCGTGCGCAAGATCACGACGGTGGTCGCGGTCGACAAGCGGCGCGAAGACGCTCTCCTCACGGCCGACTTCGCCGGCTTCGCACACGTCCGGGAGTTCATCGTCGGCTACGGAATGGACGATGCGGGCCAGCTCCGCTCGCTTCCCTATATCGCGACAGCCCGCTGAAGATTTGCCAATGCGTTGAAATGTGGGGTGGGAATCGAAGGCTCGCGTTTACGCTTTGGCATGGCCTGAAAGGCTAACGTTCCGCCACTCGGTAGGCATTTCGTCGACAGGGAGCGGCAAGAATGCCCGATTTCGGCAATCCTTTGGAATCAATCGGCGCACCGCTCGCGCTGCTCATTCTCATTTTGATGGGCAGCCGGTTTTCGCGCGTTCGCACCGGCGATTCCAGGGATATTGGCAGCATGATGCTGCTGCTCGTCATCGTGGCAGCCGGATTCTTCTGGGTATATGCGGCCCTCGGCCTGCTCGCGAGATTTACCTACTGAGCGAAATGCCGCGTTCGAGTCCCTGTCCGGACGCATAGAAGCGGGCTGGCGGCGAGCCGCCGTCAGGGGATCTTCAGGTTACTTGCGCCGCTCACGCCGCCAGCCTCATCGCCATTATTGCAGAGAGTTGCGCAGGAGAATGTCGGGCCGCGCCTTACGCCGAGGCGCCGGCCCAGTTTGCGGCGACGGCGCAGCCACGCCGCCGGTGCAAAGAACCCCGCAGCAGCAATGAGCGAACTCCGGCCACTACGACGACGGCAATCGCGAGCAACGGCAACGCGACCCAGAGAACCGGCCCCGCTGAAAGCACCAGCGGCCGGTCCCGTGCATCGATATTTTCCTGACGCAATTCGTGCGGCCGGCGTTGCTGAATTCCTGCATGATCCGCGTGCGGCTCTCGAATAGGTTCGCGACCAGCGCCTTCGCGCCGCTGGATTGAGTTGCACGAAAGCCAACCCGTCCGTCGCAGACCGAGCCCCGAACACAGCCTGTAATACAAAAACCGATAGCCGGCAGACGGAAAGATCTATAATCTGAGGATGTCGGGGGGCTATATGCAAAATCGTATTCAACACGCTTTGCGCCAGGCGGTGGAGGCGCGCGAAAAGGCGCTGCTGACAGGGGACAACCGACTGAAGACCGAGTGGCTGAAAGTGGCGCAGATGTGGGACGCCGTAGCGGCGGAATACCGCGAACTCGACGCGGCGCGCGACGGCTTTCCCCTGCAGTGAGCACTTATATCGGAACTGCTCTCCGGTTCATCGTTTGACCGCAACGCAGAAGAGGCGCTTGAAAGGTAGCAGCGTGACGCCATTCGCACGCTGCGGATAGGCGCGCGCCGCACGGGTGCGGTATTCGGCAAGAAAGTCGTCGCGGTCCTCGCCCGCAAGTGCATCAACGTAAGGCCGCAGGCCCGTACCGAGCACCCAGCGATAGGCGGCATCCGGTCCCTTCAGCTGCTGAAGGTATCGTGTTTCCCACAGATCGAGCCTAGCCGCGATCGGTTCGAGAATGGCGTAATACGATTCGGGCGCGAGAACAGTCCACCATTCGCGGGATGCGGCGAGATTTCCCGCCCAGCGCGGCTCTTTCGCAAGATCTTCCGCAATCGTGTGGGTTGGTTCATCGAAGTTGCGCGGAACCTGAAAGGCCAGGACTCCGTCCGACGCAAGAAACGAAACGAGCCTCGCCAGCAGCGTCTCGTGATTGCGCGCCCAGTGCAATGCCGCGTTGGAAAAGATGAGATCGTAGCTCCTGTCCGGATTCCAGTCGGCGATATCGGCGGCGATCCAGCGCGCGCCAATACGCGTTTGACGCGCGACCGCGAGCATGTCGGGAGAATTGTCGATGCCGTCAATGTCGGCTTCCGGCCAGCGCGCCGCCAGCAGTGCCGTCGCATTCGCACTCCCACAACCCAGATCCGCTATTCGGCGCGGTGATGCCAGTTCGATTCGCTCGAGTAGTTCGGCGGCAGCGCGGGTGCGCTCGCCGGCGAAGGCGAGATAGGTTTTCGGATCCCAGCCCAATTACGCGATATTCCGCACAGGGACCGCGACACGGAAGCGCGTACCCGATTCGCCGGTCGATTCGAGTGTGACGTCCCCGCCATGGGCACGGGCAAGATCGCGCGCGATCGCGAGCCCGAGGCCCGCGCCAGCCGAACGCGTCGAGACGGCGAAAGGATGAAAAAGCTTTTCGCGCACGGGCTCCGGAATCCCTGGTCCGTTGTCGCCGACCAGCACGGACAAATCAGCTTCCCCGCGCGCAGCACTCACGGCAATGTAACCGCGTTCCCCATTTTTGACCGCTTCCGCAGCATTCCGGACGAGATTGAGAAAAACCCGGAAGAGCTGCTCTCGATCGGCCACGACTTCGAGTGCGGGATCGATACAGTTCTCGAATACCACGGTGGCTTCGCTCGGTTCGCCCGCAATCGCCGCCTCCCCCACTTCATCGATGAGCGCGGCAAGCCGGAATCGTTCCAATCGCGGTGGGTGCTCGTCGGCCCGGCCGAAACGCATGGTACGGGTCGCAAGTGTTACGGCGTGATCGAGCGACGTGACGATCCGCTGCGCGAGCCGCTTCACAACGGGGTCTTCGACCCGCGAAAGGCGGTCGGAGGCGAGCTGGGCGCTGGAAAGAATGTTGCGAAGGTCGTGCTGGATTTTGGCCACCGCGCTGCCGAGCGCGGCGAGCCGCGCCTTCTGCTGCAGATAGCCAAGGATGTCGCGCTGCATCGCGGCGAGTTCGCGCTCGGCCTGCCCGATTTCGTCGCGCCGTTCCGATGGGGTGACGATCCGGCTCGCATCCTCGGGGTTTTCGTGGAAGCGCACCATGGCGCGGGTGAGCCGCCCCATGGGACGTACCAGTACGGCATAAAGGCTCAGAAAGACGAGCACGCCGGTTGCGAGCGAAATTCCAAGTGCAACGAGCACCAGACGACCCGCATAAGCGAGCAGATCTGCACGAATCAGCGCTTCACCGGTAATCAGTTCCACGGTCTGTGCGTGCAGGATTCGTGTCGCCGAAACGACGTGCAGGATCCGGTTTCCGCCCGCGAACAGACAATCCAGCGCGTTGCCGATCTGTGCGAGCGGGTTCTGTCCGCGGAGATCGATGGTCACATCGAAATGGCTCGGCTCGTCGTGTGCGAGAAACAGTTCGCGTTGATCGGGGCGCGTAAGCATCACGGCGGCAGCACCCGCGCGTGCCAGGAGTTGCTGGCGCAGATTTTCCGACAGCTGCTCTCCGCCCTTTTCGGTGAAGGGAAGAATCGCGATTTCGGCGTTTGCGATGCGGGATTCGAGGAGGCTTGTATGATAGCGCCCGAGCGTGGGCAGGAGGATCAAGACTTCGGTCAGGAGCACATAAAGAATCGTGAGCAGGAGCAGCCGCCCTGAGAGGCTGTGCGCGACAAGCCCCCAGCCTGTCATCGCGCGCCTTTGAAAACCCGCTGAAGCCCGCTTTAGCCTCTGTCCGCGCGCCTTACCCGGGGGGGTGGCGCCAGCCGGAATCCCGGCTTCCGGCCGGGTGACCGCCGGCTCCGCTCCGCCGCGTATTACCCGCAGCGCGACCATGTCAGCCTCGATTTCTCATTCATTCGTCCGGGCACGGTCCCGACTCGCGCTGGTATCCCAGGATCCCAATATATTTCTTCTTCTGCCTGGACGGGAGATGCCGACTGCTGCTCATGTGCCCGTGGCTCGCGGGTGAGGAGGCAGTGCCAGCGGTTGACAGGCCCGGGGCCCGTCCCTAGAAACCCGGCTCTTTCCCGCGTCCGGAGCCACGCATGAAACGCACCTATCAGCCGAGCAAAATCGTGCGCAAGCGCCGGCACGGTTTCCGGGCCCGGATGGCCACGGTGGGAGGCCGAAAGGTGTTGTCGCGCCGGCGCGCCCATGGCCGAAAGAGGCTCTCCGCCTGACGGCCACTCGTGATCCGGGGCTTTCCTGTCCGGTCCGGAGGCCGAAAATCGGGCGACTGAAGAATAGGCAAGAATTTCTGCGCGCGGCGCGTGGGGTCCGTCGCACGGTCTCCGGACTGATACTCGAATTGTGTTCGGCGCCCGGAGGGCAGCCTGCGATCCGTGCCGGATTTACCGCCAGCCGCAAAATCGGCAACGCCGTCGATCGCAACAGGGCCCGGCGCCGGCTGAAAGAGGCAGCCCAAGCGGTGCTTCCCCTTTATGGGCTGCCCGGCAATGACTATGTTCTCGTCGCGCGGCGGGAGACGCTGGCCCGGCCGTTCGGCGATCTGATTTGCGACCTCAAATCCGCGCTCGGCGCGGCCCATGCGAGGCTCGGCCGCCCCCGGACGGGAGAGAACCCCGGTGCATAACCCCTTCGGCCAGGTCCTTCGCGCGGTGGCGCTTGTTCTTCTCGTTGTACCCATCCATGTGTATCGGTGGTTCATTGGACCGCTTCTGCCCAATGTGTGCCGCTTCACGCCCAGCTGCTCCACCTATGCGCTGGAAGCACTCAACACGCATGGACCCTGGAGAGGTCTGATCCTCGCTCTGCGCCGCCTCTCGCGATGCCATCCCTTCACGGTCCTTGGAGGGTCATCCGGTTTCGACCCTGTTCCACCACTTCGACAGACACGCCAATGATGGAAAACCGCAACCTTCTCCTCGCCATCGTGCTGTCGGCACTTGTGCTGCTCGGCTGGGAATACTTCGTCGCGCAGCCGCAGATGCAGGCCGAACGCGCCCGCCACGCCTTCGTGCACAAGGAGAGCGCGCAAACTGCCGTGCGCCGGCCCGAGCCCAAATCCGCGCCACAAACACAACAGATCGGTCCCGGGCAACTGTCGCGCGGCCAGGCGCTCGCGCAATCCGGACCGCGCGTCCGGATCGACACGCCGACGCTCGACGGATCGCTTCGGCTGACCGGCGCGCGCTTCGACGATCTCCGCCTCAAACGCTATCACGAGAAGGTCAATCCGAAGAGCCCGGAGATCACGCTGCTCTCTCCGGTCCACACGCGCTATCCGTACTACGCAGTGTTTGGTTTCGTCGGCGCGCCGCGCGCGCATCTGGCCGTGCCTGGCGAAGACACGCCCTGGAAGCTCGTGGCCGGATCGACTCTTTCGCCTGGCCATCCTGTAACGCTCAGCTGGGATAACGGCCAGGGTCTCGTCTTCACGCGAAGAATCGCGGTGGACGACTCATACATGTTCACCGTCGCGGATTCGGTCGCGAACCACAGCGGCAGGGGCGTTCGGCTTTTTCCGTACGGCTATGTGGCCCGCGACGGCGTGCCGGACACCAAGCATTACTGGCTGCTGCATGAGGGCTTCGTGGGCGCGGCAAACGGCGCGCTCAAGGATGCAACCTACGACGATTTCAAGAAGGACAAGCCGCCTGTCACCTTCCAGTCCACCGGCGGCTGGGTCGGCATTACAGACAAATACTGGATGGCAGCGGCCATTCCCCCGCAGAACCAGACCTTCGACGGATCCTATCGTGCGACCCCGCTCGCCAACACGAAGGCGTACCAGGCGGATTACCGTCTTACCGGGCGGACCATCGCGCCCGGTTCGACGCTCGATGTAACGCAACGCCTGTTCGCCGGCGCAAAAATCGTCTCCGTCATTCGACACTACGAAGATTCGTTTGGGATCGAGCGCTTTGACCTCGCCATCGACTGGGGCTGGTTCATCTTTCTTACCAAGCCGATCTTCTGGCTGCTCGATTTCTTTTACGGCTTCATCGGCAATTTCGGTGTGGCGATCATACTCCTGACGATCACCATCAAGTTGCTCTTCTTCCCGCTGGCCGATACGTCCTACCGTTCGATGAGCCGGATGAAGAAGCTGCAGCCGGAAATCGAGCGTCTCCGCGAGCGGTTCGCGGACGACAAGATGCGCCAGCAGCAGGAGATGATGGCGCTCTACAAGCGCGAGAAGGTGAATCCGGTATCCGGATGCCTGCCGATGCTGGTCCAGATCCCGGTGTTCTTCTCGCTTTACAAGGTGCTCTACGTCACCATCGAAATGCGCCATGCGCCGTTCTTCGGCTGGATTCACGACCTGTCCGCGGCCGACCCGACCTGTTTTCTCAATCTGTACGGGCTGCTGCCCTTCGCCATTCCCGCTTTTGTGCCGGCGTTCCTGCACATCGGAATCTGGCCGACGCTGATGGGAATCAGCCAGTGGTTTCAGACCAAGCTCAACCCCGCACCCGCCGATCCCATCCAGGCCCGCATGTTCACCTTCATGCCGTTGATCTTCACTTTCATGCTGGCGACCTTTCCCGCAGGGCTGGTGATTTATTGGACCTGCAACAACCTGCTATCGACGACCCAGCAGTTTGTGATGATGAAGCGGCAAGGGGTCGAAGTGCATTTTTTCAAAAACCTGAAGGTTCCCGCTTTTCTGAAGCGGCTCGGCACACCAGGCGCCCGCGCCGAGGCCGGGGAGTAATTTGATCCCGGCGGCACCAAGCATTGACGGACGGAAACTGTTTGCCGGCCCATGCGAATTCGTAGCGGGCGCCGCCTCAGTTGGAGCTTTGCCGCAACCGGATGTTCCGGAAGTTGCTTTCGTCGGACGCTCGAATGTCGGCAAATCGAGCCTCGTCAACGCGCTCACGGGACGGCGCACACTCGCGCGCGTTTCGCATACGCCCGGAGCCACCAAACAGATCAATTTTTTCCGGCTCGGCGATTCCTGCATGCTGGTCGATCTGCCGGGCTACGGCTACGCCAAGGCTTCGCGCACGCTTGCGCGCGAATGGCAGGAGCTGATCTTCGCGTATCTGCGCGGGCGGGCGAACCTGGCGCGCACACTGCTCCTTCTCGATTCCCGCCGCGGCATCATGCCGGCCGATCGCGAGGCCATGGGTCTGCTCGATCGTGCTGCCGTATCCTACGCGGGCGTGCTGACGAAGCTGGACGAGCTGTCCGACGCGGAGCGCGCGCAGGTGCAGGCGGTCGTCTCGGAAGAACTTGCAAGGCATCCGGCTGCCCTTCCCGAATTGTTCGCCACGTCTGCGCGGGATGCTGCCGGCCTGGAATCACTCAGGGACCATGTCGCCGCGCTGGCAGGCGCGTGGCGCTCCGGGCTATAAGCGGATCGGTTGGCCGGAATCCTTCGAAATGGCGCTGCAGGACGAAATCGGTCAGGATCGCAACCTGCGCGTCATGGCGCGCTGGCGCTCGACTGCGCGCGTCCTTGTGGAGGCGCTTCCCTACATCCTGCGCTATGACGGCGAAACCATCGTCGTGAAATATGGCGGCCACGCCATGGAAGGAGGCGTCTCCGAACACTTCGCGCAGGACATAGTGCTGATGAAACAGACGGGAATCGATCCCGTGGTGGTGCATGGCGGGGGACCCCAGATCGGCTCCATGCTGTCGAGGCTGGCCATCCCGTCCTCCTTCGTCGACGGTCTTCGCGTGACCGACGGCGCCGCCATTGAAGTCGTCGAGATGGTGCTGACCGGCGCGATCAACAAGCAGATCGTAAGCGGCATCAATGCCGCGGGCGGACGGGCCGTCGGACTTTCCGGCAAGGACGGGAATCTCGTCATTGCGAAAAAGCTCGAGCGGCTGAAGCTCGATCCCAAAACGCTGGAGATGAAGCCTGTCGATCTCGGCTTTGTCGGCGAGCCCGACCGGATCGACCCGGCGGTGCTGCGCACCATCATCAACTCCGATCTCATTCCGGTGATTGCGCCGATCGGCATCGGGCAAAAGGGCGAAACTTACAACATCAACGCCGACACTGTTTCGGGCGCGGTCGCCGGCGCGATGAAGGCTGCCCGCCTTCTGCTCCTCACCGATGTGGAAGGCGTGCTCGACCGCCATGGGAAGCTCATTCCCCGGCTCAGCATTGCCGAAGCGCGCGCGCTGATCGCCGACGGCACCATCTCCGGCGGCATGATTCCCAAGATCGCCACGGCGATCGAAGCAGTCGAAGCGGGCGTGCGCGCTGCCGTCATTCTCGACGGACGAATTCCACATGTGCTGCTGCTCGAGCTTTTCACCGAACACGGCGCGGGAACCATGATCACGCGGGAATGAAACGCTTCGCGCTGTTCTGCGGGGCGGTTCTTGTGGCGTTGGCGGTTCGCGCCGAACCCGCCCGGGCCGACCTGCGCGTCTGCAACCGTACCAGTTATATCGTCTATGCCGCCGTAGGATATGAGTCGGGCACGCAGATGCTGACCCGCGGCTGGACACGCGTCGTGCCCGGCGACTGCGCCACGGCACTCGAAGGATCGCTCGATCAACCGGCGTATTTTCTTTACGCACGCAGCTCGCGCGCCCATGCCGGCCCCGCACGCGCCTGGGGCGGCCGCATCCGTCTCTGCGCAAAGGAAACCGATTTCGCGATCGACGTTCCGGTGGGCGCAGCCCGCTGCGGGTCCGACGATGCCTTCCTGGTGCCATTCGCGTCCATTCCTACCGGGCACAAGGCGTCCTGGACGACGACTCTCACGGGCACGCCACGCTTTGCCACCGCGGCCGAGGCGCACGCCGCAGGCGCGGCACGCCTGCTCTCCGACATTGGATACAGGGTCGGGCTCGGCGTCGATGCTGCTTCCGATGCGCGCGCGCTGGCCGATTTCCACGCTCGTTTGCGACTGCCCTCGCGCGCCAGCGATGCGGCTCTGTTCGATGCACTTGAAACCGAAGCCGAAAAGGCTGCAGCGCCCGAGGGGTATTCCGTTTGCAACGACGGTCTGTCGGAATTGTGGGCGGCCATCGCGCTGCGCTCGCCACGGATCAGCGTGGCACGCGGATGGTGGGACGTTCCGCCGGGCGGCTGTGCAAAAGTGCTGACGACGCCGTTGACCTTCGATACGGTCTATCTTCTCGCCGAGACGCGCGCGAACAAACGGCTGGTTGCCGGCCGGACAACCTTCTGCGTCACCAATATCATGTTTGAGATTTTTGGAACCACCGGCTGCACGGGACGCGGACTCGCGTCAGCCGGATTCGCCGCGACAAACACCAAAGGCATGCCCGGCTTCGTCGCGCATATCGGCAATAGCGGGCTGTTACCGGCAACTACAAAATCCAGGCAGGCGCCCCTTGGCCGATAAGCCGAGTCTGTGGCCCAGTTTCAGACCGTGTTTTCGGCACTGTAGCGGGCGAGGAGGCCGGTGCGCACGGCCGTACGATACACCTGCCGGAAAAAAAGCGCCGCGGCCAGTATGTATAAGAGCGAAAGGGCAAAACCGATCGCGAGATCGGCGATGTGCCACGGCGTGCCGCGGATGATCGCGCGCATCCCTTCGAAAACGTAGGCCGGCGGCAGCACTCGGGAGACAGCCTGCATCCAGCCCGGCAGGACCGAAACCGGATAGAACACGCCGGCAAAAGGCGAGATGAACGCGGGCAGGGGCCAGACGAACCACTCCGAAGCGGGCCCGAGCCTCAGCACCATCGCGCTCCCGGCAATGCCGAGTGCGATTCCCGACAGAAACAGTACGAGCACGAACGGGATCAATGCCAGTCCGTACACCAGAAAAGAAAGGCCGAACGCCGCGGACGCAAGGAGCAGCATGGTCAGCAGCCCCACGACGCTCGTTCCAATCGCGGTGATCACAAGGCCAAGCACGTATTCCGTAATAACGAGCGGCGTCGCGAACATGTTGAGGAAATTCCGCGACCATACATCTTCGAGGAACGCGGTGGAGACGCCCTGCATGACCCGGGTCAAAAAATCCCAGAGCAGCACCGCGCCCAGCAGCGCGGGAATGAAGTTAAATCCGGGCGCTGCCACGCTGTTCAGATATCGTGTGATGAATCCCCACAAGGTGATGTCGACCGCCACCCAGGCGAACAACGGCACCACGCGGGTGGGGCTTCCGCGATAGAGATAGAACTGCCGCAACGCGACGGCGGCCACCCGGCGGGCCCGCATCAGACCGCCTCCGCGCGAAGCTGTTCCCGCGCCACGTTGACGAAAAGGTCCTCGAGATTGGCGGCACCATGTTCGCGCGGCAGCGCTTTGGGGTCGCCTTCCAGCAACAGATTGCCGCGCGACATGAAGAGAACGCGGTGACAGATCTCTTCGACCTCGTACATGTTGTGGCTGGTCCAAAGGACGGCGCTGGCATTCTCTTCCGCGAAGGCGCGAATGCGCGCCCGGATTTCGCGGGCCGTGGACGGATCGATCGAGGCCGTCGGTTCGTCGAGCAACAGCAGCTTAGGCCGGTTGAGCAACGCCTTCGCGAGCGACAGGCGGGTCTGCTCGCCGGAGGACAGGATGCCCGCGCGCGCCCTGCGGAAGCGGAGCAGATCGAAGGTTTCGAGCAGATCGCGGATGCGAGCCGAAAGCGCCGGCACATCGTAGAGAAGACCGAAGACGCGCAGGTTTTCCTCGACTTTCAGATTTCCGGGCAGCGCGGCATAGACGGCGGCGAAATTGGTGCAGGACAGGGCCGCGCTTCGCCGCTGCGCCAGATCGATTCCGTCGATCCCGATGCTTCCTTCCGAAGGTTCGAGCACGCCGAGGATCATGTTGACGGTCGTGGTCTTACCCGCGCCGTTGGGGCCGAGAAGACCCACGATTTCTCCCGGCGCGATCGAAAAGGACACGCGATCCACCGCGACCATGTCGCGATAGGTCTTGCGCAGATTGGTCACTTTGAGAACGGGCCCTTCGACAGGCTCAGGGCGAGGAGTAGCTTCGGCTGCAGCGGCCATTGGTTATCGCCAATCCTGATGCCGAGCTTGCCCGCCTGCACTACAGCTCCGGCGGATCAGTACCTGATATCTGTCCGTCGGAGCCTTGGCGAAGGCGGATCGAAGTAGGCTTGCGCGGTCTTTTGCCATCGACCATGTTCATCGTGCAATGCAGGTCGCCACCGCCCCAGCCGCCGCTCCGGATTTTCGGCACGTCGATGTCTGGATTTTCGATCTCGACAACACGCTTTACCGCGCCGAAACCGGCATTTTCGCGCAGATCGAAGCGCGGATGACGGCATTCGTGCAACGCTGCCTGGGGCTCGGCTTCGAGGAGTCGCGGCAGGTCCAGAAGACCTATTACCGCGAGCACGGGACGACGATGAACGGGCTCGTGCAGGTGCACGGGATTAATCCGGAGGACTACCTCGCCTTCGTTCATGATATCGATCTGTCGGCGCTTGCACCGGACATGGCGCTCACCGCCGCCATCGGCTATCTGCCCGGCCGACGCTTTGTGTTCACGAATGGCTGTCGCAATCACGCCGCGCGCATCCTCGAGCGTCTGGGGATTGCAGGGCTCTTCGAGGATCTGTGGGACATCCGAACTCTCGAAGGACGACCCAAGCCGGATCTTGACTCATACCGCGCGGTGCTGGCGCGCGCGTCGGCGGTCGCTGCACGAAGCGCGATGTTCGACGACATCGCGCGCAATCTCGTGCCCGCCTACGCGCTGGGCTGCACCACCGTCTGGGTGAACAGCGGTTCGGTCTGGTCCAGGCAAGGGCCTGAACAGCCGCGAGTCTCGCCCACACATATTCACTACGAAACGGCGGATTTGTGCGCATTTCTGCAGACGATCAGGATTTGAGATGGAAAGCGACCTGGCGCGCGTCATCGAAGAGGCCTGGGAGATGCGCGACGCGCTGAACGGTTCCACGCGCGGCCCCGTCCCCGATGCGGTGGACGAAGTACTCGAGAGCCTGGACAGCGGGCGCCTGCGGGTTGCCGGCAAGCGTGGCGGAGAATGGCACGTTCATCAGTGGCTGAAGAAAGCCGTACTCCTGTCATTTCGCCTCAACGACATGCAGGCGATCGCCGGCGGCCCGGGCGGCGCAGTCTGGTGGGACAAGGTCCCTTCCAAATTTCAGGACTGGAACGAAGCGCAATTTCGCGCCGCCGGCTTCCGCGCGGTCCCCGGCGCAATCGTACGTCGCTCGGCATTCGTCGGCAAAGGCGTGGTGCTGATGCCGTGCTTCGTCAATATCGGCGCGCATGTCGGTGAAAACACCATGATCGACACTTGGGCAACTGTGGGATCCTGCGCGCAGATCGGCCGCAACTGCCACATTTCCGGAGGCGCGGGGATTGGCGGTGTACTCGAGCCTTTGCAGGCCGGGCCGGTGATCATCGAAGACGACTCTTTCATAGGGGCGCGTTCCGAAGTGGCCGAAGGCGTCATCATCGGCGAAGGCTCGGTGCTGTCGATGGGTGTCTTCATCGGGCAATCGACGAAAATCGTGGATCGCGAGACCGGCGAGGTTTGCTACGGCCGCGTCCCGCCCTTTTCCGTCGTGGTGCCCGGCGTGCTTCCACAACGGCCGGACCGTCCCGGCCTTGCCTGCGCCGTAATTGTCAAACGGGTCGATGCACGCACCCGCGCCAAGACGTCGATCAACGATCTGCTGAGGGACTGATGAACATGCGCGCCGGACTGGTCATCGCCGCATTATGGATTGCCTTTGCGGTATGCTGGATTGCGCTCGCGTTCTGGAGCGGCAAAACGGAAAAGCGTGCCGGAGTGGGCGCGGAGATTCCTTGCCGGATCGTTCTGATCCTGGGCGGGATTGTCTTTTTCATTCCAGCCCACGGCTATTACGGGCCGTTGCGCCTCTGGCTCGTCACGCGCACGGAAGCCTGGATCTGCGTGGGACTGATTGCGCTTGGCTTCGGCTTCAGCGCCTGGGCGCGCGTGCATCTTGGCGCGCTCTGGTCCGCAACAATTACAAGAAAGGCAGGTCACCGGGTCGTTGACACGGGCCCGTATAACATCGTGCGACACCCGATCTATACCGGCATTTTGCTGGCTGTCTATTCAACGGCCGCTGCGAAAGGGACGGTCCTCGGACTTGCCGGTGCGCTGCTGATTACCATCGGCATTTGGATGAAAGCTCGGCTGGAAGAACGCTGGCTGCGCAGTGAATTGGGGACCGATGCCTATGATGCCTACCGCCGCAAGGTTTCCATGCTGGTCCCTTTCGGTCCCAAGGCCGCCTGAACCGCGCCCATTCGTGCGAGATCGACACTATCTCAAATAACGTTTGAACCAGGCGAGAGTGCGGTCTTCCGCATCGGCGATGTGCGCGGGATCGCGCAGGCCGTGGCCCTCGCCCGGATAGATCGCATATGACGTCGGCGTGCCGAGATCGTGCAGCGCGTGCCAGAATTCCTGCGTCTGCGGCGCGGGGCACTCGATGTCGGCGGCTCCCACATATTCGAACACCGGCGTCTTCACGTTGCGGATGGAATTGATCGGCTAGGAGCGCGCATAAACTTTCGGATCGTCGTAAACGCTGGCCCCGAAATACGGGATCATCCATTCGTCGATCCCATTCTCGCCGTAATAGGAGAGCCAGTCGCTGATTCCCGCCGCCGCGACACCGGCCTTGAAACGGTGCGTCTGCGTCACCGCCCACATGGTCATGAACCCGCCGTAGCTCCCGCCCATGATGCCGAGACGCTCGGAATCGATCGGTGCCTGCCGCTCGACCGCATCGATGCCGGCGAGGACGTCGCGCAGATCGCCATGCCCGAGATCACGCACATTGGCGGCGGTAAAGGCTTCGCCCTGCCCGAAGCTGCCTCGCGGATTCGGTAAAAACAGCGCGTAGCCGTGTTCCAGCAGAGCGCGATCCGTACCCGCTCCGTAGAAATAGGGAATCGCCGCGGCGGCGGGACCGCCATGCACGATGGTGATCAGTGGAAGCTTGCGGCCCGCGTTCAGCGGCAGGAGCAACCAGCCTTGCACATTGAAACCGCCGCTTCTCCAGGTCACGCTTCGCGCGCTCAGCGGCATCGTGAGACTGGCATTGGAATGGGTGAGATCGTGCCAGTGAGCCATCGGGCCGACTTCGATCTCTGGCGGCGCGGTGAAGGTTTGATGCACGGTCGCCGTCATCGACGACGGACAGCCGAGCGACACGCCGCCATTACGGCCGATCAATGTTTCATCGCCCCGCCAAAGCACGTCTGGCGCAGCCGGTTTGGCCACATCGTCGAACGCAACAACCTCTGTGGTGGCACCTGCGAGAAGCTCGGCGTGCAAATGCCCGTCGCAGCCCCAGGCGAGGCTGCGCGCGGACGCATGCATGCCGGGCGTGATATCGACTGCAGTTCCGCCGCTTGCCGACACAGTGAAAATATCGCCGCCTGTCGAGCCTTCATCGCTCATGAGGCCGCTGATGAAAGCTACAGTGCCCTTCTTCGAAACCACCGGATCCGCTATCTGATGGCGCGGGTCGGGCGGCGTAAGGATCACCTGCGCCGCGCCGCTGCCCGCATCGAAGCGGTAGAGCTTCGCAACCCACCAGTTGTTGTCGCCACTGCCCGGTGCGGCCGTGCCGACGAAGCCGCGGCCGTCCGGCAGCCAGTCATACCCATAGACGAAGAGGGCCGGCGGTGAGGCCCAATGCAGATGGCCCTTCTCCAGAATGGCGATGCGCTGCTCGGGCAAGGAACCTGTCAGATCGCCGGTGACGGGCGAGCCCGCCTGGGTGGCTCCGACTTCCTTGTTCGCGCCTGCGACCGCCAGCATGGCGAGTTTGCCATCATGTCCGAAGCGGAGATTGCCGAGCGTCCCGTCGAAGGCGAGAAGCCTGGTGACCTGATTTGCGTCTGCGGAGACGGAATAGAGCGAGCGCGCATGGCTGCCGGGCGTCCGCAGCGCGAAGACAAGGGTCCTTCCGTCGGCGCTCCACGCGGGCGAAGACGGCCAGCATTCCCGCACGCCGCCGCAGGGCAACTGTACTGTTGCGGCGCCACTTCCGTCGCTCGCGCGAATGACCAGTGCCCGGACGACGGGTTCGCCACCCCACGGCGAGGCATCTCCTTCGACCGACGCAACATGCCGGCCGTCGGGAGAAATAGCGATTTCGAGAACCCGGTGCAGGCTGCGCGCCGCGGCATGACTGCAGGGCGTCAAGGCCAGTACTGCGATGACGGCGGAAGAGACCCGTAAGCCGCGGAGCATTAGATGATGACTATGCGGCCGCGGCGCGGACGACCGCAATCATCAATGGTGATCTGGCGCTGGAGCGGGAGTGGAGGACTTCGCCTCGGCGGCTTTCTTCGCGCGCGCCTTGACGGCCATGTGATGGCCCACCGCGCAACCGGCCATGGCGCCCAGTACTGCGTGATGATGCGCATAGTGGCCAGCCACGGCTCCAACAACGGCGCCTTTGAGACAGCCGGCGCCTGCCGGTCCAGCGAGCGACGCCGAAAGCACCAGGGCAATTCCGGCTGCCGAAATCCATCGTGACATACTATCCTCCGGTGAGACGCGGAAAACAGGTATGAAGCCGCGCGAACGGATCAAGGGAGAACAGGGTGTGATTCCGAGGATGTTGCAGACTTTGCTCCGAACCGTTGCGGCCACGGCCGTGCTCTGCGTCGGCGCGGGCGCCGCAGCGGCCCCCCCCCTCGCTGAACAGGATACTCGCCGCCTCGCCACGAAGCGACTGGCGGACCGTCGATCCCGGCGATCTCCTTGTGATGCAACTGCCGAACGGCCGCGTCGTGATTGAACTCGCGCCAGCTTTTGCCCCGAAGGCCATTGCCAACATCAAGGCACTTGTGCGCGCGCATTATTTCGACGGCGCTGCCATCGTCCGCGCGCAGGATGACTACGTTGTCCAATGGTCGCGCACAGACCATCGTTTCCTTGGGAGCGCAAAATCCCGAATCGCTCCGGAGTTCGACCGCGCCGCAGGCCGCGAACCCGGCTTCCTCAGACTGGCCGACCCGGACACCTACGCACCCGAAACGGGATACCTGTCCGGCTTTCCGGTGGCGCGCGATCATGGGCGCGAGTGGCTGACGCATTGCTACGGGATGGTCGGTGTGGGCCGCGACAATGCCACCGATTCCGGCAACGGCAGCGAACTCTACGCGGTGATCGGCCAGTCGCCGCGCAATCTGGACCGCAATGTCGCGCTTGTCGGACGGGTCGTGGAGGGGGTCGAACTGCTCTCGACCATGCCTCGCGGTACCGGCGCGCTCGGTTTCTATGAAAAGCCTTCGCAGAACACTCCGATCGCCTCCATCCGACTGGGAAGCGATCTGCCGCAGGCCCGGCAGCCGCATCTCGAGGCCCTGCGCACCGACAGCGGCACGTTCCGTCAGGTGATCGCGGAGCGGCGCACACGGCCCGATCCATGGTACGTCCATTCTCCGGGGCATGTGGGCGTCTGCAATGTCCCTCTGCCCGTACGCGAGATTTCGCATCAAGGCTGATCGGCGGACAGGTGAGCGCACACATGGATCCGCAAGCGACACTTGCCGGTCACGCGGTGAAGGTCGGTCACCCAAGCGAGGCCCGGCGTTATCGGCCGGCGCTGATCGCTCTTGTCGTGCTTCTGTTCTTTGCCTGGGGGTTTGCGACCGTTCTCATCGATTCGCTGGTGCCGAAACTGAAAGGCGTGTTCTCGCTGTCTTACACGGAAGTGATGCTCACGCAGTTCAGCTTCTTCATCGGATATCTGATCTTCTCCGTTCCGGCCGGATTTGCGCTCTCCCGTATCGGCTATATCGCGGGCGCGATCCTCGGCCTCGGGGTGATGATCTGCGGATGCCTCCTGTTTGTGCCCGCTGCGGGTTCCGGGCTGTATCCCGCCTTTCTGGCAGCCCTGTTTGTGATGGCGGCCGGCATCACGATGCTTCAGGTCGTGGCAAACCCGTTCATCGCCGAACTGGGGCCCGAGTCGTCTTCGCACAGCCGCTTGACGCTCGCGCAGGCATTCAATTCGCTTGGGACGACGATCGGCCCGTGGGTCGGGGCGATTCTCATTCTAAGCGGAGGCGTGAGCGTGGACGCCCGGCAACTTTCGCCATCGGCGCTCCGGGCGGCGCGCGTCGCACAGGCTCACGCGGTGGAACTCCCCTTTCTTCTGATCGCCGTGGGGCTTGCAATCGTTGCGGCACTTTTCTGGCTCATGCGGCGAAGTCCGGCGCCTCGCGTGAGCGCCCGCATGGCGTCCTTCGGAGCACTGTGGGCGCTCCGGAGCAATCCCCGCCTGCTTTTCGGTGCCGCAGCGATATTCGTCTATGTCGGGGCCGAAGTTTCGATCGGCAGCATGATGACCAATTACCTGATGCAACCATCGACCCTCGGGCTCGTCGCGGAACGCGCGGGCAAACTCGTCAGCTTTTACTGGGGCGGCGCGATGATCGGACGTTTTCTTGGGAGCTTCGTGCTGCGGCGGGCACGACCCGGATTCGTACTGGCGATCTGCGCGGCTTGTGCCTGCGCGCTCGTGCTTGCGTCGTCGCAATCGACCGGAGCGTTCGCCGCCTGGACTTTGATCGCCGTGGGGCTGTTCAATTCCGTCATGTTCCCGACGATTTTCGCGCTGGCCAGCGAGGATTTGGCCGAGGAGAAGCCGAACGGTTCAGCGCTTCTTTGCATGGCCATTGTAGGAGGCGCTGTCGTGCCGGAAATCGTGGGCGCGGTCGCCGACGCGACACGTCTCGCAACGGCGCTCGTGGTGCCGGCAGCGTGTTACGTCTGGATTGCCATATTTGGCATTCTGACCGCGCGCGGTTTCGGAATCGCGCGTGCCCCGGCGCAGGCCTGACGGGCGCTTTGGGACGTCGGGAAAAAGGATCCCTCGTGCATCCCGCCGTGAAGTACATGGGAGCGCTCGCTGTCGCCACGGTCCTGTGCGCGCTCGCGTTTCCGGTTCATGTGTACCTGGCATCGGAGGCTATCATCGAGAGGCGCTATCCACTGCCGGCGCTGGGCGGATTGGCTTCTTCAGGCCTGATCACGCGGGGAGAGCATCTCGCCCGCATCGCGGGTTGTGCGGATTGCCATGGCGCGAATCTTGAAGGGCGTCGCACAAACCGGGCCGGCGCGCTGCGCCTTTGGTCGTCCAACCTCAAATATTCAGCGGCACATATGACCGACGGCGAGTTCGAACGCGCGCTCCGCCGCGGCATCGCGCCCGACGCCACAAGCCTCTGGGGCATGCCTTCCCTCGATTACGAATATATGAGCGAAAGAGATGTCGGTGCGCTGCTCGCGTATCTGCGCGCCCTTGGGTCCGCGGGACCTCAGCAGCCGCGCCCGACCTGGACACGACCGGCGCGGCTCGCACTCATCGATGATCACATTCAGCCTGCCGTGCTGGCAGTGAGGGATGCGCCATCCTCGCTCGATATGGGCCCCCGCTATGATGGCGGCCGTTATCTTGCACGCATTTCCTGCAGCGAGTGTCACGCCACCGATCTTGCGGGCTCGCAAGCGCAAGCCGCACCCGATCTCAACGCGATCTCTCTTTACAGCCGCGCGGCATTTTTCGAGTTGTTGCGCCGTGGTTTGGGGGCGCGGCGGCGACGTGTCCCCGTGATGCATCGTCTCGCAGCAATTCGTTTCCATTTCTTCGCCGATTACGAGATCATGGCGCTCTACGACTATCTGGAAGCGCGCGCCCATGCCCCACCGGCTCAGATAGCGCGCGACAGAGCCAATGAAGCCAGAAGGCGGGCGGCCGCGGCCGCGCAGAGCGATGACTGAAGCGGCGAAACGACCGCAGATTCAGCTGAGACCGCGAGAAGGGCGCCGCGTCCGTGCCGGCGCTCCGTGGATTTTTTCGAACGAGATCGCGATCGACGCTGCGACACGGAGCTTGCCCGCAGGTACCCTGGTCGAAGTGCTGTCCGGCGACGGACGCGCGTTCGGAGCTGGCTATTACAATCGGGGCAGCCTCATCGCCGTGCGCCTGTTCGAAGCGCCACCGGGCGTCGAAATTGACGCCAATTTCTTTGCGACCCGTATCTCGAGGGCCTTGTCCCTCAGAGACGCCCTGTTCGACAGACCGTATTATCGGTTGGTGCATGCGGAGGGCGATTTTCTGCCGGGGCTCGTCATCGATCGCTACAACGAAACCTGCGTCGTTCAGATCACGACGGCGGGTATGGAAGCCCTGTTATCCAACGTCCTTGGTGCACTTGAACGCGTGATTGCTCCCACTACAATAATTTTGCGCGCGGACTCGCCGATGCGCGCGCTGGAGGGACTGCCCTCTCACGTGAAAACGGTCAAGGGGACCGAACCCGAGCGCCTGCGCATCGAAGAAACCGGCCTGATCTATTTCGCCGATCTGCTTGGTGGCCAGAAGACCGGCTGGTATTTCGACCAGCGGGAAAATCGCGCGTTTGTATCAGCCCTCGCGCGCGGGAGATCGGTGCTCGATCTCTATTGTCATTCCGGAGGATTCGCCATTTCCGCGGCCGCGGCGGGCGCAAGACAGGTGAGAGGCGTGGACAGTTCCGCAACTGCTCTCGCTCTCGCCCGACAAGCTGCCGATGCGAACCAGGTCGAAGGTCTCTGCGAGTTGGCAAAGGCAGACGCGATGGAGGAACTCGAACGATTGGGCGCAACAGGCGAGTTGTTCGACATTGTGATCTGCGATCCGCCGCCATTTGTCAGATCGCGCAAGGACGTCGAATCCGGGGCCCGCGCCTATCGCAAGCTCGCGCGGCTTGCGGCGCGCGTCACTGCGCCGGACGGCTTTCTTCTGCTGGCGTCATGCTCGCACAACATGCCGGCAGAACGCTTCCTTGCGGAATGCGCGGCCGGTATCCGTCGCGCCGATCGGCGAGGCAGCCTGATTCGCGCGTCAGGCGCCGGCCCGGATCACCCGGTCCATCCGATGTTGCCGGAGACTGCGTATCTCAAGACTCTGGTCTTCAGGATCTGATCACGTCCGCGAAGGCTGGTCCATCCGGCTACGGCGGGGAAAGCTTGAGAGTCCAGCCGACGATCTGCGCCAATGCCGCCCCGAGCGCACTGTCGAAAGCTGTCACCACGTCGGGAACGCTGTTCCGGTTCGCGCGCGCAGCCCCGCGCGCGTCCAACGAAGCCAGGACTTTACCGCGATTGTCGAGGAGCTTTGCCGCGATGCCGACGACCACCATCGGCGCGCCGTTCCCGCTGTCATATTGCGCCTCGAAATCGCGGATATCGGTCGCAAGCAGATAATCCGCATGCAGGCCAGCCGACTCCGCCGCAACTCCGGCCATGCGGCCGTTTTTTTCGAACGCCTGGACAAGCAGGGACTGCAGGAGCTGCGGAGCGGTATCGTTCCATTCCGCATCGGCGTAGTAATCCATGGCCGCGCCACGGCTGAGCGCAATCCGTTCCGTGTCCAGCGCGTGCATCGTTTCGGGCCGCGCGATGGCGAGTTGCCAGGTGGTGGGCGCGCCCGCAGACGCCGGGGGTAGAACCGGTTCCAGCCGGTAGATCTGCGGTGCAGCCGAAGGGCCGATCAGGTTGCTGCAGCCGCCGAGCGTCAGCATTGACCCGCCGGTCAGCACCAAAGCACGACGCGAGAGTCGCATCGCGATCGCGGTCATGGGGGCGTGTATCCCTTCCGCCGGTCCCCGAAAATAAGCCGGGTCGGCTCGTGTTCGAGCTCGTCCGAAAGATGGGTCATGCTGCGCAGGAGATCGCGTGTCTGCCCAAGCAGCTGGTCGACGCGCGCTCCGTTCACCTGGGTATCGAGATCCCCGGAAAGCTTGTCGACGTCGTCGGTCAGGCGATCGAGCTTTTTCGTCGTTTGGTTTGCGCTCGCGAGCACCGTATGCAGATCCGCGAGGTCGGAATTGATACCCGCAGATGCCGTGTTCAGGTTCTTCAGCGTCTTGTCGAAATCGGAGGAATCGCGCACGAGCACGCCCGTGACATCGCGCAGGTTGACGAGCGTCTGCGAGAAAGCGTGCCGGTTCTGCGAGCTGAGTACGTCGTTCAGCCTGTCGGCGATTCCGTTGATCTTGGCCAAGAGCTGCGGGGCCGATTGCTCGAGCTCCTGCAGCGTGGACGGCTTGGATTTGATCACCGGAAATTCGCCGAACATGGTACGCGGCAGCACCGGGGCGGATTGCGAGCCTCCGTCGATTTCCACATAGGTGCCGCCCGTCAGTCCCTCGCTGGCGATGGTCGCGACCGAATCGGTATGGATAGGCAGTCCCGGATCGATCTGGAGCGTGACGATCACCCGCTTGGGATTGTTCGGATCGAACGTCACCCGCGAAACGCGTCCGACCTGGATGCCGTTGTAGCGCACGAGCGTGCCGTTCCCCAGACCCGTGACGCTTCCCGAGAAATAGGTCCGGTAATACGCATATTCCTCCGTGTACTGCGAACCGCCGAGCCACAGCAGCGCAACAACGATACCGAGCAGGCAGACCATGACGAACACGCCGACGGCGACATAATTGGCCCTGGTTTCCATGGCTCAGCCGTGCTCCGCCAGCGCGGCGTGGCCCCGCACACCGCAAAAATATTCGTGGATCCACGGATCGGGGTCCCGGCTCAGTGTAGCGATAGTACCGACCCTGATTATTCTGTTAACCAAGACGGCAATCCTGTCTGCGGCGGCGCGGAGGGAATCGATGTCGTGGGTGACCAGAAACACGGTAAGCCCAAGACTCTGCTGTAGGTTTCGTACCAGTTCGTCGAAGTGCGCGGCGGAAATCGGATCGAGACCCGACGTTGGCTCATCCAGGAAGAGCAGCTCGGGGTCGAGCGCCAGTGCACGCGCGAGCCCCGCCCGCTTCTTCATGCCGCCGGAAAGCTCCGACGGGTACTTGGCTGCGGTATCGGGCGGCAGACCGACAAGCGCGAGCTTCATGGCCGCGAGTTCATCCATCAGTTCCTGGCCCATGTTCGTCCAACGGCGCATCGGGACCTGAATGTTCTGCGCCACCGTCTGCGAGCTGAACAACGCACCTTCCTGGAATAGCACACCCCATCGCACTTGCAGGCCCTTAAGACTCTCGCTGTCGATTTCCGCGGTTTCCTCCCCGAGGACCGTGATACTGCCCGATTGCGGACGATTGAGGCCGACGATAGAGCGCAGCAGCACCGATTTGCCGGCGCCCGAGCCGCCAACGACGCCCAGCACCTCACCCCGCAAAACGTCGAGATCGACATGGTCATGTATAACGGTTTCACCGAAGACATTCACCAGTCCTCGGACACGGATCACGACTTCTCCCGGCGAGCCACGCTTCACCATCAGAATCCCACCAACGAGAACAGGACCGAGAAGCCCGCATCGAGCGCAATGATGAGGAAAATGGCTTCAACGACCGAGCGCGTAGTCAGACGCCCGACGCTTGCGGCATTCCGCTCGACGCGCAGCCCCTCGAAGCAGCCGACCATCGCAATGACAAAGGCGAACACCGGCGCTTTAACGAGCCCGACTGCCAGCGTCCGCAGCGTGACGGCGCTTTCGAATTCCCGCATGAACGCCGGAAATGTGATGCCAAGATCGAAATAGGTCATTACCATTCCGCCGACCACACCCACCACGTCGGCAAAAAATGTTAGGAGCGGCAGCGCAATCACGAGCCCCAGTACGCGGGGCAGGACCAGTATCTCGGCAACGTTGAGCCCGATCGTCTGCAATGCGTCCGTTTCCTCGTTGACGCGCATCGTGCCGATCTGGGCCGTGAACGCCGAGCCCGAGCGGCCGGCGACGATGATGGCGGTGACAAGCCCGCCCAGTTCGCGGAGAAAGCCGATACCGAGGAAATCGATCGTGTAGATCTGCGCGCCGAACCGCTTCAACTGATCCGCGCCCTGATAGGCAAGCACAACGCCCAGCAGAAAGGCCAGCATGCCCACGATTGGGAGCGCACTCAGTCCCGTCTCCTCGATCTGCTGCACGAAAGCGGGTAAGGGCAACTCCCGGCGCGGCGATGTGACGGCTTCCCAGGTTTCCACCGCGATCCGGCCAAGAAAGCCCACGAGATCGTAGGTCTGGTGAAGCACATGCATCGTGCCGCGGCCAATGCGTTCGAGAAGATCTTCCAGACTGCGCCGCCTGGGATGAGGAATGGGAGCGGCCGGTTGTTCGGCGGCGAGACGCAGGTAGAGAGACTGATAGCGGTCCGGAAGAGCGGGGCCGCTCACGTGTACGCGTCGGGATTCCAGGTCCCGCTGAACCCGAAGGATAAGCCACGCACCGGCGCTGTCGAGCACGGTAATGGCGGCGCCGTCGATCGCGATTTCCGGCGAGCCACCAAATTTCAGCGTACGTAGCGCTTGGTCCATCCGTTCCGCCTCGGCCACCACCCATTCGCCACCGAGCACGAGCCGCGGCGGTCGTGCGTTTCCCTCCAGGCGCACGCTCGCGGGCGAGTCAATCCGGATCGGGGGCGCGAGATTTCTCATCGCTGGCGTCGCGGAAGCTGAAGCATCAGTGTCAACCGTTCATTGCAGCAATTGCGAGAGGACCCGGCGGTAACGCGCCACGATTGTTTCACGCTTGTGATGTCGTCCACCAACGACGACCTTCCGCCCGCCTCGCCAGACGCAGTCGACGGCGGCACCTGCGAAAATCCAGCTATCCAGGATGTTATCACCTTTTCGCCCCGCCAGCGCGGGATCGTCAGGATTGAAACTGACGAGATCGGCGCTCGCCCCGACCTCCAACCCTGCGGGACATTGGCCCAGAGCTTGCGCCGCGCCAGTCTGCGCGCCTGCGAACAGCGCACGTCCGGTCGACTCGCCGGGTGATAAAGGCCAGCGATTGCGCGCCCGGTTTGTGAGACGCTGTGCGTATTCCAGCGAACGAAGTTCTTCGCCGGCAGAAATTCGCACATTCGAATCCGTGCCGATTCCGAAACGGCCCTTCGCGCGCAGATAATGTTCAGCCGGAAAAATTCCATCCCCGAGATTGGCTTCGGTGACCGGACAAAGCCCGGCTATCGCGCCGCTTCCGGCCAGCCGGCTGCACTCGACCGGATCCATATGCGTCGCGTGAACGAGGCACCACGAACGATCGACCGGCGCGTGGTCGAGCAGCCATTCCACCGGACGCGCCCCGCTCCAGGCCAGACAATCGTTCACTTCTTTTGTCTGCTCGGCCGCATGGATATGTACCGGACCGCCGCGGGCGAGCGGAAGAATCGCCTGCAATTCGTCAGGCGTCACCGCGCGGAGGCTGTGCGGCGCAATGCCGAGATTGGCGTCGGGCAATGGGGCGATCGCACGCCCGCAGGCTTCCAACAGACGGGCAAACGAGTCGATGTCGTTTAGGAAACGTCGCTGACCGGGAGTGGGCGGCGCGCCGCCGAAATTTCCATGTGCGTAGAAAACCGGCAGCAGAGTCAGGCCGATGCCTGTTGCATTCGCGGCAGCCACAATGCGCGAAGTCATTTCCGCGACGTCGTCGTACGGGCGGCCCGCCGGATCGCGATGCAGATAATGAAATTCGCCGACGCGCGTAAACCCGCTCTCGAGCATCTCGACGTAGGCGAGGCTGGCGATGACCTCCATGTCGTCGGGCGTGAGCCGGTCCAGGAACCGGTACATGACCTCGCGCCAGGTCCAGAAATCATCGTCGGCAGGTCCCCGCGTTTCGGCAAGTCCGGCCATTCCACGCTGGAAGGCATGGCTGTGCAGGTTGCAAAGGCCAGGCATGCCGATGCCATGGCGATCGTCCCCTGGCTTCGAAGGGACGCCTGATTCCACACGGGCGATGCGCCCATCCGCCGTCTCGATACGGACGTTCGCTTCCCATTGGTCAAGCAGGGCAGTTTCGAACCAGAGCATCCTCGTCCCGTTGCATGCCAGCTTTCCCGGACATAAGAGACGTTCCGGCCCGCCGCGCCAAGCGGGTACCCGCGAGGTCCGATGCGCTGCGACACCGTCTGGCACAATGCACGGCTTGTCACGCTAGCCGGCGACGGACCGGGCCTGGGTATCGTCGAAACGGGGTTCTTGGCGGCGCTGGAAGGAAAAATCCTTTACGCCGGCACGGCCGACGACGCCCCGCCCCTCGATGCCACAGAACGAATCGATTGCGAGGGCCGGTGGATCACGCCCGGGCTCATCGACTGCCATACCCACCTTGTTTATGGCGGAAATCGCGCAAGCGAGTTCGAAAAGCGCCTCGCCGGCGCAAGCTACAACGAGATTGCGAAGGCGGGCGGCGGCATTCTCTCAACGGTGGAAGCAACCAGACAGTCGACCGAGGACGAACTCGTGGCGGCGGCGCTGCCGCGGCTTGACGCGCTGGTCGAGGAAGGAATTACAACCGTCGAAATCAAATCCGGTTACGGTCTCTCGCTCGAACACGAGAAGAAGCAGTTGCAGGCGGCCATCCGTCTCGCACAGCAACGCCCTGTAGATATCGTGACCACGTTTTTGGGCGCACACGCGTTGCCGCCGGAAGCAGGTGGCGACAGCGAAGCGTATGTCGATGCGCTGTGCCAAACGTGGATTCCGGAAATTGCGCGCACGAAACTTGCCGATGCGGTGGACGGGTTTTGCGAAACCATCGCGTTTTCGCAGCAACAGATTGCTCGGGTTTTTGAAGCCGCGACAGCCCAACGCCTGCGGGTCAAATTGCATGCCGATCAGCTGTCGAATCTGGAGGGCGCGTCGCTCGCTGCGCGTTATCATGCGCTTTCGGCCGACCATCTCGAGTGGAGCGACGAGGCGGGGATCGCGGCAATGGCGCGTGCCGGGGTAACGGCGGTACTGCTGCCCGGCGCATTTTATTTTCTCAGGGAAAAGCGCCAACCGCCCGTCCCGTTGTTGCGCCGGCATTCGGTTCCGATCGCCATCGCAACGGATTGCAATCCTGGCACCTCACCGCTGACATCGCTCCTGCTGGCGATGAACATGGCGGCGATCCTTTTTCATCTCGACATCGCCGAATGCATGGCGGGCGTGACACGCGAGGCGGCGCGCGCGTTGGGACGACTGGGCAAGGTTGGCACCCTCGAGCGCGGCAAGCTGTGCGATTTGGCAATCTGGAATATCGAACAGCCGGCCGAACTCGTTTATCGCATGGGCTTCAATCCGCTTCACGCGCGCATCAAGGCCGGAAAATGAATGCATTGCCTCCCTGGCTGTCCTTAACACCGGCCGACGCGCCACTGATCGTATCGATGCCGCACACAGGAACGGAGATCCCGCCCCCCTTGCAAATCCGGTTTGTATCCCGATGGCTGGCACTGAAGGACGCGGACTGGTGGGTTCATCGACTCTACGACTTCGCGCCTTCGCTTGGGGTGACAACACTTCGCACCCGACTGTCGCGAAGTACGATCGATGTGAACCGCGATCCTTCGGGCCGTTCGCTCTACCCCGGTCAGAACACGACGGAATTGTGCCCCACGACGACCTTTGATGGCGAGCCGCTTTATCGCGACGGCTTGCCCCCCGACGCGGTGGAAATTGCACGTCGCCGTTCGGCCTATTTCGAGCCTTACCATGCGGCGCTGGCAGCGGAGGTCCGTAGGCTTCGCGGCAACCACCAGAAGATCGTGCTCTTCGAAGCCCATTCCATCCGCTCGCGCATTCGGCGCCTGTTCGAAGGCGAACTTCCTGACTTCAACATCGGGACAAATTCCGGCGCCAGTTGCGCCGCGGAGCTCACGTCTGCCATCGAACGAATCTGCGAAAACTCAGGACTTGCACACGTAACAAATGGCCGCTTCAAGGGGGGCTACACGACCCGGCACTATGGCGAGCCGGCGCAAGGGATCCATGCGGTCCAGCTCGAGCTTGCGATGCGCGGTTATCTCGAGGAGCCCAAGGTGCCGGAGCCGGAGAACTGGCCGCCACCATACGATGCGGTCAGCGCTGCACCGATGTGCGCGACCCTGAAGAAAATTCTCGAAGCCTGCCTCGAATTTGCGAGCACCACATGACCCGCCTCGACAACCAACGATCGATTCGCGCGCCCCGCGGGCCCGGACTGTCCGCGAAAAGCTGGCTGACCGAAGCGCCGCTGCGGATGCTGACGAACAACCTCGACGCGGAGGTGGCCGAAAAGCCGGAAGAACTTGTCGTATATGGCGGCATCGGCCGGGCTGCGCGCGACTGGGAGAGCTTCGACCGCATCGTGGCTGCTCTGAAGCGCCTCGAGGAGGACGAAACCCTGCTCGTGCAATCCGGCAAACCCGTGGGCGTTTTCAGGACGCATCCCGATGCGCCGCGCGTATTGATCGCGAATTCCAACCTGGTGCCGCATTGGGCCGATTGGGACCATTTCAATGCGCTCGATCGCAAGGGCCTGATGATGTACGGCCAGATGACCGCCGGCAGCTGGATCTATATCGGCAGTCAGGGAATCGTTCAGGGGACGTACGAAACTTTCGCGGAGCTGGGACGCCGTCATTACAACGGCTCATTGGCGGGCCGTTGGATTCTGACCGCCGGGCTTGGCGGCATGGGTGGCGCGCAGCCGCTCGCGGCCGTGATGGCGGGTGCATCGATGCTCGCCATTGAGTGTCAGCCATCGCGCATCGAGACGCGATTGCGGACAAGGTACCTTGATGTTCAGGCGGCATCGCTCGAACAGGCGCTCGAAATGATCACGAGTGCAACGCGCGAGCGAAAGCCACTCTCGGTCGGACTGCTCGGCAACGCGGCCGAAATCCTGCCGGAGCTCGTGCGGCGGGGAATTCGTCCCGATGCGGTGACGGACCAGACATCGGCACACGATCCGGTGAACGGCTATCTGCCGAAGGGCTGGGCGCTCGCGCAATGGGAGGCCGCGCGTGCAAGCGATCCCAAGGGCGTGGAGAAAGCGGCGAAGCATTCCATGGCCGAGCATGTGCGCGCGATGCTCGCATTTCACCGCATGGGGATTCCAACCGTGGATTACGGCAACAACATCCGGCAGATGGCGAAGGACGAGGGCGTGACCGATGCCTTCGATTTTCCCGGATTCGTTCCGGCCTATATCCGCCCTTTGTTCTGTCGCGGCATCGGCCCGTTCCGCTGGTGCGCGCTGTCGGGCGAACCGGAAGACATCTGGCGCACGGATGCGAAAGTGAAGGAGCTGCTGCCCGACAATGCGCATCTTCACAACTGGCTCGACATGGCGCGCGAACGCATCCACTTTCAGGGCCTGCCGGCGCGCATCTGCTGGCTCGGACTGGGAGACCGGCATCGTGTCGGCCTCGCCTTCAATGAGATGGTCGCGCGTGGAGAATTGAAAGCACCGGTCGTCGTCGGCCGCGATCATCTGGATTCCGGTTCGGTTGCGTCGCCCAACCGCGAGACCGAAGCGATGAAGGACGGTTCGGACGCGGTTTCGGACTGGCCATTGCTCAACGCGCTTCTCAACTGCGCGAGCGGCGCAACCTGGGTCTCCATCCACCACGGCGGCGGCGTCGGCATGGGGTATTCGCAGCATGCGGGCCAGGTCGTCGTCTGCGACGGGACGGAAGCCGCCGCGCGCCGCATCGCGCGGGTCCTGTGGAACGACCCGGCAAGCGGCGTCATGCGCCACGCCGACGCCGGTTATGAAACCGCCATCGTCTGCGCCAAGGAGCACGGGCTCGATTTACCGGGAATAATCCCGACGAATGGAATCTCCAATCATCGCCTTTGATGGAACGTGATTTCTGCCGGGCATGCCCGAGCGCCGAACCGGAAGAAAACGTTGCGCGCGCCCGCTGCTCTAGAGGGCAACTCGCAACTGAGTGATCTGGGTGCCGATCTCATTCAGCGTCGAGATGATCTGGCCCGACGTAGTCAGATCAAAATACTTGGTAGGATCGGACGCGCAAGCCTGCAACACGGCGGAATTTCCCTGCGTTCCATTAAGGTCCACGTAGATCGTGTAGATTGTGATGCCGTCCGCCTTGACTGCATTACAGACCTGCGTCATCCGCGCATCGACTTGAGTGTCCTGGGCCAAATATTCCGGTGGCGGTTCAACTGCGCCCGTGTACCACCTGTCCTGCGTATTCAGACCGTCGCTGAGCAAAATTATCACGCGAGAGGTGTAAGGAGGCAGGGCCGGCGGGCTGAACGGGGCACCCTGGCTGAGCGCCTGCCAACCCCACACAAGGCCGATCGGTTGGTCGGTCGAGCCGTTGGGAGTCATCGCATTGACCTCGCTGGTCAACGCGGTCCAATTGTAATTTAGCCCCATCAGCGCTGACGCCGGACACGAATAATTGTTTTCCGCCGGGAAATCGGTCGCCACATTTGTCGGCGCCGTATTGCTGACATCGTAATTCTGTGTTCGGTCCATAACGCAGTTGCCCCAGCTTGCGGCAGCGTTGGGAATCCATGTATGCGTGTATAGGAGGCCGAGGAGGGCACTTACGCTATTGTAGCAGCCATTGTAGTAGTGCAAGAATGGCCCGACGTAGTTGTTCCCGTTCGTGCCGATGTCGATACCCGGGCAGATATAACCCTGGTATGTGCCACTCGAAGGGATCGTCGTTACGGCAGAGCTTCCGTTAGCCGGACCGCTGGTGCAGCCATATCCCACCAGATTCGCAATGTATGGGCATGCCGAACCCGGTCCGACGAGAGCGGATGGCATTGATCCAGGGGGAGGGGACTGGAAGTCGGTGAAATCGATTCCGGCCGTTCCCATCGACGTCGGCAGCCGCACGTTCTTGCTGAACGGGATAAGCGCGACCCGAACATCGCCGGGATTGGTCGACGCATTTTGCAGCATCGTCAATAGCTGATTCGTTGCACTGATAAGTGCACTGATTTTGCTGACTCCGTTAACATCGGTCTCGGCCATCGAAAGGGTGTTGTCGAGAACGAGCGAGACCCAAAGCTTCGTCTGTCCCCATGTCACCTTGGACGTGTAAGCGACATTGACAGTGTTGATGCCCGCAAGCCGCATCAACGTGGTCGGCATCGCGACAGTGGCGTTGACCGCGACCGTATTGATTGTGGCGCCGGCACCACTGACGCTAGTGATCACGGAAACCGGACCGGGCACGCCAAAAGAGGGAGGTGCGGAGTAATTTGCCGTAAAATACTGCTGCGCGAGTGACCGCATTTCGGGCTGGGTGAGCCCGGATGTGGCGCCTACGGCGAGTGCTGCGGCATCGAGCGCGCTGGCCAGGTTCGACCGCACCACCATCGAACGTGACAGGTCCACCCCTGCGCCCGCAGCTATTGCAACCGGAATCAGACACACGGCGAAAACCATTGTGACGTTGGCGCGAACGGATCGCCACAACCTCATCAGCGTTGTCGCCGCCGCACGACGACTGACCCTAAGACGCATTTGAATTCCACTCGCGGAGTTCGGCGCGCATCATTGGAATTTCGAAGGCAATTGCTACGATATTCTAGGAATGCGGTTAGGCGCCGGTTAATATCGCCATGCCGGGACCACAAATTAGCAATCTGTTTAGTAAGAATGATGTATCGCCTTTACCGAATGGCTCGACCAACATAAAAATGTCTGTATTCTGGAAGGCCGTAAGTAATGAGGCAGGCGCGTACGCTTCCGATTGGCTGGCGCCAGAACTTGGGGCGTCTTTGCATTCACGGCCGTGCGGGTTCCGTCGCGATTGAGTTCGCGTTGATAGTGCCGGTGCTGGCGCTCTTTCTGTTCGGAGTGATCGAAACCGGAACGATCTATTTCGTCGATTCAGAGCTGACCAACGCAGCAAACGACGCCGCCCGGATGGTTAGAACCGGTCAGGTGCAGACCCAAAACCTGACAAGGGCGCAATACGTCGCGCAGATCTGCACAGAGATGACTGGAATGATCAGTGCGACGACCTGCAACGCAAATCTCCAGGTGGACATGGAGGCATTCAACAGTTTCACGAACGCAAACTATTCCGATGTAATCAATTCCGATGGAAGCCTGAATGTCGCCGCAATGCAGTTCGATACCGGGAACTCCTGCGACACCGTGCTGGTACGAGCCTTTTATCCATGGAGCATCATGACTCCGTTCATGAGCCCTTTGCTCGAAAACATGCCGAACGGCCAGTTTCTCATGACTTCTGCGGCCGCATTCCGCAATGAGCCTTTCGTGGCAGGATCCTGGTGTTGAGGCCGGCGCGCCGTCTGCGTGAATCCGATTCGGGCCTGGCCGCCGTCGAGTTTGCTCTGGTCGCGCCGGTTCTGGTTGTGATGCTGTTGGGAACGGTCGACGTCTGCAAAGTGCTCGCATGCCGCGAAAAGCTCGTCAGTTTGGCCTCTACCGCGTCAGATATCATCGCAATGACCTCGTCGGTCACGAGCACCGACATTTCCAATGCCTATAGCGTTGGCAATGCGGTCATGTATCCCTATGCCAACGGCAACACGGGAATTGTCATATCCAGCATCAAGTATTCGGCGGCGACAGGGCTGGATACGGTCGACTGGAGCCGAGCGCAGAATGGAACGGCCCTGACGCAGGGAAGCGCAGTTACAGTGCCGGCCGGCGTCATTGCCGCGACAGATGGAGCCAGCGCCATCCTGGTCACGGTGAACTACACCTACACGCCTCCCTTTGTCGGATTCATGGGCGCCATTCCCATGTCGTCAACGTCCTATTCCCGCCCGCGCGAGTCGCTCTCGGTCACCTGCAACGGCTGTTGAGTTTTCTTGCCTGCCCGAGCCGGTCCTGGAGCGAAGGTTGAAGAGCGATCATGCGCCATGCCTACGAACCCGCAATCGCCTGCGCGAGCCGAAATGGGATCGACTGCATGGAACGGTATTTGCTTGGAGACAAGAGCTGCAGTCCGCAGCGAGCGACGTTCCAAATCGGGACGCGGCTTCTCTATGGCTTTAATGGTTTGCCAACCATGAGCCAATCATTCGATTGTAATTGAATCGATAATGATCGAATACCGCCGCCGTTTCGGAAAGGCGGTGCGGTGGTGCAACGGGCGAAATCTTCATGGGATTTAAGGAACCGGACGTCACACTCCGCAGGGACAGAAGCGCTTCGTAATCCTGCAGGTGTGACATGTTGATTCGATTTTGGCGCAATCGTCGCGGGAATATCTCCGTGATGTCGGCGATCATGATCACGTCCCTCGTGGGCGTGGCCGGGCTGGTCGCCGATTACGGCAACGGTCTGTTCAATCGCATTGAAGACCAGCGGGTTGCCGACGCTGCGGCCATAGCCGGCGCGACCATTTATTCGGAGACCGATTCGGCCACCTCCATGGGCGCGGCGGTTACGAACGTTGCATCATACAACGGGATTTCGAGCGGTTCGGTGTCCTCCTCGCTCGTGTCGTCTCCCTCCGGGGATGGCAATCGCGCCGTGAAGGTAACCGTTTCCTCGCAGGCCCCCCTGACCTTCGCCAGGCTCCTCCAGCCCGGCCAGTCGCAGATTGCCATTCAGGCCGTTTCCTATGCCGAAATGAAGCCTGGCGGACAGGGCTGCATCATTGCGCTGAAATCTTCAGGCACCGGCGTCACGGCCAGCGGCGGAACCGCCGTGACTGCGCAAAACTGCTCGATCGCTTCCAACCAGACCATTACCTGCAGTGGCGGAGCGGCTGTTACCGTCAACACCGTGTACTATTATTCAGCGGCCCCTGGTTGCAGTGGTCTCAGGACGTCGGCCGGAGGCACGCCAACCGAAACCCAGACCTACACGACGGACCCGCTGATGGGGACGTCTGAAGTCCTGGGCCAGACGAGCCGGCTCGCCAGCGTCGAGGCGCTTTCATCGCCGTCCGGCCCGAGCAACAGTGGAGGAACTTCGATAACATTCAGCTCGAGCCTTGTCACTCTCGGCTCCGGGCCGCTTGCCGCACAGGGCTGCACGGCGGTGAGCCTTCTGTCGGTATGGACCGTCACCTGCCCGCCGAACACGACCGTGAACCTCGGGACGGTCTCGGTTTCAAGCGGCGTGACGGTGAATTTCAACCTGAACGGCGTGAACAATACCTACAATTTTACCCAGATCAGTGTCGGATCGGGGACACTGAATTTCGGCCCAGGCACTTTCAACATCGCCCAGGGAATTGTCACAACCAACGGCAGTGCAGTGGCCAGTTTCGGCGCCGGGACATTTAACATCGGCGCATCAAGCTCGGTCAGTTGCAATGGTTCGAGCACCTACAGCATCTGCGAAACCGGTCCATCGATGACATTCGCGGGACCGAGCATATTCGTGCTCCAGGGCGGCATCTATGCGAAGGGCAGTTCGACCGTGACACTGGGCAGCGGCTCGACGAACAGTTATCAAATCGGAAAAGCTGCTGACGGCAACAGCCTCTACATGGCATCCAGTTCGGTGGTCTCTTTCGGAGATGCTGCCGGCGCCGGCGACGTGTTTCAGATGGCCGGCAACATGGACGATCCGAACGGCGGTACATGTCTCAAGGTCGGCGCCGCCACGAATCACGACGTCAACGGCTACTTTCTGACCGCGGGTGGCAATGTCCTGGGATCTGGCGTTTACACGATCGCCAAGTACGTTTCGCTGGGTGGAAGCAATGGCGGAAACGTGACCTGCTGGGGCGCATCGACGGGCGTCAACGCGACTGGCGTTACGCTTGTGATCGGAGGGACCGCTCTCGATGGTTCGGGGCACGCCTTCTATGTTGGCGCAGGTTACAGCAGCGTGACGCTCAGCGCGCCCACCTCCGGAAGCACCCAGAACATCGCGGTGATCGGGCCGACGTCTTCCAGCAATACCGGCTCGGCGGTCTTCACGGAGGGTTCTACCAACACGACAATCCAGGGCGCCTTTTACATGCCTTACGGGAATCTCTCGATGAGCGGCGCTGCAAGCGTGGGAAACGCATCGGGCCAATGTCTGGAGCTGATTGCATCGCAAGTCTCACTCTCGGGTGGTTCCGCGCTGGCCTCGAGCTGCAGCATCCCCGGTGTTGGAATTAGCGGCAGTGGCGTGGTTTCGCTCGTACAATGAAACCGATTCGACTCATGCGGAACTGTTTTCGAGCAGTCGGCGCGCGCGCGAGGTACGCGGTGCGGGCGAACGACGGCCTCGCTGCAGTCGAATTTGCCTTCATCGTTCCCATATTCCTGATCCTGCTCATGGGCGTCACCGATCTCGGACAGATGCTTTATGCCTACTATCGGCTCGACCAGGCGGTTGCGGCAGGGTCACAATACGCCGCACTGAACGGGGGCAACGTCAACTCGACGGGGGGGGCCGCGCTTGCCAGTTCGATCGCCACCATTGTCGCGAACGCGAATGGCACCGCCTGGGCCGGCGATTCCATTGTGGTCAACAATGGGCCATCTGTGACGGTCACCAACGGAGCGGCCACATCGGGCGGAACTGCATCGAACGCCGACAGCTGTTACTGCCCGACGGGATCGGGGTCGAATTTGTCCTGGGGAACCGCGATGAATTGTGGCGCCAGCTGCCCCTCATCGGGCGAGGCCGGCAAATTCGTGACCGTCGCAGCGACGTACAATTATGTGCCATTGATGCGGTTCTACAATTTCATCACCAACACAACGCTCTCGCGAACCGGCACGGTCGAGACCCGATGAGAGCGAATCCCGGGCGCGCATTCTGGCGCGCGGCTGCCGGCACGGCGGCAATCGAGTTCGCCTTTCTCGCAGTGCCGTTCATGGCGCTCGCGTTCGCCGTTTTCGAGTTCGGCCGCGCCTGCTGGACCCTCGAAGCCCTGCAGGAAAGCGCGGTCCAGGGCGCGCGCTGCATCGGCGTTCAATCGAGTTCGTGTTATTCGAGCGATTCTTACAGCGCGTCTGCTACGACAAGGTATGTGCAGGGCGTCGCCGGCGGTTGGGGCATAACGGTTCCGACGGCCAATATCGTTCCTGTTCAAAGCACGACCTGTGGAACCGTTGCAGGATTCGCGCAGGTGCAGATCACCTACACGTTTTCCACCGTCGTGGGCCAACTCATACCCGCGCTGACCAACCGGATGCTGACCGCGACATCGTGCTTCCCCGATAACCCCTGAACCCACTTCCCGCCGTTGACTATCCGGCGAGCGCTTGTGCCAGGTCCGCAATAAGATCGTCGGCGTCTTCGACTCCGCAGGAGAGCCGGACAAGCGAATCGGAGATGCCGGTTCTGGCTCGCAATTCCGGCGGAAGCGAAGCGTGGGTCATGATAGCGGGATGCTCGATCAAGCTTTCCACGCCTCCGAGGCTCTCGGCGAGCGTGAACAGTCGGCAGCGCTCGAGAAACCGCCTTGTGCCGGCGAGGTCGCGCTTGAGAATCACCGTTACGATCCCGCCATAGGCCCTCATCTGGCTGCACGCGAGCGTGTGCTGCGGATGGCTCTCCAGCCCGGGATAGATCACCCGTTCGACATCGGCGCACTGCTCTAGCCATTGCGCGATCTGAAGTGCGTTGGCGCAGTGCCGTTCCATACGCAACGCCAGCGTCTTGACGCCACGCAAAGCGAGGAAGCTATCGAACGGCCCCTGAATTGCGCCCACGGCGTTCTGCAGGAATTTTAATCTCTCGGCTAGGTCGCGATTCTCGCCGACGACGGCGATGCCACCAACCATGTCGGAATGGCCGTTCAGATATTTTGTCGTGGAGTGCACCACGACGTCGAAGCCCAGTTCCAGGGGCCGTTGAACGTACGGGCTGGCGAAGGTGTTGTCGGCAACGGCGAGCATGTTTCCGCGCCGCGCAAATCCTGAAATTGCTTCCAGATCGGCGAGCCGCAACAGGGGATTTGTCGGGGTTTCGACCCATATCATCCTGGTGTTCGGCGCAACCGCTTTTTCGATCGCGGCGAGGTCGCTCATGTCGACGAAACTGAAATTCAGCCCTGCCGAGCGTCGGCGCACCCGCTCGAAGAGCCGGAACGTACCGCCGTAAAGATCATCGCTGGCCACGACATGGCTTCCGCTGTCGAGCAGATCGAGCACGGTGGCGATTGCGGCAAGCCCCGAGGCGAAGGCAAATCCCGCCGTGCCGGTTTCGAGGTCGGCGATGCAGCGCTCGAACGCGGCGCGGGTGGGATTCTCGCTGCGCGCGTAATCGTAGCCCTTGTGAACGCCGGGGCTTTCCTGTGCATAGGTGGAAGTCGCGTAGATCGGCACCATTACGGCGCCGGTTGTGGGATCGTGGTGCTGGCCGCCGTGGATCGTGCGCGTCGAGAACGCGAGCCTGTTTCGCCGGACCGTCATCGGGAAAGCCGCAGATGGTTGAGGAGATCGACGCGAGTGATGAGGCCAACGAATTTTGTTCCGTCGAGCACGATGGCCACTTCGTTGCGTTCGAGGAGGCGCCGCAGGGAGGCCAGCGTGTCGCTCACCTGCATGGTGTGCAGCTCGCGCGTCATGGCGGCATCGACGCGTTCGCGGAACCGCTCGGCGCGACGCGCTTCGGCACCTTCCACAAACGCCAGAATGTCACTTTCGTCGAGAATTCCCACGACCCGCTTATTTTCGACAACGGGAAGCTGGGAGACATCGGCGTCCCGCATCCTGCTGTAGGCGATGAGCAGCGTGTCCGAGGGCGCGACTGTTACCATGCCGCCACGGTCGAACCGTCGCGCGATCAGATCGCTCAAATCGCCGTGAAGCTTGCGGTCCGCGAGGCCCTGCTCCAGAACCCAGAAGTCATTATAGATCTTCGACAGGTATTTATTGCCGCTGTCCGGAACGAGCGTGACCACGCGCTGTGGCTTCGTCTGTTCGCGGCAATATTTCAGGGCGGCCGCGAGCAGTGTGCCGGAGGACGAGCCGCCGAGAATTCCCTCTTTCGAGAGCAGCGCGCGCGCTGCATCAACCGCCTCACGATCGGAGATCGAGTAGGCGCGATCGACCAGCGAAAGATCGGCGTTCGTCGGAATGAAATCCTCTCCGATTCCTTCGGCGGCCCAGCTTCCCGCCTGGACGATTTCCCCGGTGCGAACATAGGGCGCCAGAATGGAGCCCAACGGATCGGCGAGAACGATTTGCACCTGTGATGACACACGGCGGAGAAACCGTCCGATACCGGTAAGCGTGCCGCCAGAACCAATTCCGATCACGATCGCCTGCAGGTCATGGTCCATCTGTTCCCAGATTTCCGGACCGGTTGTTTCCTCATGCGCCTTGGGATTGGCCGGATTGGCGAACTGGTTGACGTACCAGGCGCCCATCTCCCGGGCCAGGCGAGCGGCCACGTCCTGATAATAATCCGGATGGCCCTTGCCTACATCGGAACGGGTGATGCGAACCTCCGCGCCGAGTGCCCGAAGATGCTGGATCTTTTCGCGCGCCATTTTGTCGGGGACCACGAGCAGAACGTGATATCCCTTGAGGACCCCTGCCTGCGCGAGACCGAGGCCGGTGTTGCCGGCCGTGGCTTCAATAATCGTGCCGCCTGGCTGGAGGGTGTCATCGCGCTCGGCTGCTTCGATCATCGAAACGCCGATACGGTCCTTGATGGAGCCTCCGGGGTTCTGGTTTTCGAGCTTCGCGAACAGACGGCACGGCCCCGTATCGAACCGTGTCAGCTCGACCATGGGAGTGTTGCCGACCAGCTCGAGCACCGAGCGCGCCGGCTGCTTACGGGTCATCTCGGCCATCCACGAATCCTGTTGTGCGGCAGTGGAAAAACGGGCATTCGCCTTATTCTGCACAGGCTATGTCTCCGGACATCGGAAGTCACGGATGAATTTTGCGAGCGACAATGTCTGGGGCGCTGCGCCCGAGATGATCGAGGCGCTGCGAGCCGCCAATTCTGGTGCCGCTCCTTCCTACGGAGAGGATGCGCTGACGGCCCGCCTTGCTACGGTAATGGATCACTTGTTCGAGCGCCGCGTTGCGGCGTTTCCGGTGATCAGCGGGACCGCAGCCAATGCACTGGCGCTGGCCACGATTGTACCACTTCAGGGGGCAGTGTTCTGCCACGCAGCGGCTCACATCGTGACCGACGAATGCGGTGCGCCCGAATTCTTTACCCATGGCGCAAAGGTGGTGCCTCTCGATGGCCCCGAGGGAAAGATCGGGGTGCGAATCCTCGAAGCCGCGATCAACCGTTTTGTGAAAGGCAGTGTTCATCATCCGCAGCCTGCCGCCGTCAGTATCACCCAGGCGACGGAGTGCGGCACCTGCTATGAGCCACCCGCGATCGCCGCCATTGCGGACCTGGCGCATCGGAACGGGATGAGATTGCATATGGACGGCTCGCGCCTGGCCAATGCCATCGCCCATCTCAGCTGCACACCGGCCGAGGCGACCTGGAAAGCCGGCGTTGACGTCCTGTCCTTCGGAGCCACCAAGAATTGCGCGCTCGGCGCCGAATCCGTGGTCTTCTTCAATCCGCCCGATGCGGATGATTTCGAGTTCCGGCGCAAGAAGGCGGGCCATCTGCTATCGAAGATGCGTTTCATGTCCGCCCAACTCCTTTGCGCACTGGAGCAGGATCGGTGGCTGGCTTGGGCCTCCCGCGCCAACGCGCTTGCCCGCCGCCTCGCCGAAGAGCTCGAGAAGCTTCCTTCGGTTGAGATCGGTTATCCCGTAGAAGCCAATTCTGTGTTCGTATTTCTGCCGAACGCGACGGTCGCCAGGCTCCGCGGACGGGGCGCACAATTCTACGACTGGGGTGAGCCTGACAATGAACGCACGCTGGTGCGTCTGGTAACCTCTCACGGAACTCCCGAAAGCGATATCGAGCAGTTTCTGGCCGCCGCCCGGCCTTGAACGTCAGATTCGGCCGAGCAGCGTAAGCGTACCCTCTTCCGAGGTATTTCCGGAACCGGCCAACAGATAATCGAAGCTCAAGCCGATCGACCATGCCCCGGTTGCGAGTGACACTCCAGCACCCGCCAAGGCGTTACCAGGCGTCGGTTTGGGACCGCTGATCTTGAACTGGTCTATCGGCGTCACATCTACAAAGTTGGCCGTTACGCTTTCCTGTCCGTTGGCGAAATCGTAGCGGTATCCCGCGCGCGCTTCGGGCTGCAGCAGGAAATCCCCGACGTTGATGTCCTCGCGCGCGTCAAGACCCGCAAATGCTCTCAGAGAAGCCGCGTAATCGGGCTCGACATGCAGATTCAACCCGTTCTCGATCACGCCTTGCTGCGCCGCGCCAGGCGTCTGCTCGGTGTAACCTTCCTGCCGCATGGCAAGCCCATCGAGGCTGATCTGCGGCATGATGTTCGCGCCGTACCAGTCGTACTGGACACCGGCCGTTGCGCCACCCGACAGGAACTCCGCTGGATGCGTTTCGTCAGCCGTGCGCGTAAAGCCGCTCAGATCGATCGTGCGGCTGCCGGTAAGTCTGGCGTAGCCCAGAGTCGCCTGGGTATCGAGAAAAAATACTTTGCCGTGCCAGTCCGTGTAGCCGGTCGCCATGTACCATTCCGAATTCGTCTTCTGGAGCAGAGGGGCTTTCGCGCTCATGCCTCCCGAGTAAAATGTGAAGGCGCCGCCGTAGCGGCCGTCCTCCGCATCTCCTTCGTCGGCACCCACCACGAAACCGAAGCCCGAATCTGTGTACCCGGCTCCCGCGCTGGTGTTGTCCTGGTTCAGGCGCTCTGCGAATTCCTGCGTCCAGAGGGTGAGATCGCCGTCCTGGTTGGCATATTCCCGCAGTGTTCGCTGCCGCGCCGCGACGACGTTGGTGGCTCCATCGGTCAGGGAAATCGCAAGCGCGCGCGTGGCCCCTGAAACATCGGGCGCGTAGGCGTCATAAGCGTTCTCAGCCTCCTGCGCGTTGGTGATGTCGTTCAGCATCGCCGCGCCCAGAACGTCGTCGGAAGCCAGAGACTCGTTGGCATATGGAAACATCTTCAGCGCATAACCCGTCAAACCGAGCGTCTGAGCGCTCTTCGGCGTGAGATTCAGCACCAGCTCGGAAAGGCCGGGATTGAGGCCGCCGCACGTGTTGTGGCCATTGATATTCCAGGTGCAGAGATTGCCGGTGAAGAGAAACGGAATGCTGGTCGCGAAACTGTCGTTGATCAGAGCAAGTTCTGCCGGCGAAACCGTCAGGCTTCCCACCGGCGCGCTTAGCAGATTGAAGCTTGCGGCCGGCCCCTTGCCCTGGTTACCTCGGCCCGGAAGAAAATTTCCTATGTAGCTGCCGAAGGATATCTTGAATTCCGTGTCGTTGCCGATGTCGGCGTTTTGCGATTCTATGAGAGCCGTCGCTGCCGGATTTATATTGAGGTTGAAAGGCTGCGAAACGACGAGGCCAAGATTGGTGCCGGGGTCGGTATCGAACTTGCCCGCGTACAGTCCGATGACATTGTCGCCGAGATTGGTCGACGTGTTCTCCAGATTGAGCGTGCCGCCCTCCTGGACCGACACGTCAACATGACTGCCCAATTGTTCGGTCACCGCTCCGGTCAGCGTTGCGAAATTGCCGATCGTCAGTGTGTCGTCGCCATTGGTGGTTCCTCCAAAGCTCACGTTTCCAGCAATGGAGGCAGGAGTTTGTGCACTGCCGATATCCGTCAGAGTATCGTTTCCAACGCCGAACCTGATTGCACCGAGGACGGTCCCGGAATTGGCAAATTGCACGCCTGTGCAGCCGCAAGTCGTGGGCGAGTTTACCGAGAGATCTGCCGCGACAGCGATCTGTGCATTGTTGGCCAGCGTCGTCGTCAGCGCCGAAATGGTGCCGCTGTTGGTGATGGAGCTCAGCGATCCTTGCTCGTCAAGAATCGCGTACGCATCCAATGAAGTTACAAATTGCGGATTCGTCGTTATGGCGGTCGCCGAAATGGTGCCGCTATTGTCGAGGGAGGCCAGGCCGCAGGTGTAGGGGCTGCACCCGCCTGCGACGGGAGTCTGTGCTATCTCGAGGGCGACGGCAGTGCCGGATTCGGGTCCGGTGACGGTCGCGGATATCGTCCCCCCTTTGGATTCCTTGGAATTGGTTAGAACGGGTATGACGGAGTAGCTTCCGATGAACACCGCCGTGGCGGAAACCGTTTCAGCCTTGGTATCCGTGGTCGCGGTGGCCGTGATCGAGCCGCCGTTGAACAGGCCACCATCGAATAAGGTCAGGGCGTTGTTGCTGGCACCGACTACGGCCATGGTCGTGACGCTTGAGTTCGGGTTGATGGAGCTCGCTGCAATAGTGCCACGATTGAGAAATGAATTCCCCGGATCAGTCGCATCGTTATAGATGCCGACCTCGAGATTGCCGGTGGGTGAGGGATTGCTCAGCGCGGGGTCGATGATGATCGCAGGCTCGGCGCCTGCAGTGTTGATGACCGCTCGCGGAGTAGTGGTATCCGAAATGGTGCTTGGACCGGCGTTGTAGATGCCCCCTGTGATGCCGGCACCGAGGCCGAGCGCCGTCCCCGCCTCGGGCAGGGTCGTACTGCCATTGCCGATATTGATTGTCCCATAGGTCTGAATTGTGCCGTTATTGATGAAACTGCCAGTGAGCGTGCCGAGCAGTTGAATACCCTCTGCGCCCTGGCCCGTCGCGGTGACAGTTCCTCCAGGCTGAATGTCGAAATTGCCTGTCATCGTGCCTTCGAGGTCTACCGCTATGATATTTCCCAACGCAGTCTTTGTGGAGGTTGCGGAAGTCGGCGCTATGGTCAGGGCGCCGGCAACATCGATATCGCCGACGACGTTCGTGCCCGACAATTGTCGGATGCCGAACGAATTGTCGCCCTGTACGGACAGTGTCGATCCAGCATTCAGATAAATAGCGACGGGAGACGTGCCCCCGTTGGAAATGAAGCCGGTGAATGTACCACTGTCGAGATTTCCGGCGGGGCCGGAAATGAGAATTCCCGTCTTGTCGGTTCCGGTACCGGTGAGATCGATCGTGCCGGCGCCAGAGTATTCCCCGGTGTTGCCGGTGACGAGTTCCACGCCGGTCGCAGCCGTGACCGCCTTGTAGGAGATGAGCCCTGCGTTGGTCACTGTGGCGTCCGAATTGATGGTGACCGCGGCCGCAGTGGGTGGTGACGTCGTGATCACGACGGAACCGTCGCTCTCGATGGTGATGTTGCCGTCGGTGGCAGTGTTGATCGGCGAGGTGAGTTTGGTCGTGATGTCCGTATCGGCCAGGGCCGGAGCGGATAACAATGCGACGGTGGCAGCGGAAAGCATCAACGTGCGCTTGTTCAAGGCGTACCTCTCCTGTTGAAGGCCATCGGCATCTGGAGGCGGATACGAAGCGGGGCTGCCCCGGGCTCGCCGTACGCCCATGCGTCCCAGCGAACCCCTGCGTGTTCAACCCCAGCTCCCGGCACCGCACGGGCCGGTTACCTTAAGCGCATTTACGAAGTGCGCGCTAGGGGGACTAAAAGGCTACGCCAACTGGGGATTTCGGGCCGGGGCCTGAAGAACTGACGGCTGAAGGCGGCCTCCCCACTCCGCCCAGGGGGGGGCCGGCCCAGGCAGGCATCGTATTCTGCTGAATTGCGAAAAAGGGCACCGCGCAATGTGCGCGGTGCCCTCGGGATTTTCGGTAGTGGGGACTTAAGCCGCCCGGGCCTTGCCCTCGATAATCTTCACCTCGCCCCCATTGATCGGGATTCGGCGGGGTTTCTGCTCATCGGGAACAATACGCTCAAGGTCAACGTGAAGAAGCCCATTTTCGAGCTTCGCGCCCCGGACCTCAACGTTCTCGGCCAGCTGGAAGCGGCGCTCGAAGGCGCGGCCCGCAATGCCCTGATAGAGATAGGCCGACTTGCCGTCGCCGTTCTCATCGCGCCGGCCCTGCACCGTCAGTACGCCTTCGCTCACCTCTACGCTCAGCTCCTTCTCGGCGAAGCCCGCCACGGCCAGCGTAATCCGGTAATGCGTTTCGTCGGTGCGCTCGATGTTGTAGGGGGGATAGCTCTGGGCCGCATCGTACTGCGGCAGGGTGTCCAAGAGATCGAACAATCGGTCAAACCCGACGGTCGAACGGAAAAATGGGGAAAAGTCAAAGCTGCGCATGGCAAACCTCCTTTGGAAGCGAAGTTCGGTTTCGGCCCGCCCATTTTGGGCCGGGTCACACGTCCGGGACGCCTGGAAGGCCATTCCCGCAGTGCGGCAAATGGGAATCGGGGGGGTGATTTTCAAGGGCAAGACACAACCTCCGCGTCGTTTGGAGAGAAGCAATTCGACCCTGGCCGGCAAGCTTTGCAGCTGTTGTACCCGGTCGCCCTGCGTGCTGAAATCGTCCGCCGCTGCACCGCAGGAGAAAGGGTAATTTCGATGAGTTCCGAACAGATCGACAGAATCATCAGCGAGATGCGCAACCGCGTCGGAACAGATTCGGGGCTCGGCGGCACGGTCAAGCTCGATTTCGGCGAATCGGGAAGTGTCTTCATCGATGGAAAGTCTTCTCCGAACGAGGTGACGGACGGAGCCGGAAAAAACGCCGACTGCACGATCAGCGTGGGCCTCGACACCTTCGAAAAGCTCGCGAGGCGCGAACTCGATCCGACCTCCGCGTTCATGCAGGGCAAGCTGCGGGTGGCTGGTGATATGGGGCTGGCGATGAAGCTTGGTCCCGTGCTGCAGAAGTCGGCCAGCGGTTAAATCGCCGCACGGGTGCAGCCCCCTTTCCGGACGCAGTTTTTCCGGAGCCGCGACGGAACGCGGCTCCGGGCAGCAGTCTGGGCCTGCGCGCGCAGTGTTCCTGCTCGTGGCGTGTGCATCGTCCTCGGCGGCCACGGCGAATTCCTGGAAAAATATACCGAGCTTTTTGGCGAACTCGCCGAGCACGGATACGCGGGCGCATCGCTGGATTGGCGAGGACAGGGCGGATCTCAGCGCCAGTTATCCGATCCACTGAAGGCGCATGTTCGTGATTTTTCGGAATACGATGAAGACCTCTCGTCCTTTCTCGACGAAGTCGTCCATCCCCTGTCGGCGCCACTTCCCATCGTTATTGCCCATTCCATGGGCGCGCATATCCTCTTGCGCGCATTGCATGCGAAGCCGGAGCGTTTCGCGGCCGCAGTGATGACGGCGCCGATGCTGCAAACCGACACGCGCGGATTTCCCGCATGGTTCGTACGCGTCGTGTGTGGCGCACACTGCCGTGCCGGCCTCGGTGGCAGCTGGGTCTGGGGCATGAAACAGCGCGACCCGCTCCGCCTGCTGTTCGAGCGAAATCTCGTGACCTCGGACCGGAATCGCTTCGCTCGAACGTTGGCTTTGCTGCGGGAGATTCCCGATATCCGCCTTGCGGGCCCGACCTGGGGTTGGCTCGAAGCGGCTTATCGCTCCATGAATTGCATGACGGCGCCCGGGTTTGCCGAAGCCATTACGACGCCATGTCTGCTGTTCGGGGCCGGGCGCGACCGCATCGTCAAGACCGAAGCGGTACGAGACTTCGCGCATCGGCTGCCGCGAGGAACCTATTTCGAAATTGCCGAGGCGAAACACGAGATCCTGATGGAAAACGACGCCGTGCGCGCCACATTCTGGAGCGCGTTCGATGCCTTCGTGGCGGCTTTCACCTAGCGTCCGAACTGCGCCCGTGGCCTTCCCGCCACGCAGCAGATCAAATTCGATAATCCGTACGGCGCCCGCGCGTAACAGCGAATTTATCAGCGATTATCAGGGAACTGCGACAAATGCGCGGAGGTCCGATGAAATCGGTCGTTATCACCGGCGCATCCACCGGAATTGGCTGGGGGTGCGCGAAGGTTCTGGTCGAGAAGGGCTTCCGTGTCTTCGGCAGCGTCCGCAAACTGGCCGATGCGGAGCGGCTGGCCGGCGAATTGGGCGCAAATCTCACGCCGCTCCTGTTCGATGTCACGGACTCTGTCGCGGTCAGGGCCGGCGCGGATCGCGTTGCCAATGCACTTGGTGGCGAATCCCTCTTCGGTCTCGTCAACAATGCGGGCATCGCAGTAGCGGGCCCGCTGCTCTATCTCGATCCGGACGAACTGCGCCGCCAGCTCGAGGTGAACGTCACCGGGCAGTTGCTGGTTACGCAGGCCTTTGCGCGGTTGCTCCGACAGGCGAACGGACAGCCGGGCCGAATCGTCATGGTTTCATCCGTGGGCGGAAGAAACGCGTCTCCTTTCGTCGGACCCTACAATGCGTCGAAATTCGCGCTCGAAGGATTGTCGGAGAGCCTGCGCCGCGAACTGATGCTGTTGGGAATCGATGTCATTGTCGTGGCGCCTGGCGCGGTGGCGACGCCGATCTGGGACAAGGCCGAGCAGATGGACCTTTCCCGCTATGCGGAAACGCCCTATGCGGCCTCACTCGCAGCAATGCGCGATTACATGCTTTCCCACGGACGACAAGGCCTGAATCCGGAGCAGATCGGAGAGACGGTCTGGCGTGCGCTCACCGCGGCAAGGCCAAAGACGCGCTACGTCGTGACGCCGGACCCGCTGCAGAACTTCCTCGCCAACACGCTGCCCAAACGCATCGTTGACCGCATGATTGCGCGTCGTTTGGGGCTTACAGCGCGCCGTTAGTCATTCCGCCGCATCCTTTGCGCGCTTCCGCAGGTGTGGAACCAGTTCTTTTTTCCGCAGGCGGATGGATTGCGGCGTGACTTCGACAAGCTCGTCGTCTTCGATATAGGCGATAGCCTGTTCCAGCGTCATGGGCACGACGGGCGTGAGCCGCACCGCTTCGTCCTTGGAATGGGTCCGGATGTTGGTAAGCTGTTTTGCGCGAAGAGGATTTACGTCGAGATCGTTGTCGCGCGCGTGCTCGCCCACGATCATGCCGCGGTAAGTTTTGGTGCCGGGCACAATAAAAAGCCGTCCCCGCTCCTCGAGATACCAGAGCGCATAGGCCACGGCCTCGCCGTCACCGGTCGATATCAGGACGCCGTTGCGGCGGCCCTCGATCGGCCCCTTGAACGAGGCGTAACCGTGAAAAATCCGGTTGATGACGCCGGTCCCGCGTGTATCGGTGAGAAATTCTCCATGGAAGCCGATGAGGCCGCGGGAAGGCGCGAGAAAGACCAGGCGCGTCTTGCCCGCGCCTGTCGGGCGCATGTCCTGCAGTTCGCCCCGGCGCCCGCTGATCTTTTCGATGACAACGCCAGTAAACGGATCGTCGGCATCGATGGTAACTTCCTCGATCGGCTCCAGCCGCTCGCCGGTGTCGGTATCCGTCTCGTAGAGAACGCGCGGCCTGCTGATCGACAATTCGAATCCTTCGCGCCGCATCGTTTCGACGAGGACGCCGAGCTGAAGCTCGCCGCGGCCGGAGACCTCAAATGCTGCCTCTCCCGTCTCGCGAACCCTGATCGCGACGTTTCCCTCGGCTTCGCGCAGAAGCCGCTCTCGAATGACGCGGCTCTGAATTCTGGTCCCCTCGCGGCCCGCGAGCGGCGAATCGTTCACCGAAACGGTGATCGCCAGGGTTGGCGGATCGATAGGTGGAGCTCCGACAGGGCTCTGCACTTCCGGATCGCATAGTGTGTCGGCCACGGTCGCGGTCACGAGACCCGCTATGGCGACGATGTCACCGGCCTCGGCGCGTTCCACCGGAAGCCGCGTCAGTCCCCGAAATGCAAGCAGCTTTGTCGCGCGCGCGCGTTCGATTTCGACTCCTTCTCTTGAAAGCGCCTTCAGTTGCCGATTGACCGTGATCGCTCCCGATTCGATGCGGCCTGTCAGTACCCGCCCGAGATACGGATCGGCTTCCAGTGTTGTCACGAGCATGGAAAAGGGATGTGCATCGCCGGCCAGTGCGAGGGGCCGGGGCTTCGGAACGTCTGCAACAATCCGGTCGAAGAGCGGGGCGAGGCCATCACGCGTGTCTGTCAGCGAGGCCACGGCCCAGCCCTGCCGGCCTGATGCATAAAGCACATGGAAATCGAGCTGGTCGTCATTTGCTTCCAGTGCAAGAAAGAGATCGAAGATGTTTTCGAGTGTCTCCTTGGGTTGCGCGTCGGCGCGATCGATCTTGTTGATGGCAACGATGGGCTTCAGGCCGAGCGAGAGCGCCTTCGAAAGGACGAACTTCGTCTGAGGCATTACCGACTCGGCTGCGTCTACAAGCAGCACGACTCCGTCGACCATCGACAGGATGCGTTCGACTTCGCCACCGAAATCCGCATGGCCCGGCGTATCAACAATGTTGATTCGCACGCCCTTCCATTCGACGCTGGTGCACTTGGCGAGGATTGTTATGCCGCGTTCGCGTTCCAGATCGTTGGAATCCAGCGCGCGCTCCTGGACAGTCTGGTTCTCCCGCACAGCGCCCGACTGTTTCAGGAGTTGGTCCACCAGAGTAGTCTTGCCATGGTCCACATGGGCGATAATGGCAACGTTGCGGATGTCCATGAGTAATGCGCATTGAAAGCGCGCGGCTTATAGGCAAATCGGGCATTCGCCGCAATCGCGCAGGGAACCGGAACCGCGCGGCCTGCTTAACCTTCGGTTGCCCATGAGGCAGGGAACCCATTTGTAATAAAAAGTCGCAATACTGTCTGCGGCTCTCGCATTCCACGGACGTCGTGGTAGGAAACCCCGCGTGAAAGCGAAGGTTTTCGGTCCTCCGCGCCCTCTCTGCGGAGCCCGCCGGAACGGACGTGCCGGCGCGGGAATCGAGGAATGAACATCAGGATTTCAAACCCCCTCCCGCCCGCAACGGTTCCGGCCGGGATGGATCGGCGGACCGGGCACTTATCGCGGACCCGGCTGATCCTGGGACTCCTTGCCGCTCTGCTCCTCGCGGCCATTTTGTGGCGCATTTTTGGGAGCTCCGCGGAACACGCGCCAAAACCGCCTCCGCCACCCGTCCGAGTCGCTCGCGTGCAGGAGAAAGCGATCGCCGGACTTGCACACTCGATCGGCACGGTGGTCGCCGTATCGACGGTGCAGGTGACGGCTCTTGTGACGGGTCAGCTTCTGTCGGCGGGATTTTCCGAGGGGCAGATCGTAAAGGCCGGACAGATCCTGTTCCAGATCGATCCGCGTCCTTTTGCGGCGGCCCTCGCGCAGGCCAGGGCCACGCTCGCGCGCGACATCGCGATCGGTATCAGCGCGCAAAATGACAAGACACGCTACGTGAACCTCGCCGCGCAGGGCGCGGCATCGGCACAGCAGCGCGATCAGGCCGTCGCTGCAGCCAACTCGGACGCAGCCACGGTCGAAGCGGACAAGGCTGCCGTCAGGACCGCAGAACTCAATCTCGGCTACGCCACGATCCGCTCTCCCATCGCGGGCAAGACGGGGCCGCTGCTGATTCAGCCGGGCAATCTCATCACGGCGAACAACAGTGCCAGCCCGCTTGTCACAATCACACAGTTGCAGCCGATCAAGGTTTCGATGTTCCTGCCGCAAACCGATCTGCCGCGCATTCAGCAGCAGATGGCCGCGAAAAAACTGGTCATGATGCTAAATCCGGGCGCGGGAGCTCCGATCGCGGCAACGGTCGATTTTGTCGGCAATCAGGTGGACGCCAAAACCGGCACTGTCGAGTTGCGCGCGACCTTCGCCAATGCGGATTTTCGCCTTGTGCCCGGACAGTTTGTCGACTCGGCCGTTTCGCTCGAAGAATATCCGCGTGCGACAGTGGTGCCGCGCGATGCGGTCAATGTTGGCCCGGACAACCGTTATGTTTTCGTCGTCGACGGACGTAACGTGGCGTCCATGCGTCCAGTCAGGCTGGTGTATGACGACGGCGTGAATGATGTCATCGAGGGTAATGTCCGTTCGGGCGAACGGGTCGTCGTTGAAGGCCAGTTGCGCGTGATACCGGGCAAGGCGGTTCAGGTCATGGGCACCATCAAGACCCGCACCGCAGCCCCATGAACATCTCGGAACCGTTCATACGCAAGCTTGTGATGACAACGCTGCTGATGGCGGCGCTCGTCATCTTCGGGGTCTTCGGCTACGCGACCCTGCCCGTCAGCGAATTGCCCAACGTCGACTTTCCGACAATCGTGGTCTCGACGTCGCTGCCGGGAGCCGCTCCCGAAACCGTCGCAGCCGCGATCACGTCTCCTTTGGAAAGCCAGTTTCTCACGATTCCCGATGTCGCCTCCATGACATCGCAAAGCAGTCTGGGTTCTTCCTCGATCACGCTCCAATTCAATCTCGATCGGGACATCGATGCCGCAGCCCAGGACGTCCAGGCCGCGATTTCGGCGGCAGGCCACCAGTTGCCGGCAAATCTTCCGACGCCGCCGACGATCCGCAAAGTCAATCCGTCGGATTCGCCGATCATCTACATCGCCATGTATTCGGCGACGCTGCCGATGTCGAAGGTGGACACCTACGCAGAAACTCTCCTGTCGCGGCAGATCTCCACATTGAACGGCGTGGCACAGGTGAATGTCTATGGCTCGCAGAAATTCGCCGTGCGAATCCAGGCCGATCCCGCCGCTCTTGCCGCACGCGGCATCGGGATAGACCAGGTCGCCGCGGCGGCGCAGGCGGCCAATATCGAAACCGCCACGGGCCAGCTCAACGGCCCCAACCAGGCCACCCTGATCCAGGCAAACGGTCAGCTTGTCGACGCCGACACTTTCAACCGGCAGATCATCGTCTGGCGCAATGGAGCGCCGGTGCGAATAGCCGACATCGGCAGGGCCATCGACAGCGTCCAGAACAACCTCGTCGCCAGCTGGTTCAACGGCCATCGCGCCATTGTGCTCGCGGTCCAGCGCCAGCCGGGCACGAATACCATCGCCGTCGTGGATGAGATCAGGAAAATACTTCCGCATTTCGAGGAGTCGCTCCCCGCCTCGGTGCACCTCCAAATCCTGTACGACAGAAGCCAGACGATCCGCGCATCGGTCAGCGACGTGCAAACGACGCTGATCATCGCCGCCTGTCTGGTGGTGATGGTGATCTTCCTGTTCCTGCGGACGCTCTGGGCCACCGTCATTCCGTCGTTGGCCCTGCCCATCGCGGTGATCGGCACGTTTGCCGGTATGTCGCTGTTCGGCTACAGCCTCGACAATCTCTCGCTGCTCGCGCTGACGCTGTCGGTCGGATTCGTGGTCGACGACGCGATTGTGATGCTCGAGAACATCGTGCGTCACATCGAAATGGGGGAAAGACCCTTCGAGGCGGCGCTCAACGGTTCCCGCGAAATCGGCTTCACGATCCTTTCCATGACGCTGTCTCTCGCGGCCGTGTTCATTCCGGTCGTTTTCATGGGCGGGATTGTCGGACGTCTGCTGCACGAATTTGCAGTGACCATCGTGCTGGCGATCGTCTTTTCGGGAATCGTCTCGGTGACGCTTACGCCAATGCTCTGCAGCCGCATCCTGCACAGCGAACGGGGCGTTCGGCACGGTGCCTTCTATCGTTGGAGCGAGCGGGCCTTTGAACGCATCCACGGCGGATACGACCGCTCCCTGAAATGGAGTCTCGGGCACCGTCCGCTTATCTTCGGAATATTTCTGGCGAGCCTGGCTGCCACCTGGCTGCTGTTTGAGATCAGCCCCGAAGATTTCCTGCCAAGCGAAGATGTCGGGCAGATTGTCGCGTTCACGGAGGCCTCCGACCGCACCTCGTTCCTGAAAATGATCGAATATCAGAAGCAGGCGGCGGCGATCATCGCGCGCGATCCCAACGTGCAGAACACGATGTCGTCCGTTGGAGCGGGCGGCGCGCGGACCGGCGTCAATAACGGCACGATTTTCATGGTGCTCAAGCCTCCGAGCGAGCGCAGCCTCTCCGCCGACCAGATCATCCAGGAGCTGCGGCCGAAGCTGACGCACATACCCGGCATCAACGTCTACATGCAGAATCCGCCATCCATCCGCATCGGCGGCCACACCACCAAATCGCAGTATCAATACACGCTGCAGGACCTTGACCAGCAGGAGCTTCAGTCGAGCGCGCTGAGGCTCATGCGGGCACTCTCTCAAACTTCTGGTTTCCAGGACGTCACGACGGACCTCGACCTTTCCGCTCCTGCGGCCAATCTCGAGATCGATCGGGACCGCGCCGCCGCGCTCGGTGTGTCTCCGGCGAAGATCGAGACTGCACTGGGCGCCGCGTTTGGCGGAGAACAGATTTCGACGATCTTCACCGATATCGATCAGTACTGGGTGATGCTCGAACTCTTGCCGCAATATCAGTACAACCCGACCGACCTGTCGCGCCTCTATGTGCTCGCATCCGACGGCGTGACGCTGGTGCCGCTGAACGCGGTTACCAAAGAGAGCACCGGCACGACGGCGTTGAGCGTCAATCACCTGAGCCAGCTCCCGGCTGTCACCGTATCGTTCAATCTTGCCCCCGGTATGGCGCTCAGCGGTGCGGTGAGCGCGATCTCACGCGTCCAGCACAGAATTGGAATGCCGGCCGGCATCCAGGCGAGCTTTCAGGGAACGGCGCAGGCATTCCAGGCCTCCACGAGCAACATGGGCCTGCTGCTGATGGCGGCGATTTTCGTCGTTTATGTCGTGCTCGGAATTCTCTACGAGAGCTTCATCCACCCGCTCACCATACTCTCCGGGCTGCCCTCGGCCGCCGTGGGGGCGCTACTGACCCTGTGGCTGTTCCATACGCCGCTCAGCCTCTACGCCTTTGTCGGCATGATCATGCTCATCGGCATCGTCAAAAAGAACGCGATCATGATGATCGACTTCGCGTTGACCCGCGAGCGCGGCGAAAATGCCTCGCCGGAAACGGCGATCTACGAAGCGGCGTTGATCCGGTTCCGGCCGATCATGATGACAACGATGGCGGCCCTGCTCGGAACTGTTCCGATTGCGATCGGCTTTGGGCAGGGCGGCGAGAGCCGCCGGCCGCTCGGCCTGGCGGTCGTCGGCGGGCTTCTCGTCTCGCAGCTTCTCACGCTTTACATCACGCCCGTCATCTACATCTACCTGGACACACTCGGCCGGCGCGTGCGCGAATGGCGCAGCGCCCGCCGCCGCGGCGTGGCGCGCGGCGTGACCGCCTGAGAGGCGATCCCGCCGGATTCAGGCGGCGATCGGATGGCGGCTCAGCGTGCAGAATTCGCACCTGGTGCGCCTGGACGGCGATTATTTCGACAATAACGGCACCACCTCGGCCGGAGACAGCGCTATCCTGCGCGGCCAATGTGACCGGCTGCGGCAATTCCTTCCACCGCAACGGTGGAGCGACGGAAGGAAGCGGAACCCCATCGCGTGCCGTGCGCGCGGGGCGCAAACCCAAGTCACTGCCCGGGCGACCCGCCGCAACTCTTTCGATGGTGAACGCTGCAGATGTCACCATTTTCTGTCAACTTCCGACTCCGAACGCTTCTGCGTGCGAAGATCAATGCCGTGCCGTGGCGGATCTGTGCTAGTGATTCCTATCTGACATTTGAATCCCGATTAGGATTCCCCAGCTGCGGCGGACGTGCGAGTCTGGCGCATGCGAACGGGAATATCCATCACGGTGAAAGCTTCGGACCGCAAGCGGCTGAAGGCAATTTTGCAGAAC
>DASXYZ010000041.1:0-26334 GCA_036502185.1 Rhizomicrobium sp.
GATCGTGGCGCTGTTCTTCCTGATGACGATGGTTCGGTTGGGCGGCCAAGTGGCCGACTGGTTCGATTAAGGGGTTCTGAGCGATGTCGCATGGCAATGTGAAACACGACTATCACCTGGTCGATCCGAGCCCGTGGCCGATCATCGGCTCCGTCGGCGCGTTCACCATGCTCGCCGGTGCCGTCTTCTGGATGAACAGCGGCTACAAGGGCTTCTTTGGCCTGCCGGTGAGCGGCCAGCCCTGGATTTTCGTCGTGGGCCTGGTGCTCGTGCTCTACACGATGGCCGGCTGGTGGCGCGACGTGATCCGCGAGTCGGTCGTGCTGGGCGACCACACGCCGGTGGTGAAGCTCGGCCTGCGCTTCGGCATGGTGCTGTTCATCACCTCCGAAGTGATGTTCTTCCTCGCCTGGTTCTGGGCCTATTTCAACAGTGCGCTGTTTCCCCATGATGTCGGGCTTTCGGGCTGGCCGCCCAACGGCATCGTCACGCTCAATCCGTGGCAGTTCCCGCTGCTGAACACGCTGCTCCTGCTGACCTCGGGCTCCACGGTGACCTGGGCGCACCACGCCATCCAGACGGGTGACCGCAAGGGCGCCATCGAAGGTCTGGCGCTGACGGTGGTGCTCGGCATGTGCTTCACCGCGGTCCAGGCGTTTGAATACTCGCACGCGCCCTTCACCTTCGGATTCAACCATCTGGCGCTCGTGCCCTTTACCGATCCGGGGCACGTCTCTCTTTCGGCGGGCGTCGGCAATCTCCAGGCGATCTACGGCTCGACCTTCTTTATGGCCACCGGTTTCCATGGCTGCCATGTGATCATCGGAACGATCTTTCTTACCGTCTGCCTGGCCCGCGCCATCGCGGGCCAGTTCACGCCGCAACGCCACTTTGGTTTCGAGGCAGCAGCTTGGTACTGGCATTTCGTGGACGTGGTGTGGCTGTTCCTGTTCTCCTGCATCTATGTCTGGGGCGCAGGCTCCGTCACGATGGGATGACAGGCCCCCCGCCCTCCACGCCTGCCGCTGCGCTGTTCGGCCGTTGCCCGCGCTGTGGGGCAGGGCCGCTCTTCTCCGGCTACCTGCGCATTGCGCCGCGCTGCGAAGCTTGCGGCCTCGATTATGCATTGTTTGATGTGGGCGACGGCGCGTCGGTGTTTGTCATTCTCATTGTCGGCTTTCTTGTCGTCGGCGCGGCGCTGATCGTCGAGATCGCATATTCCCCGCCTTACTGGGTCCACGCCGTCCTCTGGATTCCCGCCATTGCCATCCTCGGCCTTGGGGGATTGCGCCTCGCCAAGTCGACTCTGATGGTGCTGCAATACAAACATCAGGCGCGCGAAGGGCGGCTCGCGGAAGAGTGACGTTGCGCTTTCGACCGCTTCGCAGTTTCACGCTGCTGTGCCTGCCGGTGTTTCTCCTGCTCGTGGGGCTGGGGGGGTGGCAGCTCGAGCGGCTGCAGTGGAAACTCGCGCTCATTGCGCAGATCCGGCACAACATGGCGGCCGCGCCGATTTCCCTCGCTACGGCGCTCGCGCTCGACGACCGCGCGCAATACAGACCCGTCGCGCTCGATGGACGCTTCGATAATGCGAAAGAGGTCTACGCGTTTACCACCGGACAGGACGGCGCACCCGTCTATCACGTGCTGACGCCGCTCGTTCTACCGGGCGGCCGGGCGATGATGGTCGACCGCGGCTATGTTCCGATGTCGCTGCGCGATCCGGCCTCACGCCCCGGCAGCGAACCGCAAGGGCCGGTTCGCGTTGTCGGCATCTGGCGCAAGCCGGACCGGCCGGGACCGTTCACGCCTGCACCCGACCTCAAACATCGCGTCTGGTTTGCGCGAGATATTGCAGGCATCGCAAAGGTCCAGCATCTGAGCCTTGCGGCTCCCGCTCTTCTCGAAGCCAAAGCGACGCCCGGCAACCGGGCGTGGCCGCGCGGCGGACAGACCCGCGTCGATATCCCGAACGATCATCTGCAATACGCGCTGACCTGGTTCCTGCTCGCCGGCGCGCTGCTTGTCGTCTATTTCGCCTATCATCGCGGGCTTGGGCGATTGGAATTCTGCTCGGAAACGGACCGCAAGCAGATCTGACTTCGATGAAATATGTCAGCACACGCGGCCAGGCGCCGCCGGTCTCATTCTCCGACATGCTTCTCGGCAGTCTCGCCGTTGACGGCGGACTGTGGATGCCGGCGGCCTGGCCGGAAATCCGGTCACACGAACTCGAAGGATTCAAAAGCACGTCTTATGCGGACGTCGCGTACGCGGTGCTCGCCCGATTTCTCGGCGATTGCTTCACCGACGAAGAGGCGCGCGCGGATGTATCCGCAGCCTATGCATCGTTCGGCCATCCCGAAATTGCGCCGCTCGTCGAGCTGGAGCCCGGGCTCTACCTGCTCGAGCTGTTCCACGGACCGACGCTTGCCTTCAAGGACATCGCGATGCAGCTGCTCGCGCGGCTCATGGCCCGCGAGCTCGACCGCCGGAACGCGCGCGCAACAATCCTTGTGGCCACCTCCGGCGATACCGGATCGGCGGCGATTGCGGCGTTCGGCGGGCTGCGACGGATCGAGGTGTTCGTGTTGCACCCGAAGGGACGTGTAAGCGAGGTGCAGCGCCGGCAGATGACGACCGCGCCGCATGCCAATGTGCACAACATCGCGCTCGAGGGAACGTTCGACGACGCACAAGCGCTGGTGAAGAGCCTGTTTGCAGATCACCTGTTTGCGAACGCGATGTCGCTCACCGCCGTAAATTCCATCAATTTCGTCCGCATCGTCGCGCAGAGCGTTTATTACTTCAGGGTGACGGCGACGCTCGGGCGGCCTGCCCGCTTCGTCGTGCCGACCGGAAACTTCGGCGACATTTTCGCCGGCGAGGCGGCTGCGCGGATAGGGTTGCCGGTTGCGGGGCTGATCGCCGCGACAAACGCGAACGACATTCTGGTGCGTGCGCTGCGCGACGGCGTGTACGAAAGGGGAGACGCCCGGGCGACTCTCAGCCCGTCCATGGATATCCAGGTCGCCAGCAATTTCGAGCGCGCGCTGTTCGAGGCCTCCGGACGTGACTGCGCCTGGCTATCGGGGGCGATGGACGTTTTTGCGAAGGAGCGGAAGCTCGTGATTGCTTCGGCCGTGCTCAACGCCTTGCGCGCGCGCTATCGTGCCGAGGCGGTATCGGACGAAGAAACGTTGGAGACCATAGGGGACGCGTACGGGCGGTGGGGGCGCCTGATTGATCCCCATACCGCCGTGGGAGTTGCAGCAGCTCGCCGATTGGTCCCGGATTGGGACACGCCAACGGTCGTATTTGCCACCGCGCACGCGGCAAAATTCCCCGAAACGGTCGCACGGGCCACCAGCGTGGTCGCCCCCTTGCCGCCCCGGCTCCGGCAATCTTATGTGGGGCCGGAACGGATGACCGTTCTTCCCGCCGACGCCAAGCGTCTCCGCACCTTTATCGAAGCCAGAACCGCACGCCCATGAACGTTGAAATCACCACCTTGCCGAATGGCCTGACGGTCGCCACCGACCCGATGCCGCAACTCGAAAGCGCGAGCCTCGGCGTCTGGGTGAATTGCGGCGCCCGCCACGAGACCAGCCCGATCATGGGCATTTCCCACATGCTCGAGCACATGGCGTTCAAGGGAACCGAGCGGCGCAGCGCCCGCGCGATCGCGGAGGAGATCGAAGCGGTCGGTGGTGCGCTGAATGCTTATACGAGCCGCGAGCAGACTGCGTTCCATGCGCGGGTCCTGAAAGACGACGTGCGTCTCGCGGTCGATCTTCTGGGCGACATCCTCACACGGCCAGTTTTTGAAACGAGCGAACTCGAACGCGAGCGCCAGGTGGTACTGCAGGAGATCGGCCAGGCGCGCGACACGCCCGACGACATCGTGTTCGATCATCTTCAGTCGGCGATCTATCCCGGTCAGGCGATGGGCTGGCCCATTCTCGGCAACGAAGAAACGGTCGGAGGCTTCGCGCGCGAAGACCTCGATGCCTACATGCGGGCGAACTATTGCGCTGGCGGCATGACCCTTATTGCTTCGGGCGCGGTCGAACATGCGCGCATGCTCGATCTCGCACTCGAGTATTTCTCGGCATTGCATCCTGGGAAGGGACCTCGGGGCGAAGCGGCGCGCTATGTCGGGACGGATGTGCGCGTCGGGGAGGATCTCGAGCAGGTGCACGTCACCTGGGCCTTGCCCGGAATACCAAGCGGAGACGATGCGCTGTTTGCGGCGCAAGTCTATGCGACGGCACTGGGCGGCGGAATGTCTTCGCGGCTGTTCCAGGAAATTCGCGAGCGGCGAGGGCTGTGTTATTCCATCTACGCCTTTGCCAATTCTTTCGTCGACACGGGAATGCTCGGAATCTACGCGGGAACGGGCGAGAAGGAGGCGGGCGAAATATCGGGCCTGGTCGCGGACGAGATGGTGAAGCTCGCCAGAACCGCGAGCACCGAAGAGACCGCGCGCGCCAAAGCCCAGCTGCGTGCGGCGCTGCTCATGGGCCTCGAGCGACCGTCTGCGCGCGCCGAACAGATTGCCGCCCATCTGCTCGCTTATGGCCGTGTGGTCCCGCTCGACGAAATCCGCGCGAAGCTTGAGGCCGTGACCGCGGGCGATGTTCGCGCATTCGGCGAGGCGCTTATGGATGGTCGGCCCGCGATGGCGGCAGTCGGTCCGCTGGACGGGCTGGAAGACTACGAGACATTCGCGCGCCGTTTCGGCTCGAAGGAGAGCGCCCTTCGCGGCGCATGGGGCGCGCCTCCGGTGCAAGCGGCCGAATGAACGGTAGTCGCATGGGGTTCATGCGCGGATTGATGTTTCCCGGCGGCCAACAACCGGTGATCGCGGGCGACGGCGTGTATCTTCGCTATCCCCGCGTCTCGGATTATCCTGCGTGGACGCGGCTGAGAGGAGAAAGCCGCACCTTCCTTGCGCCCTGGGAGCCGGTCTGGGCGCTTGACGAATTGAGCAAGGGCGCGTTTCGCCGGCGCCTGAAGCGCTATCAACGCGAAGCGCGCGAGGATTCGGCCTATGCATTTTTTGTCTTTCATGCAGGCGATCACGAACTGCTCGGCGGTTGCACACTGTCGAACGTGCGGCGCGGCGTGACGCAATGTTGCTCGCTCGGCTATTGGGTGGGCGAGCGCTTCGCGCGCCAGGGTTTCATGTCGAGCGCGGTGCGGGCACTGGTCCCCTTCATTTTCCAGACGCTGGGGCTGCACCGGATCGAAGCAGCGTGCCTGCCGTCAAACGAGGCTTCGCGCAATCTGCTCGCGAAGGCGGGATTCGGGGAAGAGGGCCTCGCGCGGCGCTACCTGCAAATCAACGGCGAATGGCAGGATCATCTGCTGTTTGCACTCCTTGCCGACGACGCGCGGCACGCGCTGGCGATATGACACGCCGTTTCGCGTGCACGATGACCGCCGCCGCGATCGTTTTTGCGCTCGCCGCCGTTCTGACGCATGTGCTGGCACGCGCCGAAATTCCGCGCGGTCCCGATTTCGCCAGCAGCGAACTGGTGCTCGAGCTTGGCCCGGCGCTTTCGCCCTACCACGCCGCCAACGGCGTCGAGACCGACGGTTCGCGCTGGTACATGATGACGGTGCTCAACGAGTCCGTGCGTCCGGTCACGCGTATCCTTCTCGCCGACCAGCCCTACGACTCCGCACTGCGCATCTTTCCGCGCCGCGGCCGTGCCGCCATTCGCCAGGTGGCGACATCCGATTCCGACGTGAACATCGAAAACGCTCATGCCTATGGTCGTTACGCCTTCAGCGTGACCATTCCGCCGGCGACCACCGCGGAGCTTGCGGTGCGGGTATCGGACGCAGCCGTGCGCCCGCGTGTCAGCGCCTGGCTCGAGCCGGCACTTGCCGCACATAACCGGCAGCTCGCGATCCTGTTTGCAGCGGTTGCCGGTCTCATCGCGGCGGCGCTTGCAATCATGACAGGTCTTGCGGCGATGACCGGCCACGCGGCGCCGCGCTGGGCCGCGGTCGTGCTGTTTGGCGTGCTACTGGTGCGCCTTGCCTCGGCGGGCCTGTTTGACGCTGTCGGGTTGGCGGGAGTGGGTGGACCTTACGGAGTGACCGCGATGCTCGCGGGCCTTACACTCGCGGCCGGAGTCCGACTCGCAAACACGATCGCTCCGATTGAATTGCCGCCGCGCATCGATCTGCGCCATCTGACGCTCGGTCTTGTCATACTCTCCGCCGCCGCGCTCGTCGGCGTTCCGGGCGTGATGCTGCTCACCGATATCGCGGTGGTGATCGGGACCGCGCTCCTTGCCTCCCATCTCGTCCGCCAAGGACTCGCGGGCGCGCAGGCTGCGCGGGTTGTGGCACCCAGTGCTACCGTGTTTGCGCTGGTGACAACGGCAGCGGCGGTCGCGGCGCTCGGCGGATTTCAATCCAATCCCGCCGCTCCGGGAATCATCGGTGGCTTCGCCGGAATCGGCGCCGTACTTCTCGCGCTTGCCGTCGCGGCCGGCGAAGGAATTGCGATCCTGCCCGCGCGCCGCTCGACGGTTCCGCCTCTGCCAACGGGCCGCTCTGCTCTGCGCGACGGCTCCGACACGGCGAGAGCGGCGATCGGCGCCTCGTATCAGGGTGTCTTTGAAGCAGACCTTTCCGGGAAAACCGTGGAGCTTTCACCGGAGGCTGCCGCGCTGCTCGCCCGACCGGGCGGAGGAGAAGTGCATTCCAGCGCCGACTGGCTGAATTTGCTCCATCCCGAGGATCGCGACGTTTACAGCGATGCCATCGAACGCTTTTGCGCGCAGAAAGGGCTCGCCTTCCGTGTCGAGTTCCGCGCACGCACCGAACGGGGCGACTATTGCTGGCTGGAGCTGCGTGCGAGCGGCATCGGCGGGCGCGAAAAGGCGGAACGCTGCCTCGGCCTCGTCGCCGATGTAACAATGCGAAAGGAGATGGAGACGCAGGCGCGCGCGCGCGAATGCGATGCGCTGACGGGTCTGCGCAACCGCGTCGGTCTGGTCGAGGAACTGGAGCGGCTTGGCGAGAGGCTCTCGTCGGCCATGCTTGTTCTGCTTGACCTCGACCGCTTCAAATCGATTCACGCGAGCCTCGGAGACGCTGGTGGCGATGCGATCCTGGCGGGCGTTGCCGATCGTCTGCGTGCCTGCGCGCGCAATGCGGCCGTATTTCGCATTGGCGGCGACTCCTTTGCGATCCTTTTTCCGCGAACCGACACGAATGCCCTGGCGCTCGGTGAACGCGTCGTGGCCGTGCTCAATGAGCCGCATAGCTGGAACGGCCGCAGTGCCTTCGCGCCCGCAAGCGTAGGGCTCGCGATCGGACGCGATGCCGGCGATCCCTTCGATTTCATCCGCAAGGCCGAGCTTGCGCTCAGGAAGGCCAAGCGCGACGGCGGCGCCTGTGCGCAGCTGTATTCGCAGGCGCTCGAGGAGGGAACGCCCGCCGCTCAGACCGAAACTGTTTCAGGCATGGCCGGCGTGCGCGGAGAGGCCTGACGCGTCGATCCCGAGTTTGCGCAGCGCCGTCGACCATTTGTTATCGAGATCGCCCTCGAACAGGAGGTCGGGATCGCTGTCGCAATGAATCCAGCCGTTACGGCGGATCTCGTCTTCGATCTGGCCGGCGGTCCATCCGGCGTAGCCGAGCGCGAAAATGGCGTGCTCGGGGCCGCGCCCAACCGCCATGGCGCGCAGGATATCGAGCGTCGCGGTCAGCGAAACGTCCTCCGATACCGGCAGCGTCGCCTCGGAGCTTTCGTAGTCGCCGCTGTGCAGAACAAAGCCGCGTCCGGTCTCCACCGGGCCGCCGTAAAGGATCGGGAAGTTGGGCGTGTTCGGTGTCACCCGCAGTTCCAGTTTTTCCATCAGGTCGTGAAAGGACAGGCCGGAAACGGGCTTGTTGATCATGATGCCCATCGCGCCCTCCGCGGAATGGGCGCACATGAAGATCACGCTCTTCTCGAAATGCGGATCGGCCATGCCGGGCATGGCGATCAGGAGCTTGCCTTCGAGAAAATTGTCGCCGCCTGACGCGCGCGCACCTCGTGAACGGCTCATAGCCCAAGCATAGCACGCTCTGCCGGCTGTGCCGCAACCCGGCAGGACGTAACGGGGACCGGCAACCCGGGTGGCCGGCGCGCGTTTCCGCTCTTTGCGCTGTTCGGCGGCTGGGCTAGAAGCGGCGAATCCAAAAACCGGGAGACGCGAATGACGATCAAGATTGGCGACAGGGTTCCTTCTGCGACGCTCATGGAAATGAAAGACGGAAAACCGCAGCCTGTTAGCACCGACGAGATTTTTCGCGGCAGAAAGATCGCGCTGTTTGCGTTGCCGGGTGCGTTCACGCCCACCTGTTCGGCCAAGCATCTGCCGGGCTATGTGCAGAATGCCGAGAACCTGAAGGGCAAGGGCATCGACGCGATCGCCTGCGTTTCGGTGAACGACGCCTTCGTCATGGGCGCATGGGGCGAGCACCAGGGCGCCGGCGGCAAGGTCATGATGCTGGCCGATGGCAATGGCGATTTCACTCGCGCGCTCGGGCTCGAAATGGACGCCACCAAATACGGAATGGGAAAACGCAGCCAGCGTTTCTCGATGCTCGTTGATAATGGCGTCGTAAAACAGCTGAATATCGAGGACCCCGGCGCGTATTCCGTTTCGAGCGCGGAACATCTGCTCCAGCAGGTTTAGGCGTTTCGCCGCTCCGGCTGTTCCGGGAGCACAATCGTCACGCCCGGTATCGCCGCGCGGGCGAGCGCGTCCACGCGTTCGTTTTCGACGTGACCGGAATGGCCGGCGACCCATTTCCATGACAGCCGGTGCCTCTGGGCCGCGGCGTCGAGGGCGCGCCACAGTTCGTCGTTGCGGACTGGCTTTTTGTCGGCAGTGCGCCAGCCGTTGAGCTTCCAGCGCGTCAACCAGCGCGTTGCGCCATCCATCACATATTTCGAATCCGTGTAAATCGTGGCGACGGATGGTCCTCTCAACGTTTCGAGCGCGCGGATGACGGCGGTCATCTCCATGCGGTTGTTGGTGGTCGCCGGTTCGCCGCCAGATATCTCTTTTTCATGGCGTCCGGAACGGAGGATCGCGGCCCATCCGCCCGGGCCGGGATTTCCGGAGCAGGCGCCGTCGGTGAATATTTCCACGGTCGGCATTTGCTTCATGCGCCGTACTCCGCGGGCGAGGCGAGGTTCGCGTGAAAGCGCAGCCGAGCAGCGAATTCCCGCGGGTCTTTGGGGCGGACCAGCGCCGACGGATTCTGATCGAGCCAGTCCTGCAGCCGGGTCAGGAGAAAGCGCAGCGCCGCGCCGCGCGCAAGTGTGGGCAAGGCGGCGATCTCGCGCGGCGAGAGTGAGCGCTTCCGCGCATAGGCGGAGATCAGGCTTTGCGATTTCGCGCGGCTGAACCTTCCGCCCGCATCGAAGCACCAGGCGTTCAGCGTCACGGCAAGGTCGTAGGCATGGAAATCATCGCAGGCGAAATAGAAATCGATGAGCCCGGATACCGCGCTCCCGACGAAGAGCACGTTGTCAGGAAACAGATCGGCGTGAATGACACCGGACGGCAGATCGACCGGCCAGGAATCTTCCAGGGCCTCCAGCTGATCGGAAATCAGCACGGAGAGACCCGCTTCGATTTCGTCGGCGCGCGATTGCACGACGCGTGCAAGCCGTCTCCAGCTTGCAAGTGAAAGCGTATTCGCGCGCCTCGGCGCAAAATCCGCGCCGGCCGTATGCAACGCGGCCAGAGCGGCGCCTGCCGCGGCACAATGGCCAGCGCGTGGACGGCTGAGCGAGACTCCATCGAGAAAGGTCAGGAGCGCCGCCGGACGATCCTTGAGCCTGGTCCATGTGGCGCCGGAGCGCGCGCGGACCGGCTGCGGACAGGCAATGCCGCGCGCCGCGAGATGATCGAGCAACGCAAGGAAGAACGGCAGATCGTCGGCGCTGACCCGCTTTTCATACAGCGTGAGAATGTAGCGACCGCGATCGGTCGAAAGCAGGAAATTGGAATTCTCCACGCCTTCCGCGATGCCCTTGAAGCTTGTTGGCGTCCCGATGTCGTAGTCGGCCAGGAGCGCGCCCAAATCGTCGGAGGCGATATCGGTATAGACCGCCATCAGCGCCTGTCCGGCGGCGAATCGGTGCCGCGGCTCACGCGCAAAGGCTGCGAAAGCGCACAACGGTTCTTCCGGCTTTCCATCTCCGGTCCGCTTGGCTACAGTCCCGCGCCATCGTCCGAGGACTGGGCTTCGGGGCAGGGAAAGTCAAGCAAACGACGCCCCGGACCGGCGGACCCCATCGCCTGTTTCTGAACGCGAGTCCATGAATCCAACCGCTTTTGCAATGATCGTGGCTGCGCTTGTCGTTGCGGTGCTGACCGGCTGCACATCCGACAAGAGCGGAGATTGTCCAACGATCACGGGCGTGACCGATGCCTCGGCCGCGACGATATTTCGTCCGGGAACCACGCCAGATCCCGCAAATGTCCTTTACAGGGTCGAGCTGATGGGCGTGAAGGGCGACTGCGATATGGACAAGTACGAGCGTACGTCGGATGCGAATCTCGAACTGAGCTTCCGCGCGAGGCGACCGCCAAGCGGAGCGGAGGCCCATTATGAGGTTCCGTATTTCGTTGCGGTCACGGAAGGCCGGCGCGTTCTTGCGAAGCACACCTATAAGGTGCGCATTGATTTTGCGCCGGGCGCGATCATGGCCACGGCTAACGATACGGTCGGCTCTGCGCATCTCGATGTGGCCAAAGGCAAGCATCCTTATGACTACCAGGTCCTGGCGGGACTGCAGTTGAGCCGCGCGCAACTGGACTACAACAGGCGCGGCGGACACTAACGCCCATGACGCCGCTTCTCGCGGAATTGTCGACAGCTCTGGGCCGCGCATTTGCCGAGGAGAGGTTTGATCCGTCTCTCGGCACGGCCCAGGTTTCCGACAGGCCCGATCTTGCGCAGTTCCAGTGCAATGGCGCGCTCGCCGCGGCCAGGCTCGCCAAAGCGCCGCCGCGCGCGATCGCGGAGCGCATTGCCGCCCGCCTTCGCGACGAGAAAATTTTCTCGCGAGTAGAAATCGCGGGGCCCGGGTTCATCAATCTCGACGTTGCCGACTCCCGTCTCGCGGAAAAGGCGGGCGAGCTCGCCAGTGACGAGAACCTCGGCGCGCCCCGCACCGGAGCGGGCCGGATGCTCGTGATCGATTTCGGCGGACCCAACGTCGCCAAGCCGATGCATGTCGGGCATCTCCGGACCTCGATCATCGGTGACAGCCTGCAACGTCTCTTTCGTACCAATGGCTGGCGCGTCCTGAGCGACGTGCATCTTGGCGATTGGGGCCTGCCCATGGGTCAACTCATCGCGGAGATCCGGCACCGCGGACTGGCGGCGATCTACTTCGATGCAAATTACTTCGGGCCGTATCCGGCGGAATCGCCGGTCAGTATGGAGGAACTCGAAGAGCTGTATCCGGCAGCTTCCGCCGCCTGCAAAACCGATCCCGCCCGCCTCCAGGAGGCGCGCCAGGCGACCGCCGAGCTGCAGGCTGGCCGGCCCGGCTACCGGGCGCTTTGGCGACACTTCTTCGAAGTTTCGGAGCAGGGACTCGAGCGCGAATTCGCAAGCCTCGGCGTCAATTTCGACCTTTGGAAGGGCGAGGCGGATGTCGGCGCATTGATCGCGTCCATGATCGAGGACCTGAAGGCGCGGCATCTGGCCGAACGCAGCGAGGGTGCGCTGATCGTTCGGGTCAGCGAGCCGGACGACCGTAAGGAAATTCCCCCGCTCATTCTTCTCAAGTCCGACGGCGCGGTGCTCTACGGCACGACGGATCTTGCTACGATCGTCGATCGCGTTCGCAGCTATGATCCAGATCTCATCCTCTACGTCGTGGATCAGCGTCAGCACCTGCATTTCGAGCAGGTATTTCGTGCAGCGAGAAAAGCCGGACTGAACGGCAGGGCGGAGCTCGAGCATATCGGCTACGGAACCGTGAATGGTCCGGACGGCAAGCCGTTCAAGACACGCGCCGGCGGCGTGATGAAGCTTTACGACCTGATCGCGATGGCGACCGATGAGGCAAACGAGCGTCTGAAAGAGCAGGGGCTCGCCGCCGATTATCCGCCCGAGGAACGCGCAGAGATCGCGAAGGCCGTGGGCATCGCCGCGATCAAGTTCGCCGATCTCGCGAACTTTCGTACCTCCGATTACGTCTTCGATCTCGCGCGTTTCACGCGGTTCGAGGGCCGGACCGGACCCTATCTGCAATATGCGGCCGTACGCATCCGTTCGATCCTGAGAAGAGCCGAAGCCGAAGGATTTACGCGCGGTGCGCCCGTCGTTCGCTCGGAGGAGGAACGGCGATTGCTTCTCGCGCTGCTTGCCCTTCCCGACGCCATGGCGGGTGCGGAATCCCGGCGCGCGCCCAACGTGCTGTGCGACTATGTGTTTTCTCTCGCGCAGGAATTCAGCCGCTTCTACACGGCGCACCACATTCTTTCAGAAACCGACGAAGGATTGCGCGCCGCGCGGCTGGGCCTCTGCGATCTCACCCTGCGCGTGCTCGTGAAGGTGCTCGCGATCCTCGGCATCGATGTGCCGGCAAGAATGTAATTAGCTAGATTCGCGTTTTCAGCATTTTCGCGCTCAATTCGATGACGCGACGGGTTTCGCTCCACAGGCCGAGTTGCGCGATTTCCTCTAGAGCGAACCAGCGTGCCTCGGCGGCATCGGAGCCGGCGACCGGTTCTCCCGAGTTCGCGCGGGCGGAGAAATCGACGAGCACGTAATGTGTTTCGCCGATCAGTTCCGCCACGTCGACAAGCCCCAGAATGTCGATCACAAGGCCGGTCTCCTCGAGTACCTCCCGCGCAATCGCCGCGCGCAGGGTTTCGCCGATCTCGACCTTGCCGCCGGGCAGGCTCCATTCGTGCCGGCGCGGCGGATTGGCCCGCCGGACGAGAAGCACCTGGCCCCGGTCGTTCCAGACGACGGCGCCCACTGCGAGAGTGATGTGCGCCGGCGCCGCGCTCATGGGAATGCTTTCAGGGCGCCTGCGTGACCGCAAAGCAGCTTGAATTCAGCCTGACGGTCGCTATTGCTTGCGGGCCCATCGAAACCGTCTCTTGCCGGGACCCGGCGCCAGAGATCCGGACAGGAAGGAGAATTCATCGATGTCCCGCTTCGGAGCTGTTGCGGTTGCCCTGCTCGCATTCTTCGTCGCTGCGTCGGCACAGGCCGCCGACGACTCGCTGAGCCTTCAGGCCAACCAGGCGTTTCTCGCGGCCAATCTCAAAAAGCCTGGTGTCATCCAGCGGCCGAGCGGGCTCCAGTACAAGATCATCAAGAACGGTTTCGGCAAGCAGCCCGGAGCCTTTGACTCGGTGGACGTCAATTACACCGGGACGTTGATCAACGGAAAAGTGTTCGACAAGACGGAGCCCGGCCTTCCGGCCAATTTTGTTGTCAACAAGCTCATCCCCGGCTGGACCGAGGCGCTCGAGATCATGCGCGAAGGCGATCACTGGCAGCTCGCGATTCCCGCCAATCTGGCCTATGGCGCGCGCGGGGCTGGTGGGGTAATTCCGCCCAACCAGACCCTCGTGTTCGATCTCGAACTGGTCAAGGTCACGCCGGCTCCCAAGGACGAGCACTCCGACCAGGACCAGTCTTCCCAATAGGGGGCTGACCGCGGCAGATTTGGCAGCCGCGCGCCCGCCGATGTGGTAGGCTTTGGGGCCGGCGCGGATATCCCTGATTGCCGGACGCGCGCGAGCGGGAGACGCATTCCGTATGAGGCGAAATTGGCGGCGCTGGCTGAACGGCGGACGCGTCCGCATTGCGCTTGCGCTGCTCCTTGTGGTGGGCGCGAGCGTTCTCTTCTGGGCGAGCCAGGATTATGCAGTGATCGCGCCCGACTGGGACGGGCAGGTGCGCGGCATCGCCTATGAACCCAGCCATCGCTTCACGAAAACGGAGCACGACTGGATCTCGCCCGAGCGGATCGATCATGATCTCGCGCAGCTCGCGCAGATCACCGGCCGCGTGCGCACCTACACCGTCAGCGAAGGGCTCGATCGCGTGCCCGAGATCGCGCGGCGCCACGGGCTGACCGTCTCGCTCGGACTGTGGATCGGCCCCGATCTCGAGAAAAACGAGAAGGAGATCGAGACCGGAATCCGCGTGGCGCTCGCCAACCGGCGCACCATCGACCGAGTGTTCGTCGGCAACGAAGCTATGCTGTTCGGCTATGTCGATGCCGATCAATTGAACGAATATATCCGGCGCGTGCGCGCGGCACTGCCCAACCGCATCAAGGTTTCCACCGCCGAAACCTGGTCGCAATGGCTGCTCAATCCCGAACTCGGCCAGTACGTCGATTTCGTCACCATTCATCTGCTTCCCTATTGGGAAGGCGTTCCCATTCACGGCTCGCTCAACTCATTGCAGCGTTTCTATGCGGATGTGCAGGAGGAATTTCCCGACAAGCCGATCGTGATCGGTGAAGCCGGTTGGCCGTCCGCCGGCCGTACCCACAGGGGCGCCGAGGCGTCGTCGGCCAACGAGGCGTGGTTCATCCGCAATTTCGTGCAGCTCGCACTCGAAAAGGGCTACGACTATTATCTCGAGGAAGCATACGATCAGCCTTGGAAGGGCCGGAACGAGGGGGCCGTCGGCGCCTATTGGGGACTGTTCGACGCGAACGGAAATCCGAAATTCTCCTTCACCGGGATGCTGCGTTCCTTTCCCGCCTGGCGCAGCTACGCGTTGTGCGCCGCACTGCTCTCGCTTCTGTTTGGACTTCTGATTCTCGGACGCATGCCGCGCGTGCGCCAGCCAGGCTATCTCGTGATGGGCGCGCTGGTCGGCCTGATTTCGACAGGACTTCTCGTGCTGCTCGATTCGAGCACGCTCGAATACATTCAGCCGAGCGATCTTGCGATGACGCTGGCAATGATTCCCCTCGTCTTTCTGGCCGCCGCCGTCATTCTCACGGAAGGCGTGGAGCTTGCCTCGAGTCTGTGGCGGGTGGAGCGGCGTTCCCTTACCACCGCCATTCCCGAGCGCGCGCCGCGCGTCTCCGTCCACGTCCCCTGCTACAACGAGCCGCCGGCGATGGTGATCGCCACGCTCGATGCGCTGTCGCGCCTCGACTACGAGGATTTTGAAGTGATCGTGCTCGACAACAACACGACCGATCCGGCGATGTGGCGCCCCGTCGAGCAGCATTGCGCGGAGCTGGGACCCGCGTTCAAATTCCACCATCTGGATGGGCTCCGGGGCTTCAAGGCGGGCGCGCTCAATGCGGCGTTGCGCCTTTGTGATCCGGAAGCCGCCTTCGTCGCAGTCATCGACAGCGATTATCAGGTCGAGCCATTCTGGCTGCGGCGCGCGCTTCCCTATTTTGCTTCGGAGAAGGTTGCGCTCGTGCAGGGCCCGCAGGACTATCGCGACGGCCGCGCCAGCATTTTCAAGCGCATGTGCTTTGAGGAATATCGGGGATTCTTCCACATCGGCATGATCGAACGCAACGAACACGACGCCATCATCCAGCACGGAACCATGACGATCGTGCGCCGCAATGCGCTCGAAGAGGTGGGCGGTTGGAGCGCGTGGTGCATCACCGAGGACACCGAACTGGGCCTCAAGCTGTTTGAGGCGGGCTATGGCGCCGCCTACATCCCGCAGAGCATGGGCAAGGGGCTGACGCCCGACACGCTCAGTGCGTTCATGACGCAACGCTATCGCTGGGTTTATGGCGCGATGCAGATCATGAAACGCCATGCCGGCGCGGTGTTTCTCGGTCTCACCAGACTTACCTGGGCGCAGCGCTACCAGTTTCTGTGTGGCTGGCTTCCCTGGATCTCCGACGGACTCGGCCTCATCGTGACTCTTTTCGCGCTCGTCTGGACGGCGCTGATGGCGATTGCGCCAAGTTATTTCGATGTGCCGATGGAGGCGCTTTCGGCGGCGGCACTGGCGCTGTTCGGCGCCAAGACCGTGAAGACGCTGCTGCTTTATCCGCAGAAGGTGGGATCGGGCGTGCTCGGCGCAGTGCTCGCCTCCACCGCGGGCCTTGCACTCACTCACACGGTGGGCAAGGCGGTGCTGACGGGACTGATTACCTCGCGCAAGCCGTTTCTGCGGACGCCCAAATGCCAGAACCCCGCCGAGCTGCGGGAAGCGCTCCATCTCGTCTGGCAGGAAATGTGCCTGCTGGCACTGTGCGGGCTCGCGATCATCGCCATGGTGTTCATCCGTGGCTTTGACGATCCGGCCGCAACGCTGTGGATCATCATGCTGACGATCCAGAGCCTGCCTTACTTCGCAACCGTGCTGACCGCCTGCATCTCCGCATCTTCCTACCGCCGCGCCCGCGCCGCGGCACCCGTCATCGCCGATATCACTCCCACCGCCGCCGAGCCGGTGCTCCCGAAGGCGGCGTAGAGTTCCGAGCGACCCCTCACCCGCGGCTGAGCGGCTGACAGATCGCGCGCTGCATCCCTCTCCCACAAGGGGAGAGGGGAAACTTGTGCGCTGCACGATGGCTGGTTGCGTGGAACAAACAATGGGAAAAGCAACGCGCGGAATTCCCCTCTCCCCTCGTGGGAGAGGGATGCGGGTACGGATCTCGAGCCCACACGACAGCGGGTGAGGGGCTCTCTACACCTGCACCACCTTCCCCGGATTGAGGATGTTGTTCGGATCGAGCGTGCGTTTGAGCGTGCGCATGAGGTCGAGTTCGGCGGCGCTTTTGTAGCGGACGATCTCGTCGCGTCTGGCGATGCCGAGGCCGTGTTCGGCGCTGATCGAGCCACCGAAGGCATGCACGAGATCGTGCACCACGCGCGCAACCTCATCACGGCGGGCGAGGAATGCCGCGCCGTCGCCCCCTTTGGGCGCGCTGAAATTGGAGTGGATATTGCCGTCTCCAAGATGCCCGAAAACGACCGGGCGCGCGCCGGGAATCAGGGCCTCGACTGCCGCCGACGCTTCGCCGATGAATTCCGGGATCGCGCGGATCGGGACGGAGATATCGTGCTTGAGGGAGGCGCCTTCGCGCTTCTGTGCTTCCGACAGGCTCTCGCGCAGACGCCATATTGCGCCGCGCTGCGCTTCGGTTGCGGCAATCGTAGCGTCTGTCACGAGACTGGAATTCATCGCGGCCGCAAGCGTGGTCTCGAAAATCTCGGAGAGCGGAATCGCCGTGCCTCCGGTGGCCTCCGCGAGCACGTACCAGGGCGAAGCGGCGCGGAGCGGATCGGCCGCGGCCGGAATGTGCGCGAGCACGAGCTCGACGCCGACGCGCGGGATCAGTTCGAACGCGGAGAGGAGACCACCGCACGCCGCCAGCAATTCGCGCAGGAGCGCGATCGCCGCCGCGGGTTCGGGCACCGCGATCCACGCGGTCGCGCGGGTCTGCGGCGCAGGAAACAGCCGCAGCGCCGCCGCGGTGATGACGCCGAGCGTTCCTTCCGCACCGATGAAGAGCTGCTTCAAGTCATAGCCTGTATTGTCCTTGTGCAGCGTGCGCAGGAGATCGAGCACGCGCCCGTCGGCGAGCACCACTTCGAGCCCGAGCGCGAGCTGGCGCGCCGAGCCGTAGCGCAGCACGTTCACGCCGCCCGCGTTCGTCGAGAGATTTCCGCCGAGCGTCGCGGTGGCTTCCGCCGCCAGGCTGAGCGGGAACCAGGCACCCGCTTCTTCCGCGGTGCGGTGCAGATCGGCAAGCACCAAACCCGCTTCGACGATCGCGCTCATGCCGTCCGTATCGAGCCTGCGGATGCGGTTCATCCGCGCGAGAGAGAGCAGGATTTCGTCGTCGAGCGGAATCTGGCCGCCGACGAGCCCGGTGTTTCCGCCCTGTGGCACGACCGGCGTGCGCGTTTCATTGCAGACGGCGAGAATGCGGGAGACTTCCTGCGTGCTCTGCGGCTTGAGAAGCAGCGGCGTGCGGCCCTGATATCGCCCGCGCCATTCCACGAGATGTGGCGCGATTTCGTCCGCGTCTTCGCTGAAGCCTTTCGGGCCCACGATGGCCTTGAGACGCCCGACAATTTGCAAAGCGACCGGCATCGTCATTCGACCTTTGGCGCCGCGGCGCGGCGCAGGCGATCATTGATGGCTTCGCCAAGCCCGTGCTCCGGCAGCGGCATCACTGCGATGCCGGTGCAGCCCGCGGCATCGAGTTCGCGCAGCATGGCAAAAAAATTGGCCGCGGCTTCGCGCAGATCGCCCGCCGGACTCAAATTGCGGACGGCTGCGACATGCGCGGGCACGTCCGGACCGAAGGCGAGAAGTGCCTCGTTTTCGTTCGCCTCCCGCGCGTCGAGCCGGAGCGGCGTGCTCGGCGCGTAATGGCTGCGCAGCCGGCCAGGAGAAACGATTTGATCGCTAGGCAAATTACCGAGCTGACCAGTCACGGTTTCGATGTCTTCGCGGGCAAGGGCTCCCGGCCGAAGCAGGAGCGGCCCTGACTCATCGAAACCCACGATCGTGGATTCGATACCAAGCGGCGCCGGGCCGCCGTCGAGAATAAGGTCCACCGCGCTCCCGAGCGAGACCGCCACATGGGCGGCCGCGGTGGCGCTCACCGCTCCCGACGCATTGGCGCTTGGGGCTGCGATGGCGAGGCGCGATTCTGTCAGCAACTGCCGCGCCACGGGATGGGCGGGCACGCGAAGTGCAATCGTATCGAGCCCGGCGCTCGCAAGGTGCGCGATCGCACAATCCGTCCGCCGCGGCAGGACGAGCGTCAACGGGCCTGGCCAGAAAGTTTCCGCGAGCCGCCGCGCGCCGTCGTTGAAATCTCCCAACGATTCTGCGTGCCCCAGATCGCGCACATGTACGATCAGCGGATTGAATCTCGGACGCTTCTTGGCTTCGAAGATCCGCGCGACCGCGCTTTCGCGCGAGGCATCCGCGCCCAGACCATAGACGGTCTCGGTCGGAAACGCGACCAGACCGCCACCGCGCAGAATTGTCGCCCCGCGCCTGATCGATCCCGCCTCCGCCGCTTCGATCCGCGGGAAATTCGCTCCGCTCATTTCAATCCGGTATCTTGCATTCGCGCGGGTGGGTCGCAGTAAGCGACTCCGCGTGAACAGAGTTTTGCGCGCACTATTGCGTCGCCGTCAGATCGACGGTGATCGCCACGTCGTGTGCGACAGGCGTGGGCGCGGCCCACTCGCCTTGGCCGAGCCCGAATTCAGTACGCAGCACATGGGCGGTGCCGGTCATGTGCGCGGTGCCGCCGGCGAGCAAGAGCGTGAAGGGCAGGGTCACGGGACGCGAAATTCCCCGGATGGTGAGCGTTCCATCCGCGACATAGCTGTTCGCGGATTTCCGCACGAAGTGCGTGGTCTCGAAGCGTGCCGTCGGGAACTGCGAGGTCTGGAAACCTTGCGCGCCCTTCAATCCGCTGTCGAAGTCCGGCTCGTCGGAGGATTCGCTCGCAAGATCGACGGTGACGATCGCATGCGCGTGGCCAAGATCGTTCGGATCGAAGTCGATAGCTGCATTCCAGCGCCGGAAGCTGGCCGAGAACGGCTCATTGCTCCAGTTCACCGTGAATCCGAGCCGGCTTTTCGCGTACTCGATCTTCCAGGGTGTAGCGGACGCGTTCTGCGCCGCCAGCACGATTGCGAGCGTGCAGAGAGCTGCGAGCCTCATGCCGTTATCCGCGTGCCGGGCAGCATGCGGCGCAGCACATCGTCGCCGCGGAACTGGTGATAGAGGGCGCCCGTAAGGTGGATGACGAAGAGCGCGATGGCGGAGAAGGCGAGGTACATGTGGACCGTAAAGAAATCGTGGCGCAGCGGCGCCTTCTGCGCGCGCGTCAGGTCTGCGAGGAAGGGAATGCTCGGCCAGTGAAACAGCCCGAAATACGAGGTCGGCAGGCCCAGCGGCGAAGCCGAAACGAGCGCCCATCCGGTGAGGGGAATCGCGAGGATGAGAAAGTAAAGAAGGTAATGCGAGCCGCGCGCCAGAATCCTGAGGCCCGATCCCAGCGAATTGGGCAGGGGCGGAATCGGATTGACGATACGCCAGATGACGCGCAGCACGCTCAGCCAGAGCACGGTCAGCCCGATCGACTTGTGAATCTGCACGATTTCGAAGCGGCTGGGATCCTTGTCGCTCAGAAAGTTCGCCATGTCTATTCCGAGCGCGAGATTGGTAAGCACCGCCAGCGCAATGAGCCAGTGCAGAGTCATCGCCACATCGCCGTAGCGAAGGCGGGTATTGGTGATCGCCATGTCTAGCCTTTCTGCCGGTCGAACATCGCGCTGATGATCAGTTTTGCGTCATCGCTCACGAATGAACTCCAGATGGTGTGATTGAGTCCAAAATCGCTGCGCCGGATCGTGCCGGTCGCGCGGAAGCCCAGCGAATAACCGCCCAGCGGGCTCTGCTCTCCGCCATTGAAGGTCGCGTCAAGAATGACCGGCCGCGTCACATCGCGGATGGTCAGCCGCCCGGAAATGCGGCCGGTGGTCGGTCCGGTGCGTACGATGTTTGTCGATTTGAACGTGGCTGCGGGATATTCCTGCGTCTCGAAAACCGCGGAGGATTTGAGAGTCGCCGTGAGGCGGTCGTTCGGAACATCGACTGTCGAGGTGTCGATCGAAATCGAAACGGAACTGCGCTCGGGCTGCTTGTCGTCGTAGTTGAGCGTTCCCGATACCTTGTCGAAGCGGCCATAATAGTCGGTGATTCCGAGATGCAGGACCGAAAACAGCACCTGGGTGTGGTTGACATCGACCGAATAGGTGCCGCTCGGAGACTGCGCGGGATCGGTGGAAACATTTGCGAGGACGGGACAGGCGGACAGGCCGACGGCGAGAGCGGCAACGGCGATTCGGCGCATGGAATCTCCCTGACAGAACAGGCACGCCCCTTGCCTTCTGTCGAGATTGAATCCCGGATCGCGCATAAAGACAACAGCCTCGCGAACATCCCTTGGTTTCGATGATCGCAGGAGCCACAGTTCGAAGGCTTACAGCATTCCGGGAGACGGGTGCATGGGGTTTCGGGAAATGTGCCGGATCTGCCGCGATCGCAAGCGGGGGCACGTGGCCCATCGTGCTTGCAAGGGCAATCGCCGGCCGGAAAAATCGATCCCGCGTTCGAACCGGCCAACAAGCCTGCCGCGCGCCGGCGTTCTTGCGTTTGCGCTATGCGGCTTCGACGTTCTTGCAGTCCGCGCGGCGGCTTTGCCGGCCTGCTTTCCGCCGGTGGAGATCAAACAGGCGAAGATCGTCCGTGTAGAGAGGAATGGCGTGCTGGTGCTCGAAGACGGACGTGCGGCAAAGCTCGAAGGAATTCTGTTTCCTGCGGGCGGGGGCGACCGTGCGCCGGAAACGTATGCGACCGAGGCGATTGCCCGGCTGGAAGCAATTGCGACCGGGCGGACGGCAATTCTGGCGGCCCAGCCTCCCAAGGAAGATCGCTACGGACGTTTGCGCGCCGAAGTTCTGGTTGCCGGCGATCCGCAGGCCGCGTGGCTGCAGCGTGCGCTGCTCGAAGAGGGGCTCGCCCGGGTCGATGTCGCGCCGGACCGCAGCGAATGCGTCAGTGAACTGTACGCGGCCGAAGCGCACGCGCGCGCTGCGCGGGCGGGAATCTGGTCTGCTGCGGCGTATGCCGTGCGAACGCCTTCCGCGGTCGGCGCGGTCGACGGCACCTTTCAGATCGTGGAAGGAAAAGTGGCGCGCGTCACCGGCGGCGGCGGGCGCATGTTTCTCGAATTCGGACCGGACCGGAACAAAGATTTTGCCGTCGTGATCTCGGTCGAGGATATCAGGACTTTCCGTGCGATCGGCGTCGATCCGTACAGCTACGAAAATCAGACCGTGCGGGTGCGCGGCTGGATCACGCGCATGCGCCGCCCCGAAATGGAAGTCGCAACGCCCGCCGACATCGAAGTCGTCCGGTCACCGCCGCTGCGCGGATCGATCATCGCGCCGGAGTAAAGCCGGCGATGTTTGGACTGAAGTCAGGCCGCTTTCTTGAGGAGCACGGTCTCGACGCGCTTAACCGCGTCCTGCTCGTCGATGCGTTCGACGGCGGCGACTTCACGCGCCATGCGGGCGAGTGCGGCTTCGTAAAGCTGGCGCTCGGAGTAGGACTGCTCGGGCTGACCGGTGGCACGATGCAGATCGCGCACGACTTCGGCAATCGAGACGAGATCGCCCGAATTGATCTTGGCTTCGTATTCCTGTGCCCTGCGGCTCCACATCGTGCGCTTCACGCGCGCGCGGCCCTTCAGCGTGTTGAGCGCCGTCGCCACCACATCCGGCGAGGAGAGCTTGCGCATGCCCACGGCCTTCGCCTTCGCGGTCGGCACGCGAAGCGTCATCTTGTCCTTTTCGAATGTAATGACGAACAGTTCGAGCTTCATGCCCGCAACTTCCTGCTCTTCGACGCGCGCAATGCGGCCGACGCCATGCGTGGGATAGACCACGTGATCGTTCGCCTTGAAATCGAGCTTCCGGTTCGAGTTGGCAGGGATCTTCTTTTTCAGGGGCGTCATGACCTTGTCCATTCTGCTATCCCAATCCGTCCGCGCCGACATTCAACCGCGCGAGCCGCTGCGCTGCGATTTCGGATCGCCACGGCGCGCGACTTCTCCCAAAAAGCCGGAGTTCACTCCGGCCCGCATGGAAATGCGGGAGTCTCACGCGCGGGAAACTGACTGCGATACCGACAGGGTCGAGTGATACCACAGAGTTTGGGATTTGTGAAGCACAATCAGGCCAAATGCTTGAAATCCCGAGATTTCTTGCTTTCTTTTCACCCGGCCCCGGCATTGCCGTACGCCCGGTTCGGCCGCACGAAAATGAGGTTAAGCCCCCGAACCGGCTTACAAAATTCTAGGAACCGCTGCCGGGCTTGTCGCTGAACCACTTCGCGTACTTGTCCTGGATCTGGTCGAACTCCTTGGCATCGGGCGGAGCCGTGCCCTTCTGGGTGATATTGGGCCATTTTCTGGCGTATTCGGCATTGAGGGCCAGCCAGCGCTCGAGACCGCTTTCGGTGTCCGCCTTGATGGCTTCCACGGGGCATTCGGGCTCGCAGACGCCGCAGTCGATGCAGACATCGGGGTCGATCACCAGCATATTCTCGCCTTCGTAGAAGCAATCGACCGGACACACTTCCACGCAATCCATGTATTTGCACTTGATGCAGGCATCGACGACGACATAGGTCATAAAGGGCTCCAGAGAGCGAGAACCGCTGCGGTCATTAGGACGGCACCGGCGCAGGATCAAGCAATCCCTCGCCGACAATTCTGTAGAGTTTCCGGGCTTCGGGAGCGGCTCCGCGGCGCAGCGCCAGCGCTTCGATCCGCACGGCAACAACCGTTCGCCCTTGCGGCAACGTCAGGACGTCTCCGGGACGCACGCTCGTGCTGGGCTTTTCCACACGGTTGCCGTTGAGCCGGATCAGCCCCGACCCGGCCGCTTCCTGGGCACGCAGCCGCGAACGGTAGAAGCGGGCGTGCCAGAGCCATTTGTCGATGCGAACCTGTTCGTCCATTGGGCTCAATCGGCCGCAATCAGGGCGGCAAGCCCGGAGAACGGCGATTCGGGAACGGGTCGCGGGCGGCGATGTTGCTTGGGATGTTTGACCCCGGATCGCTCGTTGCGGGTGCGGCGCCACACATGCGTTTGCGAATCCGCGCCGCCGACGGCGACGGTCTGCCATCCCAGTTCGTGCAGCACCGGCTCGAGCTTCGCCGCGGAGGTACCGGCCAGCGATAGCAGGCGCGGCAGGACGGCTGCGGCGGCCGACCCGTCGCGAACGGCCGACTCGAGCACCTCGTCCAGCCGTTCGAGGATATCGACGCGAACCGCACGGCCGGCGAGGCGGCGAAAGCCGGCGGCAGCGAGAAACTCCGCCGAGAGCCAGGGCTCCGCGTCGAAGCTCGTGATACCGGCCTTGGGCGCGGCCGGGATTTTTTCCGATCCGCTCCAGACGGCAGCAAGCAGGGCCAGCAGTTCGGCCGAATCCGGGCGCAGCAGCCGCGGCAGGAACACGGAATGGCGGCCGAAATGCACGCCGAATGAGGCCAGCGCGCGCTGCGCCCTCCGCAGATCGTCAGGCAGGACGGCGAAGCGCCGGTCGAGCGAACCCAATGCCTCGCAGAGCTGATGGGCCGCGCCGCGCGCCTGCGCAGGTAATGATCCCGGCGCACCGGTCTTTGCGTCCGCCGCGCGGCGCAGCGCCACGAGCGGCGCGAGGCGCATGCCGACATGGTCGGCGAGCCAGCTCCGCAACCGTGTGAGCACACGTGCGCGAGAGTTCGCTTTGAATTCTTCGTCGCACACGAGTGCGACCTCCGGTTCGAGCGGGGAGGGACCCCGCGCGAGTCGCCCCACGATGGCACCTTCCCACCATAGCCTGCCGTGCTCGCTCAGGGTGATGGCTTCGTCGGGTGCGTCGGCGAGGCTGCGCGTCCGCCTGCGGTATTCGTCTTCGAGCGCCCTGAGCGCCACAGTCCTGAGCGCCCGCCCGGCCGCACCTTCGAGACATGTTTCCGGGACGAACCGAAGACCTTCGAGCTTGCCGAGGACTTCGCCTCCGATCATCACCGCGCCCGCGTCGAGCCTGAGATCGATCGTCTCGTCGTCGCGCAGGCTGCGCATCACCATAGAGGTGCGCCGGTCGATGAAGCGTTGTGTGAGCCTCTCATGCAGGGCGTCGGAGAGGCGGTCTTCGATGGCGCGCGTTTCCTGCTGCCAGTGCGCCGCATTGGCGATCCAGCCCGGTCGATGCGCGGCATAGGTCCAGGTGCGAATCTGCGCGAGGCGGCCGGAGAGCGTGGCGACATCGCCTTCGATGTCATCGAGCCGCGCCACCTGGCGGGCGATCCAGTCTTCCGGAAGCGAGCCTTCCTCTCCCATCAGATGGCCGTAAATCCGCTGCACCAGCCGCGCATGTTCCTCGATCGAGAGCTTGCGAAAATCGGGAAGCTGGCAGGCGTTCCACAGCGCCTTCACGGCCGCGGGACCTGCAGCCAGGTGTGCGACCTCCTCCGAAGCGGCGAGGAGCCGCAGCGCCGCGATATCGGTGGCGGGGCGTGCGCGTGAGAGGCCGCGCAAGGGTGGCGACTCTTCCAGGCTTTCCATCAGCGCGGAGAGCGAGCGAAAGTTGAGCGCGCTGTTGCGCCACTGAAGCTGCCGTATCGGTTCGTAGCGATGGGCTTCGATGCGGGAGACGGTTTCGTCCTGCGGCGGTTCGCAATCCGCGGTGGCGCCGAAGGTGCCGTCGTTCATGTGTCGCCCGGCACGGCCGGCGATCTGCCCGAGTTCATCGGGCCTGAGCGCGCGCACGCCGAGCCCGTCGAACTTTTCGAGCGCGGCGAACGCCACATGGTCGATGTCCATGTTGAGGCCCATTCCGATCGCATCGGTTGCGACCAGGAAATCCACTTCGCCGGATTGATAGAGCGCGACCTGCGCATTGCGCGTGCGCGGACTGAGCGCGCCGAGCACCACCGCGGCGCCGCCCCGCTGGCGGCGCACTTGATCCGCAATGCCGTACACGTCATCGGCGGAGAATGCGACGACGGCGGTACGCCGGGGCAGACGCGTCAACTTCCTGTGGCCGGTCCAGGCGAGATCGGAAAAGCGAGGGCGCGTGATGAACTCCGCCTCGGGAATGAAGCGCCGGATCGCGCCGCGCATGGTTTCGGCGCCGAGGAACAGTGTTTCTTCGTCACCACGCGCATTCAGGAGCCGGTCGGTGAACACGTGGCCGCGTTCGGCGTCGGCACAAAGCTGGATTTCGTCCACCGCGAGAAATGCCGTTGCGAGATCGAGCGGCATTGCTTCCACGGTGCACACGAAAAAACGCGCGTCGCGCGGGACGATTTTTTCCTCGCCCGTGACCAGCGCCGCAGCGGGAGCGCCTTTGATCGCGACGACCTTTTCATAGACTTCGCGGGCAAGAAGCCGGAGCGGCAGCCCGATCATACCGGAGCGATGGGCCAGCATCCGCTCGATGGCGAAATGGGTCTTGCCGGTATTCGTGGGGCCGAGGACTGCGCCGATCCGTCCTCCCCGCGAAGCCCGGTCCGCGCCGCTGGCCAAAGGCCTGGCGATCATTGAAGGAAAGATCGTGTCTTTGTCCGATCCACACAAGGGCGGCATTTCGCCTATGCCGGCTAGGGTCTGTACCTAATCCGCGTCCGGTGATTCTTTGACTGCGAACTGATTCGCAGGGGAGAAGCATGCGTGAAGGTCTGTTCTGGTTGAATGACCGGCAATGGAAGGGGCTTGAGCCGCATTTGCCGCGTGGGCTGAG
>DASXYZ010000042.1:0-107862 GCA_036502185.1 Rhizomicrobium sp.
ATGCCGATCCACTCGTCGGCCACCGCCGAATAGCCGGTGCGCACCGGATTGACCGAGACGACCTTCGCACCGCGCGCCTTGAGCTTCCCGAGCCCGATCTTCAGCGGATTGCTGTCGTGATCCTCGGCGACGCCGAAGAGGAGGAAATGGCGCGTGTGCTCCCAGTCGGGTTCGCCGAATTCCCAAAAGGCGCCGCCGATCGAGTACATGCCCGCTGCTGCCATGTTGACCGAGCAGAAGCCGCCATGCGCGGCGTAATTCGGCGTGCCGAACTGGCTCGCCCACCAGCCGGTCAGCGCCTGCGACTGGTCGCGCCCCGTGAAGAAGGCGAGCCTGCGCGGATCGCTCTTGCGGATGTCACCCAGCCATTTGGCCGCAATGCCGAGCGCCTCGTCCCAGCCGATCTCGCGGAATTCGCCGCTGCCGCGCGGGCCGACCCGCAGCAGCGGCGCGGTCAGCCTCGCCGGCGAGTAATGCTGCATGATCCCGGCCGAGCCCTTGGCGCAGAGCACGCCCTTGTTCACCGGGTGGGCGCGGTTGCCTTCGATGTAGCGGATGCGGCCGTCGAGGAGATGCACTTTGATGCCGCAGCGGCAGGCGCACATGTAGCAGGTGGTTTCGACGACATGATCGCCGATCGGCCGGGATGGGGGAGGCGCAGGTTCGTGACGGGCCAACAGGGACTCGGGGCAGGAGAAATCCCCCGAGGCCTTACACCGGCGGTGGCCGAGGTTTCAAACGCGCGGACGTTCAATCCGTGGGCGGTGGTTCGGGTCCAACGTCGTCCGGCCCGTAACCGGGTTCCGGCGGAGGCGGCTCGCGGACCAGCGGGCGGATCGGTATGTCCCAGGGGCCGAAGCTGTCCTGCACCCGGAAGTGCATCCCGGCCAGATCGCCGTTTTCAGGTCCGGTATCGTAATCGTCCACATAGTCGTCGTCCGCGACCGTGGTGCTCGTGACCGGAAGGCGGTGGAACTCGCCGAACCGGCCAATGCGCGGGCTGAAGCGTAGATGGTTCGCCGGCGACGGGAACCGCAGATGGTTCACCGGCGACGGGAACCGGTGGAAGCCGCCGAGGCGTGCAATCCCGCCCGCCGTTCCGCGCTCAAGGCCCGCACGCGCCGCAGCTCCGGTGGTATACAGCGCCCCTGCCAGGATTGCCGCGAGCACGAATTTCGCCTGTCTCATGGCTGTCTCCACCGCTTGCGTTCCGGTTCACAAAACGTAAAGCCACGGTTTCGGCTGCATGCCGCCGTGCGCTATGCTTCCCGTGCGAATTCGACGATCGCCAACGGGAGGACATTTCGTGTTTGGTACGAGCAGGGTTTCCCACAGGGCATTCGCAGCCGGTATGGTACTGGCCGCCTTCGCTGGCGCCGCTGTCCATGCCGGCGAGCACACGCTCTACACCTTCACCGGCGGCAGCGACGGCGCCTATCCGTTTGCCGGGCTGACCGAGGACGCCGACGGCAATTTTTATGGCGCGGCGAGCAGCGGCGGCGCAAAGGGTCAGGGGACGCTCTTCCGCATCGGGCCGCACGGGACGTTCTCGGTGCTTTACGCGTTCGCCGGCGGCAATGATGGCGCAGCCCCGTTGTCGGCGCCGCTCGTCGACCGGCACGGCAATCTCTATGGCGTCACCGAAACCGGAGGCGGGGCCTGCAATTGCGGCATCGTTTACAGGCTGTCGCGCAAGGGCAAGGAGACCGTGCTCCACGCCTTCACCGGGCAGCCCGACGGCTTCGATCCGTTCGCCGGCCTCACGAAGGACAAAGCGGGCAATCTCTACGGCACGACTCTTTCCGGAGGAACGTATTACGGCACGGTGTACCAGATCGCGTCCGGCAGCGAATCCGTGCTCTACGCCTTCGGCGGTGGAAGCGATGGCGACAGCCCCTATCCGGGCGTCAGCCTGGACAGGTCCGGCAACCTTTACGGCGCCACCTCCTATGGTGGCACCCACGGCTTCGGCACCGTGTTCGCGCTCGCTCCCGGCGGGCCCAAGACGGTGCTGTACAATTTTGCGGGCAGCGCCGATGCCGCGAGCCCGAGCTCCACGCCAATCCGCGACCGCCGCGGCAATTTCTACGGCCTCGCGCGATTTGGCGGGGGAAGCTGCAATTGCGGCGCGGTGTACAAACTGAGCCGAAACGGCAGGGAAAGGCTGATCCACAGCTTTACCGGCGGCACCGACGGATTCAGCCCGGGTTACGGTCTCACGCGTGACACAGCCGGCAATCTCTACGGCGTGACGACGGAAGGTGGCAGCACCAATTGCAGCGGCTATGGCTGCGGCGTCGTGTTTCAGATTGCGCCGGACGGGACGGAAAGCATCCTGTACGTCTTCCAGGGCGGCGCCGATGGTTCGTCTCCCTATGCCGCGCCGGTCGTGGATGCGCAGGGGAATGTCTACGGCACTGCCGAATATGGCGGTACGGGCTACGGCACGGTGTATGCGACGACGGCGACGGTCGCCAGAAGAGCAAAATGACCTACTGAACGTGCACGCGAAGTTCCTTCCTGGGACCGCGGGCGTCCCCCTCGCATGCTTCGACAGGCTCAGCATGAGGTATTTTTTCCTCACCCTGAGTTTGACGAAGGGCGGGCGGGAGGCCCGCGGTCCCAAGGCTGCCGATCACGCCGCGCTGGCGCGTGTGGCATCTACGAAGCGTTCGGTGTTCGCGTCCAGCGCCCGCCGCGAACGCCCGCCCGGCGCGTGGATGTACGGCGCGTGCACCGGTTTCGCGTCGGTTTTGAGTGGCGCGCGGATTTCATAGTGGACGTCGCGCGCGTGGTCGGCCAGCTGCAGTTTCGGATCGAACACGGAATTGAACTTCCACAGCGAGCGCACGAAGTTCGTCTGCCCCTTCAGAAGCAGCCGCATCGCAACCAGGCTGGCATCGCAAAGAGCACGCATTCCCAGATGCTTCTGGTTCAGCACGCGCTGCGTCGCAACGAGCTCGCCATAGAACTCTTCGAGCGGCAGGGCTGTGGGCATGACGGCGTGCTGGATGTCGAAGAGGCGATAATCCCGGCTGGCGAGTCTTGCGGAATCGGTTTCCCAGATTTCGGTGCCCGGATAAGGCGTGGCCACGCTGACATTCACGATTTCCGGAATTTCCAGGCACCATTGGCGGAGCGCGGCGAAGCGCGCGCGATCCCATCCCGGATCCGCGATGATGTTGATGGCGACCATGACGCCCAGCGAGCGCGCGAATTCCAGCGCCTCCATGTTGGTGTCGTTTGAGCTCCGCTTGCGGTAGCGCTTCAGCGTCTCCTCGTCCGTCGCTTCGAGCCCCAGGAACATGTATTCGAGGCCGAGGTCGCGCCAGGCCCGGAACACCTCCTTGTGGCGCAGGAGCACGTCGCAGCGCGTCTCGAGATAATATTTCTTCCTGATTCCGCGCGAAGCTACCGCTTCCGCGATCGCCATGCCGTGCTTCTGATGCACGAAGGAAACGTCATCCACGATGAACACGCCGGGCTCGCGGATGCGTGCGAGCTCGTCCGCGACCACTTCGGGCGACGCCGTGCGGTAGGAGCGGCCGTAGAACGTCCAGGCGCTGCAGAACGTGCAGTCCCACGGACAGCCGCGGGCAAATTCGATGCTCGCGCAAGGATCGAGCGTGCCGATGAAATAACGGCGGCGGTGGCGCATCAGATCGCGCGCCGGTGCAAGCGTATCGAGACTTTGCACAAAAACGGGAGGCGGCCCGCATCCCTCCCGCGTGACCGCGCCCGGAACCTCGAGCATGGCGCGGTCGGCAATCGAGTCGAGCAGCGCCGCGATGCTCGCTTCGCCTTCGCCCTTCAGGATGCAGTCGATGGCGCCTTCGCCATGTTCGAGCACGTCGTCGGCAATGAAGGAAAGGCTGTGGCCTCCGGCAAAAATGAAACAGTCGGGCAGGCGCGCCTTGGCCGCCTTCGCAAGCTCGATGATTTCGGGAATGTTGGCGAGGTAATTGCCGGAAAAGCAGATGCAGTCCGGTCGCCAACTTTCGAGGATGCCAAAGAAGTGTTTCGCGGGTTCGATCTGCAGATCGCAGATCTGCACCTCGTGGCCCGCGCGCCGCGCGGCTTCGGCCACGAGTTCGAGCCCGAGCGGCTCGAGTGTCAGAAAGACGCGGGTGTACATGAGCCCGCTCGGGTGCACTGCCAGGAGTTTCATGGGCCTGCCTTGGGGCGCAGGGTTCCGCCGCCCGCCAATGCGTAGCGGTCGATTCGGAAACACCCGACGCGCGGCAAGGATGCAGGACCTCCCGCGGCGCAAACAGATGGGGCGGCGCTAACTGGCGGTTTTCAGAGCGGCCTCGGCATCGGCCGCATCTTTTTTGGCCGTGGCAAGATCGGTGGCGGCCAACCCGCTATTCGCGGTCGCAAGCGCCGACTGCAGTTTGCCCTTGGTCGCGGCATTGGTGGAATCCGGGATCGCGCCATTGCCGGTGTTGGCGCAAGGGTTGAGTTCCTTTGCGTCGAAGCCCGCGCCACCGGGACCGACGAGGCAATTCACCGTGTGGTGCAGATGCGTGTGGACGGTTCCGATATCGTTGCCCTGTGCGGCATAACCTGCATGTAGCGCGGCGTTCGTGATTTCCGCGCTGACATCTGCGGCCAGTGCGGGACTTGCAGCAAACGCAGCCGCGGCACACAGGATGACGGTATTCATGTAGACGGTTCGGGCCATGGTTCCCTCCATGCGAACGCCACTTCGACGCGGCAGCATAACAGGATTCCGCTTCGGCAGAGTTGGGTTTATCAGCCTCTTTCCTGTAAAGAAGCGACCGAACAGGCGAAAGAGGACTTCCGGATGATCACGTTTCTGCGCTGGATGCGTGGGATTGCGCTCGGCACGCTCAACGGCATCGCAAAGCTCGCATTCTTCGTGGTGCTGCTCATCGTGGCGCTGTTCATCGTGGGGTTGATCGAGGGCGACGGACTGCCGTCAAAGATGGTTCTCAATCTCGATCTTCGATCCTCGCCGCCGGATTCTACCCACGCTCCACAGCTGTTCTCTTCGCGACGGACTCCGAGCGTAATGGATACCGTGCTGGCGCTCGACCGGGCCGGTCGCGATTCGCGCGTCAAGGGTGCGTTCCTGCAGCTGGGCGGCGGGCTTTCGGTCGCCCAGGCGGAAGAGATCGGGGCGGCGCTGATCCGCTTTCGCGCCACGGGCCGATTCGTGGTCGCCTATGCACAGGGATTTATGGATGCCGGTCTCGGCGATTACCTGACTGCCGCCAGCGCGGATCAAATCTGGATGGAGCCGAAAAGCCCCTTCAGTGCAGCCGGCACGGGCGCCGGCGCCATCTTCCTGCGCGGCCTGTTCGACAAGGTCCAGGCGGTGCCGCAGATCGTCAAGCGCGCGGATTACAAAAGCGCCGCCGACATGTTCATGGAGAAGGGCTACACCGCGCCGGATCGCGAACAGACAACGGCGTTCCTGCAGTCCTGGTATGACAGCGGAGTCAAGGCGATCGCGGCCGAGCGGAAGCTCGATACGAAGACGGTCGTCGCTATTCTGCAGAAGAGCCCGCAATTCGCCGAGGACGCGCAGCGCGCGCATCTGATCGACAGGATCGGCTACGACGAGGAGGCGAGGCAGGCGGCGCGCGCGCGCGCCGGTTCCGCGAAACTCGTCCAGATCGGCGATTACGCGCGCGCGACCGAAAACGAGGGTAGGGCGGGTAACGGCCCGCATGTCGCACTGATCGAAGCGTCGGGAGACATCGTGGACGGAACTGCCGATCATGGGGCGCTCGGCGGGAGCGAGGTGATCGCCGGCGACGACTATGCGAAAGCGTTCCGTAAGGCGCGGCGGGACAAGACCATCCGGGCCATCCTTTTCCGCATCGATTCGCCTGGAGGGTCGGTCACGGCGTCCGCCCAGATCCTCGACGCGCTAAAGGCAGCCGAAGGCGCGGGCAAACCCGTCATCGTGAGCATGGGGCCACTCGCCGCATCCGGCGGTTATTACGTCTCGACCGCCGCCGACAAGATCGTAGCGGAGCCGGCGACGCTGACCGGATCGATCGGTGTGCTCACCGGAAAGGTGTCGGTGGGGAAGACCCTGGCGCTGATCGGCGTCGGCGCCGGCGATATCGGAGTGGGCAACAATGCGCTGTTCGACTCCGCAATCGAGCCGTTCACGCCCGCGCAACTCGCGAGCCTCAACCGGCAGGCAGATGTGGTCTATGCGGATTTCATGCAGAAGGTCGCCCAGGGCCGGAAGCTCCCGCTTGCCCATGTCGAACAGATCGCCAAAGGGCGGGTGTGGACGGGCGCCGATGCCAAACCGCGCGGGCTGGTGGACGATCTGGGCACCTTCTGGACGGCCGTAGGCGAGGTGAAGAAGGCGATCGGCGTTTCGCCCGATGTGCGGCTGATCTTCCGCGAATATCCCGAGCGGGAGGGCTTTTTCGAAGTCCTGGCCGAATTCTTCAGTGGTTCGGCAGCGGGCCTGCGGGCGGTCGAGGGTCTTTCCACCCTGATGCAGGGCTCAGCCGCCCGTGCGGTCGTCGGTGCGCTGGGCGAGGCACCGCGCGAACCGGTGGAACTCCGGGCTACGAACCTGCCGGTCCGGTAAAGGAAGGCACCTCCGGAACGCTTTCGGAGGCCAGAGGTTAGCTTATCGAAAGATAGTCGTTCGTCCGGCGCGCCGGACGAACGGTGCAAGGAACTCTCCATGAAAATCGATCTCGGCGCAGCGCTGGCGATTGCACTTCTCGCGGCCCTGCCGGCTGCGGCTCTCGCCCAGCAGCAGCAGCACCACGAAGCGCATCCCGCTGCTCCCCACCCGCAGGCGCACGCGCCGGCGATGCGCGCGCCTGCTCCCGCGATGCGCGAGCACACCGAACGTTTCCATGCCGCGCCTGCCGCGCACGCTTTCCATCCGGTCGCGACCCATCGCACCGTGCATCGTACGGTCCGGCGCACCGCGGTGCGTACCACCCACGCCGTCCGTCGCACGGCGGGTGCACACCGCGTTCACCATCCGGTCGCGCGCGCAAGACATAACCCGCGTGTCGCCCATTTGCGGAAAAACGTGTTCGCGCGGCACCGCTTCCATGCCGGCGTCTATCGCGCCCCGCCGGGCTATCGCTACCGGCGTTGGCGATACGGCCAATTTATGCCGGCCGCCTATTGGGGCCGCGACTTCTGGATCACCGACTTCCTGGCGTTCGGACTGTTTGCGCCGCCGCCCGGCTATGTCTGGGTGCGCTATGGCCCCGATGCGGTGCTGATCGACGAATACACCGGTGAAATCGTCCGGGTGGATTACGGCGTATTCTTCTGAGGGTCAGGCCGCGGTGGCCGCTTCGAGCAGTGCGCCCACCGCGGCGTGAGCCGGTCCGTCCGATCGTGCGCGCTTTAGCTGTTCGGCGAAGTCCCGCAGCGATCCCGATTCGAAGGCCGTCAATACCGCGGGATGCACATAGCTCTTGCGGCAGATTGCGGGCGTGTTCTCGAGCTTTTCCGCCGCGTTGCGGATCGCCGCCACGATCTGTTTCTTCCGCCCGCGGGCGCTTTTCGCCGGTTCGAGTTCGGCCAGCGCCTGCATCGCTTCGGCGGTGCCGCAAAGCGTGCGGAAATCCTTGAGCGTGATTTCGCAGCCCGCGAGCTCCTTCAGGAAGATGTTCGCCTCGACAGCGCTTACGGTGCGCACGCTCCCGTCGTCGGCGCGGTACTGGAAAAGCCGGCGACCCGGCAATTCGCGCAGCTTCGCAACCGCCGCGCAGAGCCGCGCGTGACGGATTTCCTTGCGCACCTGTTTGCCGCCCTTGGCACGAAAACTCAGGATCAGGATGTCTTCACCTTCATGTCGGACATTCGATTTCAGGAGTGTCGCCGCGCCGCGGGTGCGATGCTGGCGCGCGTATTCTTCGCTACCGGAGCGAATGGCGGTCGCCGAAATCAGTTCGATGAGCGCGGAAAGCGCAAATTCGCGTGAGGGTGAATCGCCATCGAGCCGCGTCGCCAGCGCACGACGGATGTGCGGCAGGACTTCGACGAGTCCGATCAGGCGCTGCGCCTTGCGAATGTCGCGGATTTTCTCCCAGTCGGGATGATAGCGGTATTGAAGCCGTCCCGCGGCGTCGCGGCCGACGGCCTGGAGATGTGCTCTCGGATCGTTGGCGTACAAAACGTTCTCGTAGGCCGGTGGGACGGCCAGGTGGTTCAGGCGCTGAACGATCCGCCTGTCGGCGATGCGATGTCCGCGTGCATTGAAATAGGCCCAGCCTTCACCTTCGCGTGCGCGGTGGATGGACAGCTCCGCCGGGCGAACGATGTGCAATCCGAGTTTTCTGGCAAGCGCCTTGACGGAGACCGGCTTCATTTGCGCCGGCGCTCGCGACGGCGCGCTGCGGCGTCGCGCTCGGGATGGGGCGTGTTCGCCTGCGGACCCGCCGCCTCGGGATCGCGCGCCTTGGGCAGACCGCCGTAAAGGCCATCGCGGTTGCGGTCGAAATCCGTCTTGGAGGTCTTCTTGCCGGCGGCGGGCGGAATCACTTTTTCATCGAGGTGTTTCTTCATGGCCGTTTCTCCTTCCGCTTCAAGGGTAATTCGCGGCCGCGACGGCACGTTCCCGGGAACGCTCATTCCTCTCTGCCGTTAGGGCTTCGCCTTGAGAGGTGGTCTTGGCCGGTCGATCCTCACCGCGGCGCCTTTCGCCTGAGGCATTACGCCCGATGGAGGCGCGGCTCGTATCCGAATTTCCCACGGACGGTGGCTGGCAGTTCGAGCCGAAATGGGACGGATTTCGCTGCCTCGCTTTCCGCAGCGGAAGCGCGATCGAACTGCGCGCCAAATCCGGCAAGTCGCTGACGCGCTATTTTCCGGAAGTCGTAACCGCCCTTCGCACCCCATCGCCGGAAAATTTCGTTGTCGACGGCGAACTGCTTGTTCCTGCCGGCGGCAGTCTCTCATTCGATTCCCTGCAGATGCGCCTGCATCCGGCGCAAAGCCGGATCGAACGTCTTTCGCGCGAAACACCGGCGCTGCTGATGTTGTTCGACATGATCGGGGACGATCGTCGCGTGTTGCTCGACGTGCCGCTCGATGCGCGGAGGAATTCGCTCGAGCGGTTTTACTCCCGACTCGCGACAGGGGATCGCTTTCGGCTTTCGCCCTACACGCGCAAGGCTGCGGAAGCGCAGAGATGGCTCGCTCGTGCCGGGGCGGGCGCGCTCGACGGCGTGATCGCAAAGCCGCTTGAGGGTCCGTATGTCCCCGGCGAGCGTGCCATGCTCAAGATCAAATGCCTGCGCACCGCCGATTGCGTGATAGGCGGTTTTCGCTACGCGGTTGGCGGCGATGACATCGCTTCACTTCTGCTCGGTCTCTACAATCGCTCGGGAAAGCTCGACCATGTCGGCTTTACGTCGGCGATTGCGCGCGGCGATCAAGCGGCGCTGAAGAAGAAGTTCGCGCGGCTGCGCGGCGGACCGGGATTCACCGGCGATGCGCCCGGCGGCCCGAGCCGGTGGGCGACGGAGCGCAGCGCCGAATGGGAGCCGCTGAAGCCCGCGCTGGTCGTCGAAGTCCGCTACGACCACGTGACGGGAAAGCGGTTCCGCCACGGCACTGCCTTCCTCCGCTGGCGGCCGGACAAACGCCCGGATCAGTGCACCTTCGATCAGCTGAAGACGGAAGCGCGCCCCTCGAAGCTGCTGAAGCCGATTTTGGCTGGTTAGGGCAGGAACCGCCTGCAAATTCCCGCCGTTTTCGCTGCACAGGAGAATGTCATGAGCAGCCAGGCGCAAAAGCAGCCGCCGCAGAGCCAGCAACGTCAACCGGGGCGCGAATCGGAAATGCGGCCGGAACCGGAATTTCTCCCCCGCTTCCGCGGCGCCGACAAACTCAAGGACAAGGTGGCGCTGATCACGGGCGGCGATTCCGGCATCGGTCGCTCGGTTGCGGTTCACATGGCGCGCGAAGGTGCCGATATCGCGATTGTGTACCTCGAGGAATGCGAGGATGCGCGCGACACACAACGGTATGTGGAAGCGGAAGGCCGAAAATGTCTGCTGCTCTCCGGCGACGTCTCGAAGGAGGAGTTCTGCAAAGAAGCGGTGGACCGTGTCATCGAATGCTTCGGGCACCTCGAGATTCTCGTCAACAACGCGGGTGAGCAGCACGAAAAAGGCGAGGGCGGTCCGCTCGATATTCCGCAAACGCAGCTCCAGCAGACGTTCCAGACGAACATCTATGGATATTTCTACATGGCGAAGGCCGCGCTCGAATATCTGAAGCAGGGTGCCGCCATCGTCAACACGACCTCGGTTACCGCCTACAAAGGCAACCGCGAACTGCTCGATTATTCGGCGACAAAGGGCGCGATCGTTGCCTTCACGCGTTCGCTCGCGCTCGCACTGGTGGAGAAGGGCATTCGCGTCAACGCGGTGGCGCCGGGGCCCATCTGGACGCCGCTGATTCCGGCCTCCTACGATGCGGAGAAGACCGCGAAACACGGTTCCAGCGCGCCCATGAAGAGGGCAGGCCAGCCCAATGAAGTTGCACCGTGTTTCGTTTTTCTCGCGAGCGACGAGGCTTCTTACATGACGGGCCAGGTGCTGCACCCCAATGGGGGAACGGTGGTGAATTCGTAACGTCCCAGACGAGTCGCGAACCGATCTCTTCGAGAGCGAAGAACGGGGTGAACGTTCCCGCTGTCACCATGTTTCGATTTCCATGTTTCGATTTCATCGCGCGGGCAGAGGATGAGATGGACATGATTGGGCATCAGGCAATACGCCCGGACCTTCACTTCCGGTTTGCGCACGTGCCCGGCGAGCATGTCGCAACAGATGTCCCGATCGTCATTCTCGAAGAATGATCGGTTCGCGATGGTTGCCGCGCGCAGTTTCATGATGCGGACAACCGGAAACGACGATGCGCGGCAAGCCGGCCATGTGCTGCCCACAGCACGTGCGGAATGAAATTGGAATATTGCTCCCGTCATCGAATTCGCATATGCCATCGATGAGGACTTGAACGCGACTGAAATGGGCAGACAGGTAGTTATCGTGTTTTACGTGTTGGCGATGGCAGCCATCATCGTCGGTGTGGATTTCGGGTTCTTCAGAAACCGGTTCTGGGAACGGCTGACAGTGAATATTGGAATTGTCTTGGTGTTCGCAGCGTTCTACTTCAGAATCCTGAGGCATCCATGAGCAAGGGGCCGCAGCGCCCTTTCACTGCGATTGTGCAGCGAAAGTTAGAGGCCAGTGTCGTATCTGTTGAAACTCTGAGCTATTGGAGACGCGGCAGGAACGCGAGCCCGCGCTGCCATGACCTTACGTCGCACTCTGACCGCGATCTTACGACCGAGGCCGGATTGACCCTCCGGGGCGTGTGCCGGTGAGCGCGCAGACGACGAGCAGCGCGGCTACTGCGCCCATGCTCCCCCAAAAAGCGGTCGACGTCTTCGGGAATGCGGAGTTGACCGCGATGACGATGGCTGCGCAGAGGGCGGTCGCAAGCCAGCCTTCCCAACTCACCGGTCGCAAGCCCCAGCCAATCCGCTTCGGCCCAAACCAGGGGTCCTTCGTGATCATTGAACGTCTACGCCTGTCTTGGCCTTGGCTAGCAACTTATATGGTGACAGCGGCAGTGTTTCCCATCACGAATCCGGCGACATCATACAGATTGCAAACACACTATAGCCTATTCGACGATTCTCCGCAGCGCCGGGGTTTACGGCCGGTCGACCGCCGCGCGATGGGAACGTCCAGTGGGCATTCGAGGTCGGCAAGAAATCGCGTGTGGCAAGCGGACGCCCGCTTCCTTCCGCTCGCCGGACGTCTGCGAAGCGCGCCTCGTCTCGTGCCGACTTTTCGCCATCCCGCCAACCGCCGACAAACAGGAATATATATCGCGTCGCCGAATTACTACAATGGCGGCAGGCGAGGCGCCGCACTTCGAGCTCCAGAAGGATTCGAAATCCCGCGCATGGCAGGTCGCGGACCTGCCGCACCCGCCGGTCGTACCAACCCGCCTGGACGCGCCCGCAACAGCCGCACACCGTTTTTTTGAACGCCGTTCGAGGCTGACGATCCGCACATCCGGATCACCGAAGACGCCGCGCACCGTTTCCTTCGCGCGGAATCCCGCAAACGAATATCCATCCGACAGGCGCCGCCGGCGCCTTGCCGTTTTATCCGTCCCCTGTCGCACCAAGTTTCGGCCCCCCTCCAACCCCCCGAAAACTCAATACCACAAAGCTCTTCCCCCGCTATGACCCACCGAAATCACCCACTCGATTCCCTGAAGAGCCTGTTTTCGGAACAGACGTGGACGGGTGGTGCCGCAGGGGGTACCGTCAACATCGCGTCAAGCCGGAACATACCGGTTGAGAATTCAGGGGAGCTGATGATGAACGGCGTTCTCGATCCCTTGCGCGCGAGCGTGACAGGCGCCGCGCTTGCCTGTGCGGTGATGCTCCCGGCGTCGGGAGCCGAGGCCAAAGGGGTGCATATCCTCTACACCTTCACCGGCGGCAGCGACGGCGGCGTTCCGTATGATAGCCTCTATGTAGACCAATCCGGCAATTTCTACGGAACCACCTATCAGGGCGGCACCGGAACGGCGTGCAGCGGCGGTTGCGGCACTGTTTTCAAGCTGACGCCGGACGGGATGGAGACGGTGCTCTATTCATTCCAGGGCGGAAGCGACGGCGCCTACCCAATGGCCGCCGTGATCGCGGATGGAAAAGGAAATCTCTATGGCGTCACAGAGGGCGCCGATACGGTCACCGATTTCGGGACGGTGTTCCGGATCGCGCCCGACGGCACTGAAACCGTGCTTCACGCCTTCTGCTCGTCAAGGAACTGCAAGGACGGAGCCTACCCCCAAGGCGGGCTGGTTTTCGATCAACAGGGCGACCTCTATGGCACCACGACGGAAGGCGGAAGCAAGACGTGCTCAGGCGGTTGCGGCACCGTTTTCCGCGTGACGTCCAAGGGGCGCGAGAGCGTCGTGTATTCCTTCCAGGGCGGCAGCGACGGGAGCGCCCCCACGGCCACGCTCTTTCCGGACGGCAAGGGCAATTTCTTCGGCACAACTTTCCAGGGGGGCGTTCATCAACGGTGCCTTGGCGGATGCGGAACGGTTTTCGAGCTGACGGCGGGCGGCACCGAGTCGGTGATCTACGCATTCAAGGCGGGGCACGACGGCTGCAGCCCGCTCGGCAATGTCATCACGGACAAGAATGGCAATATCTACGGCACGACGTATTACGGCGGCGGCGGCGGCAAGTGCGATGCCGGTTGCGGGACGGTGTTCAAGGTCGCGTCCGGCGGCGGCGAAACCGTGCTCCACGCCTTCACCGGGCACAAGCCCGACGGGTGCGACGTTGCGGCCGGCGTTATAGCCGACAAGACCGGGACCTTGTACGGAACGACGGCATATGGTGGCACCAAGAGCTGCTATTGCGGCATCGTGTTCAAGCTCGATCCGGACGGCACGGAAACGGTGCTGCACGCATTCCCCTTCTCCGGGGGTAACATCGACGGCGCATATGTTCCGTTCGGTGGCGTGATTGCCGACGGTAGGAAACTGTACGGAACAACCGATGGCGCCAACGGGCGCCTCGGCTATGGCGTCGTGTACCGGCTCGACAAATAGCGCGGCTTCGCTCAGGCCCTCAGAGCGCGCACCAGAAAGCTCGAATCCGGCGACATCATACAGATTGCAAACGCACTACAGCAGATTCGACGATTCTGCGCAGCGCCGGGGTTTACGGCCGGTCGACCGCCGCGCGATGGGACACCCGAGTGGGCGTTCGAGGTCGGCGACAAAATCGCGTGTGGCAAGCGGGCGCCCGCTTCCTTCCGCGCGCCGGATATCTGCGAAGCGCGCCTCGTCTCCTGCCGACTTTTCGCCATCCCGCCGACCGCCGACAAACAGGAATATGTATCGCGTCGCCGTATTCCGCGCTCGGCAACGCGGCGTCTATCGAAAGGCTTGAACGCATTCCCGGCCGCCCCGATCGCGCGCCGTGCGCCCGGACGCAAACCCAAACCGCTGCCCCGCGACCAGCCGCAACTCTTTTGAGCGCCGGGGGGTGAACGTTGCCGCTGGCGCCATATTACATTTGGCGTCAAACCACCGCTTACGCCATTTCGCTGAACCCCATCATCATACCTGACGACGGTTGCGCCACAGCTTTACTGCGCGGAACACATCGGTCGCTGCTACGGGAACTACAGCGATTAACGGGACGGCTCCCGCGGTCCGAGTGTGGAAGAATGCCATACCAACCACAAGAATGAGCCACAGCATGATCCGCCATATCCACCATACCCCGAATGTCTTTTGGCTCATCGTGTCCGCGCGCCAAAATAGATAGCGCGCGGCTTGTCCATTTGCGACCATATATTGTGTGGCGGCAACATCAGACACGCCCGCAAGTAGGACTATCCCAGCAAAAATAAATTGAGGGGACACGTTCACCTCCCCACACGGGAACGATCCGGGCTGCTCGCGGCGGCAGCCGCCTACTGTTCGACCTTTTCCATGCCGGGACCGAGCATGCGCCGTCGGGTGCGTTCCTCGTGCACGACCTGCGCGCGCACGCGCAAAAGATCGCGGCGGGCGACGAGGCCCACCACCTTCCGGCTGCCGCGTTCGATGATCGGTACGCGCCCGACATCGTGCACGGCCATGCGGTCGGTCAGCTCGCGCACCAGCTCGTCCGGGTAGCCGATGATCACATCGGTCGAATCCGCCAGGTCCTGGAGCTTCTGGCCCTTGTCCCAGCCGTGGCGCGTCCAGCGCAGCACATCGGAGCGAGAGACAAGACTTACCAGCCGCCCCTCCGTGTCGATGACCGGATAGCTCTTGTGACGATGCTTGCCTTCCGTATTGGTGAAGAAAGCGACGACTTCTCCTACCGAAAGCGACGACGACAGTGTGTGCACTGGCGCAGCCATGATTTGATCGACCGACGTGTGGAGATAGGGATCGACCGTGTATTCGCGGCTGATGTTGTGGCCTCGCCGCGCAATTCGCTCGGTCAGGATCGAACGGCGCATCAGGAGCACGGTCACGATGAACGCCGCGACCGAAGCGGCGAACAGCGCGGGCAGGAGATGGATGTTGCCGGTGAGCTCGACGGCAAAGAGGGTGCTCGTGAGAGGCGCGCGCATCGTGCCTCCCAGGATCGCCGCCATGCCGATCAGAGCCCAGAAGCCAGGGCTTCCAAACGGCATGATATGTGACTCCACGGTGCCGAGCGCGCCGCCCATGATGAGGAGGGGCGCGAGCACGCCGCCGGACGTGCCCGAGGACAACGAGACGATCCAGATTCCGGCCTTGTCCACGAGGAGAACCCAGGCCCCGTGCAGATCGAAGCCGCCGGAGAGGAGCGCGCGGATATTGTCGTAGCCCACGCCGAGCGCGGCCGGCTCGAACAGGCCGCCAATGCCCACCGCAAGGCCGCCGAGCGCCGGCCACCACATCCAGTGGATCGGCACCTTCCGGAAAAGGTCTTCGACCCCATAGAGCAGAATGGTCGTGAGGGCGGATTGCAGCCCCGCGAAGATTCCGGCCAGCGCACAGACCGCGAGGCCCCACCACGGCATCGAGGGAATATCGGCAAATGGGAAGAGCGGGCCAGGACCGAGCAGCCATGGCCGCCACACCGCCGCGACGATTGATGCAATGGCGACAGGCACGAAACTGCGCGCGCGCCATTCAAAAAGCAGCAGTTCGACGGCGAGCAGGACGGCCGCGATCGGCGTGCCGAACACGGCCGTCATTCCAGCCGCCGCACCGGCCACAAGCAGAGTTTTGCGCTCCGCAGCGCTCAGATGAAAGAGCTGCGCGAAAAGAGATCCGAGCGCGCCGCCGGTCATGATGATCGGTCCCTCGGCTCCGAATGGGCCGCCCGTTCCGATCGCGATTGCAGAGGACAAAGGCTTGAGCAGCGCCACTTTGGGTTCGATGCGGCTTTCGCCGATCAGGATGGCCTCGATGGCTTCGGGAATGCCGTGACCCCGAATCTTCGCCGATCCGAAGCGCGCCATCAAACCCACAATCAGACCCCCAATGACGGGAATCGCGATCGTCCATGGCGCGAGATGCAAATGCGACAGATAAACCGTGGTGAAGGAGAATCGCTGGAAATAGGCAAGGTTTGTGAAAAATGCGATCAGACGCAGCAGTAGCCAAGCCGCGCCCGCGCCGGCCGATCCGACAACGACCGCCATCGCGGAAACACCGAGCAGGCGGCCGTCGACGCTGAAATCGCGCAAACGGTCCTTGCGCGACTGAAGAACGCTGGAAGCTGTGGTCATTGCACCGTGGAGATCGCGGGATCGGAATTGCAGCTATATCGCCGGAGGGTGCATTGCAACCAGCCATTGCCAGGGTGCGACTCGCGCGCGCAACGCGTGGGCGAGGCTCCATCAGCCGGACAATGGGTCCTTCGCGTTGCCTGGCGCAGTCTCCGGGCGGCGTTCCTTGGCCTCGTGCAGCGCGTCGATCATGTCCTCGGGAAGCGGATCGCGCAGAAGACGCTCATAAAGCAGACGGAGTTCGCGCCCGATCTGCCGCTGGCGCAATCGCAATGCCGCCGTCTCGGCGCGCGTCGAAGTTTCCTTGTGAGCGATCATGCCTCAAGACGCATTGCGGGGCGTGGATTCTGTCGGGCAAGTGCCTGATCTGGTTTCGGAACGGGCTCGGAGTTCGGCAGTTCCGGAATCCGCCTTCCGAACGGCCATTCCCGCTCCAGCAACAACTGCTTTCGCAACGTCTGTGTAACCATAGCCTGCTAGAACGTGCATGAAAGCGCATCGTGGAGTTCTGCGTGTCCACGTCCGGGTCCGGGCGAGAGTCCAATCCGATTCGCGAGGAATCGCGCGGAGGGGAGCGGCGCCGTGCGTTTCTGAGTGGTATGATCATCTCCCGAGACGGAACCCGGTCCGTCGGTTGCACGATACGGGATATTTCCAACGGCGGCGCGCGAATCACATTGGCACGGGACGCCATCGTGCCTGCCCAGCTTTACCTGCTCTCATCCCGCCATGCGGTCGGCTACGAAGTGCACATCGCCTGGCGAAGCGCGACCCAGGCGGGACTCAAGATAACCGCCGAGCACAGACTTTCGGCGGCCATGGACGCGGATCTGCTGTTCTTGTGGCGCCTGTTCCTGGAACTGGGGCCGCGCGCGACCACGCCCTTCGACTTCTGAATCGCCTGTTCGGGCGTCTGGCCAAACGGAACCGAAACCGTGCCGGGCCGCTTCATTGGTTGCGATGGAAACACCTGCCGATCGTTTCAGCGCGCAGGTGCGCGCCTCGATGGATGCGCTTGCGCGCTGCCATGTCACCTGCCTTTCCATGGCGATGACGCACTGTTTCGAGCTTGGTGGGGAACACACGCGTCCGCAGCATATCCGGCTGATGCTGGATTGCGCCGCTGTATGTGCGCTCGCCTCCGACATGCTTGCCCGCAAGAGCCAATTCCACAATCGCATCTGCGCGCTCGCGGCCGAAATCTGCGAGGTGTGCGCGGAGGACTGCGAACGCCTTGGCCAAATGGAGACGTGCGTGCGCGCCTGCCGCGAGGCGGCGGCGCTCTCCAGGGAAACGGCGCGGCTCGATCATGCCGAGATTCTCGCCATGGCATCCCAGCTGCCGCCCGGACGATGAAACAACACGACGGCCCGGACGTATCGGCCGCCTGCATCGATCCAAGTCTTGTATCCCGCGCGAGCGACGCGGTCTGTCGCCTCCGCGCATTAGGGCTCACCGTCGTTACTGCCGAGTCCTGCACGGCGGGGCTGATCGCGTCGGTGCTCTCGCAGGCCGACGGCGCAGGTGATGTGCTGCATGGCGCCTTCGTGACGTACAGCAAGGCGCAGAAGTGTGCCGGGCTCGGCGTATTGTCCGAACTTCTCGAGCGCGAAGGCAGCGTGAACGAAGCGGTCGCTTGCGCACTGGCGGACGGCGCGCTTGCCCGGTCGCCGGCAGGCGTCGCCCTTTCGGTTACCGGCGTGCTCGGGCCCGATCCCGACGAGGACGGAAATCCGGTTGGTCTCGTTTATCTGTGCTGCAAGCGCCGCGGGACACCGGAGCGGATCGCGCACTGCGAATTCGGCCGGCAACCGCCCGATATCCTGCGCCGCCGCACAGTGTGCGCGGCTCTGGATCTGCTGGTCGCGCAGGATTTATCTTCAATCGAGATCTGATATACCAGAGCTGCCGCGTTCAACGCGAAGCCGATCCGGTATATGTTCCGAATGCGTTGCGAAGCGGCGGCCCGACAAATCCCGGTTTCTGCCGGACGGCGCAGAGGGCGCTGAGGCCTTTTGGGCGCCGGGTCACGACCGATAGCGTGGCTCGGCGTTCTTCATTGTGGATTGGACGCACGATCTCCGTGCGGTGATACACCGGATCGCACCGATCCTGGACAAGCAGGCGGCGTGCTTCGACAGGCTCAGCATGAGGAAGAACTTTACTGCCCTCGTATCGCCTGTTTCGTGCGCGTTTCCATTCTCCTCACCCTGAGCCTGTCGAAGGGCGTTACGGGCGGCCCCACCGTGCGCGAGCGCGCTGGCCAGAAGCCGCTCCACCTCGTAAATGGGCACGTTGACGTAATCCTTTTCAACTTCGTGACGCACGATCTTGCGCACGGCAGGCGCGAGTGCGCCCCGCAGAACCCCGAGCGCCTGCGGTGGTGCGGCAAGTACCAATTTGTCGATACGACCATCGGCAACAGCGCGTTCGAGATGATCCGCCAGCATTTTCAAAAAACCTTCTTCGCCCAGACTGTGAAAGTCCGTCGGTTCGGTAGCGGAGCGCCGCTCGCCGGTGCCGGAAAAGAATCGTCCGGGCTTGTCGGTTCCCTGCTCGCGCGTCGCAAGATCCGGATGCTCGAAAGTCTGGCGCACTTTCAGGTGCGCCGCCGCCGGGTCGCCGGCATTTTCGGCGAGCAGAGCCTTGCGTCCGTCGCAGATCAGGACCCACAGTCCGTGCACAAACCCGCTGTTGCTCATCACCAATCGTCCTTTCGTCAGATCCCGAACGGGTAGGTTCGGGGCATTCCCGCGACTTCTTCGGCCGAGAGGGGTGTCACGGCGCGGGTTTCGTCAAACCAGATATATTCATCGAACTGCCTCGGCAGCTCTGCCTCGAAGTAATGACTCGCCCGTTCCGTTTCGGGCCGGTAGATGACGCCGATGGCGCGCTCGAGCCGCGGTTTGCCCAGAGCATTTCGGGTCGCTTCCCCGTGCAGATCCAACAGGAAGCGGGGCATTCCGGTTTCGTGGCATAACCGTTCCCAGCTGTGGGCGAGCGACGCGCGCACCGGTTTGGTTTCCGGCGGCCCATCCCATCTGGAGGCGGCGGCGACGGTCCCGTGATCCGTGCCGAAACCGATTGCATACATGCCGCTGCCGAAGCGCTTGCGGCAAAGATGGCCGAGATTGTGTTCGCCGCGCGCGAACATTTCCGTGGCTGCGGCATCACCGATGTGGGAATTGTGTGCCCAGACGACAGCCCGGCTCCGCGTGCCGCGAAACGCGAGCAGATCCTCGAGTGTCTCGAACATGTGGTCGTCGCGCAGGTTCCAGGAGGCGCGCGAGCCGTAATACATGATGCGATAGTAGCGCTCCGCATTGGCCACCAGCCGCGCGTTCTGTACCGCATCGAGAAAGCGCTCCCCGTCGTGCAGAGCGTAGTCGCTTTGCCGGCGGAGCAGGTCTCCCAGCATCTTCATCACGTCCTTTTCGCAAGACCGAAAGGAGCCGCCGAGTGCCGCGCGTCCATAGGTGGCCGGATCCGTTTGCCACGGCGTGAGACAGCCATAGCGCTCGCGCGCAATCCGTGCCGAGTCCGGATCGATCTCGTCCAGGTAATCGAGTACGGCGCGAATCGAACTGTACATGCTGTAAAGGTCGAGTCCGTGAAAGCTCGCGCGGTCTTCCGGCGCGAGAGTCGCGTTGTACGTCGCGAGCCAGTCCACGAAGGCTCTCACCTCCGCATTGCGCCACATCCATGTTGGAAAGCGCGCGAAGGCTTTCCATTCCGAAGGCGCATATTCGGCGTGCCGCACGTAATGATCGATGCGCGCCGCATCCGGCCAGTCCGCCTCGATGGCAATGATCCGAAAACCCTTTTCCGCAATCAGTGCGCGCGTAATGCGGTTGCGCATCGCATAGAATTCGCTCGTGCCATGACTTGCCTCGCCGACGAGCACGACGCGCGCATCGCCGATGCGCTCGAGCAGTGCGTCCATGCGAGACGACTCGATGCTGTCGAAGACCTGCGATGCGTCCGCTATTGCTTTTCCGGGGTTGCTGTCGGAATCGCGACGCAAAGCGGTGCGTCGCCTGGAGAACGGCGGCGGCCAGCCTTCGTCACCGATCAGCGGCACGAATCGGACATCGGCCAGGTCCTCGCGCCTCCATTCGCCGTCCGAGAGCCGCGTAATCCGGACAAGCTCCTGAACGCCGGGATCGCTTCCCACCGGGATGACGAGTCTGCCGCCGATCGCAAGCTGCGTCTTCAGAGCCCGCGGCACATCAGGTCCACCGGCCGCAACAACGATCCCGTCGTATGGTGCGTGTTCGGGCCAGCCGAGACTGCCATCGCCATGCCGCACGCGGACGTTTACATATCCATGGTGCTCAAGGACGGAAGATGCCTTCTGCGCCAGGCGTGCAATCCGCTCGACCGTGTATACTTCGCCCGCGATTTCCCCCAGCACCGCGGCCGCATAGCCGGAGCCGGTGCCGATTTCGAGGACCCGCTCTCCTCCCTCGAGCCCCAGCGCCTCCGTCATCAGCGCCACGATGTAAGGTTGTGAGATCGTCTGCTCGTCGCCGATCGGCAGAGGCGCATCCTCGTAGGCGAACTCAGTCAGGTCGTCAGGCAGGAACGCCTCGCGCGGCACAGCGTTCATGGCCGCAAGTACGAGCGGTGCGCGTACGCCGCGTGACTCGATCTGCCGGCGCACCATCGCTTCGCGTTCTTTTCGAGTCACGGAATTGGAAGCCGGCATGTCGCTGGACCGCGCCAAGAAAACCAGCGGGGCGGGCTTTTGCTCCCGCGTTTCGGGGAAAAGAATGCCTGGGCAGGAGAAGCCGGGATGTCACCAGAAGGGGGAAGCGTCCGAGAGCCTTCTGCGGGCCTTGTTAGCGGCAGCAACACAGCCCGGGAGTTTCTTTTGCTCCTGCGCGATCAGGTAGCCCATGGCGTACGACAACCGGCTGTCCGCCGCGCCGCGCGAATCCCCGCCTGCGAACGCGTGTGCGAGTTTCTCATGGCCGGCGATGTCGCTGAGTTTGCCCAGCGACTCCTGAAAGGATTTGAGCGTGTCTGCGAAGCGCCGACATACTTTCTTCTGCTTCCGCTCCGCGAACAGGCTCGCGAAAAATTCGGTCGCGTAGCGCAGTTTCTTGACCGAGATGCGCAGTTTGTGTCTGCTGCGGGCATCTCGCTTCTGCAGCTGTCTGCTCTTCTTCAGGATTTTTTTTGTGCGCTCCGGCAGTCTCTCGCGAGCAAAATCGGTCGCAGCTCTCTCGCGGCGGGTACGCACAAGTGCATCGTCGCTCTGCAACCATTTTCCGGCGGAAAGCCACAGGGCAGTATTTAGGACCGTCCTGCGGTACCGGTCTGTCGCGAGCGCCGATTTGGCGTCCGAAAGGCCCTTGTCGCGCCGGTGCTCTATTTCAACCGTCAAAAGTCCGATCTCGCGTTGGTCGGGTCGCGCATCGCGGAGCGGCAAAAGCGAGTCGTTCAGGAGGACATCGAAATCGCGCGCGGGCCCGAGTTCGTCAGTAAGCCATTTCAGGTCCGTCTTGATCCCGTCCGCTTCGGGACCGGCGAGCATTTCCTTGAACAGGGAGATCGCCGCCCGCAATCGCCTGAGCCCCACCCGCATCTGATGGATGCCTTCGTAGTCGCCATTGCGGATGGCCTCTTCATTCGCGGCAAAATGGTGCAGGCAGGACAAACCGATCGCGGTGAAGGCGGCGCCGCACGATTGATCTGAAGCGAGATGAATGCCGGCTGCTTTCACCGGCGCATGGCAGTTGCCTGTGCTGAGTGCATATCCGCGTTCGGCCTTTGCAAGCGCGCCGTAGGAAACGGGAAGGGTCTCGGCGAACTGTTTCGTGATCTTCGCGAGATCGGCGGGATCGCCGCGCTTCAGCTCGAGTTCGATTTCCCCGATGCGCTCGCGCCTCCCGCCAGTGCTGATCCAGCCCCGGTCGATGGCAAGCTCGATCTCGCTTTCCCCCCAGCGCAGCGGCAGCGACATTCGCTCGACAACCGTCTCGAAAACGGGTTGCAGCGCATGTCCGTCTTTCCTGGACAGGAACGGCGCCGCAGCCGTGTTTTTCGTAAATGCCGGATCCGGCAACTCACCGGCGATTTCCTGTTCCCACTCGTCGCGATCCGGTGCGCCCAGCGTCCCGTTGCCCGCCGCCTTGACGGTTTGCAGCCGCTTTGTGCCGATCTTGCGGACGCGCAGCGAGATTCCATGCCTGCGCAGGTCACCGTTGGCGGTATCGAAATAGGTCGAGACAAGCTTTTGCTTGCGCGGCTTGCCGGTTGCGATCGCGCGGACCCAAGGCTGCCCCATGACCGTGGCCAGCTCGGTTGGCGTCGCTATCAACTTCAGTTCGACTTCTTTGGCCATGCCGAAACGGGCCTGTTGGGAGCGTGGCGCGAGGCACCGCCCCTACGCGGCGCCTAATCTCCTCCGCGAATTCTACTTCGAAACCGACACCGTGCAAATCCGCGGCGCGCCGGCGCGATCGATGAGCAGCGCAAATGTGATCGTGATTTCGGCGCGGAGCGTCGCGTCCGGCAGCACGAGGGAAAGGGCCGGTCAGTGTTCGCCGAGCAGATGGCGAATATGGGCTTCGACGGTTTCCGGATCGTAAGGTTTCACGAAGAGGCGCTCGTCGGGAAGATTCTGCGCGAAATCGGAGCAGGCCGACGTGAGCAGCACCGGCATTTCAGGGCGGTTCTGCGTAACCCAACGGGCAAGCATGATCCCGTTCATCACGCCCGGCATAAGGACATCGGTAAACAGGAGATCGATGGTTTCGTCCGATTCAAGCGCATCCAGCGCCTCGCCGGCATGGCAGGCTTCGATGACCCGGAACCCGGTTTCGCGCAGATGACGCGCAATCATGAGGCGCACCAGCACCTCGTCCTCCACTACCAGGATCGTCGGGGCGGACACGCTTGCCTCTTCCTGGCAGGGTTCCGGGAGCGCGCTCATCGGCACGAAAACTCGCAGGCAGGGGAATGGCTCCGGCCGCTGCGGCAGATCAGGCCCGAGGCTTGCGTTTTTGCCGCAGGCGTTTGATCCGCCTTACGATTTCGTCCGGATGATAAGGTCTTTCGAGCGGCCCTTCGTCGCAAAGGTCGCCCGCCTTCTCGGCGGCCTTGGCCACTCCGAACGTGAGCAGAATGTTCGTCTGCGGATGGTTTTCCCGCACGTGGCGGGCGAGGGTAAATCCGGCAAGGCCTCCCGAAATCTGCGCGTCTAGCAGGATGGCTTCGACCTCGCGCCCGGAGCGCAATACCGCCAGCACATCCTCGCTCGTCGCTGCTTCAACAACGTCGTAGCCGCATTCGCGCAGATATTCCGAAAGAACCATGCGGGCGAGAATGTCCGTTTCCGCGACGATCACCGTTCCCGCCGCCGGTTCCTCCGGCAGGGCGGCTTTGCTGCCGCGTGACGACATGCCCGTTCTACCTTCAGTGGAGATCCGGGAGTCTAACACCTGTTGGAGCCGCAGAGTTCCCGGGATAAGTCCCAAGGGGCAGACGGCTCGTGTCGAATTGTGTGACCGTGCGAAGCAGCGTAGGATCGCGCCATGAATCAGATGGAGCGCGATCTCCGCCCGGAAGGTCTCGCCGAACTCGAATATCTCGACGGCGAGTACCGGCTCGTCAAGCCCGGCTCTTTTATCCTGTGCGCAGTGACGGGAGCACCCATTCCTCTCGATGAGCTGCGCTACTGGAGCGTCGATCTTCAGGAAGCGTATGCGAGCCCCGCCATTGCACTTCAGCGGTTCCGGGAACGGGGGCTCGCGCCCAAATCGGACACGCCGCGCGGAGAGCGCGGGGAGTGATCGCGCGGCGTGCGTTTCTGGCCACCGCAGTGGCGGCCGCAGCATGCCCGCGCACCGTATTCGCTCAAACTTCGCGCCTTGCGTTCACCGGTTCCCTGGAGCAGGGGAGTCTCGTCGTTGGAAGAGCGGCAGCCGGCGCACGGGTCGCGATCGATGGCACGTTTGTGCATGTTTCGCCCATGGGTAATTTCGCGCTTGGCTTTACCTATAACCAGATCAAACCGGCCGAAATTGCCGCCATATTCGCAGACGGTGCGCGCGAAACCCGAACGCTCGAACCGGCTGCCCGCCAATACGAAACCCAGCGCATTTCCGGATTGCCTGAAAAGTTGGTGACATTGCCGCCCGAGGTGCTGGAGCGGCGCAAGCAGGAACTGGCGAGGATCGCGGCGGCGCGTGCAACCGATACGGATGCAGACTGGTTCGTAGAGCCTTTCGATTGGCCGGTGCCCGGCATCATCAGCGGCCTGTTCGGCAGCCAGCGCATTCTGAACGGGAAGCCCATGGCGCCGCATTTCGGAGTGGACATTGCCGCGCCTGCCGGAACACCGATCGCCGCGCCTGCACCCGCGCGCGTCGCGCTCGCCGGTCCCGATTTTTATCTGGAAGGCGGCCTGACCATTCTCGATCACGGCCACGGCGTGACGACCTGCTATCTCCATCAGAGCAAACAGCTGGTGAAGGCCGGCGACCCGGTCGCGCGCGGGCAGAAAATCGGCGAGGTTGGAATGACCGGTCGCGCCACCGGACCGCATCTGCACTGGGGCCTCAACTGGTTCGAGATGCGTCTCGATCCATCCCGCTCGACCCGCACGCCCGCGCCTGCGAAGGCGTAACCTCCATTGTGGTACACGTGCCGGAAACCTGGGGCAACGCTGTTGCGTGCTTCGACCGGCTCAGCATGAGGAAATTTGTAGCTCCATCGGTACTAATGCCTTTTTGGATTGAACTGAATCATCCGAAATGTCATTCCCGCGAAAGCGGGAACCCAGGACGCAATTCTCTCCGGATAAGCCTGCGCTCTGGCTTCCCGCTTTCGCGGGAATGACAGGATGTGGGTAGGTCCAGTCCGAAAACGCTCTAATGCAGGAATAACCCTCTTCATCCGGAGGCAGTCGAAGGACGCACGACGCCTCTGCCGCCCTTGCAGGTTACGAGTTCGTATCCATGCGTATTTCGCGCTCCGACAAGGCCAGCGCTTCCTGCCCACGGCGGGAGCGGGGCCGCTCGCCGGGCTTCGGCCAGCGGCGGTGAATCCACAGCCATTGCGAGGGTTGGTAGCGCACGCAGCCTTCAATTGCTTCGTTGATGCGGCCTGTCAGCGCGAGCACATCGCGCGCGTGGTCTCCGCTCGGGACGAAATCGATGGGAGGATGTGCGGTCATCCGGAACCTGGCCCGGGCGAGGCGTTCGTTGGAGATCGGCACGAGCACCGCGCCGAGCTTGAGGGCCAACGCGGCCGGTGCGGGTGTCGTCATTGCGTCGCGCCCGAAGAACGGTACCGCAACGCCCTCGTTGGTTTTCTGATCGACCAGGATGAAGATCGCTTTGCCGCCGCGCAGCAGCGTGAAGATGCGCCGGGTGCCCTGCGCGCCCTTTGCAATCTGCTCTTTCGGCCCGTTGGCCTGACGCTGTCGCACCAGCCAGCGATCCACAAAGGGATTGTTGACCGGCCGGTAAACCGCGCCTCCTTCCACGCCGTGTTGTGTTGCGGCGATCGGCATGACTTCCCAATTGGCAAAATGTGCGGAGACGAAGATGATGCCTTTGCCGGTCGCCGCGGCGCGCTGGTAATTTTCAAGCCCGGCAAGCGCGATACGCGGGCATGTTCCGTGGATCGACATTTTGTCGAGGTGCGCGTATTCGGCGATGTTGCGGCCCAGATTGTCCCACATTGCGCGAATGATGGTTTCGCGCTCTGCGCCAGGCATTCCTGGATATGCCGCCACCAGATTTTCGCGGGCCCGCGTACTGACCCAGGTCCGGTAAAGGATCGCGCGTCCGAGAAATCCACCGATCGCAGAAGCCGCATCGACCCGAAAAAGCCGGAAAAAGCCGATGACGGAGAAAAAGGCGGCGGCTTCGAGCCGGTAACGCAGCATGACAAAGGCGCGCGACGTTCCATCTCCCGCCGCGTGGTTCATGGACAGGAAATCGCTGCTGCGAGCAGTCCGCCGATCGCGTCGGGATCGTCGAAGACGGCGCGCACCGGAAGAACATCGATGCCGTCCCGCTCGTTCACGTTCAGCCGCACGAAGTCCTTCTCCGTTGTCATCAGGATCGCGCCGGCCGCCTTCGCACGGCCCCTAAGCCGCACGATTTCCGTGGCAGTATAGGCGTGATGGTCGGAAAAGGCGTGAACCTCCACAAGATTTGCGCCCTGGTGCCGGAGTGCCGCAAAGAATTTTTCCGGTCGTCCGATTCCCGCGAACGCGATCAGTGGCAAGCCATCCAGGCGCTGTTTGCTTGCAAGCCGAGCGCGCAATACCGGGCCGAAAAAGCCCGGCAGCGACGGCGACCCGTTTCCCATGATGATGACCGTATCCGCGCGGGCGAGTCCCTGAGCCACGGATTCACGCAGTGGGCCGGCCGGGACCATTCTGCCGTTGCCGAAGCCGGTTTCGCCGTCGATCACGAGCAGCGACAGGTCCTTTGCCAGCGTGAAATTCTGGTGGCCGTCGTCCATGATGATGACATCCGCGCCAGAACGCTCCGCAAGCCGTGCGCCCTCCGCGCGGTTGGCTGCCACGATTGTTGGCCCGGCGCGCGCCAGCAGCAGTGCCTCGTCTCCGACAACGCGCGCATCGTGTATCTGCGGGTCCACACGGATCGCCTCCGGTGAGCGGCGGCCGTAGCCACGTGCGAGAAAGGCGGCGGAGGCGCGTTTGCTTTGAAGTATCCGCGCCAGTGCAATCGCAACCGGCGTTTTGCCGGTGCCGCCCACCGTGAGATTGCCCACGCATATGACGCGAGCGGTTGAATGATAGGGCGCCTGCCGACGGTATTTCCGGGAAACGGTTGCGCCGTAGAGGCGCCCAAGAGGCCCGAGCGTGGCTGCCAGCACGCGCGAGGAGAAATCGTCGCGATACCAGAATTCAGGCGGACGCATGCGCGAGCAGGGCCTCGACGGCAATCCGCGTCTTCTCGAGAGCGCCACCCAGCGCGTGCGCAGCCTCCGCGGCCGCCGAGCCGGCCCTCCGTGCCGCGTCTGCATCTTCGAGCCAATGGCGCGCCACCGCGACAATCTCCGCGCAGGAATGGACGCGGCCTGCACCCTGGGCGGCGAACACGGCCGCGTAGGATGGCGCGAAATTGTCCGTGTACGGGCCGGCCATGACGGGTCGCTGCATGCGCGCAGCCTCCAGCGGATTCTGGCCGCCATGGGCGACGAGACTGCCGCCCATGAAGGCGAAGGGCGCAACGGCGAAGAGAAGGGACAGCTCACCGAGAGTATCGGCCACGTAAACGGCTGTGTCCGAACGGGGAAGCACATTCTGCGAGCGCCGCACGACGGGGCGTGCACCGCACAGCATCGCAATATCGGCGCCCCGGGCGGGGTGCCGCGGTGCGATGATGGTCAGAAGATCGGGAAAGTTGCGCCGCAATGTGTCGTGGGCCGGAAGAAGCGTTTCATCCTCCCCGGGATGGGTGCTCGCTGCCAAAAGTACGGGACGCACGCCGACGGCGTGTGCGAGTTCCGCGAATCTTGCGCAATCGGGCGGCCCTGGTTCCACATCGGCCTTGAGATTGCCGCTGACGCGCACGTTGCCTGCGCCGAGACTCCGCAAACGCTCTGCACTCGTCTCCTCCTGCGCGAGACAGATATCGAAGCAGGCGAGCACACGCCGCGCGCTCGCCGGCACTCTTCGCCAGCCCGCAAAGGATCGAGCCGACATTCGCGCGTTGACGAGAGCCGTGCGGACGCCACGTGCGTGCGTCGCCGAAAGAAGATTCGGCCACAATTCCGAATCCACGAACAGCGCGGCTGCGGGTCGCCAGTGATCGAGAAATCGCGAAACTGCGGCAGGCGTATCCACCGGAACGAATTGATGAAACGCACCGGCGGGGAGGCGCTCGGACATGAGCGCGGCGGAAGTTACGGTGCCGCTTGTGACGAGTACCGAACGTCCGCTTTTCTGCAGCAGTTCTCGCACGAGCGGCAGCACCGACAGGCATTCGCCGACGCTCGCGCCGTGCACCCATACGAGTTCGCCTTGCGGACGCGGAAGGCCCGGCCAGCCCAAACGTTCCTGCAGGCGGGTGCGTTCCTCCTTGCCGCGCCGGGCGCGTGCGCGCAAAAGAAGGGGTGCGGCGGGTCCAAACGCCGCCGCCGCCGTCCGATAGGCGGTGAGCGCGAACGGCGGCATCACTTCGGGAACGGACCGGGTGCTACCGGTTCGGGGACTTCGTCCTCGACGAAATCGCGCCGGTAGAGCCGCGCGTAGAGTCCGTCGCGCGCAAGGAGTTCGCGGTGCGTGCCGGATTCCGCCAATTTGCCGCGGTCGAGCACATGGATGCGGCTCGCATCGAGAACGGTGGAGAGCCGGTGTGCGATGACGATGGTGGTGCGGCCCTTCATCAGTCGCGCGAGAGCGTCCTGCACCTTCCTTTCGCTCTCGGTATCAAGTGCAGAGGTGGCTTCATCCAGCAGGAGTATCGGTGCGTTTCGCAACATGGCGCGCGCGATTGCCAGGCGCTGGCGCTGCCCGCCGGAAAGCTTGAGACCGCCTTCCCCGATGGCGCTGTCATAGCCTAGGGGCAGGGCACGGATGAATTCGTCGGCGGCGGCTGCACGAGCCGCCGCGACAATCTCTTCATGCGTGGCTCCGTGGCGGCCATGAGCGATGTTTTCGGCGACCGTTTCGTCGAACAGAAACGGCTCCTGCGTCACCAGTGCCACGTTTTCGCGGAGCGATTCGAGGCTTACCTGCGCGATGTCGTGCCCATCCACCGAAATGCGCCCCCCATCGATTTCAAAAAACCGGAGCAGCAAATTGAAGATGGTGCTCTTGCCCGCACCGGAGGGACCCACGAGCGCGACCTTGCTGCCCGGCGGAATTTCGAGGGAGACGTTCTCCAGCGCCGGAGCGCCTTCCGAACGATAGCGGAACGAGACGTTCTCGAATCGGATTTGGCCTCCACTGGGTGCGGGCGCCACGGCAAGGCGTGCCGCGTTCGGGCGGTCCACGATACGGGGCCGTGTATCGATAAGCGCGAAAATCCGGTTCGCCGCGGAGAGACCCTCGGTGGAAATCGTCCAGAGCTGACTCAGATTTCGGACCGGTTGTTGTGCGATGAGCATCGCCGCGATGAAGGCGGAGAACTGATTCAGCCCGAGATGTCCTTCGAGGTGCTGATATCCGGCGAAGGCAATGGTGATCGCAGCGGCGATCCCACCGATCAGGTCGGTTGAAGGCACGGCGGCCGAACGGGCGCGTACCGCGCGCAGAATGAATTTCAGGCGTTGCCGTATCCGGGTTTCGGCCGAATGCGTCGCATGAGACTCAAGTCCATACGCCTTGACGATGCGCCGTCCGGCCAGCGCCTCGGAAAGGGCACGCGACAGTGTTCCCGTTTCCTCCATGCCGCGTGTGGAGGACTTCCGCAATGAACGGCTGAGGCGCTGTGTGACCCACGCGACCGGCGGCAAAAGAAGGACGGAGATCGCTGCGAGCTGCCAGTCTTCGTAGATCATCACACCCGCCAGCACGAGAAGGGTGACGAACTCCTTGCCGAGACCGGCCACTCCGCGGGTGATGGAGCCGCGCAGGAGCGTCGCGTCGTAAAGAAATTTGGAAACCAGTTCTCCGGAATGGACATCGTTGAGCGTCGCGAGGTCCAACCGGATCTGGGTCGCGAACATATCGCGCTGCACGTCGGCGACCACCCGCTCGGCGATGTTGTTAAGCGTGTACTGCTCGCCGAACCCGGTGGCCGCGCGCAAGGCCACCACTCCCACGATCGCAAGCGACAGCACTGGTAGCATTCTTGCGTTGCTGTCGAGAAATATCTCCTTCGTGACCGGGTCCAGCAGCCAGGCGAGCGCTCCGTTCATGCCGGCGGTGATGACCATGCAGACACCGGCAAGCACCAGCCTGTTCCAGCGCCGGCCCATGTAATCGCGCAGGAGGCGCGAAACGATCCCGAAATCGCCGAGGTCGCCCTTCATTGTTAAAAGACGGCGATCGCGGGCCGATGCGCCCAACGGATGTGTGCCGATGATCATTGTCTTTTGGTTCTTACAGCTCCCGGCGAGCCCCTCGTACCCAGGTGAAATCTGCTCTATTCCGAACCAGAGAGTTCGATACCCGGATGTTTAGCACGAGTATTACCGAGACTGCGACAGCGCTCAGTTCCGGTCCGGCTCGAGCAGGCGATGGATGTGGACCACGAAATAGCGCATCTGGGCATTGTCAACCGTGGCCTGGGCCGCCGCGCGCCAGGCGGCGTGCGCCTCCCGGTAATTCGGATAGATGCCGACGATGTGAAGCTTCGAAATGTCTTTGAAGTTCACGCTCTCGGGCGATTCCACCTCGCCGCCGAAGACAAGATGCAGAAACTGTCCGGTTTCGACCTCGTGCATCGGAATCTCCGGCATTTCCCGGCCCGGTTTCGGGGCGGCCAATACGATATTTGCGCGGTCGTGCCAATCAAGGGATGGGAATTCCTGGATCGAAATGGGGCAGGCGCTCGAGAATCAGAGCATGCAGCGCAGGTCCCGCGCAGACCAGTGATCTCTGGATCGCGTTCGCCGCCCCAAAGCGCAACGGCTCGCCGTCGCGCGAAGTCGCGTGGCCGCCGGCCTCCCGAATGATCGCCGCACCCGCCGCCATGTCCCAGTCGTGCTTGGGCGAGAGCACCACCGCGGCATCGAAATGCCCCGCGGCCACCAGCGCCATTCGATAGGCAATCGAACTGCGCGACTCGATCTGCATGGAAGGCCAGAGCGCAGAAGAAAACAGGTCCTTGTGTCCGAGAATCCGGCAGCCCGCAATTGCGCTGCATTCGCTGACGTGGATCGGGGCACCGTTGAGATGCGCGCCTCCATTTTCGACAGCCGAAAAGAATTCTTCCGTCACCGGATTGTAGACAACGCCCGCAACAGAGCGGCCCTCCAGAACCAGTCCGACCGAGATCGAGAAATGCGGCCGCTGCTTGAGAAATGCCGTGGTGCCGTCAATCGGGTCGACGACGAAGGTCCGTTCCGCGTCTGCACGCGCGGGGTTGCGGCCGGTTTCTTCCGAAAACCATCCGTAGTGCGGCCGGGCCGGTTCGAGAGTTTCCCGCAGATGGCGGTCGATCGCGAGATCGGCCTCGGTGACCGGCTCGCCGCGGCTCTTGTTCCAGCGCTTATAGTCCTGGCCATAATAGCGTCGTGCGATCTTCCCCGCCTCGCGCACGGCGCCTTCGATGAGAGCCAGGTCCTCGGCGTCATTCGCCCGCAACGGTCATGCCTTCAACGCGCAGGGTGGGCGCGTTCGTGCCGTAGCGAAAGACGAGATCGTTCGCCGGCGCGAGCTTCCGGAACATATCTTTCAGGTTTCCGGCGATGGTCACTCCCGAGACGGGATAGGCAATCTGTCCGTTCTCGATCCAGAATCCCGAAGCGCCGCGGCTGTAATCGCCCGTCACCATGTTGACGCCCATGCCCATCAACTCGGTGACAAAAAAGCCGTCGCGAATATCGGCGACCAGTTCGTCGGGCGTGACGCATCCGGGCTCCAGATAGAGATTGGTAGTCGAGGGCGATGGCGGACCGCCGGTGCCGCGCGCGGCATGGCCAGTCGTTGAAAGCCCGAGCTGCTTCGCACTCGCACAGTCCAGAATCCATGTCTTTAGCACGCCGTCTTCGACGAGCGCCGTGCGCCTGTTGCGCACGCCTTCGCCGTCGAACGGTTTGGACCTGAGGCCACGCAGGCGGTGTGGATCGTCGATGACCACCATCCCGCGCGCAAACACGTCCTTGTCCAGACGATCCTTGAGAAAGCTCACGCCGCGCGCGATCGATGCGCCCGAGATCGCGCCGGCGAAATGCCCGAGAAGCCCGGCAGCCACGCGCGGTTCGAATACGACCGGCACGGCTTTCGATTTTGCCCTGCGCGGATTGAGCCGCGCGATCGTGCGCTCGCCCGCCCGCCGTCCGATGGCCTCCGCGCTTTCGAGATCCGCTGCATGCCGGGCGCTCACACTGTCGTAATCCCGCTCCATCGCGGTGCCCTCGCCGGCGAGTACGGCTACGCCGACGCCGTGGGAAGTCCCCGCGTAACGGCCAAAAAAGCCTTCGCTGGTGGCCAGCGCGACTTCGCTGCGACCGAAACTTGCGCCGCCGCCTTCGGAGTTGGTGATTCCGGCGACTGCCATCGCCGCACCTTCCACGGCCTTTGCCCGCTCGATCAGAATGTCGGCCGCAGGCTCGCCCGGGTCTTCGAGATCGAGTGCGGGCCAATTGGTTGCGAGCCGGTCCGCCGGCGCGAGGCAGGCGAATTTGTCGTCGGGCGCGAGCTTCGCCATAGCGAGCGCGCGCCCCGGTAGCGCGGCGAGTGTGTCCCGCGAGAGGTCGGTGGAAGAAACGAAGGCAACCTTCTCACCTGCGAACACGCGCAGGCCCAAATCCCACGATTCCGCGCGCTCGAGTTCTTCGAGACGGCCGAGCCGGTACGAAACGCTTGCCGCGACGCTCGCGACCAGAATCGCGTCGGCGGCGTCGGCGCCCGCGTGCTGCGCGCTGCCGATCAGTTGTTCGAGAATCGCGTGGGGATCGGGCCTGTCCGTCACGGAATGAGCGCTGCGCTCTGTTGCGGGGTGAAAACGAACCACAGCACACCTGCGATCCCCACGACGTACGCGATCCAGGTGAGCACCATTCCCGCCAGACGCAGGGGTGACGGACCGAGTGAACGCGAAAGACCGATGGCATGCAGCAAACGTCCGACGGTGAAGGTCGCGCCCATGCCGTGGATCAGCCAGATCGAACGCCCAAGCGGTGAGGCGAGCGCCCACAGGAGAATGAGTGCGACGGGTACGTATTCGGCATTGTTCGCATGCGCCCGGAGCGGCGCCGCCATCGCGGGGTTTCCCCCGTCACCGATCGCCGTTTGGGTGCGATAGCGGGCCTGCACCACGCGCATGGAGAGGACAAGCTGGATGAGCGCGTTCAGCCCGGCATAAAAGCCGAAGGCATAAATCGAGGATTCGAACAGAAGCATGATGTCCCCTTCACGCGGCCTGAGGGCGCGGGCGGCGCAATGTGCAGGCGCGATCCGGCGCCGGTCAAGCCGATGTGGCTCGCAAGAAGGTCGAGCCTAGCGCGCGGCCGAAGTGGGGCCGGGCGGCGCGGCCGCCCCGCTGCTCGAATTGGCGGTAGCCGATGCCGGCGTCATATACAGCTTCTGTTCCTTGTAGGCGATGTAGAGATGAAGATGGCGAAGCTCATTGAGACCAATGGTGAGATCGGTATTGCCGCCGGACTCGGTTGCGAAGCTGAAACGCGAGCCCGTTGGTGCCGCCTGGGTCATACTGTACGCCGCGAGATTGTCTTCGAGATGAATAGTCGGATTGGCGATGGAGAGACCGCCGATGCTCAACGACTTGAACGTGTGCTCGTACATGCCGTGCCCAACGACGCCCCTTCTGTTCCCCAGCCTTGTCACGTCCGGTGAGTTTGGTGTCAGCCCGTAATCGGAGTGCGCCGTCGCCATCGAAAGAGAGCTGAAGGTTGCACCCGTGTCGAGCATGGCGTCGAACGGGTGACCGTCGAGCGTCACCGGAACGATAATGTTGCCGGAGTTGACGACATGCATCGGAACCACGGCCACGTTGTCGCCGGTCCAGTACACGACCTTCCCGGGACAATGGTCCTGCGAAAACAGGTTCAGTTTGTGTGAACCAAAATCCAGATCGACGTCGAAGTGGCGGAGAAGATCGGCTCCGAGCACACCACCGACGGCTCCGTTCTCTGACATTTGCGAAGGCCACACGACCATGCGGACGCTTCCGGTCTGCATCTCTGCCATTCCCAGTTTGTGCACGGTTGCGACATACGTGAACGGCTCGCCTTTGGTATCGTACAGCATGCCCTGAAACATTCGCTGTTCGATCAGGTGCAGATTGCCGGCGACAACGGGATCTACGCCGCTGACTTCCGATCCGGTGTCGATCGCCATGCGAACGCTTGTTCCTTCGAGGGAAACCGGGACGACGACAGCCCCGTTCTCGGTGAAATCGAGCGACGCAATGCGTCCGAGCTTGCAATCGTCTGCATGGGCGGCGGCCGACAACACGGCACCCAGGAACATGCTTGCAGCAAACAGACGCGCGCGCCGAGAAATCATTTTCCGCCCCTTCGACCAATCTCGCCCGGCGGTATTAAGTCATGGTCGGGTGGGCACATTCAAGCCGCGGCGCGCGCCGATGATGCCGCAGGCAATAAATGTAAATTTTGCAGGTTACCAGACCGGCTTGCCTGTGCCCGGCAGGCCGAGACGGAGCCATTTCTCGGTGACGGTACGGACGACCTCGGCATCCATGCGGATTGGGCGTCCCCACTCGCGCTTGGTCTCGGGCGAAAGCTTACTGGTCGCGTCGAGGCCGACTTTGGATCCGAGGCCGGATTCGGGCGAGGCGAAATCAAGATAGTCGATCGGCGTGTTCTCGACGAGAGTGATGTCGCGTGCCGGGTCCATCCGCGTCGCCACGGCCCACATCACGTCTTTCCAGTTTCGAGCGTCGATGTCGTCGTCCACCACGATCACCCATTTCGTGTACATGAACTGGCGCAGATACGACCACACGGCCATCATCACGCGCTTCGCGTGACCCGGGTAGGCCTTGCGCATGCTGACGACCGCGATGCGGTAGGAGCAGCCCTCGGGCGGCAACCAGAAATCGACGATCTCGGGAAACTGCTGCCGGAGCAGCGGAATGAAGATTTCGTTCAGCGCCTCGCCAAGAATCGAGGGCTCGTCGGGTGGACGTCCGGTATAGGTGGAAAGATAGATCGGATTGCGACGCATGGTCAGCGCGGTGACTGTAAATACGGGGAATTTCTCGACTGAATTGTAGTAACCCGTATGATCGCCGTAAGGACCTTCGTCGCGGTAGTCGGCGAGCGAGACCTCGCCTTCGAGCACGATTTCGGCTTCCGCAGGTACCTTGAGCGGCTGACTCACGCAGTCCGCAAGCTCCGCGCGCGCGCCGCGCAACAACCCCGCGAACTGGTATTCGGAAAGCGTGTCGGGGATCGGCGTCACCGCAGCGAGGATGGTGCCGGGATCCGCACCGATGACCGCTGCTGCCGGTAATGGCGCCGAATTCTCTTTTGCCCAGCGCGCATGATGCTGCGCCCCGCCGCGATGCTTCAGCCAGCGCATCAGCGTCTGATTTTTTCCTATCACCTGCATGCGATAAATGCCGAGGTTGAAATTGTCTTCGCGTGCGCTTCCCGGCCCTTTCGTCACCACGAGCGGCCAGGTGATCAGGGGCGCCGGTTCGCCGGGCCAGCAGGTCTGGATCGGCAGATGCGAGAGATCGATGTCGCCGCCTTGCAGCACGATTTCCTGGCAGGCAGGCGAAGAGACGGTTTTCGGCCGCATCGCCATGGCCGTCCTGGCAAGTGGTAGCAGTTCGAAAGCTTCGCCGAGGCTGCGCGGCGGCTCAGGCTGGCGAAGCATCGCAAGGAGTTCGCCCACTTCGCGCAGCGATACCGCGTCGCGCCGCTCCACCCCACCCATCGTTACCGCCATCGCCACGCGCTTCACCGTCCCGAACAGATTGACGAGAACAGGGTAGTCGCTCGGCGCGCCGTCCGCCTTGAGCGATTTGTTGAAGAGTGCAGCGGGCCCTTGCTCGGCAATCAGCCGGGTCTGGATTTCTGTCATTTCGAGAACGGTCGAAACCGGCTCATGCACGCGCACGAGTTCCCGCTCGCTTTCGAGCTTCGCCATGAAATCGCGGAGCGAGCGATAGCTCATCCGCCTTCGTTCGCGACTTTCCATTTCGACGGTGCGGCGTGGTGGACGCCATAGGCGAAAAAGATGGCAAGCCCGATAGCCGTCCATACCACGAGCCGGATCCACGTGGCCCAGCCCAGGCTCACCATCATCACGCCACAGACGAAGATGCCCGCCGGTGCGGTGAACCAGACATAGGGCGTGCGGAACTGGCGGCGCGCCCGCGGCGCCTGGATGCGCAGGACCATGATCCCGGCGCACACCGCGATGAACGCGGCGAGCGTTCCGATCGAGACGAGATCGGCGAGCACGTCAAAGGGAAACAATGCGGCCAAGATCGCCGCCAGCACGCCGATGATGATGGTGCCGCGATGCGGCGTCCTGAACCGCGGATGCACGGTAGAGAAGGCGGGGGGAAGAAAGCCGTCGCGCGCCATGGAATAAAAGACCCGGGACTGTCCGTAGAGCGAAACGAACACCACCGAAGCCAGTCCGACGACCGCGCCGATATCGATCGGGATGACCAGCCATTTCAGGCCGTCGATCTTCGACACCGCAAAGGAAACCGGGCTTGCCACGTCGAGCGTGCGCCAGTTGGTGATGCCCGTCAGCACCAGCGCCATCAGCATGTAGAGCACGGTGCAGATGCCAAGCGAACCCAGGATGCCGATCGGCAGGTCGCGGCGCGGATTGCGCGCTTCCTGCGCCGCCACCGAGACGGCCTCGAAGCCGATATATGCAAAGAAGGCGATGCTCGACGCGGCGAGAATGCCGGTGAAGCCGAATTTTCCGAACGCGCCCTGGTTGGGAGGGATGAACGGTTGAAGATTGCCGGCGCGCACGAACGACAGGCCGAACGCGATTACCAGAACGACGACCGTGACCTTGATCGCGACCATGATGCCGTTGAATCGCGCCGACTCGCGCACGCCCACGACGAGAAAGGTCGTCAGCAGTACCACGAGTGCCACTGCGGGAAAATTGAATAGCGCGCCCGTGGCGTGGATATCGCTGAACCCCTCGCCGGCGATCGGGGCGCTGACAAGCGCCGGCGGCAGATGGATTCCGAAATCGTTCAGCAGGCTGACAAGATAGCCGGACCAGCCGGCGCTTACGCCCGCCGCCGAGACCAGATATTCGAGCACCATGTTCCAGCCGATGAACCACGCCATGAATCGGCCCATGGTCGCGTAGGCATACGTATAGGCGCTGCCCGATTCGGGAATCATCGAGGCGAATTCGGCGTAGCAGAGACCCGCGAACAGGCAGCCGAACCCGGCGATGACAAAGGACAGCATTACGGCGGGACCCGCATGCTGCGCCGCCGCCGTTCCCGTGTACACGAAAATGCCCGACCCGATGATCGAACCGATGCCGATCATGATCAGATTGACCGGCCCCAGCGCCCGCTTCAGCTCGTGCGCCTCGGCAATCACGGCTTCGGGTTGTGTGAGGACGGTGGCGTCGCTCGCCATGGAGGCTCCGGTGGAAGTGACAAACGATTCATAGAGGAAGCCCGGCGGCCCGCCAATGGCGAGCGCGGCTCCGGTGCTCTTACATGCTCGCCGTGGAGACCGCGACCGTCGAAGCGTTGTCCCGAGGACGCCGAAATCTCAGTGTTTAGTCCACACCGCGATCTCGTTGCCGTTGGGGTCTCGGAAGTGGAACCGGCGGCCGCCGGTAAATTCCTCGCGGGACAGGATCTCTGCGCCGGTCGCGCGCACCTTTGCCTCCATCGAATCAAGATCGTTCGCGTAAATCACAACAAGGGGCCCCCCGCCCGCGACGACCTTGCGCTCCGCGTTGAATCCGCCTTCGCGCCCGTCCGGCGACTGGAAGGCGGCGTAATCCGGTCCGTAATCGGTGAAACTCCAGCCGAACACGACGGCATAGAAGTGCTTGGTTGCCGGAATGTCGGAACCCGGCAGTTCGATGTAATCGAGCGATCCGTCTGCGGGCATGGTAAGGCTCTCTCTTTTGTTCCCAGCTAGTACCCGGAATCACCGGTTGGTGACACGCAACGATTCAGCGCGGAGGTCGCAGAGGATGCGCAGAAGCCGCGGAGGAAATATGGCGCGCAAAGCGCGCATGCTTCGACAGGTTCAGCATGAGGGTTTCCTCACCCTGAGCTTGTCGAAGGGTCCTCTGCGTCCCCGGCGCACCCTCCACGCACTCTGCGCTAAGTTCCGATGTTTCAGCCGGGCGTTAACCGATACACGCCGGTCTCGCGGATGTCGCGATCTTCGAGTTCGCGGGTGGTGTGGACGGCATAGCTCGCGAGCCGCCGGACACCAGTTTGCGGAAAATACGAGCGGCCAGGATCGCCCAGAAGCACGTCCGCGCCGCGGCGCGCGCAGGCGAAGAGCCAGTCGAGCAGACGCTCGGCAAGCGGCCGCTCGTAACACATGTCGCCCACCAGAATGACGTCCCAGCCGCAAGCTCGTCCAATGATGTCTTCGGTGACAATCTCGATTTTTTCGCCGCGTCGCCGCCCTGCCTGACCGTCCGCGGATAGCCGGCGCTGCATGCAGGTGACGCCGTTGGCCCAGCAGTTGAGGCCGATCGCGGCGGCGGCGAACCCGTCGATATCGGCTGCAGTCACCGCGCGCGCGCCGGATTTCGCGGCGGCGATGGCGATGAGGCCCGAGCCGGTGCCAAAGTCGAGGACCGAACGGGCGGCCACGGTCTCGCGGTGGTCGAGGACATAGCGGGCGAGCGCCTGTCCACCCGCCCAGGCAAAGGCCCAGTAGGGGGGCGGTATGCCTTCGGCCGACAGTTCCTGTTCGGTCTTGTGCCAGAGCGGCACCACTTCGGTGGCCAGATGCAGATCGATTTCCGGCACCAGCGGCGGCGCCGCAAGCTCGGTGTTGGCGCGGACGAATTCTGCGGAATGCCCTTCGAGCATCGGAAAGCCGCAAGCAAGGTCTTTCCGGGCTTCGACGGTTGGAGGTGCAGGTTTATTCCCGCCGGCGGCGATATTCGTGTTTGTGAGGTGACGATGCACTTGCCGCCTGGCCGCGCGGATAGCCGACTACAAATAACCTGTTGCCACCAGGGCGGCGGCAATGAGGAGTCCCGCGTCGCGGTTGGCTCTGAATATCGTGAGGCAGCGGGCGCCATCGTTCACGTCGAGCGTGCGGACTTGCCAGAAGAAATGCAGCGCGGCGGGAGCGAGGAGCGAGGCTGTCCACAAACGTTGCGTGTCGAGGATCAGCGCCGCCGCGACGAGTATCCAACTGGCCGCGTAAGCCCCCGCGATCCAGAGGGGCGAATTGTCGCCCAGAAGTCGCGCCGTCGATTTCACGCCGATCAGTGCGTCGTCTTCCTTGTCCTGATGCGCATAGATCGTGTCGTAGCCGAGAGTCCAGAAGAAGCAGCCTGCGTAGAGAAGATATGCTGGCAGGGCGAGGTGCCCGGTGATCGTCGAATATCCGAGGAGCGCGCCCCAGTTGAAGGTCAGTCCAAGCCAGGCCTGCGGCCACCAGGTGATCCGCTTCATGAAGGGATACAACGCGACGAGCACGAGCGAGCCCGCACCGAGTGCGATGGAGAATGTGTTGAGTTGAAGGAGGAGAAGCAGCCCCGCCGCGCATTGCAGCGCGAGGAATAACCACGCGCCACGAAGACTGACCGCGCCAGAGGGAATCGGACGCCCGCGCGTGCGCGCGACCTGTGCGTCGAAATCGCGATCGACGATGTCGTTATAAGTGCAGCCGGCGCCGCGCATCAGGATCGCGCCGGTCGCGAAAAGACCCAGCAAAGCGAAATCGTGCAGCGAACCGAAGCCGCGGCGTTGTGCGAGCGCAAGGCCGAACACGCAGGGCAGGAACAGGAGCTCGACACCGATCGGCCGGTCGAGCCGCATCAGCCGCAGCCAAGGCTGCGCGGCCGGCGGTGCGTCGTTTACCCAGCTGCGGGCAATCGCGTCGGCGGGCAGACCGGTGGAGGAGACGCGTTCCATCTCCTCAACGTGGCACGACGTCACGAGCAGTCGCAAACTGCCGGAAAAATTTACAAGCTCGAAACCAACCGGCAAGGTTTTCTGCAAAATTCCAGCAAACGCGCGGTTGGCGCGGAAATTGCCTCAGGCTTTGGAGCCCGATGGGTCGCCTGCGGCTGACCTGCACGGCTTTGAACGAGGGGTTCTGATGCGCGCTTCCACTCTCCCGGCACTTTGCGGCGTGACCATCCTTGCCAGTGTCTTGCTGGCGGCGGCGCCCGCTTGGGCGGACATCGTGTACACATCCTACACTTATGATGACGATGCAGGCGTCACCGTGAACCTGAGCGAAGGCGTAGGCGGGACCGTCGATGCCGGCCAGTTCGCGTTTTTCAACGGTAGTACCAATGTCGCGAATACCTGGTGCGTCGATATCTACCACTACATCGAGTCAAGCGGCGATTTTGCGGAAGTTGCGCCCGTCGATCTGGCCGGCAGCAGCAATATCACCAATGGAAATGGCATGGCCCTGAGCTGGGATACGCTCGGCCAAATGGGCTACCTGGCGAACTATTACGACAGCCACAGCGGGTCTTACTACAAATCCGCCGTGCAGATCGCGATCTGGGAGGTCGAATACGGGACCTCGGTGATTACCAGCATAAACGGTGGCAACAAAACTACGGTGGCGAGCGAAGTCACCACACTGCTCGGCGCGATCGGGTCCAACAGAGATTGGGATTTCTATTGGTTGAGCCAGTCCGGAAACCAGGGGCAATTGCTGATGTGCGGCGATGTCCGGGGTTTTACATGCAGCAACGGCAACAATCCACCGCAAGTGCCCGAACCGGGCTCGCTGGCGCTTCTGGGCGCCGGTCTGCTCGGCCTCACGGGAGTCGGCGCACTTCGGCGCCGCCGGCGGACGACGGCAACCACGTAGCGCAGGTCGCTTAAGGATTACCGAGCGGCGCCTTCGGGCGCCGCTTTCGTTTCGGCAATAGTTTCCTCTGTTTGATGGGCGACTGGGTTGGTCCCACGGGCTCGATTGGCATCTGAGCTATCCTTGTCCGCGGACCTTCAACCTGCTCACCTTCGCCGAAGCTGCGGTGGTCTGGACATGCTCTTTCTCGGCCGTAGCCTTGGCCAGGCGCACGGGAAGGAAAGTAAATGAACGATCGCGAACTCACATCCCCCGGCGGAAAGGTGCGGCTGTTTGTCGAAGGCGATTTGGCCGAAGGCGCGAAAGTTCCGGCTGGCCCGCAACAGGCGCATTATCTGCTGCATGTGATGCGAGTGCGGCCGGGCGATCGTGTGAGCCTCTTCAACGGGCGCGATGGAGAATGGCTGGCCCGTATTGCCGAAGCGGCACGCCGCGATTGTGTCCTCGTATGCGAACGGAAGACCCTCCCTCAGTGTGCGGACGACGATCTCTGGCTCGTCTTCGCGCCGATCAAGAAGACGCCGGCGGATTATCTGGTACAGAAGGCGACGGAGCTGGGCGTTTCGCTATTGCAGGCGGTGTTTACACGGCGCACCGTCGTCCACCGCGTCAATATCGAACGCTTGCGCGCCAATGCGATCGAAGCAGCGGAGCAATCCGGTCGCCTGAGCGTCCCCGAACTCCGCGCGCCGCTTGCGTTGGAGCGCTTGCTCGCCGAATGGCCGCAGGATCGTGCGCTTCTGTTCTGCGATGAAGCCGGCGCGCCGCCGATCCACGAAGCACTGGCCCACGCGCCCCGAAAAGCCTGGGCCGTGCTGATCGGCCCCGAAGGCGGTTTTGACGAAGCGGAACGCGCGGCCATCCGAGCTCTGCCGTCAGCGCGTCCTGTATCGCTGGGCAGGCGAATCCTGCGCGCCGACACCGCGGCGCTGGCAGCGCTCGCGATTCTGCAGTCTCAGTGGCCGAGCGGGTTGTAGAATTCGGATCCGGGCGTCTTGGAGTCCCCGAAGGCGTCACCGGTGGTACGACCCGTCCGGAAGCTCTCGTCGGGATCGCCCGGCCAGCCCGAACCCTGCGAGCCGCTGAAATGGAAAGTACCGAGCCCCTCCACTTTCATATTGCCGTTCTGATCCGTCGAGAATTGGCTCTTGCCCTGATCCGCCGGCGCGGCGGGGTTCTGGAAAGCCGGGGTGCCGTCTGAATTTTGCGGCAGCGTCACTGTCTCGATCGCGAAAGCCGGTCCCGACGCGACCAGCAGCGCCGCCGTGGCGGCAAGCAGAAGCCTCGCATGCATGGCTCGCATCTCCCTCGAAGCAGAGAGGAAAGTGAACCATCGGGGGCACGCCCGCGCAATAGCTGGGTGGTTGCCGGGAGAAGGAGCAACGCCTACATGACCAAAAGATAATTCCCGGATAGCCTGGAAAAATTGCGCTTTTTCGGGAGTGCAGAAGGCGAGGTGGCCGCCCATGTCGATCCCCCAACATGCGGGCGGACCGATCAATTCGCGCGACGATCTGGTGCGCTATCTCGAAGCAGGCGCGAAGCCCCGCGCCGAGTGGCGCATCGGGACCGAGCACGAGAAGTTCGTGTACGATCTCGCGACGCACAAGCCGCTCGCCTATGCGGGACGGCCCGGTATCCGCGCGCTGCTGGAAGGCATGCGCCGCTTCGGTTGGGCGCCGGTTCTGGAAGGCGACAACCTCATCGGGTTGTCGCAGGACGGAGCCGGAATCAGCCTCGAGCCCGGGGGACAGTTCGAATTGTCCGGCGCGCCGCTCAAATCGCTGCACCAGACCTGTGCCGAGGTGAACACACACCAGGAACAGGTGCGCGAGGTTGGGGCTGAAATCGGCGCGGGGGTCCTGGGCCTCGGCTTTGCGCCCACATGGCGTCTCGACGAAGTGGATCAGATGCCCAAGGGTCGCTACGCAATCATGCGGCGCTACATGCCGCAGGTCGGCGGCTATGGCCTCGAGATGATGTTCCGCACCTGCACCGTGCAGGTGAATCTCGATTTCGCCGATGAAGCCGACATGGTGAAGAAGTTTCGCGTGGCACTCGCGCTGCAGCCGGTCGCGACCGCGCTGTTCGCCAACTCGCCGTTCCGCGAAGGCCGGCCGAACGGCTTTCTCTCCTATCGGAGCCAGATCTGGACCGATGTCGATAATGCCCGCGCCGGCATGCTGCCGTTCGTGTTCGAGGACGGCTTCGGCTTCGAGCGCTATGTGGATTATGCGCTCGATGTGCCGATGTATTTCGTCTATCGCGACGGCCGTTACATCGACGTGGCCGGCGCGAGCTTTCGCGGTTTTCTCGGCGGGCGCATTCCCGAACTGAAAGGCATTGCACCGCAGATGTCCGATTGGGCGGACCATCTGACAACGATCTTTCCCGAGGCGCGGCTGAAGCACATTCTTGAAATGCGTGGCGCGGACGGCGGCACCTGGCGGCGGATTTGCGGCCTGCCCGCCCTCTGGGTCGGCATTTTCTACGACGGAAGCGCCCTCGACGCGGCGTGGGACATGGTGAAGGATTGGAGCAGCGAAGAGCGAGAGGCCATGCGGGCATCCGTCCCCGTGCTCGCGTTCAATACGCCGTTCCGCGGACGCACGGTGCGCGAACTGGCGCGCGAGATGCTGGCGATCGCGCGTGCAGGTCTTCGTGCCCGCGCGCGGGAAGATGCAATCGGCACCACCGAGGAAGGCTTCCTCCAGCCGCTCGAGGACCTCGTCGAGCGCGGCTACACCCGCGCCGAAGAACTGCTGCGCCGCTGGAAAACCGACTGGCACGGCGATCTGTCGCGGCTGTTCACGGAGTACAATTTCCTTTGAGCGCGCGCTCTTTTAGGCCGAAAGCAGCAGTTGGAGTTGTGAATCGCACGGCCCATGCGTCGCTCATGGCCGCCGCGATGGCATCGAGTGACGGCGGAACGCGCACATGGCGCCAGCACCGCCCTTGGTTGCTCGACCGGGACGTCTTCGTTCGTAATTCTCCAGCGCCCTAACGCTGTTATAATTTCAGTTGCGGTCTACTGAAATTTTGGCGTACTGCCTTGACAGGCTCGGGATTCTCAACTCTGTTTGACGATATGGTTGCTGCGGCAACTGGAGAAGCGGGGAGGCCAACATGACCAAAACGACAAACGTGGTAAGCAGAGCCGAAAGATCAACGACGCGGGCTTTGCCGGGAATGGCATTGATCGCGATGCTCGCTTGGACTATGGGCCCAACGGCAGTATCGGCTGCGCCCTCGTGCCTCGCCGACTCGAATCCCAATCTCGTCCGCAACGGCGGTTTTGAATCCGGATCCGGAACCCATGTCACGGATTGGAAAGTGGAGTGGAGCAGTAGTGCCGACCCTTTCGTGTACATCGAACGTGGTCACGCCCACAATGGTGCGCAGGATCTGGCGTTAGGTACCACAAAGGCCTCGAATGATATTGTCCAGAAAGTTCGCGGCACTTCCAGGGATAACATCTATACGATCTGCTTCTGGCTGTATTCGTCTCCCAATGTCACGGGAGGTGTTACGACCTTTGACGTTTTGTGGAACAATGTCACAGAGTTGAATTTAACCAACAGCGCTCAATTCGGCTATCAATATTTCGCCATCAATGTTCTGGCCCAAGGTGATGACAGCGATTATCTGAGGTTCCGGGAGCGTAACAACCAGGGTTTCTATTATATGGATGATGTTTCCGTCCAGCTCTGTTCGGGCTGCACCCTCGCACCGGATGCTGACAGACGCGCAAAATCGACGCAGGCGGAACGGACGCCGCTCGAATGAGCCCGGCTCCGCGCTGACACCTCGGCGCTTCCGGGGTAGCGAAAGCGCACCCGTGTTACGCCGGCATGGCCTCCTGCAGCGGGCGCGCGGAGGCGCTTTGCAGCTTGCCGTCGAGCACCTGGCCGATGGTCGCCTGACCGTCCCGGTAATAGGCCTTGGTAAGGCCACCGTCCCAGCTGATGTCGGTACCGCTCACTGAACCGCCCGCATAGGCGCCGGCGGTGTTCGTCCAGAACACGACCGCACCCTTGCCCCAGGAGCTCTGCTGGTTGCGCGAGAAGCGCACGATGGTGAAGCCGGAGCCGGCGTTGAGCGAGAAATTGTTGCCGCCTTTGAAGCTGCCGAGCGAATTGTCGGTCATCAGCAGGAAGGCCGCTTCGCCGTGCCCGCCGCCCACCTGCGCACCCACGCTGATGCCCCCGATGCCGTAGAACACCGGATCGCTCCAGGACCCGTTGCCGTTGTGGACGAGCAGCACGCCTTCGCCGCTTCGGCCGCCGACGACGAGAGCGCCGCGGGTGAAGCTCGGGACGATGAAAACGCCCTTGGACCTGGCGAGCAGGTCCTTGAGCTTGGGCGTCGCTTCCATGGTTTTCACTGTCCTGATGGCGCCGGCAACGACGTTTTGCGCGGACTGCGCGGCGGAAGTGTCCTTGGGGGTGTTTGCGAGAGCGCACACGGCGGTGCCGAGCGAGAACACCCCGGCGAGCGCGAGCCGCGCGACTCTTCGCGAAATTGAGATAGACATTTGTTTCCTCACATTCCTCACGCCCCTCCGAATCAGAACGGCCGCCTTTCCGGCGCAGTTCCCGCGATAATCGGACATCCACCCGATGCTGTGGGCTCGGCGGTTCACGTGACCGGAATGTCGTCGGGCAGGTTGACGCGCTCTTCGAGCACGTTGCGTAAATAAAGAAGATTGATCGCGGTATAGGCGACGACCGCGATCGGCCCCGCAAAAATGATGCCGACAAACCCGAACAGGAGCTGGCTCACCAGAATGCTGAGCAGGATCAATGCGGGGGGAATGTGCACGAGCCGGCGCTGCAGGAGCGGCACGATCAGATAACCTTCGAGGATGTGGATTCCGATGTATCCCGCGACGGTCCAGATCGCTTTGTTGAACCCGATTGTGAGCGCGACGAGAACGGCGGGAACGGCACCCAGGAACGGTCCCAGATAGGGAACGGCCTCGGACAGTCCGGCGATCAGGGCGAGCACCCCGGGATTGGGAAGCCCGAGCGCCAGCATCAGGAAATAGGCGAGGACGCTCACGATCAACATCACGATCATCTGCCCGATCAGCCAGTAGGTGAGCGTGGCGCCGATTTTTTCGAGCGCTTCTTCAGCGTCCGCGCGCAGTTTGGACGGAAACAGGAGCACGACGCCGCGCGCGTACAGGGCAGGCTGCGCGGCGAGATAGATGCCGGCAATGGCGATCACGATGGCGTATTCGGCAACGGCAAGCCCGGAGGTCAGCACGTGCGGTACCATTCCGCCGAGAAGCGAGGAGGGGCCGTGAACGAACTGACGCAACACGCCGAGATTGCGCTGTCCGGCCTCGATTTTCTTCAGAACGTCTCCGAATTGAGAGACGAGACTCGAGCCGAACAGCCAGAGGCAGCCCGCGAATATGAGGAACAGCAGCGCGGTCACGAGCGCGAGCGCCCAGCCGAGAGCCAAGGGAACTTTCGTGCAGATCAGGCGGGCCAGGAGGTGCAGCAAGAGCGCAGCGATCACCGCGCCGAAGGCGAGGATCACCGCGACCCGTATGTACCACAAGAGCCACACGCCTGCGGCGAGTCCGATCCAGATCGCTGCGGTGCGAAGCGTCCGGAGGGTTTCCCTCATGGGAGGAAAACGCGCAGAGCGCGAAATTGCGGCGGCGGCCCGGAATCGGCGCGCCTCATCCGGGCGGTTTGCCGCCGGCCTTCGGCATGGGCTGGGTATAGTTCCAGGTTGGAAGGGGCGAAACCGGGGACAGCCTTGCGGCGAGCTGCAGGCTGCGACGCATGGACGGACCTCCGTACGGCGGTTCCCCTTCGCGCAATTTGAGGCGGCGTTCACGAAACGCCGCTGTTTCTGCCGCGTTGCATTTCGCAAGGGGATTGCCCACTCCCAATTGCCGCACCGATGAAGACGCCCGAGAGAAAGCATGCCGTCGTAATTATCACCGGTGCTTCCGCCGGTGTCGGACGCGCCGTGGCGCAGCGTTTTGCGCAGTCCGGCGCGAAACTCGGGCTGATCGCGCGCGACGAAGAAGCGCTGCAGGAGATGCGCCGTGATCTCGCCGGAGCGGAGAGTTTTGCCTATCGCCCGATCGACGTGTCGCGCGCCGAGGAAGTATTTGCGGCCGCCGAAGAATTCGAGAAGGATCTGGGGCCGATCGACATCTGGATCAATGACGCAATGGTCACCGTATTCTCGCCTTTGCGGGAAATGTCGCCGGAGGAGTTCCGCCGCGTAACCGAAGTCACTTACCTCGGTTTCGTGCATGGCTGCATGGCGGCGCTGAAATACATGCGTCCGCGCAATCGCGGACACATCATCAATATCGGTTCGGCGCTCGCCTATCGCGGTATCCCGCTGCAATCGGCCTATTGCGGCGCCAAGCACGCGATCCGTGGCTTCACCGCCGCCCTGCGCACCGAACTCGCGCACGAGAAATCGGCGGTTGCGCTGACGATGGTTCAGTTGCCCGCGATGAACACCCCGCAATTCGCCTGGGCGCGCACCCATATGCCCGACGAGCCGCGGCCCATGGGCACGATCTATCAACCCGAAGCGGCGGCCGACGCGGTGTTCCGGGCCGCCCGCACCAGGCCCAAGGAATACTGGGTCGGACTCTCAACGTTCCTCACGATTGTCGGCAACATGGTCGCGCCCGCCTTCATGGACCGATTTCTCGCGCGCACCGCTGTGGAAGGCCAGGAAACGCGCACGCCTGTTGCGCCCACACGGAAAGACAATCTGTTCGCGCCGGTGATGCCGCTCCACAGAACCCATGGCAGTTTTGGAAAAGAGGCAAAGAGGCGCGCTTTCTTTGCCGATGGCCAGGTCCTGCGCGCCGCACTGATAATGGCCGGTGCGGCTTTGTTTTTCGTGCTGGGTCGTCTGATTCCGTAGCATCGCGCGACGTCCCTGCCTGGAACAGCGGGCGTCCCGCCCGCATGTTCTCGAAACAAACTCCGGCGGCTGATGATGTTTTGATGCCATGCGGGCGGGACGCCCGCTGTTCCAGGCTCAGAGGGCGGTGGGTTCCAGCGCGGCGCGTAGCGCAGCTTCGAGATCGTGTTGCTCGAACGGCTTTCGCACCACAGGCACGTTTTCGAAAGCCGACGGAATTCCCGTTGCGCCGTAGCCGGTCGCGAATACGAACGGCAGTCCGCGCCGGGAAATCAGTTGCGCAATCGGAAAAGTCTGCCGCCCGGCGAGATTGACGTCGAGAATGGCGACGTCGAACGCAAGCGACTGCGCTTTCTCGAGTGCATCCTCATAATGCGCCGCAAGTCCGGCAGCTTCGCAGCCGATATCTACCAGCATGTCCTGGATGAACAGGCCGACCAGGGATTCGTCCTCGACGACAAGGACGGACTTTCCGGCAAGAATATTTTTGGCGGTGATGGACATTCTCTCTGGCGGTGTTGCCCGCACAGACGCTTATAGCCGGGCGCGGGTGCGATTCCATCCGGGGAATTTTGCGTCGTCCGGAACTTGAGCCCGGTGCCCTTCCGGCGTGGAGCGCATTGTTCGCGGCCCGCCTGCGTGATCTATTCCGATCGGGCGGAATGAGCGGCGGCCGGCGTGTCGAAGGGTCGCCGCGGGGAATAGGCAGTTGGTACGGGTTGAAGCCGGCGAGGTCGCTCGACGCGGACCTCCGCTAACTCTGAGAACTTCCCGACCCCAAAGTGCCGCAATAGGTGGAACTGAATGCGCGCGTCAGCTGGGAAGTGACGGGCAGGCTGGAGGCTTCGCTGTCGGGATTCAATTTTCTGCATGCCGGACATCGGGAGTACGTATTTCCTGGAAGCGACGAGTTCCGTCGCAATTTCTTCTTGGATACGCGCTGGAAACTCTGAGCATGCGCTTTTGGCCGCTCCTCTTGCGATGGCGGTATCATGGCGCAGCCGTTGCGATTTTTTTATGCTTGCAGGCCATTCGCAGGGGGGGACCTCGCCCCCGCTCGAACTCGCGGCAAAGGCGACGTCTCTCGTCAAGTTTGCGCCGTTCGTGGACTGGCCGGCCGCGGTCTTCTCCACGCCGGATTCACCCGTTACCATCTGCGTGATGGATGATGATCCGCTCGCGCCCTTGGTCCAACAGGCGGCGAGCGGTCAAAAGGCCGGCAACCGCGCGCTTGCCGTGCAGCGAATCAGCCCCAACGGTTCGGCTGACGGTTGCCAGATTTTCTATTTCGAGCCGGATAGCCAGGCAGGGGCCGACATCGCAGAAGCGCTCCGGAACCGACCGGTTCTTACCGTCACAAGTTCCGACAGCGATGTTCCCAAACCTGCGATCATCACTTTCTCCGTCGATCAGAATCGTGTGCGCTTCGATATCGACAACATTGCGGCCGCCCATGCGGGGCTCGAGATCGGTTCCAGTCTGCTTGCGCTGGCCCGCAACGTGAAGCGTGTGCCATGAGCGATGCGCGCGCGGGCACCCGCTGGATTCCATTCGCAGCGATCGCCGCGGCGGCCCTGCTCCTTGTTCTCGGCATCGGCCTCGCGCTTTATGAAGACCGGTTTGCGGGCCAGCAGCACAGGCAGGAAATCACGGAACAGGCGAACATCCTTGCGGCGAGCGTAACCGCTGCCGTGGAATTCGCGGACCACAGGGCCGCAACTGCCTACATCAATGCGCTGAAGGTCAATCCCGAGATTCTGTCCGCTGCCGTCTATGACGCGCACGGCCGCATGCTGGCTGAACTTGTGCGTTCGGGAGCGCGCAGGCCGCCTGCGACGGCGGCGAACGACAGCGAAGCACGATCTGGCAAGGCGCGGATCCGCCTTCTCGAGCCGGTGCTGCAGAAAGCTGTGCAGATCGGGTCCGTGTATCTTTCGGCCACCGGCGAATCCTTGCAGATTCGCATCGCCCGATTCGTTGTCATCGCGCTTCTCGGTGCGATGGGAGCGTTGGTGATGGTGGTGCTCGCCGCGGGTCAGTTTGCGTTGGGAAAAGCCAATGCCGAACTTGGGCGGCGTGCGGCCGATCTCACGCGGATGAACGCGCGCCTGCAGACAGAGATGGAGGAGCGCCGGCACGCCGAGGAGGCGCTTCTGCAGACGCAAAAACTCGAAGCGATCGCCCAGCTTTCCGGCGGCATTGCGCACGACCTCAACAACTTTTTCTCGGTGATCAAGGGGAACCTGCAGCTGATGCGGCGCAGGCTCGCGCAAGGGCGTTTCGAGGTTCAGGGCTACATCGATTCCGCCGAGGAAGGACTCGACAAGGCAACCGGCTTGACGCGCCGCATTCTCGCCTTCGCACGGCGTCAGCCGCTGCTCACGGAACGCGTGGATCTCGGCCGGCTGGTCGCGAACATGCTCGGTCTGATCGGTGGTTCGGTGGGAAACCGGATCGCGGTGGAAACCGATCTCGCCTCGCGCTGGTATACCCGCTGCGACCCCGGGCAGATTGAAGCAATTCTTCTCAACCTTGCGATCAACGCCCGCGACGCAATGCCGCAAGGCGGGAATTTCCGGATATCCACGCGCGACAGGACAATTGCGGATGGCGCGGACGAGTCGCTGAAGCCGGGAGAGTATGTGGAACTTTCGGTTCGCGATACCGGGCTCGGCATGACCGAGGAGGTGCGCAGGCGCGCGCTCGAACCGTTCTTTACCACCAAGCCACCAGGGCAGGGCACCGGACTTGGGCTTAGTACGGCGTTTAGCTATATAGGGCAGTCTGGTGGGCGACTGTCTGTCGAAAGCAGTCCGGGGAAGGGAACGCGGATCGTGATCCTGCTGCCACACGAAGTGGCGGCGGCCCCGGTCGCAAACGAGAAAGTGGAATGACGTGACAATCGCCCACGCCGACGGGAGTTCCGTGCCCAAGGTCCTCATCGCCGACGACGAAGCGATGCTGAGGATCGTCGCTGCGGAGACACTCGAGGATGCCGGCTTCAACGTGAGCGAAGCCGGAGATGGAACGACTGCGCTCGCCATTCTCACATCCGATCCGTCGATCGATCTGCTGGTATCCGACATCAAGATGCCGGGCATGAACGGAATCGAACTGGCCGAAGCCGGGCTGAAGCTCAGGCCCAAGCTGAAGGTGCTGCTGATGACGGCCTATGCGACGGAAATCCTTCCCGACTCGCTGCGCGCGCACGGTCTCGAATTCCTGCGCAAACCCTTCGACCTGAATCGTCTCTCCTCGCTTGCTCTCAACATGGTCGGCAAAGCCGCGTAATCGGGATCGTTTCCTTCCCCCGCACGCGCACGCCTGTCCGGGGATAAGCTCAACCAGCGTCGGCGCGACACAATCGGAAGGCATTGTGCGCTGCCGCCGAAAAGAGTGGCCACGCGGAGGCGCGGCCCGCCTACGCTAAAGCTACGGCGGGTCAAGAGTTTGCATTCGTCCGCCGAAGCCTTGGCGTAGGCGGAAGGACGCGGAGAAATTCACCGCCAAGGCGTCAAGGAAAATTCGCGCACTTCGCGCGCAACGGATTTTTGGCGATCTTGGCGGCTTGGCGTTTCAAACTTTCTTCTCCGCGTCCTCCGCGCCTCCGCGTGAACCCCTTTTTTGACCGCCGATGCAACGTCTGAGTCAGGAGAGTCCAAAAGTGCGATCATTTCCAATGAGAGAAGAAACCAAATCGAAAGGGTGCGCGCCAACTTCTTCCTGGGACCGCGGGCGTCCCGCCCGCATTTTCTCAATACAAGCTCCGGGGGCTGATTGTGTCAGGGGCCATGCGGGCGGGACGCCCGCGGTCCCTGGGGCTCTGTATCATGGAGAGGCGAGGCGCCCGGACTCTATTGGCGCGCGGTGAGGAATTGCGCGAGATGATCGGTGCGGCGGGCGGTGACCTGTTCGATCTGCTCGCGGCAACTAAAGCCGTTGGCGAGAATGACGGTTCGCGAGGGCGCGTTCCGGATGGCGGGAAAGAGCGCCTGTTGCCCGATCTCAAGCGACAACTGGTATTTTGCGCTTTCAAATCCGAACGAGCCTGCCATGCCGCAGCATCCGGCGGAAAGGATTTGCGCGTCCGAGCCGATGTCCTTGAGGAGTTGGCGTTCGGGATCGGTCTTCATCACCGCGTGATGATGGCAGTGGAACTGGACCATCGGTTTTTCCGAGCGCGGCTTGAGGCGTGGCGCGAGTTTGCGGTCGCAGAGAAATTCGCTCAAGAGCCGCGTCTGAGCCGCTAGCTTCGCAGCGAGCGGATCGTCGGGGAAAAGTGCCGGCAGTTCGTCGCGGAATGCCGACACGCAGGCGGGCTCGAGACCCACGAGCGTTACGCCCGCTTCGATATCGCAGCGCAGCGCGTGCAGTGTTTTCCGCCATAGCGCGCGCGCCTGGTCGAGCCAGCCCCAATCGTAGAGCGGGCGGCCGCAGCAGAGCATTGTCTTCGGAATATCGACCTGGAAGCCGAGACTCTCGAGGAGATGAGTCGCCGCGATCGCAGTGTCGGTCCGGAAGTAGTTGTTGAACGTGTCCGGCCACAGGAGAATGCGTTCTCCGGCGTGCGCGCCCTCATGGGTCCGGTGCCAGTCCCGGTACGTGGGCGAGGCGAAAACGGGCATCTCGCGGGCTTGGGAAATGCCGCCGGCCAATTTCATGATCGCGGAAACACCCGGTGTGCGCGTAAAGAAATTTGCAAGACCCGGTGTGAGCGATGCGATTTTTGCCCAACGCTGGATCTGTCCCATCGAATAGGCAGCGCGCGGACGCCAGCGGAACTCATAATGGCGCGAGCGGAATTCCGCTTTATAGGTGGCCATGTCCACCTGTACCGGGCAGTCCTTCTTGCAGCCTTTGCAGGCGAGGCAGAGGTCGAGCGACTCCTCGACTTCGCGGCTCCGCCAGCCGTCCTTGATGATGTCGCCGCGGACCATTTCGAAGAGCAGGCGCGCGCGCCCGCGTGTGCAATGCTTCTCGTCGCGCGTGGCCAGGTAGCTCGGGCACATCACGCCTTCGCCGGCATGGTGGCGGCGGCAGGTGCCCACACCCACGCAGCGCAGCGTCGCCGTGGTGAAGCTGCCCTTCTCTTCGGGATATGCGAAGCGGCCGCGGATTTCCGGCGGATCGTAGGCGGGGCCCACGCGCAGGTTGGAGGTGATCGGGTAAGGGTCGATGACCTTGCCCGGGTTCATGCGCCCGCGCGGATCCCACAGGCGCCGGAATTCCCGCTGCGCTTCCATCAGTTCGGGGCCGTACATCTTTTCGAGCAGTTGCGCGCGCGCCTGTCCGTCGCCGTGCTCTCCGGATAACGAGCCGTTGTGGCGCACCACGAGATCGGCGGCCTCGTTCAGGAACGATTCCCAGTTCTTCAGTCCATCCTCGGTGTGAAGCTGCCAGTTGACCCGGCAATGCACGAGTGCGTCGCCGAAATGTCCGTACACGGACGCCTTGTAGCCGTGCTTCTTGAAGAGAGCCCACAGTTCGCGCAGGTAATTGCCGAGATTGTCGCGGTGGACCGCAGAGTCTTCCCAGCCCGGCCAGGTCGCGCCGACGCCAGGCACGTGCGCGGTGACCGCGAGCGCGGCTTCGCGTACCTTCCACACTTTCTCCTGCTCGCTTTTGTCGGAAACCAGATTGGCCGCGTGGCCGGAGGATTCCACTTCGCGCTTCAGGCCTTGCGCGTTGGCAAGCGACTCCTCCTTTGTTTCGCCGCCGAATTCGCAGATGAGCCAGCCATGGCCCTCGGGCAGCACGCCGATATCCTTCACGCGGAAATGCTTCTCGTGCATGAAGTCGACGAGCAGCTGGTCGATGGATTCCACCGCGATCGGACCGTGTGCCAGCGCGTCCTTTGCCGCATCCGCGGCGGCGAAAATATCGGGATAGCCGATGATGAGGAGCGCCCGCGCAGGCGGGCTCGGCACCAGATCGAGGCTCGCGCGCAGGACGGTGACGCAGGTCGCTTCCGTGCCGACGAGCGCGCGCGCAACGTTGAAACCGTTGTCCCAGGAGAGTTGATCGAGATTTTCGTAGCCGGAGATGCGGCGTGGAATTTTCGGGTAAACTTCCTCGAAGCGCGTTCCGTAGCGGTCCCAGAGAGTGCGCATGCCGCGGTAGATCTCGGCCTTGCGTCCGCCCGCCTTCCGGATGCGCTCGTATTCGTCGCGCGAGGTAGGGCCGACGGTCATCCGCAGCCCGTCATAGGTCACGATTTCAAGCGCGTGCACGTTGTCGGCCGTTCGTCCCGCCATCACCGAATGGGTGCCGCAGGAATTGTTGCCGATCATGCCGCCAAGCGTGTTGTGATCATGCGTCGAAGGATCGGGCCCGAAGGTGAGATGGAATTTTTCCGCCGCGTCGCGCAGCGTGTCGAGCACGCAGCCGGGTTCCACGACCGCGCGGCGCACGCGCGGATCGAGCGAAACGACGTGGTCGAGATATTTGGAGCAGTCGATCAGCACCGCGGCGTTGCAGCCTTGGCCCGCGAGGCTGGTGCCGCCGCCGCGCGGCGCCACCGGAACGTCGTATTTTGCGCAAGCAGCGATCGTCTCGACGATGTCTTCGCGCGATTTTGGAAGAACGACGCCGTAGGGCGCCTGGCGATAATTTGACGCGTCGGTGGACCATAATGCCCGGTCGCCAGGCCCGAAACGCACTTCACCCGCGATTGTCTTTTCGAGTTCCGCCTGCAGCGCACGCACCACATGCGCGGGCACCGCAATATATTCGGAACTCACGCGGCCGCTTTTCGTCCGGTCAAACACGCGGTGGACGGGACGGGAAATATCATTCATGGGAAATCGCCTGTGGCGCGACATCGCCCGCGGGAACCGCGACATCGCCGTTCTAGGAAACCCCGGTCCGTCGGCCCCGGTTCCTTGGCGCAAGCCGTCCGGAACACATGCCGCATCGGAACGTTGCCGATCCCGTGAATGGCTCCGGCTTTTTCGGCAAGAGACGGTGGGCGATCGCCGAAGGGTACATCCCCGGCGAGAGCGTCGAGCCGGAAGATCCCGCACTCAAATCCCACGAAGCAGCGTGTCTTCTGAACGTCACGGATCGCGACGCCGATATCACCATAACCGTGTTCTTCGAGAACCGCGATCCCGCCGGACCATACCAGGTTCGCCTGCCGGCGCGGCGGACCAAACATCTGCGCTTCAACGAATTGCGCGATCCCGAGCTGATCCCGCGCGATACTTCCTATTCGTCACTCATTGAATCGAGCGTTCCCATCGTGGTGCAGCATACCCGCCTCGATGCCCGTCGCCCGAGCGTCGCCCTCCTCAGCACCGTCGCCTTCGCGCTGGAGTAATCCTGGGACCGTGGGCGTCTCGCCCGCATGGAGCCTGACACAATCAGCCCCCGGAGCCTGTTTTGAGAGCCGCAGAGAAGAAATTTACCACAAAGGCACGAAGTGCACGAAGTGAAATACGCGCATTCGCGCGCAACCGGTTCTTTGTGATCTTCGTGCCTTGGTGGTTACACTACTTCCCAGGAAACAAGTTCCTTTGTCCTCCGCGTGTTACGTAATTCTTAAGCTTGAAATCACAGCTGCTGCACGGAAGACAACGAAAAATCGGAACCCTTCGGATTCTCCCCGATCACCAGCGTCGTCGGTCCGGAGAAATTGTACGGCGGCACCGGCAGATTGAGCGGCGCCGGCACGCCTTTGAAGACGCGTCCCGCCAGATCGTATTTGGAACCGTGACATGGGCAGAGATAGCCGCCGGGCCAGCCCGGGCCGACCGAACCAGGCTTGGCCTGAAGGCCGGGTATGCAGCCCAGGTGCGTGCAGATTCCGACAAGGACGAGATATTCCGGCTTGATGGAGCGTGACCAGTTCGCGGCATAAGGCGGCTGCTGCAGCTGCAGCGAATTGGGGTCGCTGAGCAGCGAAAGCAGCGAATCCGTTTTGAGCTTCTCGAGAATGGCGGGCGTGCGGTGCACGACGAAAATGGGCCGCGAGCGCCACAACACGACGATCTGCTGGCCCGGCGGGATTTTCGAAATATCGAGAGTGACCGGTCCGCCCGCTGCGATCACCTCCGAGGAGGGCTCCATCTGGTCGATCAGCGGCCACAGCGCGAATATCCCGCCGATCACGCCGGCCGCAGTGGTGGCTACGAGGATGAAATCACGCCGCGGGATCTCCGCCCCTTCTTCCGGTGCCAGCGCATCGTGCGGAATCGTCATGCGGTCCTGTCCAGTAGGTCCCTCGCGGAAACGCCCGGTTCGGAAACTGCGAAGCTCATGGCGGCGATTTGACGCGCCGAGTTCCGGCTCACGTCCAAACCGTGGAGGCAGGCGATTTCTTCTGCCGTGCCGGGATCGGTATCAACGCTGGCGGGACGCCCACCGAAAAATTCGCGCGTGGGTCGATGCTCAGCGCAGCGGTTCCGCGGCGGCATAGGGCTTGATGCTCGCGGCGACGGAGTCGGCGACATGCTCCTTGGTGATGACTCCGCGCACGTGCTCCCCCCGCGGCACCGGCCCGGGATCGGCGACGACCGCCATCGCCGCATTCCTGCGCCACATGCGACCGATGACGTCGAACATGATGTCCTGCGGGCGGGCCACCGTGTAGTTCCGGTTCGCGATCTCTCCAAGCGTCACGTTTGCGAAGGCACTTTCGAGGCCGCGCCGCAAGGACGTATTGACGCGGAGGACTCCCACGATGCTCCGGCCGCGTGTGACGACGACGTGGCGCAGACGCCCATCGTGTCCCGGACGGGCGAGAAACGCATCGAAACGCGTATCCTCCGCGAGGACGAGAACGTCCGATTCCATAACATCTTCGGCGCGGCGCACCAGAAACATGTTGGCATGCAGCGCCTTCGGGATGAAATGGCGCCGCGCGACCAGCTTGATGGTGTAGATGTTCTCGCGCGATAGCATCCGCCGGCTGCCGATGGCGACCGCCACCGCAATGATCATCGGCGTGACAATGCCGTAGTCGAGCGTCATCTCGAAGATCATCGTGACGGCGGTCATGGCGGCGCCGGTGCCGCCGCCCACCATCGCGGCCATTCCGACCATCGCGAACGCCGGTACGCTGATCGCGGCGGACGGGAATACCAGATGGGCGAGCGCGCCGAAGGCGCCGCCCAGAGTCGCGCCCATGAAAAGGGACGGCGAAAAAATTCCACCGGAGGAACCCGAACCCAGGCTGAGCGATGTCGCGGCCAATTTCGCGAAGAACAGAACCGCGAGGAATGATGCGCTCGAAAGCCCACCGAGCAGCACGTCCTGGATCGTCGCGTACCCGACGCCCTCGACATGATAGTGCCCGGAGAAGCGGAAGAACGCGTACATCATGACTCCGACGAGCAGCATTCCGAGGCCGTGGCGCAGATAGGGATGATCGATCCGGTCGAATCTGTCTTCGGCGGCATGCAACCCCCTGATGAAGCCCGTGGCTGCCACGCCGGTCAGCGCCCCCAACACGGCATAGAGGAGCAGCGGATAGACGGCAGAGGCATGGGTTCCCAATGTCCCGACCGGAGGCACGTTGAAAGCTGGGCGCGGCCCGAGAAAGATGCGGCCGATGAAGGTGGCGGTTCCGGTCGCGAGCGCCACCGGAAGAAAGGTGCGGGTGCTCACTTCCGGCATCATGAGTTCGATGGCGAAGAGCACGCCGCCGATGGGCGTGTTGAAGGTGGCGGCGATACCGGCGCCCGCTCCTGCGGCGACGAGCGTGATGCGCTGCCAGGCTTCCAGGCGGATGAACTGGCCGATGCTCGAGCCGAGGGACGCGCCGATCTGGATGATGGGGCCCTCGCGTCCTACCGAAGAGCCGCTGCCGATGGCGAGCGCCGAGGCCAGAGATTTCACCGCCGCGACCACCGGACGGATGCGGCCCTCGTTGTAGAATATGGCGTCCATCACTTCGGGGACGCCGTGTCCGCGCGCTTCCGGCGCGAAGGTCCGCACCAGGAAGGTCACGCCCAGGCTGCCGATCACCGGCACCAGGATGACGAGGACACCCCAGGGCGATGCCGGCTCATATTTGTTGGCATCGTAGACACCGGACAACTGACCCAAGAAAAGCAGGTTGTGGACGACGCCGATGAGTCCGCGGAAGGCGATCGCGCCAAATCCCGTGACAATCCCCACCACGATCGCGACGAGCGAGAAGGTGAAAGGATTGAGGGACCGTTCTGTAGACGGTGCGGTGATGCTCATAACGTGCGGATCGGTGCGGCGGGATCCGTCTCGTGCCACAAAGGACGAACCAAAGACAACCGCCGGGCTGGCATCTCGGGTTTGGCGGGCCTGCCGCCAGCCCGGGTGATGGATGCAGGAGCCGCCGGGAGCAGGCTGACCGGGCTCAGGGCCAGCGGGTTCGCGTCTGCAGGTTTTTGGCGATAATGGCGATGATCAGCAGCACGAAGCCGGCGAGCCGCAAGACGTAAATCCAGCTCTTTTCCACTTCGGGCAGCGTGACGAAGACGGTCAGCAGCTGATTGAGGGCCAGGAGCGCGAACGCGGCGGCGAAGGAGGCAAAGAGCGAATCCTTCGTTTGCCGCCACGCGCGCAGAAACAGCAGCGCTGCGACGCAGAAGCCCAGCGTGTCCGCGCCACCCAGGAAGGAGGAGACTATCCGTATCACCGCCCCATCTCCCAGATGAAGCCGTAGAGCAGGAACGCCAGCCCGACAAGCGCCGTCAGGTCCCGGTACACCGAAAGATCGACGGCCGGAAGCAGAACGAGATCGATGACCACCAACAGGTTGTTGAGCGCCAGCATCACAAAGCAGAGGGCGCTCCACAGGAGTAGCTGCGCCTGGCTGCGCAGCCAGGATCGCACCAGCAGCCCGCCGCAGAACGCGCTGGTCACGAAGCACAGAAGATAAACGGCCGTCGGTGCGTAGGGCATGCTGTCAATCCTTGAGCCTGAATGCGTCGGAAAATATCTTCAATGTCGCATCCGGCGCGCCCAGGATCGTCTTTATCACCGAAATCGGGTTTGTGCGGTAAGCGTGGTCGATCGCTCGCACGATACGGTCGGTTCGCGGGGACCCCGCAGCGTACTGGAACCGGTCGCGCTCGGGTTCGGCTGTCACTTCGGCTGCGCGCAGATGCCGGAGCGCGGAACCCACGACCGTCGGGCTGGCGCGCAGTTCGCGCTCGATTTCGAGCGCGCTCCACCGCCGCTCCGATGACCTGTACAGAAGCAGCAGGAGTTCGAGCTCCCAGACGGAACCGATGCCCGCGCGAACGAACGCGAGAACATCCTCCTCCGTTACTGGTGCCGCACTTTCGGCCATCGTCCATCCCAGTCCGGCCGGGAATGTCGGACGTTCCGGAGATAAGCAGGATCGGGCAGCCACGCCAAGGGCTGGCACGTGCCGCAACCTGGAACTTTATCTCATTCCCGCGTACGCCTGATTGTGGATATCGCTCGCTACTCCAACCCGCACCATGGCCGCCGCTGAGGCCGGCCGCCCGGCACGCGAGCGTGCCCGAGCTGGAGACCCACTTAATTAGCTGCTGTACCAATCAATGGAGATGATGTTCGCTTGAATCCGCGGGCGCGCCGTAATCTGCGAGCGTTCCATCAGACCACTTCCTGACGGGAATAAAGAAAAATGTGACGTGGGGGGAGTTGGCGGCTCCCAAAACCGGAGAGGCCTTCAGGTTCGCACCCCACGCACCCGGATCCGTGCGCGGCGAGAAGAACATCACATGCGGATACCAGCGACGATCGGTGTCGGACAGATATTGCCGCTTCGACATCATGAAGGACATGGCGCCGGTCGCCGGTGTGATGTTGGCTTTCTCCGACAGTCTCGAGCGCTCGCGCATCCCGGCCAGGGAAAGCCCGGAGAGCGCCCATTGCGCGCGTTCGAGGAATACGGGTAAAACAGTGCGCACGGCAGCGGCATTCATGCAGACCGGCGCCCGCATTTTCGGATTCCAGAATTCCGGGTCGTCGAAGGGTTTGTCCCAGGACCGTTCGACGAGGCAGACAAATCCGTTCGTGCCCTTCGACGCCGTCTCGAAACCATGGGCGCCGAGTATCATTACTTCGGCATTATCCGAGATGGACGGCGGCGCGGCGCTGCGCGCCAGCGCGCTCTCTTCCGAACGGTCAGCGATCAGATATTGGTCGCGCGGGGCCATGCCGGGATATGGCGCGGGCGCGCCTTGCGCGCTGCCCATCAGCATCAGCAGAGAAATGACCCCGCTGATCGCGCAGCCCCAATTCCGTTTGCCCACAAGCGTGCCCCCTTTTACTTCACCTATTGGTAACGCGATTTGCGGCCGGCTCAAGCTCGATCACGATGATTTGTTGTGTTGAGCCTACTGCATACGCACGAAGCCGTGAAAATTTCCGCTCGCGTCGGTATACCAACCAGTGACATCCCCTTCGCGATTGATGCTGTTGGGAAAGGTTCCCGTGGCATCCGGCGCATCGAAGCTTGCGATCTTGCCACCGGCCGTGCGCACGAAGCCGTGGCTGACGCCGCTCGCGTCGTAGTAATTTCCGGCGATCGTGCCCTTGTTGTTGATAGCGGTGACATAGGTGCCGCCCGATCCCGCCGGATCGAAGGCCGTGATCGTCCCGTCGGCTGCGCGCACGAAGCCATGACCGATGTAATTCGAATCCAAGGAGTAGCCCGCGATGGTGCCGCCAGCATTGAGGCCCTGCGCAAAGGTGCCGTTGGTATCTCCCGGAGCATCGAAAGTGGTGAGAGTGCCGTCGGTCGCGCGCAGGAAGCCATGCGCGACGGCGTTGCTGTCGGTGTAATGGCCCGCGATCACATTCGAAGCATTGATGCCCGCGGGCCAGGTGCCGTAGGTGTCGCCTGTCACGTCGAAGACGGCCACATTGCCATCGGCCGTCCGAACGAAGCCGTGGCTCACGTCAAACTCGTCGTACCAAGCGCCGGCGATGGTTCGCGCGCCTGTGATGCCGATCGGATAAGTACCATTGACTCCGCCATCGACGCGGAATGTCTTGATCTTTCCGGCGGGCGTGCGGGCAAACCCGGGGAAGTCGCCATCCGTCGTGCTCCAGTATCCCGTGCTGACGCCTTTGGCGTCGATCGCGTACGCGGCCGTGACCTTTGAACCCTTGTGAAAGAAGGTCGTCAGCGTTCCGTCCGGTGCGCGCACGAAACATTTGCTGATGTTGTCGGTGCTATCGTACCAGAACCCGGCAACTGCGCCCTGATCGTTGATGTCCCAGGCGTAGGTGCCGATCGATCCCGCGGGATCGAAGGTCGTGACGGTCGCGGCAGCAGCCGGGCCACCAAATGCGATGCCAGCACAAAAGCCAAGCGCGGCAAGTGCAATCGTGCGGTTTCCCGACATATCCCCCTCCCGGCGGTCCTGGGTCGGCTGTTCGAACTCTATCACGGTCGCTCCGCTCCAAACAGCGCCCTTGCTGTCACCTTCCGCGCATGTGCATGACGCTGCGTGCAAGCGTCGCATGGCCTCGCGATGCGTTTCGGACATGTGATCCCTCCGGATGAATGCGTGGCCCCGATGAACAAGATCACCATGACGCGGGATTTGCGCCGCGGGTCCGTTCAGGGATCCCAGAGAAGATGCCGTTGAAAATGCTGCTTGTCGCATCCGCCATTTTTGCTTCCGCATTGGTTTCCGCTGCGGCGCAACAGAACCCGGGTCCGAAACCCGCGCCTGTGCCGCCGGCGATACCGGCGCCGCAGGACAGGCCCTACCCCGGAACCATCCGTCTTGCCGTCGATGCGACGGACACGACTCACGCGATTTTCCGCGTGCACGAGACCATTCCCGTTCATTCGGGTCCGTTGGTGCTGCTGTTCCCGAAATGGCTTCCCGGCAATCACAGCCCGACCGGTCCGATCGACGAATTCGCGGGCCTGACAATCCACGCCGGCGGAACGAAGCTCGCCTGGGCGCGCGACACGGTCGATGTCTACGCGTTCCATGTCACGGTGCCGAACGGTGCCAGCGCGCTCGATTGCGATTTCCAGTTCCTGTCTCCCGTCAAACCCGACGAAGGCCGTGTCGTCGTGACGCCCGACATGCTGAACCTCGAATGGAACGCGGTGGCGCTTTATCCCGCGGGGTATTTCAGCCGCGATATCATAGTCCAACCGAGCGTGAAGCTGCCGGCAGGCTGGAAGTTCGGCACCGCGCTCGAAACAGGCTCAGCCTCGGGCGTCACGACGAGCTTCAAACCGGTGGCGTTCAACACGTTGGTCGATTCCCCGATCTTTGCAGGCCGCTTCTTCGAACGCATCGATCTCGATCCCGGCGCCCGCGCGGCCGTGCACATGGATGTCGTCGCAGACCGGCCGGATGAGCTCGTCATCACGCAAGCAGAGCTTCAGGCGCACCGCAATCTGGTGCAGCAGGCCTACCGGGTTTTCGGCTCGCATCATTACGACCACTACGATTTCCTGCTGGGCCTCAGCAAAATCATGGGCGGCACGGGTCTCGAGCATCATCGTTCCAGCGAGGATGCGACGACGGCGGAGTATTTCAACAAGTGGGACAAGAACATCGCTTCGCGCGATCTTCTGACACACGAATACACCCATTCCTGGAACGGCAAGTTCCGGCGCCCCGCCGATCTGTGGACGGAGAATTTCAACGTGCCGATGCGCGACAGTCTGCTCTGGGTCTATGAGGGCCAGACGCAGTTCTGGGGCACGGTGCTGGCCGCGCGTTCGGGGCTGTGGTCGAAGCAGCAGGCGCTGGACGCCCTCGCCGCCGACGCAGCGACCTTCGCCAACAGGCCGGGGCGCGAATGGCGGCCGCTGCAGGACACGACCAACGATCCCATTACCGCCATGCGCCGGCCCATCCCCTGGCGCACCTGGCAAAGGAGCGAGGATTACTACGGCGAAGGCGAGCTGATCTGGCTCGATGCCGACACGCTGATCCGGCAGAAGACGGGGGGCAAAAAATCACTGGATGATTTCGCGCGCGCGTTTTTCGGGATCGATAACGGCAGCTATGTAACCGTCACCTATACCTTCGACGACATCGTGCATGCGCTGAACGCGGTGCTGCCTTACGACTGGGCGGGTTTCCTGCGTTCACGGCTCGACAGCGTGGGCAAGCCCGCACCGCTCGACGGTCTCGCACGCGGTGGCTACCGGCTCGTCTACACGGACAAGGAGTCCGATTTCGGGAAATCCAACGAGCACCGGCGCAAGATCACCGATCTGCTCTATTCCGTGGGCGTGATCGTGGATGAGAAGGACAAGGGCGCGCTGGGCGACGTGCTGTGGAACAGCCCGGCGTTCAAGGCGGGACTGACCGTAGGTGACAAGATCGTCGCCGTGAACGGCACGGCCTACGATGCCGACGACCTGAAGGACGCAATCACCGCCGCGAAAACGAGCCATGCGCCGATCAAACTCCTCGTCAAGCGCGGCGACCGCTACGACACGGTTTCGGTGAACTGGCAGGGCGGGCTGCGCTACCCGCATCTCGAACGCGTCGCCGGCGCCCCGCCGCTGCTCGACGCGCTGCTCGCGGCAAGGAAATAGGCCCAGTCGCACCCGCCAGCTGGTCCAGAACCTTGACTATCCGTCTTGTCTAAGAGACAGTTCGCGATGATAGAGGTCCGGCAGACCGAAGTATTTACGGATTGGTTCGCGGGCTTGCGTGACCGTCGGGCGCGCGCCCGCATCACCGCCCGTATTCGCCGGCTCTCGCTTGGGAATCCGGGCGACGCGAAGCCTGTTGGCGGCGGCGTGTCGGAAATGCGGATCGACTACGGTCCCGGTTACCGCGTGTATTTCGTGCGGCGCGGCGAGGTGCTTTTCCTTCTGCTGTGCGGTGGCGACAAACAAACCCAGGGACGCGACATCACGCGTGCGCTCGAACTGGCGCGAGAAGTTTAGGGAGAATGACATGGTCCGGAAAACCAGCCGCTGGGATGCCGCCGACACGCTCGAGACCAAAGAGGACATTGCTGCCTATCTCGATGCCGTTCTCGAGGATGGTGACCCGGATTTGCTGAAGGCGGCCCTCGGTGACATCGCTCGCGCCAGGGGAATGACAGAGATTGCGCAAGCTGCGGGTCTCGGCCGCACGAATCTCTATAAGGCGTTGTCACCTGACGGCAATCCGGAGTTCGCGACCGTCGCCAGAGTGCTCAAGGCTCTCGGACTTCGTCTCTCCGTCGAGGCGTGATGGAAGACATGAGAAAACGAGGTCCTAGAAAAGGCGGGGTCGTTGCGCGCGATCTCCGTGAGAGTCGGCCGAAGCCGGATGTCTCCTGTGTCTTCGACCTGGTTGACGAGGGTCCCCCCATCGGATATCGCGCGCAACAAGGACAGGATGCTTGCGGAAGCTGTGAACAAGCACAAGACCGGGCAAGGGCCGGGCGCGTGATCGCGCGCTGTTCCTGCGCCCGGCAGCGTGACAGACTGCGCTCGCCATCACGGAGGATCACGCGATGATCATCGGCGCGCATATCATGCTTCAGAGCACCAACGACAAGGCGGACATGGGGTTTCTGACCGAGGTGCTGAAGCTCGAATCCGTCAATGCCGGCGGCGGATACATGATCTTCGGCATCCCACCGGCCGAAGTCTCCATTCACGGGTCCGAGAGCAACGACGTTCACAAGCTCTATTTCATGTGTGACGACATCGCCGCTTTCACCGGCGACATGACGCGGCACGGGATCGCGTTCTCGACGCCCGAGCGGGAGAGCTGGGGAACCGTGACGGAGATCACCCTTCCCGGCGGCGGCAGGCTCGGCGTCTATCAGCCGCGCCACGCCCGGCCCGAGCCCGTGAGCGCGAAACCCGCGGCGAAGAAGAAGCCCGCGCGGCCGGCGAAAAAAGCGGCGAAGAAAGCCGCGAGCAAACCTGCGAAGGCAGCGAAGAAATCCGCCAAAGCCGCACGTCCGGCGACGAAGACGACGAAGTCGAAGAAGCGGTCCCGGCGCTGAAAGGAGGCTGGAGGAGGACTTGAACCCTTCGGTTTGCGTCAAGTCACCTCCTCTCTCACCATGGCCGGCCTCCGAGCCGGCCAACCGGCAGCGAGCGTCCGCGAGCGAAAAAAGTCATGCGCCGCGGGGTTCAATCGGGCGCCACGCGCGCAACAGCTGGATGGCCGGGTCAAGCTCCGTCGGCGTTGGGGCGGATACCGATTGAGTTGAATCGGCGGCACATCCGGACCTCCTCCACGATGGGGAGGAAAACAGGTTGCCGCGTCCCACCTTTCCCGGCCCCCATCGAGCGACCGTACTACATATCGCTCCGCGCATTTTTGAGCATCAACCGGGAAATTTGCTTCACCTCCCCCTTGCGGGGAGGTCGAAAAACGCGGGTCACACGCCAGGTCTTGATGAGGGCCGCGGCGCCAGCGTTTTTCGGGTGGGGGTCCGGGCATCGTCGCCTGCACCCCCCGCCCGAAATTTGCTCGCGGAAGTGCTCGCAAATTTCGGCCTCCCCGCAAGGGGGAGGTGAAAAAACGAGGTACAGCAAGCAATTTTCCGTCACCGAGATGTGTAGATATACCAGCCTCATCGTGGGGAGTGCCGAGCACCCCGGTCCGCGCGAAGCGCGGAAATAATTTTAATCCGACCCCGCTCTCGTCACAGTGTCGGCAGCTCGCGCTGGCGGGGGCCGCGCGGGAACGCCTGGTCGATGCGGCCGATTTCGCTTTCCGTCAGATGTAATGCTCCGGCAGCGGCATTCTCCTCCACATGCGCGGGGCTGGCCGCTTTGGGGATCACGAAAACGGACGGGTACCGCGTGAGAAACGCAAGCGCCACCTGGCGTGGCGTGGCGGTGTGCGCGCGGGCCATTTCGGCGAGCACGCGGCCGCCCTCTGAATCGGCTTTGGGAAAGCGGCCGCTGCCGAACGGGCTGTAGGCGGTGACGGCGACCTGGTGCGTCTCGCACCACGGAATGACCTCGTGTTCCACGCCGCGTTGCCCCAGGTGGTAGAACACCTGATTGCAGGCGAGGGCGCTCGCGCCCGCGATCGCCACGACCTCTTCGAGATCGCCCGTATCGAAATTGCTGACGCCCCAGCTCAGGATTTTTCCGGCGTGCCGTAATGCTTCAAAGCCAGCGATGGTATCGGCCAGCCTGTGACGCCCGCGCCAATGCAGCAGGTAACAATCCAGCCGGTCGGTGCCGAGCCGCGCGAGCGAGCGCTCGCAGGCGACGCGCGTCCCCTCATGCGAAGCATTTTCGGGCAGGACCTTGGAAACCAGGAACACCTCGTCGCGGCGCCCGGCGATCGCCTCCGCGATCATCTCCTCCGCGACGCCCGCGCCATACATTTCGGCCGTGTCGATATGAGTCATGCCGAGATCCAGACCGCGGCGCAGCGCCGCCATCGCCGAGGCGCGATCGCCCGTCTCGATATTCCAGGTGCCCTGGCCGATGACGGCGACGCGACGTCCGGTGGGACCGAATGGTTTTTGGTTCACTGAAGTCTCCTTGCCCGTCTTGCTTTTCACAGCCGCCGATCTGCTAGACACGGATGATGGCCGCGCCGCTTCTGCTTCTCAAGGATATCGCAATTCGCTTCGGCAACACGCAGGTGCTGGACGGAGCCGAATTGTCGGTCGGCGAAGGCGAACGGCTCTGTCTGGTCGGGCGCAACGGCTCCGGCAAATCGACGCTGCTCAAGATTGCCGCCGGGCTGGTCGAACCCGATGCGGGGAGCCGTTTTGCGCAGCCGGGCGCCGCGATTCGCTATCTGCCGCAGGAGCCGAGCCTCGCGGGTTTCGCCACGACGCGCGACTATGTCGAAGCCGGATTGGGGGAAGGTTACGATTCGAACCGCACGTTCTATCTCCTCGGCAAGCTCGGACTGACGGGCGGCGAAGATCCCACGACGCTTTCGGGCGGAGAGGCCCGCCGCGCCGCGCTCGCCAGGGCGCTCGCGCCCGCGCCCGACATTCTTCTGCTCGACGAGCCCACCAACCATCTCGATCTCCCGGCGATCGAATGGCTCGAAGAGGAATTGTCGGGATTGCGCAGCGCGCTCGTGCTGATCAGTCACGACCGGCGCTTTCTGGAAGACCTGTCGCGCGTCACTGTGTGGCTCGACCGCGGACGGACGCGACGGCTGGAACGCGGCTTTCGCGATTTCGAAGCGTGGCGCGACGAGACGCTGGCGCAGGAAGAGATCGAACGTCACAAGCTCGACCGCAGGATTGCCGCGGAAGAGGATTGGGTGCGCTATGGCGTCAGCGCGCGGCGCAAGCGCAATGTCGGCCGACTGGCGCGGTTGCGCGAGTTGCGGCAGGGCCGGCGCGAGCAGCTCAGCGTGACGGGTCATGTGAGCCTCGTTGCTGCCGGCGCCGAAGAAGGCGGCACGCGGGTCATCGAAGCCCGGAAAATCTCCAAATCGTACGACGGAAAACACATCGTCGCGGATTTTTCCATTCGCATCCTGCGCAGCAACCGCATCGGCGTGGTGGGCGCGAACGGAGCCGGAAAGACGACGCTTCTCAATCTCCTCACCGGCAGACTGAAGCCCGATACCGGGCAGGTGAAGATCGGCGTGAACGTACAGATGGCCGCGCTGGATCAGAATCGCACGGCGCTTCATCCCGATACGCTGGTGGCATCCGTGCTGACGGGCGACGGCAGCGATACCGTGCAGGTCGGCGGCAAGCCGCGTCATGTCGTGAGTTATCTGAAGGATTTCCTCTTTACGCCCGCGCAGGCGCGCACGCCGGTGGGCGTGTTGTCGGGCGGCGAGCGGGCGCGGCTGATGCTCGCGAAAATCCTGGCCGCGCCGTCCAATCTCCTTGTCCTCGACGAGCCGACCAACGATCTCGATCTGGAGACGCTCGACCTGCTCGAAGAAATGCTGGCCAATTATCCGGGCACGGTTCTGGTCGTCAGCCATGATCGCGACTTTCTGGATCGCGTGGCGACGTCGGTGTTGTTCGCGGAAGGCGGCGGACGATTCTTGGAATATGCCGGCGGCTACAGCGATATGCTCGCCCAGCGCGGAGAGGGCGTAACCGCGCGGGAGGCGCCGAAGCCAAGGGCGCGGAAATTATCTGCGCCGAAGGAGCGGCGCGAAGCGGCGGCGCCGCGGAAAAAACTTTCCTTCACCGAGCAACATGAGCTGAAGACGCTGCCGATGAAAATTGCGAATCTGGAGAGAACCATTGCGGCTCTCCATGCCAAGCTATCCGACATCGCCCTGTACGAACGCGATCCGAAAAGCTTTGCCGATGCATCGGCAAAGCTCGTGGACGCCCAGAGCTCGCTCGCTTCGGCGGAAGAGCGCTGGCTGGAGCTGGAAATCGTGCGCGAAGCAACAGAGCGGCCATAGGCGCGAGGAGCGATATTTGGACGGAAGAGCAGATCGGTCAGCTCTTCGTTGCGGCCACGCGCTTCGTCTTGGCCCCAAGATACGTCCGAGGCAGCCCGCTACTTGTGCGTTGTCGCGACATAGCCGACGCCGCCGGTCACCGTGACAAAAAGGAGCGAGCCGTCCTTCGACAGCCGGGTGCGGCCCTGGACGAAGGCGGTGTTGCCGTTCCACTGGAATGTGTCCTTGAAATCATACGACTTCACCAGAGTCCAGGTCTTCGTGTTGTACACTTCGACATCCGTTGTGCCGGTGAAGGGGAAATAGACCAGATTTCTTGTGGGGTGAAAGGCGGCCGCGATCGGCAGGTTGCCTGCATAGGTGCCGATGACCGTGCCCGTCATCTGGAGATTCTGGTCGGCGATGAACGTTCCGCCATAGGTCGGGATTGCGTAACGCGTCGCGTTCCTGTTGACGCCGATCTCGAAGTTGAACCAGCCGGTGCCGCCATTCTGGTTCAGCGCCCCGGATTTGAATCTGTAATAGCCGAAAGGGCCGCCGGAGTTGTTGCTTTCGGCGAGCGCCACCGCCTTTCCATTCGCGCTGCTGCTCAGCATCGTATCCTGCGTGACGGTTCCAAGATTGGTTTCGCTGCCGCTGGCGGGATCGTAAAGCCATAGCGGAACCCAGCCCGAGCCGTTGAATTCGCACGAGACCACGAGCTTGCCGTCCGCGCCGTAGGCGGTGGTGAAAGTTCCGGCGGCGCCGTCGAGCGGAAATTGCACCGTGGTCACGGCCAGCGTATCGAGGTTGACGAGATGGATGTAATTGTCGCTGGCGCCGGGAACGGCATCGGCGATGGCGGCGGTCGTGCCGTCGGGCGAGATATCCATGCCCATCAGCGATGCGCCGCCGATCGTCACGGGCGTCTGGAACGACTTGCTGCTGAGCTGATAACGCAGCATCTCGTCGCCGCTCGTGATGTAGAGGAGCCCGCGCGTATCGTCGTAGGCGATGTCGACACGGTTTGGCGCGCTGACGAATTTTACCGACGCGTGCGCGGGCGAAAACCCGGATGGCGCGAACGCCATGAGGCCTGCGGCAAGAAGGGTCGAGCAAAGAAGAGCAAACGAACTGGCCGGCTTGCGCATGAGAACCCCCTCTTAACGGGCGCAGGGCGTCCCCTTGGTGAAGCCACCCGCTCCGAAAAAACCCTAACGCCGATTTCTCTGCGGCGTCAATTTCCCTGTCGATTCCCTGGCGGTTCTGTAGCCTCTCTATGAGGAGCGCCAGTACGAATCCGGCCTCGTCATCCGACAACGGAAGGTATGGCCCGCATGCCGCCGCTTTGCATGACCTACATCGCTGCGGATTCCGGTCGCCGTTCGATTCGCTACAGTGGCCTAAACCTTGTCATTATCGTAGGACGACCGAAACGTCGCCCTGAGATCCAGCGCGCCCGGTGCATGGCGCGCCCGGTCCGCATCAATCGCTCCCGACGCCGCTCTTTTCCAGGTCCGCCATGCGCACGATCATGGCGCGGCGCGGATCGAAGGGGAGGTCCTGAAATCCGTGCCGCGCATAGAATTTGCGAACGGCGTCATCGAGCGGATGGGTTGTCACGCCCCAGCTTCCAACGCTCCTCGAAGCCCGGAGGGAGGCACGCAAGGCGAACAGAAGAAGCGGGCGTGCGTAGCCTCTACCCTGATGGTTCCTGTGAATTGCCAGCTGACCAAGAAGCGTTGCAGGCAAAGGGTCGGGTTTGTTGCGCTGGTGTGATTTCGGCAGGCTGGATCGTTCGATTTGCGCCGCGCTCAGCGTGACGTAACCGATGATCCGATCCGTCACGCTATCGCAGACGACATTGACGCGCGAGATGCCGCCGGCGTGATTGGTCCAGCCGTGGCGCCGGAACCAATGGTCCATCGACTCCCGGCCGCAATCGAAACTGTCGCGGTCGTCGGTTTCGGCAAGCGGGCGCGGTGCGGTTATTTCCGCCACGCAGGCCGCGTGCGCGAGAGTTTCGCCAGCGCAGCGATCTTTCGGGGCGGGCGATGCGCCCACGCCTCGAACGCCTCCCAATCCCTGGCAGGAATAATGACAGCGCGGCGCTCCATAAGGTCCAGTTCGGCGGCGATCAGCGCCTTGCGCCGTATGAAATCGCTCAAACTGGTGCGTGCCTGTTCGGATGCGGCCTCCAGGAGGGAGCGTTCCTCGTCATTGACACGCACACTCAAAACCGAGGTCGACATAAATCATTTCCTTTCGCGTTGTATGACAATAGCGTACACGCGGAGTCCGGCAAGCCCCCGAGCCGCACAAGGCGATGATCGAGATGCACGTGCACGACATCGGTCGCATCGCGGCCGTCGCCCAGCACGGGTGGCTGAAACGCGATCGAGCGGATCGGCACGTTGCACCGCCATTCGTTCGGCGCTCGCCGCTTTGCGCGGGCGCACGTGCAGATCGTCGAAGGCGTCGTTCCATCCGGCTTCGCGCGGCTCTCCCGCGCGGTCGGTTTCGCCGAACGTTCCGCAGCCGCCGCTCAAGCCAGCGCCGCGTCGTCTCCCATTCGGTGAAGACGATCAGATGGTGGCGATTCCAGCTGCATCCCTCCAGGAGATCTGCTCCGATCCATTCGATCAGCCAGCGCACGCGCGCGTCGGACTGCGACGCAGGGCCGCCAGCACCACATGTCATCGACCAGCCTCAGCTCGGCGCCAATGTCGATGCGCGATGCGGTGTCGATGCCGGCTGACGATGCGGCTTCCGCAATGGCGGTATCGTCCCGGTCGATGACGCGCTCGGCGCTCGCGTCCTCGCGTGCGCCGAGGGATCGCGAGCGGTCGCGTGCGATAAGGCCGCAACGGCGAGACACGCCTTGCAGTCCAGGTCGGAGCGTCACGCCTGCTTTCGCCTGCGCTTTGGGGCAGAAGCCGCCAGTACGTCATTGATACGAGACTGCCAGCCTGTCCCCGTCGCTTTCCAGGCCGCCACAACCCGCGAATCGAGCCGGAGGGAAACACGTTCTTTGGGATTGGCCGATTTCGGCCGCCCGCGACCACGCTTCATGGCCTCGACGACCTCGGGCATGGCCGCCCGCAAAGGTTTCGCGCGCGCAAACTGCACCGGAGTCATTTCGGGAATATCATTATCGGGACGGCTGCGCCTATGATTTCGCGCCATAAAGCCTGCCCCCCTTACGGTTTGGCTTTCGAAAGCTGATGATGCGGACACTTGCGGCACGCAGGCAGAACGCGACCATATGCAATCGGCCATCTTTCATCGCAAACGCCCAATAGCGCCGATCGGGATATTCAAATCGGGTGTCTTCCACGTACATCGCAGTGTCCCAGTCGAGATTGCGCGCGTCTTCGAAATCCAGTCCGTGCTTTGCGCGATTGGCGCGGTTCTTTTCGTCGTCCCATTCCAGCTCCATCATTTAATGTAGGACTATAATTAGCCGTTCGCAAGAGCGGCTCGCCGGTCGGACGGCCAGTGTCAGGGGCGGCACCAGCTTCTCTTCGCCGATGGGGGCTGTCTACGCTCCGTCGTCGCGAGACCCGGCAGATATTCGCATGGCGAGAATTTTTCGGGGAAGTGAGGCTTCAGCTTCGGGCAGGCCGGTCGAAGTATGACGCGTAGGTGATTACATGCAAACGCACTCGGCGATGCTCACGCTGAACAGAACGTCGCTCGGGGCATGCGCCCAAGGCATTTCTAAGGAAATACCTTTTCCAGCCACTCGAGTGCGCCGGGCGCCGCGACCCAGGCTTCTGCGCCATTGTCGGCAACATAGGCGACGGCTTCGTCTTCGCCGCCCCAGCTGATCAGAGCGGGGTGCGTGCGCGGGAGCTTTCTGCGGCCCAGCAGATAACCGGCGACATGCGGGTTGCCCTCCGCGGCGCGCAAGAGTGCCTGTCGCGCCTTCGCGCTGTCACCCTCGCGGCGGAAGCGCGCGAGCGCCGCCGACCACAGCCACGCCGACGCGCCATCATTCCGGTAGCGTCGCAACAGCTTTTCGGCGTCGTCGTCGCGGCCAAGAACAAGCAGACAAACGAGCAGGATATAGCGGATGCCCTGATTGTCGTTGGGGTTGAGTCGCAGCAGATCGCGGAAATGCGCGATCGCGTCCTCATGCGCGCCGGTTTTCCAGAGCCGTACGGCCAGGCCGTGGCGCGCGCGCATATAGGGCCGCGTCTCGAGAATGCCCCAGAATTGGCCGACATCATCACGGAAGGCGCGCCGGCCGAGCGCCTTCTCGCCGGCCTCCACACCCTGACGGCAGAGTGCAAGTCCTTCCTCCGCCGACGGCGTGTCCTCCGCGAGGATCACATAGGCGTCGGCGCAGAGGGGCGAGATTTTCAGCGCCCTTCGCGCCAGCGCGAGGCGCTTGCGGCGGTCGCCGGTGTCCCAGGCTTCCCATGCACAATCCTGTGCACGTGCGAGCGGCGTCGCATCCTCCTGTTCGATCTGCCCAGGGAGCACTTCAAGTTTCTGCCGATCCCGAACCGAGCTGGAGCGCGCACGCGACCCCTTCGCTTTTTTCCCGGGAGAATTGCCTGGCACGGACTTTTTCATCCGGCGGGCTCCTCGATCCGGCGCGGATCGCCGCCAAGCAGGCGCGGCAACAGCGCCGCGCGGCAAAGAGGCTGGTGGTCCCGATCAAAGAGGGGAGGAGAATTTTTCATTACGCCGACCTCTCGGCTTCATTCTGCCGCGCATTCGCGGCCATGCGGCGCTTGAGCGCCTGAATTTCGTGTTCGAGCGCGCCCAGGAATCGCGAGCGGTCGCGTGGCGTGAAGCCGGGATTGATTGTTTGCTGGCCGGTTGCCTCGCGCAGATGCCGGTTGAGGTCGCGCATGCCGAGCGCCAGACCGATGCTCTCGCCCGTGAACGGCTTCCCCGAAGGTCCGAGAACCGACGCACCTTTGGCGAGGCAGCGGGAGGCGAGGGGCACATCCGCGGTGATCGCGATGTCGAAATCTGCGATGCGCTCCGCGATCCAGTCGTCGGCCGCGTCGGCGCCGTTCCCGACGGTGATGTGGTGGAAACGCGGATGCGCACTCGGCCGCATGCCGCCGTTGCTGACGAGATAGACGGTGAGCCCGTGTCGATCGGCAATCCGCTCGACATCGCCCTTCACGGGGCAGGCGTCCGCATCGACGAAGATATCGAGCAAGCGCCCGTCCTAATGGCCTGCGGGCTCGGCACCGCCGCCGGGCTCCGGCGCCGTGCCGGGCGAGTCGCCGGCTTCGCCTTCGCGCTCGGCCTTGCGTTTTAATGACGCCTCTTCGCGTTTCCGCAGCTTTTCCTGCTTCTTCTCTTCTTTGGCGCGGCTCTTCTGCGCGCGTTCCTGACGGTAATTCGGTCGAAAGGCCATCCTCGATCCTTCTTCTGGCGCCGCCTGCTTATAGCCCGAATCCGGGCACCGCCGCGGCGCGAAACAAAACGCACACGGTTTACAATACAACCGGATCAGTCTTATAACCCATCCGCGTCGAAACGGAAGAGATGTCCGGCATCTCTGGCGAATATAGGGTCGGTTACGGAGTGAACCATGCTCTTTCGAAGTTGTTCGGGCTTACCGCGAGAGGCACGGCCGTCCTCCCTGCTTCAGGGAGAAACTCAGGGAGGTTTGGTAAAAATACGGCGCGCGATCGGGCCCGGAGAGGAGTCGTTTTCCCCGAACTCACCCGCGCTCGCGCAAGTCCGTCGAACCGAAGCCACCGGCGCCGCGGGCGGTCGGGGGCAGTTCGTTGGTCTCGACCAGAGTGGCGCGCGTCACCGGGGCGACGACGAGCTGGGCGATCTTCATGCCGCGCACAATGCGGAATGTCTGTTCGCCGAGATTGACGAGGATCGCTTGCACCTCGCCGCGGTAATCGCTGTCGATGGTACCCGGGCTGTTGAGCACGGTGACGCCGTGGCGGAGTGCAAGCCCGGAGCGCGGGCGCACCTGTGCTTCCAAACCTTGGGGCAACGCGAGCGCAATCCCGCACGGCACCGCGCCCCGGCCACCGGGTTCGAGAACAAGGTCGTTTGTAACAGCGGCAAGAAGGTCGATACCGGCCGCGCCTTCGGTGGCATAGGCGGGCAAGGGCAGATCGCGCGCATGCGGAAGGCGCAGTACCGGAATGTTCATCCTGCACTGCGCGGAAGCGTCTCGGCAATGCGCGCAACGAGGCGGCGCGCCACCGCGGTCTTGTTCATCAGCGGCCAGTCTTCCACACCGGATGCGGTGACGAGGTGCACGCGGTTCTGTATGCCGCCCATGTTGCCGGTTTCCGGACGCACGTCGTTGGCCACGATCCAGTCGCAGTTCTTGCGCTGGCGCTTCTCCTGCGCGAAGGCGACGACGTCTTCGGTTTCCGCGGCGAAGCCGATGAGAAGGGCAGGGCGCGTCTTAGCGCGCGCGAGTGTCGCCAGAATGTCGGGATTGCGCACGAGGTTGAGGGCGGGCGGGGCATCGCCGGTCTTCTTGAGCTTGCGCTGCGATGTCTCCTCCGGCCGCCAGTCGGAAACCGCGGCGGTGAAGATCGCCACATCGACGGGAAGCGCATTCTCGCAAGCCTTGAGCATGTCGCGCGCAGTTTCGGCGTGCACGAGATGAACGTGCGCGGGCGGAGCAAGCGCGACCGGTCCCGTGACGAGCGTCGTTTCCGCGCCCGCCTCGGCGAGCGCCTGCGCGATCGCATAACCTTGCCGCCCCGAGGAGTGATTGGACAGATAGCGCACAGGATCGAGCGGCTCGCGCGTGGGGCCGGCGGTCACGAGCGCCTTTCGGCCGGCAAGCGGACGCTCGCCTGCCAGCAATCCGGCGATGGCGCCGACAATCACTTCCGGCTCGGCCATGCGGCCCGGACCGTATTCGCCGCATGCCATTTCACCGTCGGCAGGTCCCACGAATGTCACGCCATAGGTTGCGAGGCGCGCAAGGTTGCGCTGGGTCGCCGGATGATTCCACATCCGCACGTTCATGGCGGGTGCCATCAGCACGGGCTTGTCGGTGGCGAGGAGCGCGGTGGAGGCAAGGTCGTTTGCCAGGCCCTGCGCGAGCTTCGCCATCAGGTCGGCGGTGGCAGGTGCCACGACCAGCAGATCGGCCGAGCGCGACAGCTGGATGTGGCCCATCTCCGATTCATCGGTGAGGTCGAAGAGGTCCAGATACGTTTTCTCGCCCGACAGTGCGGAAACCGACAGCGGTGTGACGAACTCCGCGCCCGCGCCGGTCAGGATCGCGCGCACGCGCATGCCGCGATCCCGCAGGCGACGGATCAGTTCGAGCGACTTGTACGCCGCGATGCCGCCGCCGATGACGAGAAGGACCGATCTGGCCTGCATTCCGTTTACCCTCGTGATGGCGCAAGCCTATAGCGAAATCGGGGTGAAGTGTAGGTTTCGGGGGACGTTCGTCCTTCGACGGGCTCAGGACGAGGCCCTTTAATACCAAAAACCTCATGGTGAGCCTGTCGAACCATGGGTGGCCCGCACTCCGGCGGGCCATGACAGTCGGATTCAAAAGGAAACATCGGGATGCTGGAACGGAGGAAACTGGGAACACAGGGGCTCGAAGTGTCCGCGCTCGGGCTCGGCTGCATGGGCATGAGCCAATCATACGGCGAGGCTGACGAAGCCGAATCGCTCGCCACCATCGATCGGGCGATCGAACTCGGCGTCGATTTCTTCGATACGGCCGAGGTGTATGGGCCGTTCGTCAACGAAGAGCTTCTCGGGCGCGCGCTTCAGGGTCGGCGCGAGCGGGTGATCGTGGCGACCAAATTCGGTTTCGATATCCGCGACGGCCAGACCGTCGGCACCAACAGCCGGCCGGACCACATCCGAAGCGTCGTCGAGGCGTCGCTGCGGCGGCTGAAGACCGACCGGATCGATCTCCTGTATCAGCACCGTGTCGATCCGTCGGTTCCGATCGAAGATGTCGCCGCGACTGTCGGCGCTCTGGTGCGAGAGGGAAAGGTGAGGTTCTTCGGTCTCTCCGAGGCCGGCGCGGACAGCATCCGCCGCGCCCATGCGGTGCATCCGGTGAGCGCGCTGCAAAGCGAATATTCGCTGTGGGAGCGCAATCTCGAACCCGAGATCATTCCGCTTCTGCGCGAGCTCGGTATTGGCCTCGTGCCATTCAGTCCGCTCGGCCGCGGTTTTCTCACCGGTACGGCAAAGCCTGCGCAGGATTATCCCGAGAGCGATTACCGGCGGCACGACCCGCGCTATCAGCGCGGCAATTTCGAAGCCAACATGGCGGCCGCGCATGCCGTGCGCGAACTCGCGGCAGAGAAGCGCGCAAAGCCGGGGCAGATCGCGCTTGCCTGGCTGCTGCACAAAGGGTCGGACATCGTGCCCATTCCCGGCACCAAGCGGCGCAGCTATCTCGAGGAGAACGTCGCCGCCGCGGCGATCCGGCTGAGCGCAGAAAACATGGCGCGGCTCGAAACGGCGTTGGGTCCCGAAGCCGTCGCCGGCCCGCGCTACACGCCGCAGATGATGGCGATGATCGATCGGTGATCCCAAGATCTGTCATGGCCCGCGAATGCGGGCCACCCAGGTGACACATGCGTGGTGCATCAAAGGTGTGTTTGTTTGTTCCCTTCTAAAGCAATGTCCCGCTTCAGCTGGGTGGCCCGCACTCCGGCGGGCCATGACAATGTAATTTGAGGACCTCAACACCTCAGATTGAGCGCCTTCGGCAGCAACTCGAACGTCGCGGGTAGCTGGCCTGCGCATTCGCCGTCGAGCTCGATCAGCACCGGACGGCGGCGGGTCTCGGCGACGGGCGCCGCCATGATCCTGCGTCCGCGCAGTGCACGCACCGGCGGATTGGTGACATCGCCGGCGTGGATCCTCCGCATGTCGGCGAAGGCGCGCACCTGCGGCTTCCCGCCCATGACGATCACATCGAACAGGCCGTCGTCGGGAACGGCCTGCGGCGCGATGCGCTGGCCGCCACCGAAGAACCGCCCGTTCGCAACGGCGACGGTCGAGATGGTGGTGATCTCGTCGTAATCGCCGTCTATGCGCAGGCGGACCGCGCGGTTGCGATAGCCAAGCCGCGCATATGCGCCGTGGAACGTTCGCGAAAGCCGTCGCCCGAAAAGTTTCGCCAGCCGCGCATGTCCCACAGTGTTGGCGAGCGCGCCCGACAGGCCGAACGAGCCGATATTGGCGAAATACCGGACGGTGCTTTTGCCGTCGAGCGTCACGCAGGAGAGCCGGCCCACATCGATGCGATGCACCGGTGCTTCCTTCAATCGCGCAATCGCCGCCGCGTAACCGGGCGCCAGTCCGAAAGAGCGGGCGAAATCGCCGTCGATTCCGCTGCTGACGAAGCCGAAGACCGCCTCGGGCGCGACGGGACCTTCGGCGTCGAAAAGCCCGTTCACCGCTTCGTTGATGGTGCCGTCGCCGCCCACGGCCACGATTTCGTGATGGCCTTCCCGCAGCGCATGCCGCACCAGCGAGGTCGCGTCGCCGCGCATCTCCGTCATCGCAAGCCGCATGTGCGGATAGGCAACCCGCAGCGCGCGTTCGATCCGCGGCCATTCGCGCGCAGTGCGCCCGCCGGCGGATCGTGGATTGACGACGACAAATCCTGTCACGCTTGGCTCCCCGCGCCGCGGAACCCGGCTGCGACGCTTTCGATTTCAGCACGCCTGCGCGCGTCGCTCCAGCCACATTCGCCTGCCATGATCGCAGCGCACGTCTCAAGCACGGTCATGCCGGGATGTCCCTCCTGTCCGATCCCCGTCCGCCGCATGACCGCATCTTCCAGCGTCATTGCCATCTCCTCACGCACCGCGAGAACAATCTGCGCACCGATATCGCCGCTCGCCGAAAGCGCCGCCGCGAGGTCCGGTCGTTCGCGCAGGATGACGAAAAGGCGGGGCAGGCGCGAACCATACAGTCGGGCAATGTGGTCGACGTTCGGTGTTACAACGCCCAATGCGCGGGCTTCGTTCAAGAAGGCGGAAATGCTGCCCATATCGCCGCCCGGCAGGCTGTGCATGGCGCTCGCAGAGGCGCGCCGGCCAAGCCCGAGTTTTTGCAGCGCGGTGTCCACTGTTTTCTGCGCGAGATGGCGCGCCGTCGTCCATTTGCCGCCGATGACGGAGAACAGTGCGTCTACGCCGTCGCGCCTTTGATAGTCGATCAATTCCGCCCGGCGGCTGGCCCCGTAGGTATTGCCGCTGTGGTTGTCGATGAGAGGTCTGAGCCCGGCATAGGACTGCCGCACGGAACCGCGCGTGAGCCGGGCCGTGGGCAGATGAGCGTTGACGAGGCACAGGAAGTCTTCGATCTCCGCCTCATTGATATCCAGGGCGTCGGTCGCGCCTTCGTAAGGCGTGTCTGTCGTCCCCAGCAGGCTGCCGTTTCGCCACGGCATGACGAAGAAATGTCCGTTCTCCGTTGCGATCGTCAGCGCGTGACGGCGCGTGAGAGGCGGGACGAGCAGATGAATGCCCTTTGAACGCCGCAACCGGTGCGGGGAACGGCCGAGCGCCATGGCCAGAAATTCGTCCGACCACGGGCCCACGGCGACGATCGTCAGCCGCGCGCGCACATCGAAATCCGCGCCGGAGAGTGCGTCGCGAACCTGTGCGCCTGCAACGCGGCCTTGCCGCAGGAGCAGCGATCCGGCGTTCAGATGGTTCGCGACGGCGGCGCCGTTCCTTGCGGCATCAAGCACGCATTCGAGCGCAAGCCGCTCGGGCGAATACATCTGGGCGTCGAAATAGCGGAACGCGCCGGACAGCGGCAGCGATTCGAGACATGGTTCGCATGCAGCGGCCTGTTGGGCGTCAAACCAGGTGTGATGCGGAAGGCGCCGATCGGGATCGTTTGGCTGCGTCCGATCGAGGGCGAGAACATCGTAGAGCGCCAGTCCCGCGCCAAGTGCTGTGCGCGCAAGCGGTCGGGAGCGCGACACAGGCAGCAGAAAGGGCAGCGGCTGCACAAGGTGCGGGGCAATCCGGAGCCACGTGCGCCGTTCCCGTAGCGATTCGCGCACAAGGCCGAGCTCAAAATTGCGCAGATAGCGCAAGCCGCCATGAATCAGTTTCGAATTGTGCGCGCTCGTGGCGTGCGCGAAATCGTTGCGTTCGAGGAGTGCAACGGAAAGGCCGCGCAACGCCGCGTCACGCGCGATCGCTGCTCCCGCGATTCCCCCGCCGATCACCAGAAGGTCGAAGGTTTCGTTCGCCAGCCGGTCGAGATCGCGGCGCATAAAGGCGCTCCTGGGCCAGCTACAGCTCGAAGACCTTGCCCGGATTGAGAATGTTGTGCGGATCGAGCGCCTGTTTGAGCCGGCGCATCAGGGCAAGTTCGGTTTCGGAGCGCGAAAGCGGCAGATAGCGACGCTTCTCGATTCCGATGCCGTGCTCGGCGGAAATCGATCCCGACCGGCCCCGCAGTGTGCCGTAAACGAGGTCTTCGACAGCATCCCTCGCGCTCGTACTGCTGTCGCCCACGCCGGCGATCAGATGCAGATTGGAATCGCCCAGGTGACCGAAGACGTACAGTGCGCCCTGGGGCCAGCGCGCCTGGAAGCCGGTGCGCACGGCCGCCACATACGCTTCCATTTCCGCAATCGGCAGGCTGACATCGAAGGTGAAGACCGGTCCGTTGCGGGCGCATTGCGCGACGTCATCGCGCAACGACCAGATGCTGCTGCGCTCCGCCTGCGACTTGGCAATGACGGCGTCGGCGATCAGCGCGCCCTCCAGAGCCTCGCCCAGCAGGCGCTCGAATTGTACCATATCGGCGGTTTCGTCGCCGCCGAGCGACTCGACAAGGACGTAGTACGAATGTCCGTGCGCGAGTGGCGGCCGCCCGTTGGCCGGCGGCGTCGTAACGAGGCGATAGAAGTCGTCCCACATGACTTCGAAGGCCGACAATGCGCCGCCGAGGCGGCTCTCCGCGAGACGCAGGATGCGCGGAAGGCTGTCGAACCCATCCACCGCCGCGAGTGCTACGGCATGGCTCACCGGTTTGGCACGCAGGCGCAGCACCGCGCGGGTCACGATCCCCAGCGTGCCCTCACTACCAATGAAGAGCTGCTTCAAATCGTAGCCGGCATTGTTCTTGAGGAGACGGTTGAGCGAGGACACGACGGTTCCGTCGGCCAGCACGGCCTCGAGACCCAGCACCATTTCGCGGGTCATCCCGTAGCGGATCACCCGGTTCCCGCCGGCATTCGTGGAGATGTTTCCTCCAATGGTGGCGGAGCCGCGCGCGCCAAGGTCGAGGGGAAAGAACAGGCATTCCGCTTCGGCCGCTTCGGCGACGGTCTGCAGGATGCAGCCCGCCTGCACCGTCATGCTGCCGCCCGCCGGATCGATCGCCTCGATGCGGTTCATCCGATCGAGCGAGAGCGCCAGCTGGCCATCGGCATTCGCGCCTTCGACAAGGCCGGTCTTGCCGCCCCAAGGCACCACGGGTTGGCGCCTTTCGTGGCACAGCCGCAGAATCTGCGAGACTTCGGCCGTGGAGGATGGACGCAGCACGGCACGCGGGGAACCTAACCGGCTCCAGTTGCTGTGCGCCGCCTCTGCGGCGCGCTCGCCTTCGAGCACACCGCCCTCGCCGAGAGAGGCTCTCAATATTTCGACGATCTCGCCCATCGGCCTGACCCGGTTGGAAACCTCCAGGAAGGGTATAGGTTACCCCTCAAGGGCCACGGGCGCGAATGGCGTAGTTTCGCCAGCGGAGATTGCCCATGACAATCGCAACCCACCTGGAACCCGGCGCGAGCCTGCCGCGCATCCGGCGGATCGGATTCGCCGATCTGCGCGCAGCGCTCGCATCCGGACTTGCCGATTTCCGCGACATGCCGAGCCATGCCGTGTTTCTCTGCCTGTTTTATCCGATCGCCGGTCTTTTCGTCGGCGGCGTTCTGTTGCGCGAAAACGTGGTCCCGCTGCTCTTTCCGCTCGCGGCAGGTTTTGCGCTGATCGGGCCTTTTGCGGCAGTGGGGCTTTACGAGCTCAGCCGCCGGCGCGAGCTGGGCCTCGACAGTTCGTGGCAACACGCCTTCGACGTGCTCCGCTCGCCCGCGCGATGGTCGGTGCTGGCGCTCGGCATTCTGCTCCTCGCGATCTTCATCGCCTGGCTAATGACGGCGCAATGGCTGTACGCTCAGACGCTCGGCACAGTCGCGCCGCGAACGGCCGTGGATTTCTTCCGCGATGCGTTCACCACGGGCGCCGGATGGCGCATGATCGTGTGGGGCATCGTGATCGGATTTGTTTTTGCGGTCGTGGCGATGAGCATCAGCGTGGTTTCGATTCCGCTTTTGCTCGACCGGCACGTGAGTGCGGCGGTGGCGATGCTGACCTCGGTGCGCGCGGTGATCGAAAATCCCGCAATGATGGCCATCTGGGGTCTGATCGTTGCAGTTGCGCTGGTCGCCGGGTCCATTCCCTTCCTGCTCGGTCTGGCTGTCGTCATGCCCGTCCTCGGACATGCGACATGGCACCTATACCGGCGCGTGGTGAATCCCGACTGAGTAAAAAAAGGAAGGGCGGCCATTGCCGCCCTTCCGTCGCCGTTGCGCCATCGCTGTCGGTTCAAAGTGGAAGAACGCCCACGATCTCCATCGTGTCCGGCTGAACCACCACGACCTCGTCGCCATAGTCGAAATAGAGATCATTGGCCCATTCCGGATAGATGGCGAGGATCGGCTGCGGCACCGCAACGAGGCGAACGCTGCGGGGCACCCGCGCGCCAACGCCGATACGGAAGTTCACATGCGTCACGCGCGGACCGCTGCGCAGCACGGTCTCGCGAAGATTCGTTCTTTCCCGAATTGTGAGCGGATGGCGGGCACCTTCGCCGCGCATCTCGCCACCGCGCAGCATTTCGCCACCCTGCAGCCGCTCGCGACCCTGGTACTGCGTCTGGTTTCTGTTGGCCGGCAGTTGGGTGCGTTCCATCTGCCGGTTCTGATTGGTCTCGGGCGCACCGGTCTGCGGGCCGGCGCCTTCGGGTCGCATTTCGCCACGTCCGGTCGCGCCTGGCTGCATGGGCGAGGCCGCATTCGGCTGCTGCGTCTGATCCGCAGGTTGTGCGCGGTGATCGCGGGTCTGGTCGCCGGGTGCTCCGGTTTGTGCGTACGCCGCGGCGCTTCCGGACAGAAGCGCGGCCGCAGCAATGGCCAGGAGAGTTGTTTTCATGTCAAAATCTCCGTGATTGGCCCCATCGACCACCATTGGTCGAACATAGGAAACGTGCCCGTTTCGGACGAGGTTCCGCGCCGCAGAATCGCCGCAATCCAACGGCGTGCCGGCAATTGCGAATTCCGTTGCGCACGGCGCAGAATGCAACCGCGACTCCCGGAAATGGTGCAGCATGAAATTCGGCGCGGCAATTTTTTTCACGGAACATTCCATCGGGCCGGCCGCTCTTGCGCGTGCATTGGAAGAGCGCGGATTCGAGTCGTTGTGGGCGCCCGAGCACTCCCACATTCCGGTTTCGCGCACGACGCCCTATCCGGGCGGCGGCGAACTGCCGAAAGAATACTATGACGTGATGGATCCCTTTGTAACGCTCGCCACCGCTGCGGCGGCAACCTCATCTCTCAAGGTTGCAACCGGCATCTGCCTCGTACAGCAACGCGACGTGATCCAGACCGCAAAGCTCGTGGCCTCGCTCGATCGCGTTTCGAACGGCCGCTTCCTCTTCGGCATTGGCGCTGGCTGGAACCGCGAGGAGATGGAAAACCACGGCACGGTTTTCGAGACGCGCTTCCAGCGGGTGCGCGAAAGCATCGAGGCGATGAAGGAAATCTGGACGAAGCCGCAAGCGGAATATCACGGCGATATCGTAAAATTCGATCCGATCTTCGCCTGGCCAAAGCCGGTCCAGAAGCCGCATCCCCCGATCCTTGTCGGCGGCGGATTCCCTCAAGGGGCGCGCCGCGCCATCCGCTACGGCGATGGCTGGCTGCCGATCATCGGCGCCACCGATCTCGAGAAGATAGTTCCGAAATTCCAGGCCATGCTGAAGGAAGCAGGGCGCAATCCGGCGACCGTCACCATCTCCGCCTGGAATGCGAAACCGGACGCGGACTCTATCAAGCGCTTCCGCGATCTCGGCGTCGTGCGCATCGTCACCACGCTGCCACCCGCAGGCCCGGAAAAAGTAATTCCCATTCTCGACCGCTGCGCCGCAGTGATCGCTCAGGCGAACGCATAACGACGTTGATTTCTTTCATCCCCCGCGCACCGGCGTTGGCGCTTTGCGGGACAGGAGTTCGATCCGGGCGGCAAATGATACACGCGGAGGCGCGGAGGACGCGGAGAAGGAAGAATGAAACGCCAAGGCGCCAACACGCCAAGGGCGCCAGAATCCTTGTTGCGCGCGTCTGCGCGCGATTTTCCCTTGGCGTCTTGGCGTCTTGGCGGTGAATTTCTCCGCGTCCTCCGCGCCTCCGCGTGGCCATTGTGCCGATGCCGGCCCGCGCATGGGGAGGAAAGTATTGCTTCAGCCGAAGGTGATGTAGGTCGCCTTGAGCTGCGTGTATTTGTCGAGCGCGTGGAGCGACTTGTCGCGGCCGAAGCCGGATTGTTTGTAGCCGCCGAAAGGCATCTCGATGCCGCCGCCGTCGACGTTGTTCACGTTGACGGTACCGGCCCGCAGCGCGCGCGCCACCTTGTGGGCCTTGGTGAGATCGTTGGTCCAGAGGCTCGCCTGCAGGCCGTAAACGGAATCGTTGGCGATCCTCACCGCTTCATCCGTGTCCTTGAAGGTAAGCGTCGCGAGCACCGGTCCGAATATTTCCTCGCGGGCAATCGTCATGTCGTTGGCGACGCGGTCGAAGATGGTCGGCTCGATGTAATATCCTCCGGTCTCGGTGCGCACCTGCTTGCCGCCCACCGCAAGCGCTGCGCCGTCCTTCCTCCCCTTGTCCACGTAGGAGAGCACGCGCTCCATCTGTGTCCTGTCCACCATGGAACCCATCATCGTCTTCGTGTCGAGCGGATCGCCGGGCTGGAAGACTTTGGCCATCGCCGTCACCTTTTCCACGAAGGCGTCGTGAATTTTCTCGTCGACCAGAAGCCGGGAGGCGGCGACGCAGACCTGACCGGAATTGAAGAAGATGCCGGACGCGGCACCCTGTGCCGCGGCGTCAAGATCGGGCGTGTCGGCGAAGACGATGTTGGGCGTCTTGCCGCCGCATTCCAGACTCACGATCTTCATGTTCGATTCGCCGGAATAGCGGAGAAACAGCTTTCCCACTTCCGTGGAGCCCGTGAACGCAACAGCATCGATGTCCATGTGCCGCCCGATCGCCTCGCCTGCGGTTTCGCCGAAACCCGGAACGACGTTGAACACACCTTCCGGAATTCCCGCTTCGGCCGCAAGCTCGGCGACGCGCAGCGCCGATAGCGGCGATTGCTCGGCCGGCTTGAGCACGAGCGAATTGCCCGCGGCAAGCGCCGGACCAAATTTCCACGCTGCCATCAGCAGCGGAAAATTCCACGGCACCACCGCGGCCACGACGCCCAGAGGTTCGCGGGTGATGAGTCCCAGCGCATTTTTCGGCGTCGGCGCGATCTCGTCATAAATCTTGTCGATGGCTTCGGCGTACCAGCGCACCGTTTCCACCACCGCATTGATATCGACGCTCCGCGCGAAACCAACAGGCTTGCCCATATCGAGCGTTTCCAGCAGAGCGAGTTCGTCCGCATGCCGTGCGATGAGATCGGCGAATTTCTGCAGCGTGCGCTTACGCTGCCGTGGCGGCGCGTCGGACCACGCACCTTTGTTGAATGCAGCCCGCGCGGCCTTCACTGCACGGTCGACATCCTCGGGGCCGCAGGAGGCAACCCGCGCCAGCACCTTGCCGTCGATGGGAGAAATGTTCTCGAACGTCTCGCCGCTCGCCGCGGCCGCGTATCGTCCGCCAATGAAGGCCTGCGAACGGAATTCGAGGCCTTGCGCCTGGGCATGCCAATCCACTGCTGCCGCCATGGTCCTTCTCCCGTGCATGTGCGGGGGGAGATTAGGACGGGCGCTGCCGCAACTGAACGGGTTTCTCAAAAAACAAAAGCGCGCCGGGCCGGGGCCGGGCGCGCTCGGGCACTCGCAAGCCGACAGCTATTTGATCTTGCCTTCCTTGAATTCCACGTGCTTGCGCAGCACGGGATCGTATTTTTTGATCGAGAATTTCTCGGTCATGGTGCGGGTATTCTTCTTCGTCACATAGAAGAATCCCGTGTCGCCGGAGCTGTTAAGGCGAATCTTCGCCGTGGTGGGCTTGGCCATGGGAGCATCGCCGCTGAAATCGGGCGCAAACTACCCGGCAGGACCGGGTTGTCAAGGTGCGAGGCCTGGCGGAAACGCGGGGCGCGGCACTCGCGTTTAAGCTCCCGAACTCGCAGTCGGGGATATCATGTCGACCAGGGCCTATGCGATCCTTGTGATTGCGGCGTTTACCCTTCTCGCCGGTTGCAGCCGGTCCCAGCCATCGCAGCAGAAAGCGCACCCGACCCCAGACCGGCCGGGCAAATCCGAGGTCTCGCTTCCCACAACGCCCGCAACAGCTCCGTGGGCCACAGGACGGTTCGAGATTGTCGCCGCGCCGCGCGATGTCGCCGGGACATTCCTCCTCGACACCATGACAGGTCGCGTCTGGCGGCTGGTGCAGAAAACCGGGCTCGAAGGCGAGCCCTACGTTTGGGAGCACATGGCGCGACTCGACTCAAACGCCGACGATTACGTGTTCCAGCAGGAACACCAAAAACCGCATCGCGAATACAGATAAACCATCCCATCCCGAAGTGTAGCTGAGCTGATTATCGCGCACGCCTCCGGGCGGGATGGGCGCGAGTGCCCGGCCTGCGTTCTTTCCGGTCGGCCGTGTCCTCCACCAACTCGAAACGCAAGCCGCCGGTCAGGGGTGCAGCTTCGCGCAGGCGGACGGTCACGATGTCGCCGAGCCGGTAGGCTGTTCCGCTCCGCTCGCCGACAAGCGCATGACGGCGATCGTCATGCTTGAAGTATTCCGCGCCGATGGTGCGGATCGGAATGAGGCCGTCGGCGCCCGTCTCTTTCAGCCGAACGAACAGTCCGAACCGCGTAACCCCGGTAATCCGGCCGGGGAACACGGCGCCGACGCGATCTTCCATGAACGCGGCAACATAGCGGTCGGTGGAATCGCGCTCGGCCGCCATCGCGCGCCGCTCGCACATGGAAATGTGTTCTGCGGTTTCGGAAAGCTTTTCCAGTTCGCCGTCCGTCAACCCATCGGTTCCGAGCCTGAGTGCGCGAATAAGCCCGCGATGCACCACCAGATCGGCATAGCGGCGGATCGGCGAGGTGAAATGCGCGTAGCGCTGCAGGTTCAGTCCGAAATGGCCGAGGTTATCCGGTGCATAGACGGCCTGCGCCTGGGTGCGCAAAACGACGTCGTTCAGCACGTCCTGGTGCGGGCCGCCCTTTGCCGCGGCGAGAATGCGGTTGAATGTCATGGGCTTGATCACCTGGCCTTTTGCGAAACTCACGCCGATCGTGCGCAGGTAATCCGCGAACGCGTGCAGTTTCTCCTGCGAAGGCCGCTCGTGAATGCGATAGATGAGCGGCGTGCGTGCTTTCTCCAGCGATTCCGCCGCCGCCACGTTCGCCTGGATCATGAACTCCTCGATCAGCCGCATCGATTCGAGGCGTTCGCGGAAAGCGATCGAGGCGACGCGCCCGTCCGGACCCAGCAACACGCGCCGTTCCGGCAGATCGAGATCGAGCGGCGCGCGACGGTCGCGCGCTTCCGCGAGTGTACGATAGGCAGTCCACAGCGGCGCCAGCGCGCGCGCCGCGATGTCGGCGTGCGCGCGGTCGGGCCGGCCGTCAAACGCGTGTTGCGCCTCGGCATAGGTGAGGCGCGCCGCCGAGCGCATGAGCGCGCGCAGGAATTCGTGGCGGCGCTTTTTGCCCCTCGCGTCGAAGACCATGCGAACGGCAAGGCACGACCGATCCTCGTCCTCGCGCAGCGAGCAGAGATCCGCGGACAGGCGTTCGGGCAGCATGGGCACGACGCGATCGGGGAAATAGGCGGAATTGCCGCGCTTGCGCGCTTCCCGATCGAGCGCGGAACTCGGCCGCACATAACAGGCGACATCCGCGATCGCCACGATCACGACATGGCCGCCCCTGTTCGAGGGATCGGGATCGGGCCCCGCCCAAACCGCGTCGTCGTGATCGCGCGCGTCCTCGGGATCGATGGTAACGAGCGGCACGCCTCGCAGATCGGTGCGTCCTTGCAGGTGCGCCGGCTGCGCGTTTTCGGCTTCGGCGAGCGCTTCGCGTGGAAATTCCGTCGGGATTCCATGCTCATGAATCGCGATGAGGCTGATCGCGCGCGGTTCGCTCATGCTGCCCAGCCGCTCGATCACGCGCGCGCGCGGAAGGCCGGACGGACGACCCGAAAGCGGCTCGGCGAGTACAAGTTCGTTGGAATTCGCGCCGCCCCTGTCGTGCCGCTCGACGACGAACTCGTGTCGCGTCTTGCGATCGATCGGTTCGATGCGACCGTGGCCCGCATGCTCGCGATAGACGCCCAGGACGCGATGCACGCCCGCGCCAATGCGTTTGATGACGCGCGCTTCGTATCCATCGGCCACTGCGGAGAGTCGCGCGAGCACGCGCTCACCTACGCCAAGCGCTGGCCCGGCCTCCGACTCACGGCCCGGGAGCACCATGATTTTCGGCGGCGGTCCGTCGCGTTCCCAGCGCTGCGGCCGGGCCAGCAATTCGCCGTCGGCATCCTGGCCGACAATCTCGACGACAGCGGTTTCGGGCAATCCGCCGACCGGCGCGTAACGTCGGCGGGCGCTGCGTTCGATCGCGCCTTCGCTTTCCAGTTCCTTGAGAATCCGCTTCAGCGCAATGCGCTCCGAACCCTTGATGTGGAGGGCGCGGGCGAGATCGCGTTTGGAGCCTTGCGGCTCGCGCGATAAGGCTTCGAGGACGCGCGCCCTGTCGAGCGGTTGTGTGTCGTTGTCCGGGCGTTTGCGCGGCAAAAATCTATCCGCTCTTCGCGCGCGCAGCCTTGCGCGGCCTGCTGGAATTTTTTTCGGCGATGCCGCTGTTTTTCTTTTTCCGGCTCGCGGACACATTCTCGCGCGAAGGCGCGGGAGACGTAGCAGCCTTCCTTGCTCTCTTCGGCGGCTTACTTCCGCCCTTCGCAACGCGTTCCGCAATAAGCGCCTGTGCCTGTTCGAGCGTAACGCCCAGGGGCTCCACGTCGCGCGGAACGGTCGCGTTGGTTGTGCCATCCGTGACATAGGGGCCGTAACGGCCGCGCATCAGCTTGATTGCCGCGCCGTTGGGCGGGGCGCCCAGTTCCTTCAGGGGTTCGGACCCGCGAAAGTTCTTTGTTTTCGCCTTCTTTTCGGCGAGTAGCGATACGGCCCGGTTGATACCGACCGTGAAGACTTCGTCGGCAGAGTCGAGCGAGGCGTACTGGCCCTGGTGGGCAATATAGGGCCCATAGCGGCCGAAATTTGCGGTGATCGGCTCGCCCGATTCGGGATGCTTTCCCACTTCGCGCGGCAGCGAAAGAAGCTTCAGCGCAAGTTCGAGATCGATATCGGACCTGTCCGTCCCCTTCGGGATACTCGCGCGCGCAGGCTTTTCGCCATCACCGCGCTGCACATATGGCCCGAAGCGGCCGCTGCGCAGCGTGATCGGTTCGCCGCTCTCGGGGTCGTCGCCCAAAGCAGCCGGCTGCCCATTTGCCCCCTCGGCTTCGCTCTGGCCAAGCTTTCGCGTGTAGCGGCACTCCGGATAATTGGAGCAGCCGACGAAGGCGCCGAAACGCCCGAGCTTGAGGCTCAGCTTTCCCGCTGCACAATTGGGGCAACGGCGCGGGTCCTCGCCGTTTTCGCCGGCGGGAAAAATATGCGGCCCGAGCACTTCGTCGAGCTCGGAAATCACTTGGGACACGCGCAGATCCTTCGCCTCGCCGATGGCGGCGGAGAAGTCCTTCCAGAAATCCCTCAGCAGCTGTTTCCACGCGAGGTCGCCTTCCGCGATCTCGTCGAGCTTCTCTTCAAGGTCGGCCGTGAAATCGTACTGGACGTAGCGGCTGAAGAAGCTCTTGAGAAAGCTCGTGACAATGCGTCCCTTGTCCTCGGGCACGAAGCGGCCGCGCTCCATGCGCACATAGGCGCGGTCGCGCAGCACGGAGAGAATGGTTGCGTAGGTCGATGGCCTGCCGATGCCCAGTTCTTCGAGTTTGCGCACGAGGCTTGCTTCGGAATACCGCGGCGGCGGTTCGGTAAAGTGCTGGGCCGGGGTGATCTTCTGGATGTCCAGCGATTCGCCCCGCGCAAGCTTCGGCAGCTTCGCGCCGTCCGCGTCGGCTTCGTCGTCCCTGCCTTCCAGGTACAGCGTGAGAAAACCGTCGAACAGGGTCACCGTGCCGGTTGCGCGCAAAGTGACTTTGCGGTCGTTCGAAACCGCATCGACGGTCGTGCGTTCGAGTTCGGCGCTCTCCATCTGGCTCGCGAGCGCGCGTTTCCAGATCAGTTCGTAAAGGCGCGCCTGGTCGGCTTCGAGATGGCGTGCGATCTTTTCGGGGGAACGCGCAAAGCTGGTCGGCCGGATGGCCTCATGGGCTTCCTGGGCATTCTTGGCGCGGCTCGTGTAGGCGCGCGGCGCAGCGGGAACATATCGTGTGCCGTAATTTTCGCCGATCACGTGGCGTGCTTCGCCGATCGCCTCGCCCGCCATCTGGACGCCGTCGGTGCGCATATAAGTAATGAGTCCGACCGTCTCGCCGCCGACATCCGCGCCCTCGTAAAGCTGCTGGGCGATCTGCATGGTGCGTTTGGCGGCGAAGCCCAGCTTGCGCGAGGCCTCCTGCTGCAGCGTCGATGTGATGAAGGGCGGGGCGGGGTGCCGCTTGACCGGCTTGACTTCGATTTCGCCGACGGCGAACTGTCGCGCCTCGATCGCGCGGACGGCGCGCTGCGCTTCGGCTTCCGTGCCCAGCGACAGCTTCTCGAGCTTGCGGTCTTCGAGATGGGTCAGGCGTGCGATGAATGAGCCCGCGGCCGCACGAAGGTCGGCGTCCACCGTCCAATATTCCTGCGGCTTGAATGCTTCGACCTCGGTCTCGCGCTCGCAGACAAGCCTGAGCGCGACCGACTGCACGCGGCCCGCCGATCGCGCGCCCGGGAGTTTGCGCCAGAGAACGGGCGAGAGCGTGAACCCGACCAGATAATCGAGTGCCCGGCGCGCCAGATAGGCGTCTACGAGTTCCTCGTTGATCGCGCGCGGGTGGGCAATCGCATCGAGCACCGCTGCGCGCGTCACCGCATTGAAGACGACGCGCTCCACATGAGCGTGGCCAAGCGCGTGTTTGCGTTTCAGGACTTCGAGCACGTGCCAGGAGATCGCCTCTCCCTCGCGGTCCGGGTCGGTCGCAAGGATAAGCTTGTCGGCTTTCTTGACCGCCTCGGCGATCTCGTTGATCCGCTTCTGGGCACGGGCATCCACTTCCCAGATCATGGCGAAATCTTCGTCCGGCTTTACGGAGCCGTCCTTGGACGGCAGGTCCCGGATGTGGCCGAAGCTCGCCAGCACCTGATAGCCAGGCCCAAGATACTTGTTGATGGTCTTGGCCTTGGCGGGAGACTCGACGACGAGGACGTTCATGCGGATTGCGTGCTGGGTTCGGGTGCTTCGAGGGGCGGCGCCAAGCCGCGACGGGGGCGCAGATAGGGTTGGCGCTCCGGGGTGTCAATGCGGACGAGGAGAGCCACTGTGTCCCTTCGGTAGCAATCGCGGCACCCATCTTGGGAAAAATACAACTTCCAGCTGTGTTTTGGTCCTGCTTTAGGTCGGCACCGCCGGTGCCAAGGCCACACGGTTGCCGGCTTCGCGGTAAAGGCGGCCGGCGAGCTCGAGGTCCAGCAAAACCGACAATACAGCCCCCGCCGGCGCGCCACACTGCCGGACAAGATCATCCACGGTCACGGCCGCCGGACCTAACAGCTCTTCGAGCTGTCCACGCAGGCGATCGTCCACTTCATCGCCTCCGGAGGAAAAAAGTCCCCCGCCCGGTTCGCGAAAGCCGTGCCCGATCAGCGGCTTCAGCACGTCAATAACGTCTTCCGCGTTTTCGGTGAGCGTCGCCCCATCCCGCAGCAGCCGATTGGTGCCCTTGGCGCGCGGATCAAGCGGTGAGCCGGGAACGGCGAAGACTTCACGGCCCTGTTCGAGCGCGAAATTGGCCGTGATCAGCGAGCCCGAACCTTCGGCCGCTTCCACCACCACCACGCCGCGCGACAGTCCCGAGATGATCCGGTTGCGGCGGGGAAAATGTTTTGCCTGTGGTCTTTGACCCACCGGCATTTCGGAAATGACGGCGCCCGTCTCCGCGATCCGGGCATAGAGGTTCGCATTTTCCGGTGGATAAATGTCGTCAACGCCGCCCGCGAGCACGGCAATGGTGCCGTTTGCGAGCGCCCCCTCATGCGCCGCCGTATCGATTCCCCGGGCGAGGCCCGAAACCACCACCAGTCCCGCGTCGCCAAGCGCTCGCGAAATCTCGCCCGCAAATCTGCGGCCGAGCGCCGACGCGTTGCGCGCGCCCACGACCGCAATCATTTCGCGCGCCACCACATCGCCGCGGCCGAGGATGCTGATCATGGGCGGCGGCGCTTCGAGCGCGGCAAGCCCGGCCGGAAACTCCGGCTCGGCCGACGCGATCAGTCGCGCGCCGATCTGCCGAAGGGCCTCGAGCTCCCGCTCCGCTTCGTCCTTGCCGGGAATGCGAAGGTCGCCCGCCGCACCGCCGCGTCGCGCGAGCCGGGGCAATTCCTGAAGCGCGGCCGAAGCGGTGTGAAATCGTTCGATCAGGGCGGCAAAGGTAACGGCGCCCACATTGGGCGCCCGCGACAACCGTAGCCAGGCCAGCCGTTCGGAATGGGAAAGACCAGACATCGCCGTTGCCCCTGCTGCAAGCGAAGTATTAACCACGAAGAACACCAAGTACGCCAAGCCAGCGCGGAAGCCGCCCGATCCGGATTAAGTAACGCAGTCGCGCATCGGCGCCAAGATAACTCACATATTCACCATGGCCGGGGCAGGCCCGGCCACCCAGCAGCCGCGCGTCGGCGCGGCGTTCGAATCTGGACCGCATCTTCGGGCTCTTCGTGCGCTTTGTGGTGAAGTATTTTTGCCGCGCGGGATCACCGCGCACGCACTTCCGTTTTTGCGCCGATGCGCGGTTCGGCGCCGCGCGCGATGCGGCGGATGTTTTCGCGATGCAGCGCGAAGATGAAGATGGCGAGAACGAGAGCCAGCAGCGCGGGGAGCGGCGCGCCGTACACCATCATATAGATGGGAGTCAGCGCCGCTGCGACGAGAGCCGATAACGACGACATCCGCCAGGCGGCGGCGACCGCGAGCCATGTCGCGAGAGCCAGCAGCCCGACGGGCCATGCGAATGCCAGCATGATTCCGAAGAACGTCGCCACGCCCTTGCCGCCGCGAAAGCGCAGCCAGACGGGGAAAACATGTCCGAGAAACGCACCTGCGCCCGCCAGCACGGCCGCCGCTTCGCCGTGCATTCCGCCGGCGAACCACACCGCCAGCGCAGCTTTTCCACCGTCGCAGAACAGGGTGGCGAGTGCTGCCCAGCGCTTGCCGGTTCTCAGCACGTTTGTCGCGCCGATATTGCCCGATCCGATCCTGCGCACGTCGCCCGCGCCGGCAGCCCACGAAAACATCAGACCGAAGGGAATGGAGCCGAGCAGATACCCGAGGAAGAACGCGGCGAGGAAAATCTGCGTCCGCCCGTGCCAGTCGAATGTGTTGAAGAGGTCAAACATCGAAGGGGCGCGCTGCGGCGGAATCGAACGCGCATCGGCCATCGACATACGTCGCGTATACCCGGCCTTCGAACGTCCGCCCTTCGAATGGCGTGTTGCGGGCGCGCGAATGCAGGTGGTCGGCATCGACGCGGAAAGATTGATCCGGATCGAAGATAACGAGATCGGCCGGTGCGCCCGGATCCAGCCGGCCGCACTCGAGGCCCATTATGCGCGCCGGGCCGGCCGTCAGTCTTTCGAGCACGGCAACGAGCGTCGAGTGGCCGTTGTGATGCAACTGCAGCGCCGCCGGCAGAAGCGTTTCAAGACCGACCGCCCCGAAGGCAGCCTGGGCGAAGGTCTGCCGTTTTGTATCGGCGGCCTGCGGATCGTGGCTGGATACGATGACATCGATCTGTCCGGCCGCCACACCCTCCACCATCGCGATACGATCGGCTTCGCTGCGCAGCGGCGGCTTCACCTTGCGATAGGTGAGATACCCGCCGACATCGAGTTCGTTGAGTGACAGATGATGGGCGGAGACGCCGCAGGTGATCGGCAGGCCGCGCGCTTTCGCTACGACGATCGCGGCGAGCGCAGATGCCGTCGAAATCTGTCCGAAATGGAAGCGGGCGCCCGTGAGTTCGACAAGGCGGATGTCGCGCTCGACGACAATTGTTTCGGCCATTGCCGGGGCGGCGGGAATACCCAGGCGCGTCGCGAACTCGCCTTCGTTCATCGCCGCTCCGCTTGATAGCTCGGGATCTTCGGCGTGGCCGATCACCAGCGCATCGAATGTCGAGGCGTAGGACAATGCGCGGCGCATCACCCGCGCATTGGCGATCGTCCGGTCGCCATCGGTGAAAGCCACGGCGCCGGCTTCCTTGAGCAGTCCCATTTCCGTCATCGTCTCGCCCGCGAGGCGGCGCGTGAGCGCAGCCGCCGGCAGCACGTGCACGCAGGCCGTGGCCGCCGCGCGCCGGCGCACGAAATCGACGAGCGACGGCTCGTCGATCACGGGATCGGTGTTCGGCATCACCACCATCGTGGTCACGCCGCCGGCTGCCGCCGCACGGCTCGCCGATTCGAGGGTTTCGCGGTGCTCGCTACCGGGCTCACCGGTGAACACGCGCATGTCGATCAAACCGGGCGCAAGAATTCGTCCGGCGCAATCCACCACGTCTGCGTCGCCGGGCAAGCCGTCCTGAAACAGCCTCGGGCCGATATCGCGGATGCGCCCGTCTTCGGTCAGAAGCGCGCCGGAAGTGTCGAGCCCGCTTGCCGGATCGAGCAGGCGCGCATTGACGAAGGCGGTGCGCTTCATGGCCCGTTGCGCCCTTCTTTCGGCAGGCCCCGTGCAAGCGCATCGAGCACCGCCATGCGCACCGCGACGCCCATTTCTACCTGCTCCCGAATCACGCTGATTTCGACGTCGTCGGCGACGGCGGAATCGATCTCGATTCCGCGGTTCATGGGCCCCGGGTGCATGACCAGCGCGCCGGGCCTGGCGCGGGCGAGCTTCTCGCGGTCGAGCCCGTAGAAACGGAAATACTCGCGCGTGGACGGGATGAATGCACCCGTCATGCGTTCGAGCTGGAGCCTCAGCATCATGACGACGTCGGCCCCGGCGAGCGCCTGTTCCATATCGGTGTGGATTTCCGCGCCGAACCTTTCCGCTTCTGCCGGCAGGAGGGTCCGTGGTGCGCACAGCCTTACGCGCAGCCCGAGTTTCGACAGGAGAATGATATTGGATCGCGCAACCCGGCTGTGCAGGACATCGCCACAGATGACAACGATCAGCCCGTCGATGGACCCGCGGCGCCGGCGAATCGTCAGCGCGTCGAGCAAAGCCTGCGTGGGATGCTCGTGGGCACCGTCGCCCGCATTGACGACGCAGCAATCCACTTTCCGCGACAGCAGTTCCGCGGCGCCCGCATCGGGATGGCGCACCACGAGAATGTCGGGCCGCATCGCATTCAGCGTCGCCGCGGTATCGAGCAGCGTTTCGCCCTTCGAAACCGACGAGGTTCTGACCGACATGTTGAGAACGTCGGCGCCCAGGCGTTTGCCCGCGAGTTCGAAGGAGCTCTGGGTGCGGGTGGACGGCTCGAAGAACAGGTTGATGAGCGTGCGGCCGTTGAGCAGCGATTGCTTGCGTCCGGCGGAACGGTTCTGTCCGGCGTAGTGCTCGGCCAAATCGAGAAGGGCGCGAATTTCGGAAAGGGAAAGTGATTCGGCGCCGAGCAGGTGGCTGGAAGTCAGAATCGGGCCGTCAATCCCGCGCATTGAGGAGAGGCTTATAGGAGAGCCGGGCCTTTGCAGCAAGGACCGCACATACGCTCGATTGCTGCCACCGGAGCGGTGCTATTTGCGATTTTCCGCCACAATCCGCGCCAGCGCGTCCAGCGCCCCCTGAAGGATCCAGGCGGCTGCCATCTTGTCGACCAGCTCGGCCCGCCGCCGTCGCGACACGTCTGCACCGAGCAGCGTGCGTGTGACCGCAGCCGTGGAAAGGCGTTCGTCCCAGAGGAGCACCGGCACGTCCGATCGCGCTGCAAAATTGCGGGCGAAGGCGCGTGCCGACTGTGCGGCGGGACCTTCCGTTCCGTTCATGTTGAGCGGCAATCCGACCACGAGGCCGCCCGCGCCATGTTCGGCGACAAGAGTCCTCAATGCTTCAAAGTCCGTTGTGAACTTCGTACGCTTTCGTGTTGCGAGTGGCGAGGCCACGGCGCGACCGGTGTCCGAAATCGCAATTCCGACCGTCTTCTCGCCGAGATCGAGACCAATCAATCGCGCGCCGTGTGCCAGTTCTTGGCGAAGACCGGGAAGATCGACGAGCACCATTTCACCACATTGCGGGTTTCGGATGGGCTGCCTTGCCAGCGGCGGGATGGATTGCTAGCAAACCGCAGACATTCCGCCCGGAAATCCGATGTCCGTCGACGAAAAAACGGTGCGTCATATTGCAAGGCTCGCCCGCATCGCGCTGAGCGACGAGCAGGTAGCCCCGATGGCAGACGAACTCAACGGCATTCTTGGTTGGATCGAGCAGCTGAAGGATGTGGACGTGTCCGGTGTGCCGCCGCTGACCAGCGTCGTCGCGCAACGGCTCCGGATGCGGGAGGATATCGTAACCGAAGGCGACGAGGCCGAAGCCCTGATGAGCAATGCACCGCAGGCGGAAGATCGTTTCTTCGTGGTGCCGAAGGTGGTGGAGTAGCCGATGCCGCTGCCCTCCGCGGCGACGGAGTTCACCGTTGCCGATGCGCGCCAGGCGCTTCGGTCGGGGAAAATTTCCGCGGTCGAGCTTGCCCGCGCCAGCCTGCAGGCCATGGCGGCTGCCCGTCCGCTCAATGCGTTCGTGACCGAAACTCCGGAACATGCGCTTGCGATGGCCGCCGAATCGGACAGGCGGATCGCCGCGGACGAGCCGCGCCCGCTCGAGGGCATACCGCTCGCGATCAAGGATCTGTTTTGTACCAAAGGCGTGCGTACCACCGCCGGGAGCCGCATCCTCGAAGATTTCATTCCGCCCTACGAATCGTCCGTCACGCAGAATCTTTGGGATTGCGGGGCGGTGCTGCTCGGCAAGACCAACATGGACGAATTCGCGATGGGCTCGTCCAACGAGACGAGTCACTTCGGGCCGGTGGTCAATCCCTGGCGCGCGCGCGACTCCAACCAGAACGTGGTACCCGGCGGCTCGTCCGGTGGGTCGGCTGCCGCAGTGGCGGCGCGCCTGTGTCCTGCCGCCACAGGCACGGACACCGGCGGCTCGATCCGCCAGCCTGCCGCCGTGAGCGGGATTGTCGGATTGAAACCGACCTACGGCCGCTGTTCGCGCCGGGGTATCGTCGCGTTTGCGTCGTCTCTCGACCAGGCGGGACCGATGACACGCAGCGTGCGCGACGCCGCCATTCTGCTGAACGCGATGGCAGGCATGGATTCGAGGGACTCCACCTGCGTCGATCTTCCGGTTCCCGATCACGAGAAGGGAATCGAGCAAGGCGTTCGCGGTCTGCGGGTTGGCGTTCCGCGCGAATACCGGATCGAAGGCGCGCCGCCCGAGATCGATGCGCTCTGGGCAAAGGGCGCGGAGTGGCTGCGAAGCCAGGGTGCGGAGATCGTGGACATCAGTCTTCCGCACACCCGACATGCGCTCCCGGTCTATTATATCGTCGCGCCTGCCGAAGCCTCGTCGAACCTCGCGCGCTATGATGGCGTGCGCTACGGCCGCAGGGCAAGCGGCGCGCGCGATGTCATGGAGCTCTATGAGCGCAGCCGGGCAGAAGGATTTGGCGCGGAAGTGCGCCGCCGGATCCTGATCGGAACCTATGTGCTGTCGGCCGGCTACTACGATGCCAATTACGTTCGCGCGCAGAAGGTGCGCACCCTGATCGCGCGCGATTTCGACGAAGCCTTCGAGCGCTGCGACGTGCTGCTGACGCCATCCACGCCGGGCCCGGCCTTTGCACTCGGCGCGAAAAGCCACGATCCGGTTTCCATGTATCTCAATGACGTGTTCACGGTGACGGTCAACCTCGCGGGTCTTCCGGCAATATCGGTTCCCGCCGGGCTGACGAAGACGGGATTGCCCCTCGGCCTGCAGGTGATCGGCAGGGCCTTCGAGGAGCCGATTGTGCTTCGGGCGGCTCATGCGATCGAGCAGGCTGCGGACTTTGCCGCGCGGCCGAACCGATGGTGGGATGCCGGATGAGCGGGCACGCCGAGATCACTGCGCAGTACATCCGCGGCGCTCAGGGCGACTGGGAAGTCGTGGTCGGCATGGAAGTCCATGCGCAGGTGCTCTCGAAGGCCAAACTGTTTTCCGGAGCGTCCACCGCGTTTGGCGGCGAGCCCAACACGCAGGTGAGTTTCGTCGATGCAGCGATGCCCGGCATGCTGCCGGTGATCAACCGGTTCTGCGTCGAGCAGGCGATCCGCACCGGTCTCGGCCTGAAGGCCCGGATCAACCGCACCTCCGTTTTCGATCGCAAGAACTATTTCTATCCGGACCTGCCCGCGGGCTATCAGATTTCGCAGTACAAGCACCCCATCGTCGGGGAAGGCGAGGTGCTTCTCGACCTGCCGAAGCGGACCGTGCGCGTCGGCATCGAGCGGCTCCATCTCGAACAGGACGCGGGCAAGAGCCTGCACGATCAGCATCCCGACCATTCGCATGTCGATCTCAACCGCGCCGGCGTGGCGCTGATGGAAATCGTTTCGAAGCCCGACATGCGCTCGAGCGAGGAAGCCGCGGCTTTCGTGAAGAAGCTGCGCGCCATCGTCCGCTATCTCGGTACCTGCGACGGCAACATGGACGAAGGATCGCTCCGGGCCGACGTGAACGTCTCGGTGCGCCGCCCGGGCGCGCCGCTCGGCACCCGCTGCGAGGTCAAGAACGTCAATTCCATGCGCTTCATCGCGCAGGCGGTCGAATACGAGGCGCGCCGCCAGATCGAAATACTCGAAGGCGGCGGCATCATCCACCTGGAAACCCGGCTGTTCGACTCAAAGTCGGGCCGGACGCGCGCCATGCGTTCGAAGGAAGAGGCGCACGATTACCGCTACTTCCCCGATCCGGACCTTCTTCCCCTCGTCATCGACGAGGCGTGGATCGCGGAGATCGCCGATGGCCTTCCGGAACTGCCGGACGACAAGAAGGCGCGCTTCATCCGCGATTACGGAATTTCGGCCTACGACGCGGGCGTGATCACCGCCGAGCGGGAACTGGCCGTCTATTACGAAGAGCTGGCGCAGGGCATCGATCCCAAGGCGGCGGCCAACTGGCTCAACAACGAGGTGCTCGGCCGGCTCAACCGCGATGGCCTCGCCATTTCGGATTGCCCGGTTTCCGCGCGCGACAACAACGCCATTCTCCGAATGATGGACGGGGGAACGATTTCCGGAAAAATCGCCAAGGATGTTCTCGACATCGTGTGGACCGAGGGCGGCGATCCCGAACGCGTGGTGCAGGCACGCGGACTGCTTCAGGTGACGGATACGGGCGCGATCGAACAGGCGATCGAAGCCGTGATTGCATCCAATCCCGACAAGGTCGCGGCGCTGAAAACGAAACCCAATCTTCTGGGCTGGTTCGTCGGCCAGGTGATGAAACAGACGGGCGGAAAAGCGAATCCGCAGGCCGTCAACGCCCTCCTGCAGAAGCGAATCGGAATCGCCGAAAAGGGGTGATTCGCACATTTGCAAGCCGTTGACTGTCCGGCGCGGATGCGGCAGGCAATTCGATCCGTACACGGATGAACTCCGGAAAAGCCAGTAAAATGCGATGTTTTTCGAATTTCGGGCCGGTGCCGGAAATCGCCCCCGCCCCCCCGCTATTGCTTCGTTAACGCAACCCCCTCATATTCTTCGCGTTTTGGGCACGCGATTCGCGGAGCCCGAAAACCAGAGGAGTCGTTTCACATGCCAATGACTGCAAAGAAGTCCAAGAAGAAGGCCGCGACCAAAAAGAAGCGTACGGTCCGCAAGGCCGGCGCGCGCGGCGCGGCGAGAAAGACCACGCGCCGTAAGGCAGCCAAGAAGACTGCGAAGCGGAAAACTCGCCGGTCAAAGAAGGCTGCCGCTGCACCCGCCGCGATGTAGGGCACCTCATGATCAAGGCTGAGGCCGCGGTCGCCGGACGGGCGCGAATGCGCAGGTCGGGCGGCCGCGGCCAAGCCCGCAAGAACGCCGGCCCTTTACCCACGCCGGATAGTCGCACCTCCTGTCACTCCTCCCTCTAATTCCACCCACCCCGGTCTGAGCTTGGCATTCCCTTCTGTTTGGAAGAGGATGCGGCGCTGACCTCGGGATCGTTCGATGATCGCGGACCCGCGATCCGGTTTGGCAGTGCTGGCGTGTCTCGCGCTGATTGTGCCGACAGGCAGCGCCTCTGCCGGCAGCACGGCAACCCGGTGCGACGCGCACGGCTGCGTCCATATTCACTGCAATCCGAGCGGCGACCGCTGCTACCGATATGGCGACGAACAGTTTCGACACGTTCGTGGCGCCTGCGGCGACTGCGGTTTAGGCCCTGGCGAGCGGGTGCATGGCCTCAATATGGAAACGGGCGGACATCTCGTCTGCGATCCCGCTGGCGACCGCTGCTATTCCTCCGACGCGCCGCATTGGGACTACCGCGAATACTATCGCCGCCATGGCTTTCGCTGGGAGAATTAGAACCGCTCTCGAGCAAAGTATCCCGGCGGACTTGATTGCCGTGGGTGCCCGGCCGTTAACTCCTCCTTAGTTATCCCGCGCAATGCTTGTTCCACGCAGGCGAACGCGGGGTGATGAACGGCGGGTCGCCGGCTGTTTCAGGGGGCGAAGATGGCGTGCATAGACATCGATTCGCTGTCGCAGTTCGAATGCGACGCGAGACAGGGGCGGACGGAAGCGCTCTACAATCTGGGCCTTGCCTACTCGACCGGGCAGGGTGTGACCGTGGATTACATTGCCGCGCACAAATGGTTCAACCTCGCGGCGATGAAGGGCAGCGAGCTCGCCAAGACCTGGCGGGCGCAGATTTCGCGGGAAATGAATTCCAACCAGATCGCGGAAGCCCAGCGCCTCGCGCGGGAGTGGCTGTCCTTCAGCCGGTAGAGCAGCATCGCGCGGCGCAATGCGCCGGGTAACCGCTCTCGACAGTCGCAGCGGATGAAACTCCGGAACGTCAGCGATCCGCAGCCTCTGCGGTGCTGATGTGCCGAGAGCTGCACAGGCGATCTGTGTCCTTCGACAAGCTCAGGATGAGCACGTTTGTACTTGCACGAATGCTGATGGCAATAAAACTCCACCTCATGCTGAGCCTGTCGAAGCACGCACAGCGCTTGTCCGAGAACGAATAAAGCCTCAACGGTCGGCGATCGGGAATATTTCCCAGAAGTCCGACGCGGGCGCCTACACCGGCGTCGCGCGTGCTGACGGAGCATCCCCCTTCGCGCTCCGCGCTTCGGGGGACAGGCATGGGGCCGAGCGTCACGCCCTATGTCGACCACGACTACATCATGGCCGACGGCAAGATGGTGGCGATTGTCGTCACCCAGAACAGCGCCACGACCTCGGTCTATTATCCCGTGCTCGATCATCTGGGCTCGGTATCGGTCATTGTCGACGGCAACCGGCTTCTGCCCAACGGCAACGCGAATCCGAACTGGGGCCATGCGATCGACCGCTATTCGTACGACGCCTGGGGCGAGGCGCGCGATCCCTCGCAATGGACGCCGCGGAACTGTTCGGACGGCCCCCAGCCGCCCTTCACCCGCGGCTTCACCGGCCAGGAGCACATTCCGAACGGCGTCTGCCTGATCAACTTCAACGCCCGCATCTACGATCCGGCGATCGGCCGCTTCCTCTCCGCCGATCCCACAGTCGAAGCCCCCTACAACCCGCAGGACCTGAACCGCTACAGCTACGTGCTGAACAACCCCCTCGGCTTCACCGACCCGAGCGGTCTGTGCTTCCTCGGGTGCTTCTGGCAGCAGAGCTGGTTCGCGCCGGCGCTCGACATTGCGCTGGTGTTCGTTGGACTTCCTTGGCTTGAAACATTGACCCCATTCCTCGACGCCAGCGGGGGAGTTTTCGCAGCCTTCGATGCAGTAACCGCAAACACAGCGCTTCTCGTCGCAAACGCGGGAATCGCAGGTGGCATAGCGGGATACGCAGCCACCGGCAAAATCGGCGGTGCACTGATCAGTGCCGGGAGCGCCGCTGCGTTTGCGGGTTTGGTTCCAACAGTGGGGGGCGGTATCGGAACCGCGCTGGGAGGCGGACAGGTCGCCAACGCCGCCGGCTATCTGATCGCCGGCGGAATGGTCGGCGGTCTCACCAGCGTCATCAATCATCAGAACTTCACATCCGGATTCCTCTCGGGCGGTGTAGGCTCGCTCGCGGGTCCGCTCATGGGCAATACGCCCACGATTCAGGGTGCGGTCGTCAGTTCCGTTCTCGGCGGCTTCGCTGCCGTCCTCGGCGGCGGCAAGTTCGCAAATGGAGCAATGACCGCGGCTTTTGCGTACGCGGCGTCTTGGAGAGCGGAGGATAAACAAATAACAGCATCTCGTGGTAGTGGAGGAACTGGAACTGGAGTCGGTCAGCGCTACCCACTTGATAATCCTGGTGCAGCATTTGCCACACGGGAGTCAGCGGCAGCACAGATCGAAGGGATAATGAATCCAATTTCTATCACACTAAACACGGAATATGATTGGTTATACTATCAGGATCCAAGCTCAGCGTTGTACGGCTTCTCCGATCCGTACAACATGGGATTGCACGGCGGTGGAGGATTGCAGCTTCCTTTAACCATTAATGGGAACGCCGCTCCGAGTGGCCTGGTACTAATTGGTATGGGGCACACCCATGGCGCCTATTCGGACGAATGGGGCCACCCGACGTCGAGAGCGAATGATTACTGGAGTTCGGATCACTTCTCTATAGGTGGCCCGAATAGTGATATGTGGTTCATGCAACATGGTGGCCCAAATGGAACGTGGAACTTCTTCACTGTCGGAACGCCGTCGGGAAATATCTTGGAGTGGACACCTCAAAGTGGCGTTCAGCCACTTCCCGACTAGTAATCAGGAGATATCTGGATGAAGAGGCTTGGAGCGTTATTCGTAATAATCGGCATCGCACTTACATGTGGGGCAGTCGCAGGAATCTCGAACAGAGATTTCTGGAAGGTCCACACGACGCTTACGAGCTACGACCTTCATGCAATAGAGCGTGCATTGCCGGAGCTAAGGCGGCGAAGACCGGATTGGTCGCAGTACCAAATTTCTGTCGCGGAAACTGAAACATCGCTCATCGTTTCCTTCTGGAGGAAAGAGGATGCCAATTCCATCACAATTACAAGGCCCCAATCCGACGGCGCCCCGGAAGAGATCGTCGGAAGTATCCCGCGAGATTATAACGAATTTGTAGTGACACTCGACAAAAGGAATCTGCGAATCACCAGCGTAGCGAACGTCGGAAAATAAGTGATTGTGTTACATCGACTTGGGAATATGTGCATGTATTGCATTTTGCTGTTCGTTTGTGCAGCTCTATCAACATCGAACCCGATATGTGGACGCGCTCCACGGTCCCAATCGCTGCGGTGGGCAGCCACGTGAATGGAGGAATTTACACCTCAAGCAGGTCCGATCGCGCCGCCTCGATCGGATTCGTCATTCTTCTGCATCTTGTCGTATTCTGGCTGATCGCCGCGGTGCGGCCGTCGTTCGAGAGCTTCAGCACCACCCGGGAACTACAGCTCAGCGTCTTCAATCCGCACGTTACTTCGCGAGCGCCGCCGCCACCCATCAAGTGGCTGTTCCAGGCTCCCGAGGACGTGGTCGTGCCACAGCCGGAGATCACGATCGTTTCCCAGCGGGGAGATCCCGACGCGATCGTGGCGAGCGGAGCCGGGCAGGTGGTGCCGCCGCGGATCGATCCGCGGCACGTGAATACCGCGCCGGATGTTCCCTTCGATCTGCGCAGCAGCGCGAGAGCGGCGGTCATCATGCTCCATCTTCTCATCCTGCCCGACGGTTCGGTTGAGGACGCGAAGATTCTCAAGAGCAGCAGGAATTCCGATCTCGACCGGATCACGCTCGATTACGTCAAGAAGAACTGGCGCTTCCTTCCGCCCTCGATGGGCGGCCAGCCGATCGAAGCCTGGACCACCGCCTTCGTCCGCTTCGCCACGCCATCGCAGTGGTAGGATCGATGTTTGCCGCTAAAAGGGCGACTCTCGGACCCCACCGATACGCTGGCCGGCACGAGCGACTTGACCGAGTATTTCTGCGCAGCCCAGCCGGCCGCGTTTCGCGCAAACGGGGGAGCCCGCTCTACCGCCTTGCGAATATCGGCGGCTACGGGCCGGACAACACCCGCAAGGACGGCAAGCACACGACCGTCGACTACGACGCGATCCCCCGCTTTCGCGGGGACCAACGTCTGCCAGAAATCCGATGCGGGCACCTACACCACCCCGCAATCCGGCCCGAACTCCGTGCTGGCCCACGCCGTCTCCTCGATTGCCGTGTGCGGCGGCTGCACTGTGGACGGCATCCGGGGCGGCAACACACGATCAATTTCTTCTACGACGGCGACGGCAATCTGAAATGCGAGACCACGGCGGCGCAGTGCGATTCGAGCGCCATCAACAAGCTCGCCTGGACCTCGTTCAACCGCCCGTCCTCGATCACCCATGAAGGGGCGACGAACATCGCCTACAGTTACGATCCCGAACACAACCGCATCGAGATGAACGCGCCGAGGGCGCTGACGAAATACCTCTCCGATCCGGCCTCCGGCGTGCTGAGCGAGCATCCCCCTTCGCGCTGCGCGCTTCGGGGAACAGGCATGGGGCCGTCGGTCATGCCTTATGTGGACCGCGACTACATCATGGCCGACGGCAAGATGGTAGCGATTGTCGTCACCCAGAACAGCGCCACGACCTCGGTCTACTATCCCGTGCTCGATCATCTGGGCTCGGTGTCGGTGATTGTCGACGGCAACCGGATTCTACCCAACGGCAACGCGAACCCGAACTACGGCCAGGCGATCGACCGCTATTCGTACGACGCCTGGGGCGAGGCGCGCGATCCTTCGCAATGGTCGCCGCGGAACTGTTCGGACGGCCCCCAGCCGCCCTTCACCCGCGGCTTCACCGGCCAGGAGCACATTCCGAACGGCGTCTGCCTGATCAACTTCAACGCCCGCGTCTACGATCCGGCGATCGGCCGCTTCCTCTCCGCCGATCCCACAGTCGAAGCCCCCTACAACCCGCAGGACCTGAACCGCTACAGCTACGTGCTGAACAACCCCCTCGGCTTCACCGACCCGAGCGGATTGTGTTTTCTCGGGTGCTTCTGGAACAATTCGATTTTCCGGGACATTGCTGCCTTTATCGTCGTCGCTGTTTTCCAGCAATGGGAAGTGCTGCCGGAAATCGGATTGGAATTGGGCTTTGTCACCAGCTCGGCTTCGCTTGCGACGGTCGTGAATGCCGGGATACTTGGAGGCATGAGCGGCGCCATCATAACCGGCAATCTTAAAGGCGCGGCACTGGGGGCGCTTCAGGCTGGAATGTTCGCCGAAGCCGGAAACTTGACCGAAGCCATACCCGCGACCGAGACGATTGCGCGCGATGCCAGCACGCTCGTAACGCACTCGCTCGTGGGTGGGATCGTGAGTGTCGCCGGCGGGGGAAAATTCGGGTCCGGCTTTATCGCCGCCGGCTTTGCTTCGCAATTCGAGCCAGGTCCGCCGCAGAATTGGGAACAGGCCGCCTTTGGTGCCACGGAAGCAGCGGTTGCCGGAGGTTTTGGTTCAATGCTCGGTGGAGGCAAATTCGAGAATGGGGCGGTGACGGGGGCATTTGGGTATCTGTTCAACTGCACGCTGCATCCCGGAACCTGTACACAGGGGGAGGTGCGGCAGGAAGGCGTCCAATGCATCAACACCGCCTCGTCTGCCTGCTACTCGAACCTAATCGCCGACGCAGCAGAAGTTGGTCTTATACCATACAATCCCAACAGTATGCTTGGTGACTTCTTACGGGTCGATATTTATTCGTCACTTTCGGGGGCCGCGACTGCCCTTGGTGTCGTTTCAAAACCGGTGATCGATGCGATTTTCAGGCTGGGAAGTCTTGCTGTTCAGCTTTCAACGGCGGATCCAGAATTGGAAACCATTCCCGAACTTCCATCGTCCACCCAGGCCAGTCCAGAAGCTGCACCCCAGCCCTCACCTGCTCCTCAAACCAGCACTGAACCCATAAACCAGTTCCCTAACTATCTCGAGCCGAACTTGGGGAACAGCAATCCTTGGACACCGGATGACAATTGAAGTCAAACACGGGTAATGCGGGAGGAATTACCTATTGAATACGCTTTGGAGCCGGATGTTTCTGCCTGGCGCAGATCGAAGGCGCTCTTAAAATCAAACCCGCAGCTAGGAATTATTTCTCTAACCAGCATGGCTCAGAGTGGGTCGTTGCTCGCTATGCTGGAATTAGGGCGTGCCTGCGCGCTCGGCATAGGAACAGAGGTTGATCTTTCGAAATCGGAAAGCTGGTTTTCTCGTGTGAGCGAGATCGGATCGGTTCGAGGGCACTATTACCTGGGGCGGTTATTTCTTCGCATGCAACGCTATAGGGATGCGAGAGAAGCGTTCAGCTTTGCCGGCGCCAGGGGCTTTGCGCCTGCACTCCACGACTTGGGCAAGTTGTACTTCCTGGGTCTGGGAATGGAAAAGGATTTGGCAAATGCTAGAAGGTTTCTTGAACGCTCGTCGGACGCCGGCAGCATATTCGGCAAGCGGCTATTGGCCAGATTACTAATTGAAAGCGGACCTGATCTCGGGACAAAGCTCAGGGGCCTCGGTTTGCTAATTGCGGCGTTCGTAGACTTGTTTGTCGTTTGCCTGAAGGAAGGCTTAGACAGCGAAAGGCTGCTTCCCTGATTGCTTGGATCGTTGAAATATTGGACGCGATATTAAACTGTGCTGGTTTAGCAGCATATGACCTGATTTGTGGATAGCTGGATGGACGAGGCAAGGAGCGTCGGTGGGCATTACCAATTCGAATAATGGGACGATCTCATCAAGCAGGTCCGAGCGGATCGTTTCGGTCGGATTCGTCATTCTTCTGCACCTCATGGCGTTTTGGTTGATTACCTGGGTGCGGCCGTCGTTCGAAAGCGTCACCACCACCCGCGAATTCGAGCTCAGCGTCTTCAATCCGCACCTGACGCCGCAATCCGCGCCGCCGCCACCCATCAAGTGGGTGTTCCAGGCTCCCGAGGACGTGGTCGTGCCACAGCCGGAAATCACGATAGTCTCCCAGCGCGGCGATCCCGACGCCATCGTGGCGAGCGGAGCGGGGCAGGTGGTGCCGCCGCGGATCGATCCGCGGCATGTCAACACCGCGCCGGATGTGCCCTACGATCTGCGCAGCAGCGCGAGAGCGGCCGTCATCATGCTCCATCTTCTCATCCTGCCCGACGGTTCGGTCGAGGATGCGAAAATTCTCAAGAGCAGCAGGAATTCCGACCTCGACCGGATCACGCTCGATTACGTCAAGAAGAACTGGCGCTTCCTTCCGCCCTCGATGGGCGGCCAGCCGATCGAAGCCTGGACCACCGCCTTCGTCCGCTTCGCGACGCCGTCGCAGTGGTAGTCTCTCAGCCGCAACGGCTGGTATTTTCACGGTGCAGGTTTCGGTTTTGGAATGGCGTCAGGAACAGGCGGATCGGCGGTCGTGGCGGGCCGTGCCAGCGGCGTCGGTATGCCGGCGGGCGAGGCGGCTACGAGTTGCTGTGCCGGCGGCGTGTAGCGGAGCGGAATGGACTGTGGCGCGTCGGGCCGGTAAATATCGGCCAGGATTTGCAGCGGCTCGTCGCGTCCCGCCAGCCGGTCGCGATAGACTTCGACATTCTCCAGCACGCGCTGAACGTAATTGCGCGTCTCCGGATACGGAACCGATTCAATCCAGTCCACGGGATCGACGCCCGGCGTGCGGGGATCGCCGTAAGTATCGATCCATCTCTGCACATTTCCCGGGCCGGCATTGTAGGTCGCGATGGCGAGAATGTAGGACCCGTCCCAGCGATCGAGATATTCGCTGAGCACCTGCATGCCGAGGCGGATATTGTAATTCGGATCGCCGGTGAGGTCGGAAGGGCGGTAGCGCAGGCCCAGCGCATCGGCCGCGCGCTTCGCCGATGCCGGAATCACCTGCATCAGGCCGCGTGCGCCCGCGCCGCTCACCACGCCGGGGTCGAATTCGCTTTCCTGGCGCGCAATGGCGAGAACGAGCGCGGGTTCCGGCCCACCCGGGACGCCCGGCAGGGCAATCACGGGATGAAGGTAATTGATAAGATTGTAGCCGCTGAAGCTGGCGGTTTTTGCGACGCGGAGACTGCCTGCGATGTCGCCGGTTTCCGCGACAAG
>DASXYZ010000043.1:0-1556 GCA_036502185.1 Rhizomicrobium sp.
GGTGTCGATGCCGGCGTCTTGCAGCTCATATGCCTGCAGCTTCGCCATGCCTCGACCCTCCTGATATTCGTAAATCACCACCCCACGCCGCTCATCGGCGACAGCTTGCAAGGCCATTGCAAGCTGGTCGCCACAATCGCAACGCAATGAGCCCAGCGCCTCGCCGGTGAAGCACTGTGAATGAATGCGCAGCAGCGGCGCGTCCTCGCTCAGATCGCCCATGACAATCGCGAGCGCCGTTTCGACTCCGGCAACGCCGCTCGCGATCTCGCGCTTGAACCCGATGGCGTGGAACATGCCCCGCTTGGGCATGCGTGCGGTCGCAGCGCGCCAGAGCTTTCCGGTTTCGGGACTCGCCTTCATGTCCGCTCTCGCTTTTCAAAATTGAGTGGCAACGCCCGAATTGTCCGGCGACCCCATCCACCAATCGTTTGGGAGCGGTCTCATTCGGCCGCGGTCGCGCGCTCCTTCGCCTTCGGAATGGCGCCGCTCGCGCGGAGGCCGTCGATTTCGGCGGCGGTGAACCCGAGCTGCTCGAGAACCTCCTGGTTGTGTTCTCCAAGCGCCGGAGCGCGCTTCGCAGCCACTTTCGTCACGCCGTGCACCTGAATGGGGCTGCTGATGGTCGAGGTCAGTTTGCCGCCTGCGCCTTCGAGCGGAACGACGATCTCATTCGCACGCAGCTGCGGATCGTTGATGACTTCCTCGGGCCCGCGCACGACGCCGAAGGTGACGTGAACGCCATTGAAGGCGTCGTACCAATGCGTCATCGGCTGCGAGCAGAAGACTTCGTCGAAAATCGCGGTCAGCTGGGCCATGTTCTGCGTCAGCTTGCCCGGATCGGCGAATCGCGGATCCGTGAGGAGATCGGCACGGCCGATTGCTTTCGCAACGGCGGGGAGTTTGTCGGGCGTAACGACAAGAAGGAACCAGGCGCCGTCCGAAGCGCGATACACATTCAACGCCGCATTTGCCGGATTCTTTCGGTCGTGCGGTCCAAAGAATTTCGCTTCGCATAGCGCGGCCTGGATTGAAACGCTTGCCGACCAGACGCCCTCAGCGAGGAGCGACGTCGTGACATAGGACCCCTTGCCGGTTCGCTCACGACGATAGAGCGCCGTAACAATCGCGGAATAGAGGCCGACTGCGGTGGCATTGTCGCCGCTTCCGGCCACCGGCCAGGTCGGCGGCTCGCCAGCGTCGCGCGTCATCGACAACAAGCCGCTTCGCGCCCAATAGGACGTGATGTCGAATCCCGGCAGATCGGCGTCGGGCCCCTTTTCGCCGAAGCCTGTGAGATCCGCATAGATTAGACGCGGATTCCAATGCGCGACATCATCATATTCGAGCTTCAATCGCTTGCGCGCAGGATGCGGGGTGTTGACGATGAACACGTCGGCCCACTTGACCAGCCCCTCGAGAACCGGCTGGGCCCTCGGAGATTTCAGGTCGAGTGTGACGCCACGCTTGTTACGGTTGGCCAGGTGAAAAGGATAGGCCTCTCTCGCTTGCGGCTGCGGCGGGATCTTGTGGCCTATCCTCCAAGTGTCGCCAGT